>NZ_JAQRFN010000045.1 GCF_028598555.1 Xenorhabdus anantnagensis
AAGCTGCCAATCGTAGCGATTCGCCAGCACCATAAACAGTGCTGCCAATACACGATTAAATTTGTTTTCACAATGGGCTGTTGCCCGATTCAGCCAGTGCCAGAACTGTGGCGCATGGTTTTTCAGGGTTTCCCCTGAAATGGGGGAATTGAATTCAACGTCATTAGCAAGTAGCAGCCAGTCACTTTTACGATGCGACCGAAACTGGCAGGTTTTCAGGTCAAACACACCATTATTGAATCCGATTAAATGGCGTTTTGGCAGTTGCATCATGGGAAGTTGTAATTTCAGGGCATCCACGGCAGAACTAATACCATGCGGTGAGTATGGTAGCTTTTCTTCCATAAAGGCAGCCACCATTTCCCGTTTTAAATCACGATCACTGACCGGACGCCAGACGATACCATCATAGTGATGAACGCTTTCCGAAGCGCCATCCAGAGCCAAATTGCTGTCATAACGTGCCAGTAACACTTCCCCGCGCTGACTGGCTCCCATCTGGCATAATGTCAGTTTTGAAGGCTCGGCATCATTGGGCTGAGGAGTTGCTTTTTTCTTAGTTGATATCGGTTGATAAAGTCCCTGAGAAAAGGCATGTTTTGCTATTTCCACACCGTATTGCTGGCGATAATCGTCCCAATCAGCTTTATGCTCTGTAGGTGGCAATGTGATCCAACCATTAACCACAAGGGCAGCTTGTTCCGCTGAGATCTTTCCAACATTCTTTTTGGGCTTACCGTTCTTATCCAGTTCGTCGGGACTGTGCCAGTCATTATCGGCGGCGAAAATAATTTTTGTATCCAACCAGCGCTCCCGAACTGCTTGAGCGACAGATAGCAAATTACCTGCATCCAGCGCCACTAGAACAGTACCTTTATAGAGCTGATTAACTGTGAACGCCGTGGCATAACCTTCGGTAATGATTACTGTGTCGGAGTGCTCTTCCAGCTCTGATACAGCAATAAATGCACCTTTCTTCTGGCTACCAGAGAGTAATTTTTTCTCGCCATTAGGCTTAATGATCTGTGCGCCTGTTACTTTTTTATCCAATGTTGTCAGTGTCAACACTATCGAATTATCGGACAGCAGCCGCTGACCAGGGCAATGCAGCCCTTTTGCGGTCAGATAGGAAGATTGCCCGGCGACAGTTTGCGCCATCAGTGCCGTCACTCTTTCAGCAATCGACTGTGTTGTTTGAATGCTTTCCCTATTTGGCTTGGGTTCTGGCAAAGGTAATGCCAGCGTATCCGCAATAACTTTTGCTGCTTCAAGAATCGAGATCCCTTTGGTTTTTGCCACTAAATCCAGCCCATCACCATAGTTTGGGGCGTCACAGTGGCGACAATGCCAGTTGCCATGATGATGGTCGTCAATAAAGTGAAAACGGTCAGTACCACCGCAGATGGGGCAAGCGCCATGTTTCCCCTTTGCAGGAATGTCGATGCCGCATGCAGGCAGCAGATTTTCCCAATGGTACATGGCGGATCTTTTCACGGTCTGAATCAGATCGAGCGATTTTTGTCCATCTGTTTTATCTGAAGATGTAAATTTAGGGTGAGTTTGGTTATGCTGTGTATCAGCCATTATCGTTATCTCTCAACGGTTATTGGTCAGACGCCCTGTATGTGTTGCGAGCACTACGGGGCGTTGTTTTATTTGGTTACTAAAATTAAAATGGTCATTACCATGTAATTTACAATATCCTTGGGTAATTACCATGTCAACACAAAAAGAAAAACGATCTCCACAATACCAAATGAGATTAACGGAAGAATTCAGGCAACAACTTGAAAAACAAGCAAAAACCGATGGTGATGCTTCCCTTGCTACATGGATCAAGCGCATACTCCGTAAAGAACTCCAATCGCGTGGTATTGAACCCAAAGGTTGAACCAACCGACAGTTAGTCAGGAGGATAGCTCCCATACCGCTATCCTTTTTTCGTTTAAATAACAATTGCAAGATTTGTCTATCTCTCAATGAATGGATTACCCGCATCGTGAACTGATGCACCAAAATTCAGTCAGCACGCTATCAGGAACGGGATTCAGCAATACGCTGATCAACCCAACCATCAATTTCTGATTCAATAAATGCAACCGAACGAGGGCCAATTTTGACTTGCTTCGGAAATTTATCTTCTTTAATGAGCCTGTAGATCCATGCCTTGCTGTAGCCCGTTCTGCGCTGAACTTCTGGCAGGCGAATGAGACTTTCTTTAGATGTTGTCATTGTTGGCATGTATACCCCCTGTAATCGAGCCCTTGAAATGCCCTAGTGGACGTTATTTGACGACAGAGGAATTATTTAAAAATTCAGATTAATTGAAAGCGTAAACTCTTTAACCAATTCGTAAAATTAATTGCTGTCTATTGACTGTATAAAAAGCAACCTTGTGTGCCACAGGCACAGCAGCCTAAAAAAACACCATGTATATAGCTGTGATAGTAAATTTAACCAAATGAAAAATAAGGAAAATGTATGATGGGTCAGGGTATGGGATTTTTAGTTGATTACACGCTGTATTAAAAATAGTCTTTGTTGTCCTGGGCAACAAAGTTTAAAAAAACGCCTTTTGCATAAAGGTTAATCAAAAGAAAGATAAGATAATTCATTGACAAGATCAAAATATGGAATTCTTACCTGTTTATGCAGTGCATAAACAGGCTTTGCTGGCACTGCCAGCAAAGGTTAAAAAAACATCATATGATGATTGCCATAACAAAGGATAGGATGCGGAGTTTTTAGCTGGCTATATATTGTGTGAAAAGTAGACTTTGTTGGCAGTGCCAACAAAGTCTAAAAAATCATCATGAACTTAATACGTTCTGAGCATTAATCCATGTTACTTCCGGCGTTTCTTAGCAAAATCATACGGAGTGGTATGTTTTTCCCGGTTTGCATCCAGATAATCGGCCCACCACTGAACCATCAGTCGCCGTTCATCCAGATGCTTAGAGGTGTGAATATAGGCGGCTCTGACATTTTTTCTTTCCACATGACTTAACTGGCGTTCGATGGCATCATCGTTCCATAATCCTGATTCACCCATTGCGCCCCGCGCCATTGTTCTGAACCCATGACCACAAACATCGGTTTTGGTATCGTAGCCCATGCCCCGCAAGGCATTATTAACGGTGCTCTCACTCATAACCTTTGTGGGATCGTGATCGTTAGGGAACATGACTTCACAATCACCACTCAGCTCATGTAGTGATTTGAACAGAGTAACAGCCTGACAACTTAACGGCACAATATGCTCGGTTTTCATTTTCATGCCCCGTTCAGAGAATTTAACACCTTCAATGGCTTTTCTTGTGGCGGGAATTTTTCAGACCGCATTTTCAAAGTCGAGTTCTTCCCAACGGGCAAATCGCAGTTCACTGGAACGAACAAAAGTTAATAATGTCAGTTCAACTGCAATGCGGGTGATTAAACGCCCATGATAGCGAGAAAGCCGGCTCAAAAATTCAGGTAAACGTTCGTGAGGCAGGGCGGGATGATATTTAGATTTAACAGTGGAAAGTGCGCCAGCCATATCATTAGCCGGGTTGGAATCAAGGATATCATTCTGAACGGCATAACGCATAATGGAAGTGACACGCTGTTGCAGTCGCTGGGCAATGTCATGTTTTCCATCAGCATCAACGGTTTTGATCGGCGCTAACAGTTGGCTTGTCCGTAAAGTGGAAATATCTAGCCTGCCAATATGCGGGAAAATATAATGTTCAAAGCTGCGTAGAATGCGGTTGCTATGATCTTCGCTCCAGCGTTTGTTGCTGGCGTGCCAGTCGCGGGCGACTTTTTCAAAGGTATGTTTGCCCTTTGCTCCAGCATTTGCTTCTTTTTTCTCAGCCTTGGGATCAATGCCCTGAGCAATCAGCTTCTTGGCTTCGTCTCGCTTATCTCGCGCATCGGCTAGAGAGACGGTAGGGTAGACACCAAAAGCCAGTCGGTCTTCTTTTTTATCCGTGGGGCGATAGTACTTCATGCGCCAGTACTTGGAGCCGCGAGCAGTAACTTCCAGATATAGGCCGCCGCCATCAGCGAGTTTGTAAGTTTTTTCTTTGGGTTTTGCTGTTTCGATTTGTCGTGCGTTTAGTTTCATTATAAGGGGCACATTTAAAATAGAAGTGTAGGTGCCCCTGATTATGCCCCGTCGTGCATGTTGATTGCAATAGACTAGAGTAGACCTAAAAAGAAAAGACCTGATTGATTTATCAGGTCTTTCTAGGAGTTAGTTTACTAGAGTAGACGTTAGTAAACTTATGTTTGGTGCCCAGGGCGGGACTTGAACCCGCACAACCTAAAGGTCGAGGGATTTTAAATCCCTTGTGTCTACCGATTTCACCACCTGGGCTGAATTTGGAGGCGCGTCCCGGAGTCGAACCGAGGTTGACGGATTTGCAATCCGCTGCATGGCCACTCTGCCAACGCGCCTTTTTGGAGCGGGAAACGAGACTCGAACTCGCGACCCCGACCTTGGCAAGGTCGTGCTCTACCAACTGAGCTATTCCCGCTTTTCTTCGAACTGCTTGATTTACTTAAACTGTTTCGTAAACCTCATGTGCCGTTCGATGCGTTGCATTCTACTTATTTCACGAAATGAGTCAACACAATTATTTATAAAACTCGTTCGTTAGATGGTTTTTGCGCCACTTCGATCAACCTTCACGCAAATCATCCCATGCAGCGCTCAAATATTGAAACATTGACCAGAAAGTCAGGACCGCAGCAGCATATAATAAGATGAATCCCCCCACTTCAAACTCAGTACAAGGACGCCATAATAAGGCAACCAATGCCGCCATTTGTGCTGTAGTTTTTATTTTCCCCATCCAAGAAACAGCCACATTGCTGCGTTTTCCTAATTCTGCCATCCACTCACGCAGGGAAGATATGATGATCTCACGTGCAATCATCGTTGCAGCAGGTAATGTAATCCACCATGTGTGGTAATGTTCTGCAATCAGTACTAACGCAGTAGCAACCATAACTTTATCCGCCACTGGATCAAGAAATGCACCAAAACGCGTTGTCTGTTTCCACAAACGAGCAAGAAAACCATCAAACCAATCTGTTGCAGCGGCGATTATAAAGATAATGGCACACAACTCAGGTGCCCATTGAAATGGCAGGTAAAATGCCAGGACAAAGAATGGAATTAAGGCAATACGGAACAGTGTAAGCCATGTTGGAATATTTAATTGCATAATGCTTCGTAACTATCTGGCCATGTGAAGTTTGTTAATATGTTGCATCAATACTCTTAGTGTTTCAACGCATTATAGATTTTTTCTGCCAACGCATATGAAATAGAAGGCACTTTTGCGATCTCTTCTACACTTGCGTCGCGTAAAGGCTGCAATCCACCCATATATTTTAATAACATTTGTCTGCGTTTTGGCCCAATACCGTCTATCGACTCCAATGTACTGGTCTTTTTCACTTTTTCTCGACGCTGACGATGTCCTGTAATGGCATGGTTGTGAGATTCGTCACGAATATGTTGAATAACATGTAACGCAGGTGAATCAGGAGGAAGTGCCATCCCCTCTCCTTCCACTTCAAAAAACAAAGTTTCTAATCCAGCCTTACGATCACTGCCCTTCGCAACTCCAACCAGCTTAGGATGTTTTTTATTCCATTCAACCTCCAGAGAATCGAAAACTTCAATCGCTTGTGCAAGCTGCCCTTTTCCACCATCAATAAAGATAATATCCGGGATTTTTGTCTGATCAATAGCTTTACTATATCGACGACGCAAGACTTGGTTCATCGCGGCATAATCATCTCCCGGAGTGATACCTGTGATGTTATAGCGTCGGTATTCTGCACGAACCGGACCATTACCATCAAAAACAACGCAAGATGCAACGGTTTGTTCACCCATCGTATGACTAATATCAAAACACTCCATACGTTGGATTTTTTCCAATCCTACAAACGTGGTCAGTGATTCTAATCGCTGATGAATTGTCGATTGTTGGGAAAGTTTAGTAATCAAGGCTGTTGCAGCATTGGTACGCGCCAATTTTAGGTAACGCGCCCTAGCACCTCTTGGCCGAGCTTGGATATAGATTTTTCTGCCCGATAATTCAGAAAGTGATGCTTCCAACAGTTCTTTTTCTGGTAATGCAAAATCCAATAAAATTTCTGTCGGTAACGTCCTATTCTGGCTTCCTTGAAGATAGAATTGACCAAGGAAAGTTTGTACTACTTCATCTAACTTCGTATCAACCGGAATTTTGGGATAGTAACTTCGGCTACCCAATATTTTTCCCTGACGGATAAACAAGACATGCACGCAAGCCATTCCTGCCTCAAAAGCGACACTGATAACATCAAGATCATCACCTTCTCCGAAAACAAATTGTCGTTCAGTGACTTGCCGTACTGCTTGGATCTGATTGCGATAACGGGCAGCCTCTTCAAATTTTAGCTGTTGACTCGCTTTTTCCATTTTTCCAACCAGCTCACTCAATACTTGCTGGTCTTTTCCCGCCAAAAATAAACGGACGTATTCAACTTGCTGCTGATATTCCTTATCCGTTACAAATCCTTTAACGCAAGGGGCAAGACAGCGCCCAATCTGATATTGCAAACAAGGCCTTGAACGATTGCGATACACACTGTCTTCACATTGTCGAATAGGAAATAGTTTTTGCAATAAAACCAAAGTATCACGTACTGCATGAGAGTTAGGAAATGGGCCGAAGTACTCGCCCTTCGCATGCTTAGCTCCACGGTATAAGGTTAGGCGGGGATGAATATCACCACTCAAGAAAATATAAGGATAGGATTTATCATCTCTCAATAACACATTGTAACGAGGCTGGTACAGCTTGATATAGTTGTGTTCGAGCAGGAGTGCTTCTGTCTCTGTGTGGGTAACAGTGACGTCTATCTGAACGATATTTTTTACCAATGATTCTGTTTTGCGACTGCTAACTTGTACCCGAAAATAGCTAGATAGCCGTTTTTTTAGATCTTTGGCCTTACCAACATAGATCACTGCGCCAGTAGCATCATACATACGGTAAACACCCGGCTGGCTGGTGACTGTTTTTAAAAATACCTTTGAATTAAATAGATCCGCCACAACTTATCATCCATCAAATATTATTACTCACTGCAAGTGACCATATTCTGTGCATCAAGCAATCCACAACGTATCGCCATATGGGTTAATTCTACATCACCTTTGATATTTAGCTTACCAAACATTCTATAACGGTAGCTATTCACTGTTTTTGGACTCAGGTTAAGTAACGTGGAAATTTCATTAACTTTGCGCCCTTGAGTTATCATTGTCATGATCTGTAATTCCCGCTCTGAAAGTTCATCTAGCGGGTTTTCTTTTTGGGGAGATAACAGATTAAGTGCCATCTGCTGGGCAATATCCGGGGAAATGTAACGCTGTCCTGCATAAACAACCCGAATTGCATTGATCATATCCTGAGGAGTTGCAGCTTTGCTCAAATATCCCTTGATCCCTGCCTGCATCACTTTCGTAGGCAAAGAACTTTCAGTGTGGATAGTTAGCATAATCACCCGTGTCTCAGGTGAATAACGGATGATTTTCTTAGCTGCTTCCAGCCCTCCTATGCCGGGCATTCCCATATCCATAATGACAACATCCGGGCTGTTTGATCTACACCATCTGACCGCATCTTCTCCACTACTGGCTTCTCCTACAACTTTAATACCCCTTACATCATCAAGGATACCTTTCACGCCAATGCGAACCAGTTCATGGTCATCAACTAATAAAACATTAATCAAACAACATCTCCACTAACGTAATACCCACTCAAATAATGATAAATTAATAATTCCAAAACCAAGCGGACACGCTGAATTTATCTTTATGATTTTAATAAAATAAATTGAAAGAAGACAACTTCTTCTCTCGAGTGATATCAAAATCTTTTAAATGAGGTAACAGATTATACTAACATTAACGCAAAACAGAAAGAAAATTGTTACATATCAATAAAGTAAACACTCTTCATGACTTTTTATTATTAAATAGACAACCAAAAAATTCTGTTTGATATTTTTTAAAACAACATAGTTCTATGTTATTAATAACAAAATATTTTATATCCAGAACAATATGAGGGTGATATTTCCCTCATGTTGCAGAAATTATTTAAATAAGTTAAGAATATCTTCTTTAGTCAACATAGGAGTCTTTTCAACAAAGTTATAATATGTGGGTTTACTGTCCACATAAATTTGACGAGATAATTTACTTGAATGATTATTTTCAAACAAAGCAACCGGAACATAATAAGCACTTGGATGATGCAAATGGTAGAAAAGATGTGTGCCGCATTTTTTACAGAAAGATTATTATATTTAATTTAATCCAATTAAAACATACAATTAAATAAAATATACAACTTGATAAAATCACAAATGTACACCGGCATGTACAAACAGAAAAAGCACTCAATACAGCATGTAGCAATTGATTTTACACTCGTTAAATAGGGAAAAGCTACTATCACTATAGGGCAGAAATCTGCCCTTAAGATGGGATATCACACCTTGCGGCAACCATTGGGATTTCCTCTATGGTTGATTTATCCGAGGCCGTCACTTTGGCTCATAGAGGATATCGATATTCCTTTGCACCGGGTTATCACGCATCCAACACACGAAAGCACAAGGTATGCGAAAAATTTCTCACACCTCCACCCGCGTGTATAAAACAAAGTAAGGACCTCGACTACAGGTTGGTACGTTAAACGTACTGAGCTGTTTTAACCTACCCATGAGAAGGAGCCTCCGAAACGGGTGACTCCTTAAACTAAAGGAATTCCTTTAGTTAATCTCACACCCCCGTTTGAAACGGAAGCGTGCTGAGTTAAAGGTGAGAAATCCCACCTTTAGCTAACTTGTTGATTTTGCTTATTTCCTGCACAGGGATGGAAATTAAGGGGTTGAGAGGGGTAATCTAGCCTTTCTCATAACAACCGTTATCAGCTATAGGGGAATAGATTTTATTAATGTCCTGTCCATTATTCCATGTCATTCTAATCCAAGAAGTCCTATCCAGTATTAATGAATCCATTTTATTGAATATCACAGGCGGAGAAGTATCTCCCTCAGAAAGTTATAAAAATATATTGGAGGTAATACTATGTATAATTGGTCTGGAACTGTTTCTGGAAAACTTCAACAAGGTCAACCCACTGGACTTGTACTCCAAAAAGGGGATGTGATCTCTGTTATTGCTTCAGGGTGGGTGAAATTTGTCAATGACAACCGTCCGAACCCTTGGTCTGCCCCTCAAGGAGTTCCACCTAATCCCCCAGGGGGTGCTTTAGCTGCAAAAATTGGTGATAAGACCTATGAAATTGGCAATGGTGTACTTCACAGAACAGTTCCCACAGATGGGGAATTAACCCTCTTATTTTTAGATACCCACTATGGGGATAATTCCGGTGACTTTTATGTCAATGTTAAAATAGAGTCGCGTTATTCCCCTCTCGAAGAAACAAAATAAATAATCTCAATAATTAACCCGCAGGAGGTTGTGGGTTAATTATTCTTTTACTCCACCTGTTCAGTCTGGTCAATATCAGTTGCAACCTCTACAACCCCCTGCCTCACATTCCACACCGAATCTTCCGGCATCTGGACGCGGACAGAAATAGACCGACCGACAGGGATATCAATCAAATCACCATCCGAATAACCCTGACATACATTTTTAGCGAATTCTGGGGCGTTTGGGTGTTCCCGATGGTAGGTCATTAATTTGATGGCACCATCAGGCAGTACTTTGTAATCCACCCAAATCAACGGTAATTTATTTTTGCACAGCGGAATTTCGATACCGCCATCAACCCCTCCCCACGCCGCATCGGCATTGAATCCCAGCACGTTTTTGATGAGATAAACGCCCTCGGATAGACGCTCTACAGTGGCACCCTCGGATTCGTCATTGGTTTCAAATTTACCGTCAGAGTGAATTTGGATGATGGGGGAGGCTGTTTTATAATATCCGCTACCATCAACCGTCCACATATTAGAGGTCATAACGGTATAATCCACCCATTTACCTCCGGCGGCCATTTTCCTAATAGCCATAACAGGGATGCCATAGTTTGACAACAGGATCATCTGTTGGTTAGATGTGCTATAACTCAATTTGATAACCGACCCAAATTGAGTGTAATCCGCCGGTAGACCACTGGTCGTATGAGTATACGAATAAAAACCCGTTTTATACCCCGAACCCTCCATATCGCCTATATGAGATTGACCTACCATATTGTCAGTGCCAACGCCATAATCCCCCACCCTCATTGCATTCCCCAGTCCGATATTCCTCACAAACTCCGCTTTATTTGGAATATCTGCCCCGTTCTTCGACCGCATGAGTACAGACTGGTACAGTACATCAATATTCCGTGTCAGGACATTAATCGATTTCAGTGACACTGTCCGGCCATTCGGCAGGGTCACGTCAACCCGGCCACTCTGCGTCATCCATTCATCCATGTTCTGGAGGAAATTGAGGATATAGCTGTAAATCGCCACCATATGCCGGACACCGTCTGAGGCGGAATCAGGAACCGTGGTCTGAATCTGGTATTTCACGTTATTCAGGGTGGTCTTGGCGGCATCAGCCAGTACCAGTTCAGTATCGGAGTTCACCGCCTGAATCATGTGCAGTAAATTGCCACTGGCGGACTGGATTAAGATAAGCTGTCCGGGGGCAACGCCGTTGATGTTGGCGTTAAACTGGGTGCCCAAGCCACGGACAATCGCCGAGCCGGACACGGTGGAAATTGTGCCTTGTGAATGGTACATGCGTGTATTCCTGTTAGATATTAATCGTAAAGCGCGCAGTCAATATACGGGCTGGTGAGATTTTCTACCCTGACCTCAACAATCAGGGATGTCGCACCTGATACGGCAGCCGGAATGAATTGTGTGGATTGTCCGTTGAAAAACGCAGAAACAGAGGTGTCTCTGTATTGCAGTCTGGATGGGTCATCAGGCATATCGACTGTAGAACTAATCCAGCCTGTCGTTTGCATCAGAATGGCTTTCTTCCCCCGCAATGTCATTTGCTGGCTGGTATTGTATTCTCCTTCAATCGCCAGCGGATTTGTATCACTGGTAATGACACATTTCTCATTCTCATCCCAGACAGCAATCCCCCAGTCAGGGACAGGCTGTGGATAAACCAGTGTAAAAACATAAATGTCACACAACATCGGGGCGCGCGATTCCGGCGCTGATAACGCAATATTCCAGCGTCCGTTATTGACGCTGAGTTCACCATAAGGTGCATACAAGGCATTGCTGGTATGCGCGCACATGAACGCCATGCAGGGTTGGGTTGTGTTAATGTACGTGTCTATTCTGTTGTGGGATCTGCCAACTGTGACCGATATTTTCCGCACAAAAGAAAGCGGGGTTGTTTTGGGTGTCCACCACGGCACCCCTTCACTTTTCTGCTTTTTGGTTGAACTCATTGTGAATGCGGATCTTTTGAGGGGCTTTCCCACCTATGCTCATATCGAGCTGACCTTCTTTGTCATACCATGCTGAGTATTCATCAGCCGTTATAGATGTACTGCCATCTTCTTTGATAAGTATCATCATCATCGTTTTTGCCTCATTCAGCATATTCAACTGGTCTGATTTATATAACCCCGTACTTTTTTAATCGGGACTATATAAAGTTCTGCATAAGTCACTTGTCACCGCCCTAAATATGGGCGATATCCGATAATCGGGCTTGGGTTCTCTGACTACATGGCTATCACCACTCGGTGAATCATGATGGCAATGTAGGCCGTCTCTCCGGCTGTCACATCACTTCGTCTGCCTACAGCGGATGTTGCTGATAATGATCCGTTCTACACGGTGGCATGGGTTATTTTTGATTCTGTCTGTACGCTCGATGCTAAGGGAACAAGTCATAGCTAATACAGGCAGACGGCGATAACCCGACGCAAAGGTGTATCGGTATCGATATACCTGAAGGGGTACGCTCAAAAGAGTGAGCTAGATACAAGGGGTTAAGTTGTTTTGTCCAGCACATAAAATAACCATAGAGGTATCTCTACAGTTGAAATAAAAATGCCACCAGCCCGTGTGCGTTGGGTACGCGGTGGCAGCATGGGTTATCCGTATTCCTTTAACCACTCAGGGGAATGGGTAAAGGAATATTTGCTTTAGTTTCATAGGGTAATTAATTGTTAAGTATTATTCGCTTATTGTTAGATAAATATAGGATTAAATATTTCGCACATGTGTTTTTGAGGAGGTCGTTATGCCAATAAATCCACAAGATCCATTTAGAACCAGTACCCCCCTTGTAAGAAGCGACAGACGAGTTTTCCGCGCTCAAACGGTCACTACGCATTCACAAGCCCATACTCTCAGTGCTAATATCCTTGATGTATATTTAGATTATCTTATTGGATGTAGATTCTTAAGTGCAGATAAAATTGGAAGATTAACTATTAAAGCCAAATTCGCTGACTTAGCTTATGGGTCTATTAATTTGTCGAATATAAACAGATATCTATACCTGCTTGGATTTACTCAAGAGCCAACATTCGAAGGAGTTAAGTATGTACAGACCCGTTATCCGAATGTTCATAGCTTACCCGATTATGAAAAAAATGTTTTACCTGCAATAAAACAGGCGTGGCTCGCTAACTCACCGTATTAATTTCATGTAATTACATGAAATCCATAGACTATGAGTTACCTGAAGTTAAAGCATCGCATCCAGCCACCCCAGTATCATTTGCTCTGAGGTGGCAATGTGTTCTCTAATTTCAATAGTCCATCAGGGATTTGACGCAAACTATCGAATGATACAGGCTCTTCCCATAGATCAATCAGCTCCTTGAATGTCGGTATAAAGCCAATCACAAATGAACCGTAGAGCAGCATTGGAATGGCAATTAATACAATGAACCATTTGTACACATAAATATTCAAGGTAGTGGTGTCTCCGACAGCTACCTTTGAATATTGATAAAACTTGAGTTGCCGATATTTGAATATCTGGTTATGCATTTTCCGATTGGTTTTGTACTCACCTTTGGATACTCCATTCATCGTTATTTGCCCCCCTTGCACTCGGTATTAACGTAATCCCTCAGTCCAAGGAACTGGGCTTCGAGGGTTTCAAGTTCTCCGAGGAGACGTACATAATCTTGTTCAGCGTCTTTCTCCAGTCTGGCGGGTCTTGAACTATCCACGCCGGAGGGGGCAGAGGTTTCACGCACGGGGCATTCGGCTTTGACGAACACGCGCTGAGTGTTAGTACGCAAATCGTCACTGAGCTGATCAATCTTAGATTTAGCATGGGCGAGTTCCTGAATGTATCGGGTATCCAGTTCTGCGAGGTGCTGGATTTGCGCTTGTTGTTGGGCGGTGATGGCGACCTGTTCGTCATACTCTAACTTTAAGTTATGGTATTCTTCGGCCTTGTCCTGATACTCACTGTAATAGAACCAGAACAAGCCAGAAACAATCACCAGAGTACCGAGAGTGAAGTACTGGCTGTTGAGTTTCATAGCATTTCAAATGCCCGTGTGAAAACATCATCAGAATAAGGTTGCTTGCCGTTCTCGTGCTGGATAATCGACTTAGCCAGCGCAATCAGCGTGGGTTTATCAATATCGAGAACGTGATGCGGGTCGACGTTCAGTGCCCCGGCAACCCCCTTGAT
>NZ_JAQRFN010000046.1 GCF_028598555.1 Xenorhabdus anantnagensis
GCCTCCTGATTTTTTTATCTTCCCTTCTTGCAATCAGCACTGGTTGCTAGCATCTATTGAAAACCAATTCTGTTACATACCTATTTTGTAAGAGCTTATACTTGTTTAGCTCATACTTATAAAAAATAGAGATAAAAGCGTTAATCATAAAATAAGTTGAATTTTAACAAGATAAACAATATGTCACTAAAGGTTATAAAACCAATAAATCTTCAAAAAATCAGATATTTTTTAGTCAAAAAACAACAAAAAAACATCCTCTGATGATAACTTAACCGGTTAAGCCTGTTTTTATTTTTTTCGCTTTACAACGCCGAATCATTCACTGTATTATTCGCCCCGTTCTCAGGAACATCCCAATTCCTCCATAGTTCAGTCGGTAGAACGGCGGACTGTTAATCCGTATGTCGCTGGTTCAAGTCCAGCTGGAGGAGCCAAATTCTAAAAATCCCGATTAGCTTTGCTGGTCGGGATTTTTGCTTTTGTTGTAGTCAACTTTATGCTCTGTTTCTTTTTTATTTCAATATCTCATGTGAATATCTTTTTTCCAAGTCGCCTTTCCGATGTAATCATCCCATTCAAAAACACAAACAAGATCAAAAACAACCCAAAAAGTACATATTACAAGCAATCAAATACTTATTGTTATTTTCTGCTTTGACAAACGTAAAAAGTGCCGTTAATATTCATCCCATCTTGAAGGAGTTCCTCCATAGTTCAGTCGGTAGAACGGCGGACTGTTAATCCGTATGTCGCTGGTTCGAGTCCAGCTGGAGGAGCCAAATATTTTGAAGAACCTGATTAGTTTTGCTAATCAGGTTTTTTGCTTTCTGCTTTTCACTTTTCTGCTTTGAATTTTTCCTCTTTTTAAGTTACCGATTTTTTAAATCTCTTTTCTTGTTTTCTCCTTCGGTTTCTTACTCCTTGCCCTTATGACCTACCCCTATTTCCCAATTTATCGTGAAGCAGTCAATTTTAAGTCAAAAAAAGCAAAACGCACAAATTATCAACAATCAAACACTTATTGGCATTTTCTGCTTTGACAAACGTGAAAAGTACCGTTAATATTCGCCCCGTCTTGAAGGAGTTCCTCCATAGTTCAGTCGGTAGAACGGCGGACTGTTAATCCGTATGTCGCTGGTTCGAGTCCAGCTGGAGGAGCCAAATTCAATTCACCCTCGTGTTGTTATTTCTATATTTTCCTTTTTTGATACGATAATTTCCTCTGAATACCCTAACCCAGATAAATTTAAAATTCTAATTTTCCAAAATTCAGAGAATATTATCATTCAATAATAGCTATTTAGCTATTTTCGCTTTATCATCTTCCTCCGGCTTAAGGAGTGCTGAATCAGCATCCACCGTTTTTCACCTATATTCTGGAGCCGGTTCCATGACCACTGAATCATACACAATTAAAATTCGCCGCCCTGATGATTGGCATGTCCATTTCCGTGATGGAGATATGCTAAAAACCATTGTACCTCATACCAGCCGTTTTTTTGGCCGGGCTATAGTCATGCCCAACCTTGTCTCCCCAGTGATAGATGTTGCCAGCGCCAAAGCCTATAAGGAACGGATAATCGCAGCTACTCCGTCAGATCATTCCTTCCAACCTCTTATGACCTGCTATCTGACAGATTCGACAGCCAGCAACCAAATTGAAACTGGCTATAAAGAGGGAATCTTCACCGCCTGCAAACTTTATCCTGCTAATGCAACAACTAATTCCAGCCATGGTGTTTCTGATGTCAAAAAGATCTACCCCTTATTGGAAACGATGGAAAAAATAGGCATGCCATTGCTGATCCATGGGGAAGTCACAGCCTCTCATATTGATATTTTTGACCGTGAAGCGCGCTTTATTGAACAAGTAATGGAACCATTGCGCCAACAGTTCCCTGGATTAAAAGTTGTTTTTGAGCACATTACAACTAAAGAAGCTGCAGAATACATTCTTGAAGGCAACGATAAATTAAGTGCGACACTGACACCACAGCACTTAATGTTCAATCGTAATCATATGCTGGTTGGTGGTATTCGCCCCCACCTTTACTGCTTACCCGTACTGAAACGCAATACTCACCAGGAAGCACTCCGAGCAGCAGTTGCCAGTGGTTGTAAGCGCTTTTTCTTAGGTACGGATTCGGCTCCTCATGTACTACATCGCAAAGAATCTTCTTGTGGCTGCGCGGGCGTTTTCAATGCTCCAACCGCCCTGGCAGCCTATGCCACTGTTTTTGAAGAAATGGGAGCAATGGAATATTTTGAATCTTTCTGTTCCCTAAATGGCCCCGCATTTTATGGCCTACCAATTAATGATGGCTTTATCGAACTCACCCGCAAACCAACCCCAATCGTTGAATATATCGAATGTGGTGGTGAAAAGTTAATTCCATTCCTCGCTGGGGAAGATGCCAGATGGGATGTAAGGGTATGTGGGTAGCGTTATCTCTAATCTTTATGACTAAGATTTATTACTACCACTCACTCGTGCGGAAATTGTTCTCGATTTCCGCAAAATTCCGGCCTTATAAATTACGGGAATACTTACAATGATTCCTATCAACCACAATGCAAAAATCCCGTTCTTTTCACTTATTAGCTTGCCAAAAAGGTTTATACTGCGAGGGGCTCATCTTAGATGAGTTCTGTTGCTCTTAGTCAATTATATCAATAATAATTCTGTAGTCTGATTAGGAGGTTATTATGGAAAACAATGAAATAATTCAGACTCATCCTGTTGTAGGCTGGGACATCAGCACCGTTGATGCCTATGAAGCCATAATGATACGTCTTCATTACTCATCCACCCAAGATCAAAATACAGAAAATATCAGTGTTGACAAAACGTTATGGTTAACAACAGGCGTAGCGAAGCAACTTATCCTCATTTTGCAGGCCGAGATTGAGAAAATAGAAACCTCAGTATACAGTCAGCTCGATTATATTAAACATTAACAATAGATTTAGATATTCTAACGCATTTGGGCACTCAATATATTGGGTGTCCCAAATGAATAACTGAATATATCAACCAATAGAATTATTCATATGATTTATTATTTTTCACCATATTGTATTATATCTACGTGCTCATCCGCCTAGATAAAACACATCCTGCCAAGAAAATACCTATCCAATTGACAAATAAGAATTTTATCCTTTCAAAGAAAGACATAACAATATTACTGGAACGCCTAAAAGAAATAGTATCATATGATATTCAACGTTATTTCTCTAATTTTAATACGTACAGTTCTATTTTTAGTCATCGGGAAGACCGTATCATCTATAAAAATCAATAAAAGTACAACTTATCCTCACAAGAGGAATATCTTAGAAAAAACAGGCGCTTCTAACAAAATGGAGTTATTTTTTATTTACAATATCTTTAAATATTTCTGTTAAAACTTTTAAATAAGCTATTTTAATGTAAATAACTTGATGCTATTTATAGTTAATAAATTTCAGATTGCTGCTCTATAGCGAAAAGATAACCCCCCAGCCACATAGGTAATTATGTAACTGGGGTAAGTCAATGCAGGAAAAAAAGCTACAACTTGCAAGATAAGAGCGGTTACTTAGCAGATTGCAGTGAGGTAATATTCAAACCATCATTTAACCGATAACGGGATTTATTAAAAATCTTAGCCCCATTCTCTCTTCCTGCCCGACGAGCACGCTGTTCGTCTTCTGGTAATTTCATCTCTTCACAACAAGAATCGCTGCAACAACCTTCGAAACGTTCTGCACAAGATGGGCACTGGATAAACAATAAATGGCAACCATCGTTCTTACAGTTGGTGTGGCTATCACATGCCGCTCCACATTGGTGACAGTGCGCAATGATTTCTTCAGAAATACGCTCACCCATACGCTCATCAAAGACAAAGTTCTTGCCAATAAACCGAACTGGCAATCCTTGTTCTTTTGCTTTACGGGCATATTCAATAATGCCGCCCTCTACATGGTAGACTTTGTTAAAACCGTTATGCAGCATATAAGCGCTCGCTTTTTCACAACGAATTCCGCCAGTACAGTACATAACTATATTTTTATCTTTATTGTCCTTCAGCATTTCTACAGCCATTGGCAACTGTTCACGAAACGTATCTGATGGAACTTCAATTGCGTTTTCGAAATGCCCGACTTCATATTCGTAGTGGTTACGCATATCGACAAAAACAGTTTCAGGATCACCCAACATTTGGTTAACCTGCTCCGCTTTAAGGTATTCGCCTGTTTTAGATGGATTAAAAGTTTCATCCTCAATGCCATCAGCAACAATGCGTTCACGCACTTTCAGACGCAATACCCAGAATGATTTACCATCATCTTCCAGCGCAATGTTAAGGCGCAAATTATATAATGCCGGATCAGTCTCCGCCAATAATGCTTTTAACGCATCGACATTTTTGGAAGGTACACTAATCTGTGCATTGATACCTTCTTTGGCGATATAAACCCGCCCAAAGACAGATAATTCGGTAAACTTCTGATACAGACTGTCGCGAAAAGCCTGTGGTTCGGAAATAGTAAAATATTTATAAAAAGAGATAGTCGTGCGTGGCTCAGTTTCAGCCAACATGCGCTCTTTCAACTCTTTATTAGAAATACGGTTATGTAACACTGGCATGGTGTTCAAAGTATCCTTGTATTCTATTGATATATATACACTTATGTCTGTCTGTGCCCACAGAGTGTCCACACTAGACCATTATCGACAATTTTTAACTAAAAACCCCTCGTACACACTTGGGGTTTTTATTTTCTACAATATTACTTTTTTCTGTGACCTAGATCTATCAGTCCCTACTCTGAATCTACTTAAGGCCCCAAACTCACTTGTTTATCACCGTAATGGCTGAACGGAAATGCTTCCTGATGATTGTCTACCTGATCGATGCATTATTTACCAATGTCAAGGAAGCGACCCGCGATGATTTGTTGGTCATGCACCGTGTCCCGCCGCAATTGATGTGCTTCTTACCGACGGGCGGTAACAACTTCGGGGACGTAGAGAAAGCGGCAAAAGTGTTTGCCATCAATGAACTGAATCCCATCATGGAGAGCCTGAAATCGGTCAACGACTAGGTAGGGCAAGAAGTTGTGCGTTGGGCGTCGCGCGGTGTTCGTTTTTCGTTGTTCTCCTCTTTCCCCCTGATCGATACGCCCAGCGCGTCCCTGCGTCGCGTTGGCACGGTATCGGTGACCGTCTTTGCCATTAATACTATTTCCCAAAATAAATGCGTTCATCCGCCTCTATTGCGCGCTTGCTCCCTCGCCTGCACTGGTCTTGTGAGAGGGTAGAATGTCAAGAACAACTATGCAATTTTGTGAAGAATTGTCAGGTAATTTGATATATTTATAAATATATTATTTGTGAGTGTCAAAAAACAAAAGAGGGCTATGATAAGCTAAGACAAAGACAGCTTGATAATACCACTGTTCTGAGAAGCCAAAAGCACACTTAAATGAGCGGCATTACAACTTTAGTCATACTTATGCTTCACCACAGAAAATCCAATAATATATAATAAAAAATAACCATTTAATACATGATAAAAAATTCCTCTCAAAAAAAAGAAAAATTACAATCTTGTATTATACTAATACTATAATAATAGATATGGCTCGCATCTCTATCGATTTAACCATTGAGAAAGTCAATTGTGATAGCTCACAATATAAGAGAACACTAAGGTAAATAGTTTTAAGATTAAAATTAGAAACGATTTTAGCCAAGAACATTTACAACCAACAACACAGATAATTATTATTAAATATTTATTTAATAATAATTAAAAATACAGTTATGAATAATATAGGAGAAATTATTATGTCTGATATAAGAAAAGGAAGGGTTTTTCTCTCTACTCATTGGGATGACGATTTTCAGACAGTGAGAGTACGTCATCGCAGAGGTAATTACCGTGAAAAAGAAGAACATAAACTTTTAACTAATATTAACAAAATCACAAAACATCTCTATGTCATGGATATTACTTATGATGTAAGTATTATTCCAAACTACGATTATTGGTGGATACTGCTTGTTACAAATGATTGGCGTGTATATACAATAAAAAATAATTTCTATTGTAATATCTCATCATCAGATAATGGAGATGTTCTTTTAGAAGTTGTCAGTGGAGCATTAGGTATGAAGATGTATGTGAGTTTTTCATACTCCAATAATTGCAGGCAGGGTATTTATGAAGTTGATTAAGAAATTTTTCAGTAATAGTATTTTTCATCTTCACTGTTCCCATATAATCATTCTCCAATTACATAAAGTTCAGGCTGAAAAAAGCCGCACAACCGGCAGCATTCAGCTATTTTAAAAATCTTCGGCACGATCAACTAGCATCGATAAAAAGGACGTTCTGGCAAGTTCATACGCATTGGACGTCATGATGCTGATAAGTTGATATTTTTCTGGCTCACACTAATGGCGCGTATAGACTAGATAACGGTTACTGTTACGCGCCACAACATATTGTTCTGCCCAAGAAAAACCGGACACTTTTTTGAAGTCCATTTCTATTCCATGGGCGTTAAATAATTATTGGCCGTGTGCAAGCGGGTTAAATTGTAATAATCCAGAACATCTTTTTTCATCTTCGACTGGTTTTCATGATGGGTTTTGAATAGCCAATCGTGCTTTAAATTGCCAAAGAAACGTTCAACACCAGCGTTATCCCAACAAGCCCGACATCCCTCTGGCTCGCTCTCATTAAATAGGTAATATCTCCCACCCAAACTTCATTCGACACCAGCGGATTAAAGTTCCGGTTGAATAGATGACAAGCTGGTGATAATCCGATCAAAGGATTGCCAACACTGAAAGAAAAACGGATAGAAATGACCTTTTAAGCTAATGAAGAAAATGAGAATAATGACCATAATGTGCCTCTGGTATCCTCCTAATAACATTGACTACAATGTGCTAAAAATCAGTAAAACCTTGCTAAATAGTGAACCATTCGAATAAATTATCGTCAGATTAAATCTTTAGTGCCCCAAAATTTCGATATTCCACTAAAAAGTGTCACAATACGCCAATATAACTTTTAGAGCCCATCTCATTCAGGCATCTATGATTGCAGACTGATTGAACACGAACTACGTACAGAGGCCGGAACGTATAGGTCATTGATTAATGATAAATACGCAAGGATTATGAGCGCAGTACTGATTCAAGATGATAAATAACAAACATACTGAAAACACATGATACAAGCACCTCCTTTTCGTCGTTCACTTTTACATCCCCGCTACTGGCTGACTTGGCTAGGTATCGGCATACTTTATTTACTGGTTTTACTGCCTTATCCAGCAATTTACTGGATGGGAACCCGACTTGGTCGGCTATCACAGCGCTTTTTGAAAAAACGCGCCAAAGTTGCAGAGCGCAATCTGGCACTTTGTTTCCCTGATATGCCAGCAGAGAAACGGCATGAGTGGTTAGTCAAAAATTTTGAATCTGTTGGAATGGGCGTGTTTGAGACCGGAATGGCCTGGTTTTGGCCAGATTGGAGGATCAAACGCTGGTTTAAAGTCACCGGACGGGAACATATCCAAAAAGTGCAATCTACAAGTCAGGGGATTATCGTCATTGGGATCCATTTTCTGACATTGGAATTGGGGGCACGTATTTTTGGCATGCTGAATCCAGGTATTGGGGTTTATCGCCCAAATGACAATCCTGTCATGGATTGGCTACAAACTTGGGGACGGCTCCGTTCCAATAAATACATGCTGGACAGAAAAGATGTTAAAGGCATGGTCCGATGCCTGAAAAATGGTGAAATTGTTTGGTATGCCCCTGATCATGATTACGGCCCACATAACAGCGTATTTGCCCCATTATTCGCTGTTGAGCATGCAGCAACCACGACGGGAACCTCAATTCTCATCCGTTTGGCCAAGCCCGCGCTGATTCCTTTTACTCCTCGACGATTACCTAACGGAGAGGGTTATGAGTTGATTATTCAGCCCTCGGTAGAAAACTTTCCTCTAAAAAATGAAGTAGAAGCTGCAACATTCATGAATAAGGTGATAGAAAAGGAGATTATGCAGGCACCTGACCAATATATGTGGTTGCATCGCCGTTTCAAAACCCGCCCCGAAGGTATGCCATCTTTGTATGGTGACAACGATAATATTCACCAATAAGCACAATCTGGCTGTTATTTTCTCAATAACAGCCAATACCTATTCTCACCCCATCCTATAAATGTCACAAAATTGTTAATGAATTAAGTTTTTCTTGCTCTTGGTAAATTTTAATAAGCATTATTTTTTACATTTTTGAAGTTTTTTATTAACCCAAAAAATTTCTGGCTTTGTTTACGTTTCTACAATATTTCTCAGAAATACAACGATAAATCTATAGTCTTTATGTCATCTCTCGCCATTTAAGAACATATTTATAGGTGTAACACACGAAAAGATTACAACAAGAATTAATTAAAAAATAATTATTTGTTTTATAAGATTTTTAATAAAAAACATTATAGAAAATAGAAAAATATTTAAGTCAAGTTTCCCCCCTCATATAGCAACTATTAAATTCTAAAACTGAGATTCTTATCGACTTTTGTTCTAAAAAACGGAATATAAAGTAGAAAATGTGCTTTGTGCCGATTAAAAGCACAAAGAACATGTTAAAAATACACCAACAATTAAGTAATCAGTTTTATAAGAACATGTTAATAAGAGCAACAATACGCTCATAAAACAACCTTTTCATTTTAACTTGTAAAACATCTCCATCATACAGATGGATTTTTAGGAAGAATTATTAAATGCAATCTTCAACTAATAATGGAAATAGCAGAACCTTTTTTGGGCACCCTTATCCACTTAGCTCCCTTTTTATGACAGAAATGTGGGAACGATTTTCGTTCTATGGCATTCGTCCCCTTTTGATTTTATTCATGTCTGCCGCAATCTTTGAAGGTGGTATGGGAATACCGCGTGAACAGGCCTCAGCAATTGTCGGGATTTTTGCTGGCAGTATTTACCTGACATCATTACCTGGCGGCTGGCTAGCCGATAACTGGCTAGGGCAACGCCTTGCCGTTTGGTACGGTTCTATCATTATTGCTTTGGGCCATCTCTCAATCGCCCTCTCAGGAATCTGGAACAATAATCTGCTCTTTATTGGATTGTTGCTCATTGCACTCGGCACTGGCCTGTTCAAAACCTGTATCACTGTTATGGTAGGAACGTTGTATAAAAAAGACGATCCTCGCCGTGATGGTGGTTTCTCCCTATTTTATATGGGCATCAACTTAGGGTCTTTAATCGCTGCACTCATCACTGGTTGGTTAGCGAAAGATTATGGCTGGCACTGGGGCTTTGGCGTCGGTGGATTAGGTATGCTGGTCGCTTTGCTGATTTTCCGTTTCTACACTGTTCCTCTGATGCGCAGTTATGATAAAGAAGCAGGGCTGGATTCCACTTGGGATCGCCCAATGGTAAAATGCAAAAATGTTGGCAAATGGATCCGTGCAATTTCAATAGTTGCCTGTACAATTGTTGTGCTCTTGATGATGGGCGTTATTCCATTTAATCCGGTCAAAGTTGCTAACTTGCTGGTTTATGTCATCTCCTTAAGTGTAATTCTCTATTTTGCCTATCTATTCCTGTTTGCTGGATTAAACCGCAATGAGAAAGTTCGCTTGCTCATCTGTTTCATCCTGCTGGTTTCAGCCGCTCTATTCTGGTCAGCATTCGAACAAAAGCCGACATCATTTAACTTATTTGCCAATGACTATACTGACCGAGTAGTACTGGGTTATGAAATTCCTGCTGTCTGGTTCCAGTCAATCAATCCGCTGTATATCATCTTGCTGGCCCCAATATTTAGCTGTTTGTGGCCTGCATTGGCAAAACGCAATATGAACCCAAGCAGTATTGGTAAATTTGTCATTGGCATGTTGTTTGCTGCGGTTAGTTTTACAATCATGATGTTTGCTGCTCAGAACGTACTGGAGAGCGGTAGTACAGTTTCACCACTATGGATCGTTTTCAGTATTCTCTTCCTAACCCTTGGTGAGCTTTGCCTTAGCCCGATCGGGTTAGCAACTATGACGGTATTAGCTCCTTCGCGTATGCGTGGACAAGTCATGGGATTATGGTTCTGTGCCAGCGCATTAGGCAATCTGGCTGCGGGTCTGATTGGTGGCAATGTACGTGCAGATAAATTGGATAGTTTACCTCAGCTATTCTCTAATGTATCTTTGTCATTGGTGATTTGCTCCGCTATTTTGCTTGTTTTAATTATTCCTATCCGCCGTTTGACAAGCAGTTTGCATGAAACAGAAACAAAATCTTAAGTAATCTAATCCTTGGTTAAGCCGCCACCAATATCTCCATTCCTAATTCAGGGATACTCAGTGGCGGTTTGCTCTCTTTGACGTAAAATATCGAATATATAAAATTATTATCAGACGTTTCATAAATAGGCAGCACATCTTGAATAATTACAAATTATTACCAGCATTAGTGTCAATATTGCAAACACTTAATCTCACTGAGTCTTCAAAACAATTAGGTGTTACACAGTCAGCAATGAGTAAAACATTACATCAACTTCGTGAGGATTTTCATGACAAAATCATTGTGAGAGAAGCGAATCAATTTATTCTCACCAAAAAAGGAGAAAAATTGAAAGAGAAACTTCCTATATTGATGCAACAGTTAGATAATCTATATGCACCAGAGTTAATGGAACCAAGCCTTTGTGAGAGAAAATTCATTTTAGCTTCCAGTGACTACGTAGCCCAAGCCATTTTGCCATCTATATTTTCCAACATTGAAATTGATGCCCCCAACGTAAGTATTGAATATAAGTTATGGCATAAAGACAGTCTAAATAAGTTTGCTGAACAAGACGTTGATTTAGTCGCGACTATTGCTGATTCTATACCTGATAATTTATACGGTAAAAGGATGGCAGAAGATCAACTTGCCGTTGTATTTAGAAGTACTCATCCCAAAACTAATAGTGATATGACTATTAACGACTATATTGAAGGCCGGCATATTCTAATTAGTGGAGGAGGAGATAAAGACAGCTCTGTCGATCACGCGCTGTCAATGATGAGTCTTAATCGTCATATTTCCGCTACAGTTCCCTTTTTTCAAGCTGCCATTGAGCTATTGTTAAAAACAGACACCATGCTAACTATACCATTGCATATTGCTGCTGATTTTACTCAAAACTATGATTTACAAATAAGGCGCTTACCTATTGATATTAAAGAACAACAATACTATTTACTATGGCATGCGAAACATCACCAAGATCCAGAACATAGATGGTTTAGAGATATCTGTTTTCCTCTTATCAAAAACCATCTTGAAAGAACTATCGAGCATGGTATGAAATTAATTCATACCCATAAGTAGCTTTTGCATCTTTTATAGATAATCTTATTAAATTAAGATAATCAATACTTCTTCACATAAACATTAGTATCAGTTATTTTTAATTTTATACTATTTATCTTTCGAGTTACTATTTTGTTTATTACGTAATAACTCGAAATTTGTTGGATAAGATTTATTTTAAAGACTTTCTACAAAATAGATTAATACAATTACGGTAATAAATATGCCTTCTATAGAAACACTAGTTACATTTATCAGTATGTCAACCTTTCTATGCTTCTTACCTGGCCCTGATAATATTTTAGTTTTGAATCAATCTGTAATAAACGGACATAAATCAGGAATATTAATTACCATTGGTTTATGTATTGGATTAGTAATACATACCTCTTTAGCTTCATTAGGCATTGCAGCAATAATACAAACCAATGCGGTAGCTTTAGAAATTATCAGATTACTTGGCGTGTTTTATTTAAGTTATCTGGCTTGGGAGGCCTTTAAAGCAAAACCTATTCACTTGGCAGATAATAATACTTTTTATGATAAAAAGAAATTAATTAAAAAAGGTTTGTTAATGAATTTATCAAATCCAAAAGTAATTATTTTCTTTTTGGCTTTTTTGCCTCAGTTTACTACTGACAACGCTATCAATATTTCAGATTCTCTTCAATTATTATATCTAGGATTGATATTTGTTGTTATTGCTTTTATTGTATTTGCACTCATATCCTATTTATCCGGTTTTTTAAACAAAATGATATCCAATAAACCCGCAATACAAACTGCACTTAATAAAACCACATGTTTAATATTTATAGTATTAGCCATTAACTTATTTCTTAGCCAGTTTTAAACAAGAACACATCATATGATGTCTTTAACATCATCTAATCACATGCTTTGAGACACATCTGGTACAGTTTGAGGGGAATTACTGAGGAATATCCTCTGGTTACAGTGAGCTACAAAAAGCCGCTTTGTAGCTCACTAAATGAATAAGATCAGGAGTTAGTAGTTTTATTAATAAGAGCTACAGGCATCTGCAATATCCGTATAGGAATAGCCATTCCCTTGCTCTTTCTCTAATCTTTGCCTTGTTTCTCTATAACAGCGACGTTGATTCTGTTCTCTGAAATGCTCCATAAATTGGTGTTCTTTCGCATGGGGAGAAACTTTAAACTGCTCCTCATCCCAATTATAAGAAAATGCCAAGCTGTTTTTCTGTTCAAATCTATTATTGTATTCTTTCCGTTCATTCTCCCGCTTCTCAGCTAAGGCATTATCTTCAGCCAGTTTCTCCGTATTCCAATTTTCAGGGTTCAATTTGTTTCTCTTTTTCAGGTACTCTTCTGAAGGTTTGTTATCCGCTGGTATATCACTTTTGTAACTCAAATCCAAAGCCAGAGCTTGAGAAAAGCACACTGACAAAATAAAAAATAGGCAATAAGATCCTTTGATTTTCATATCTTTCCTTAGTGGAACTATAACAAAGAATTATTATTTAATAATCATTATCACCTAAGGTCAATACTCCAATTTATGTACATTTTGCGTTCAAACAAGATAACTCTTTACAAATCAATGTAGTTTTAACATTCTGTATCCCGTTTTTTATTACAAAAATAAGTGAGATTTTGATGCGTTCATACCCTATTTACCATATTGATGCCTTCACCGAAAAATCGTTTTCTGGCAATCCCGCCGCTGTTGTTTTGCTGGACAAATGGCCATCAGATGAAATGCTGATTTCTATCGCTGCTGAAATTGGTCTTCCAGAGACTGCTTTTCTGGTAGAAATGAATTAAATATAAAATAAATTGAATTAAAACAATGAATTAAATTAAATAACACACTCAACAATAAGATACATGCACACAAGTATGTACAAACAGAAAAAGCACTCAATACAGCATGTAGCAATTGATTTTACACTCGTTAAATAGGGAAAAGCTACTATCACTATAGGGCAGAAACCTGCCCTTAAGATGGGATATCACACCTTGCGGCAACCATTGGGATTTCCTCTATGGTTGGCTAACCCTTTGATTCTTTCATTCATCCTCACTTTGGCTCATAGAGGATATCGATATTCCTTTGCACCGGG
>NZ_JAQRFN010000047.1 GCF_028598555.1 Xenorhabdus anantnagensis
CTAACTTACTGTTTAACAGCAAGTTTTTATATGGTGCCAGAGCGGGACTGGTAAGCATATATAACATGTTGAATATATTTAATTTATTTTTACTTATTGATTTTATGCCCCTATTAATGCCCCCATAATTCTTTGCTTCTAATTTCTCGTATCTTACTGATTTTAATTATCATGCTAAGGTAAAAGAACTATGAGGTTCAAAGATGGATAAATTAAGCTGTCATTTCCCTCTCAGGGTTACATGTCAAAATTTATCATTTTTACGAAGTCGACCACAAAACAGTTGTAACTCATTGATCATGCTGTAGGTATAACGACTTTCGCCCTAATAATAATTACCTGTTCGGCAATTTCTTTCATCACAGTAACATCCAATATATGGGTTTGCCTTGGACGGAAAATTCAACTCTGAGATTAATCAATTTTAGTTAAAAAATTTAAGCATATTGTATTGATGAAGCAGTGTATATCTTTCTATTACTCATATTCATAAATGTGATGTGTGCTATTGAATCATTACTCAAACTTAGCTTATATGTTCTTATATAAGAACATTCTCTTATCTATACTGAATGAGTTCGCTCTTATTAACTGTAGGTTATAAAACAAGCAATTGATATTGAGTTAGCTTGTATTTTTTATATATTAAATTAAATTTAAGTTTTTGAGAATTTTTGAGAACTATTTTGTGAAACTAACTAAATTGCAAATTAAAAATTTCCGTTCACTAAAAGATCTTCATGTTGACCTTGAAGAATACATGTCAATCGTAGTTGGCAAAAATAACTCAGGAAAAACATCACTACTTCTAGTACTTGAACGGTTTCTTAATAGCACAAATCCACATTTTGAGCTCGATGATTTTAATATTGAATTTCAAGATTATCTTATTGAAATTATTGAAGATAAATCATTTCCCACTAAGCCTTTGGAAATCTCACTTCGGTTATTTATCGAGTATGATGATAATGACGATCTTGCCAATGTCGGAAATAAGATAATTATGGATCTTGATCCCGAAAATAACTGGATCGTCCTGGATTTTCTATACCATCTTTCCTCAGATAATCTTGAAATTCTCAAACGAGATTATATAGCTCACTGCAATAAACGCGATAAAAAAGGAACGAAAGCCCAACCCATACTTGATTTTCTCCGAGAAAATCATAGCCACTACTTTAAGCTTGCACGCAGAAGTATCCAGTACGATCATTTAACACGAGAAGTTCAAGAAGATTCTTACATCGATCTAATCAAAGAGGGAATTCGATTCGACGACATTATTTCCTTCAAACGTATCAATGCTCGACGGTCTGTATCAAACAAAGACTCAGACCGAAGCTTATCGGCAATGTCAGCAAAAATTTATTCAGCAACTTTAACCAATTCTGGTGAAGCAGATGTTCTTGACAGTTTCAAAGAAGCACTAAAAATCACTGATGGTCAGCTGGATAACATTTATTCCAATCTTTTCGAAGACATTATTGATGATGTCAGAATATTTGGCGGTATCAGGGAGGATGATACTCAAATTCAAATCAAATCAACCTTGCAGCATCGCGAATTACTGGAGGGAAACACCACAGTAATGTACAGGCAAGGGGAAGGGGCTTATTCCTTACCCGAAAATTTTAATGGCTTAGGTTACCTGAATCTAATTAGTATTATCTTCGATATCAAAATTATTCTAAATGAATTTAAACGAAGCAAATCTCCAAAGCCCGCAGATATAAATTTGCTATTTATAGAAGAACCTGAGGCTCACACTCACCCACAAATGCAAGCAACATTTATAAAAAACATCAAAAGCTTGATAGGTAGAACTATAACTAATACTAATAATATCAAGAGGCCATTGCAGACAATAATATCTACCCACTCGGCTCATATAGTTACTGAATCTGATTTCGAAGATATCAAGTATTTCAAGAGAGGTAATGGAGGAACGCACTCCAAAAATCTTAAGGATCTCAAGGTAAGTTATAAGGATGCAGGACACCATGAGCATTATAAGTTCCTGAAACAATATCTGACAATTCACCGTTCACAGCTTTTTTTTGCAGATAAGGCAATCCTAGTAGAAGGTGAAACAGAACGAATATTATTGCCAGCTATGATGCGAAAAAAGGATCAATTCGATGAAGCAGAAGCTTGGAAAACAGGCACTAAGTCTCCAGTACCTTTACTTTCGCAAAATGTATCAGTAGTTGAAGTTGGTGCGCACTCGCAAATTTTCGAAATTTTCTTAGATTTTATTGGAATAAAAACTCTTATTATCACGGATATTGATTCAGCTAAAGCTCAACTTAAAAAGAATAAAGGAGGGGAACCTATCAAAAAACTGTGTGCTCATGAGGTAAAGGGCGCTACACACACTACAAACCAATCTATTCAGTTCTTTTTCGGCGTAAATTCCGAACTCAATTATTTTATTAATCTGACGCGCAAGGAAAAGACTGTTCATAAGAACAAAACTAACAATAAATGGGAAAGCAGCCCCAATGGGCAGGTAATGTGTGTCTATCAGATTCTAGAAGCTAATAAAAAGGACGCTAACTATCATGCTCGCAGCTTTGAGGATGCCTTCTTTCATGTTAATCAGCAATTTATAAGTGACACCTGCAATATAAACGGTGAGATTGACGAGAGAAAATTTCCAAGCTTAAAGCCAAAACATCTAAAAAATTATCTCATTGGTGGTTCTCCTTTTGATATGGCTAAACATGGGATTACCAAAAAACCATCATTGGCTATTGAGATTCTTCTTAATAGCCAATCTATTGAAGATACCAAGGAAAGTTTGACCGGAAAACTGAGAACGTTCAACTTAGAATTTAGTAATTGGCAAACGCCACTATACATTGATGAGGGACTTACATGGCTCAAAGCGGATTGAGATTAGAACCTGAGGTAATCGATATCCTCAGATATGTTAGCGAAAGAAAAAATTTTCTCCTAAGCGGAGGTGCTGGAAGTGGTAAAACTTATTCTTTAGTTCAGGTCATAGGCGAACTTCTGAGGATTGACCCGTGCTCACTTATTGCATGTATTACATACACTAATGCAGCTGTCAAAGAGATAGAATCTCGTATTTCCAGTAAGCGGCTATCAGTCAGTACAATTCACGATTTTTTATGGGATGCGATTAAACCCTATCAGAACGAAATGCGCACTGTCTTAATCAAATTGATGGATGGTGAAGCTCCTAAGATTAAATCAGGTAATACAATTGTATCTAAAGATATGTTTGAGGGAAAATCTATAGAATACAAAGAATTCAGGATATTAGAACAAGGTATTATTTCTCATGATGAGATCATAATTCTTGCACAAGGTATTTTTGAAAAATATCCGAAAATTAGGAATATTTTAAGAGATAAGTTCCGCTATATTCTAGTTGATGAATACCAAGATACATCTCCTGAAGTTATAAGTATTCTTCTCGACTCCCTTCCATTAAGCTCTCGCAAAGGGATATGCGGTTTTTTTGGTGATAGCATGCAATCTATTTATGATGAGGGAGTTGGTTCAATTCAAGATTACATTGACATAGGTGTAGTAAAAGAGGTTCTAAAAGAGCAGAACCGCCGTAATCCGAGATTAATTTATGAACTAGCAAATCAACTTCGTTGTGATGGCTTAATACAGCGCGCTTCTAACGATCAAAGCGCACCTAATATGGACAAGGGCATAATTAAAGAGGGTAATATATGTTTCTATTATTCTTCTGGAGAAATAGATAAACTGGATTATGTACGTAAACACCTAAATTGGAACTTTAATGATGAACCAGAAACTAAAGAACTTAATCTGACCCACAACCTCATTGCTCCTCAAGCAGGATTTGGGGATCTAATGGAAATATATGATAAAGATGGAATATTGGCTTTTCGAGATCGAATTGTCAAATTCATCATAGAGCATGATGATCTCAATAAATATAGCGAATTAACATTTGGTGAAGTTATTAATGAGATCCAGAAAGATAAAATAGGCAAAGAACTGACTGCTGTCACCCCAACTTCTAAAATGAAAGTTTTTATTAATGATCACCCTGATTTATTCGAGATGGCAAAAAAAATTAATTTTCATCTGCTTCGAAAAATGTATGTCGATAAAGATCAACTCATTGATGATAAAAAACAAAGTGAAGATGAAGTTCAACGAAAAGGAACTCAGCGATGCGATTTTATCAAGCACGTATTCAAAATACAAACAGTCATTCATCTTTATGAACAGAGGCGATACAACGATTTTTTACGAAAAACAGAATTTCGCCTCAATAATGCTAATGATAAAGTACGTTTAAAAAAGCATATTGAAAATATCCGCTCAATGAAAGATCGCCCAATCATTGAGGTTATTAATTTTGCTCATGAGCATAAGCTTTGTATTAAAGATGATATATTTCATTTTTTTTCTCAAAAAAAAGAATATCTTTTTAATAGACTAATTGGTATTAAATACGCATCTTATCAAAAACTTTACGAATATTTAGAAGGACGTACTGCGTTTTCAACTCAACATAAAATTAAGGGGCGAGAATTTGATAGAGTATTGATTGTCTTAGATTCAGGAGGATGGAATAAATATAATTTCAATTATCTTTTTGAGCAAACTGGTACTGAAACAGTTCGACTAAGAACACAAAAATTATTTTACGTCTGCTGTACACGAGCAAAAGAAAGTCTAGCAGTTTATTTTCGTGACCCATCGGATGCGACACTTATACAAGCCAAAGATTGGTTTGGTTATAAAAATATCATTAAAATATAAAAAATATGGCTAATATATATTTAAATATATTAGCCTAACAATCTAATCTATTAATCAATGTTATTCAAATTTATAATCATGAATATAAAATAGATAACTACGAATTTTATTTCGTCCCATATCATGGTTTATTTCATTGGTATCAAACTATTCAGTAGAGATTTTCCGAACCTTGCGCTCAATTAACCTACCATAACTATCAAAATACCGGCTAGGCCAAATTTCAGAAGGATGGATTCCGAGATAGCTAGCAATTATCCATTCACCTTTAGGCCACGGCCTACTAAATGTATTTGCTAATGTCGATGAACTGAGTCCTGCCTCACGAGAAACTGCGGCTAAGGTTGTGCCACGTTTACGCAATGCAGCGATGATATCGGCCTGATGCCAATCATTTCTAATGTTGTTATTCATTCCTGCTACCCCTTCCATTAATTAATCATTGATGGTGGTGATTCAAGGTAGGGTTAGCAGACCGGGTCAAGATTCCGGCGAGACGTGAGTCTCCCCCACCTGAACCACCATTGAAAGGGTGAGCGCAGGCGCACTGGTAGAAACATCCTACCAGTGTTCTTGACTCAAGGCTGCTAAACCTTGACCATTAGATTTTGCTAATGGCAGGAATACTTTAACTGATTGTTTTACCTAACACAATAACCGAACGACTAAGTTTAACGACTATAAACCCGTTCAACATAACGCCCACGGCCATCACCATGACCCATATCCATTGAAACCAGCGCTCTTGCTTCCTGATGGCTAAAACCATTTTGTTGGTAAAAATTAAGCGCATCCTGCGCCCACGCATAGCGCAAACTGTGGGGAGAATGACAACCGGTTAAACCAATCTTTGTAGTATGTGTCCGCCAGTAGTTCATAGCCTGTTTGAGATCCGGTTTATCAATCAATCTGCCGTCACGTTGCTTTGCAATAGCCAATGCCTGTTCGACAGCCTCTTTTACCGCTGTAACATCCAACACGCGGGTTTGCCGTGGTCGGCCGCCTTTAGTACCGAAAACAACCTGCAGTTTCGGCTCGGCTTGCTCCAACTGTTTGCGCCAGCTTTTCAGAGAAGCACTGCATTGCACCGCTTCCTGAGAACGTAATCCCAGTAAGCGGGCAAGTTTCAAGGTGACGGCAAATCCAACATCACGTTCAAGCGCTTTCTGATAAACAACCTGAAACGTAATATCAGGGATCGCCTGCTTAGTTCCGGCGCGGCTGGTGCCGCTTAATCCCAATACCTGATTGCTCAAACGCGGCGAGGTTTCCAGTTTTTCCCGGCCTGCCATGCGGAAGATATTACGCAACGCGGACATTTCATTTTGTACTGTTCGTTTGGCAATTCCCTGAGATAAACGAGTATCAACGTACTGCTCTACATGTTTGGCTTTCAAATTCTTAAGTCTTTTCACCTGAATATTCAGGCTCAATAACAAAGCACCCAAACGCCCAGCAATCCGAATGCGATCATGACAGGTTTTATGACTACCACCACCTTGTCGGGCAAAAAACTTTAATTCTTTAATCAATCGACTCATCTCATTTTCCCTATCGATACCCAACGATATGCGATCTCTGGCGCGCGTCAGTGCGGCAAAACAGAAAACACCGGTTTTGCCCTTGACGAATATCTGTGCGCCAGAGTGAACGCAGGTTGAGGTATTGCGGGGTATCGGTTGAGTACGCGGTACTGCCGCCTGCGTGTGCAGGTCATCCCCTCCGGCAAAAAAGCCAGCCTCGATATCGTCAAGTTCTCCTTTTTCAATCTAAAAATGCAGTGTCAGATTCACTGCGTGGTTAAGCAGGCGTGAGCCTGTCAGGGTTCGATTGTTCTTTGGCTGCGGCGTCACTTTCAGCAGTAAACCGGCAAAAAGTGACGCCTTAAGTTCCACGAACGGTCAGCAAAAGTGGTATGAGCGTTGAAATGCCAGCAAGCACAGCAAAACGCCGCAAGGTTCAGTGTCAAACGGTAGCAATGAGTTAATCGTTTAGGTGTAGAAAGTAGTCTGCTGAATATTTCAAACAGGGATAGTCAGAAGCATGAACGGGATGCATGAAAGACATCCGGTTGTTTATTGAAGATAAATAAAAATGTGATCTGGTACTGATATGAAAAGTCAGTGCATGAACCAACATCCAACACACTTCGGTAACAATATAAAAACACCTATTGGGTGTATTTTTCAGTTTAAGAAACCTTCATCACCAGACAAGGGGTTTATGTCTGACAATATCTGCTTCCAAAGGTGGGCAGATGTACCGCAATCTTGCTCTCCCTTTCAGGCTACGGGAGGTTTTTTGCCATTACAGCTATGTGACCATCTATGATGGTCAGGAAGTTCGTTCAGGCTAACTGATTTATTAAATATTCTCAACCAATATTTACGCTACCACCACCGATAACCACACCACCACAATCAACTGTATCACCCGTTCTGGCAGCTGGTTTTCCCTCAATAAAAACAGAATTTGAGCCACTTGCTATCGCCCGAGAGTGGGATGAATGTGATTGTAGAGCATCTCCTTGCCGGGCGAGATAAGCACCATCCACTTTGACGCTGTTAGCACCAGTAATGACTGGCGTTGCCGAACAATCACCATGTTCTGTACCGATATCACCGATTTTGACTGCATTTCCCATACTATTTTTCTCCATGATTGTAAGGAAATGGAAATATATTTATTACAGTAATTATCTAGAGAGGTAACACTTGGTTAAATATTACTAATAAATTTATTAGCTCTATACCAGCCGGGAGTTCCATCATCAACAAGGTTCGATAAAATTGATTTATCAAAGTTATCAATATCAAAATTATCTTCTCTGATCACTTTATTAAGAATTCCCTCTATAGACCCTGTATCAGTAATTTTTTCGAAAAGCAGGTAATCATAGAAAAAAGCTAAAAATGATAATGAGTTATTAATGCTGATACTTTTTCTTAGTTCTGCTAATTTAGATAGCAAAATAGAATCAAGTTTTTGTAAATACTTCTCTTTTTGCTTTATTTCTATCAGTTCATACTGTTCTTCGTTAATTCTGAAAATTTTATATCTTCCCTTGGCATTATCAGGATATTTTTCTCTAATTTTCAGGAAATTATCTTCTTTATGTTCATCTTGATAATCTGTTGCAACTTTTTGGATCGGTCCTAAAAAGCAATGTATTTCCCAGTCACTGAGGACACTAAGAAAATCCCAGATATTACGCGGGTCGTAAAAACGGAAAAATACAGGTTTATCCTGCTGAGGAAGTAATACTTGCAGGTATTTACGTAAATGTTGTCGAACGGTTTTCATGTTTGCTTCACTGTGAACGAAGATCCCCCACGGTGTTCTACGACACTCCAGCCAAATTTTAACTTTTTCATCAACTTGAACCAGATAAGGCGCAATTTTAACTAATTCTGGCTGGAGTGGTTCACCATAGAGGCAGGCGGAGGGCGAATCATAATGTTCGAGCATCAAAAATAGGTCAGGCTCTGCTGAGCCGTCGATAATAGCATAAAGGGTTTCCTGACTCATTCCTGATTCTCCTTATCTTTCATTGGACAGTGGGCAACGAACATTGAGCCTTCACTTGCTGCTGCAAGTAAAATGGCAGGGTTAGCGGGTGCCAGTAAATCACCGGGACTACCGCCGGAGTTCAGATTAATAGACGGGCCTTTGATATCAATACCGCCTGCATGAAGCACAACAAAACTCCCGCCAACACGTAGGGTAAGTTTACTGCCACTTTGTAGTGTCAGATCCCCTTGCGCATCAATACTGACAATACCCTGAATCTTTTCTACCAGATCGCCTTTAATTTGCAACGAGCGGTCACCGTCAATCTGCTCAAGGTAGTTTCCTGTGGTTTTATGATCTTGTTGACCTTCTACTGTGATTTTACGATTGTTGGCGATAACCAATTCATCGTCATGCCCGATGCTGGTTGTACGGTCATAGTTAATGCGTTCGTCGCGTGAATTGAGCACCTTAATGGCGAGATTTTTTTGCGCATGAATAAATACCTCTTCACGATCTTTCTCATCCTCAAAACGCAGTTCGTTAAACCCCTGACCTTTATGCGTTTTCGAGCGGATTGACATCTGAGTTTTTGCCATTGGCAGGCTGTTTGGCGGAATATTATTGGCATGATATGCCCGCCCGACAATAATCGGCTGGTCGGGATCTCCGTGAATAAAATCCACTAACACTTCATGACCAATGCGAGGAATGGCAATCACTCCCATTAGTTGACCCGCCCATGCCTGACTGACACGCACCCAACAGGAGCTCTGATCGTTAAATTGACCATACCTATCCCAATCAAATTGAACGCGAACGCGTCCATGCTCATCACAAAAAATTTCTTCGCCTTCTGGTCCGGCAACGGTAGCAATATGCGGGCCTTCCATTTTCGGTTTTGGATAAGGTGAGGGGCGATAAGAATTTTTACGGCTGGTGAAAGTAAACTGATTGGAAAGCCAGGTGCCGCTGCCGCCAGACTGAGTTTCGTCGGCTTGTGGTTGTTGTCCCGAATGAGTCATCTGAATTAATTGCCATTGATCATTAAAAGTTTCATTAGGATGGTCTGTCAGATCAACTAATTGCCCCGGCCACATGGCAAAACAATCACCATTACCGTTACCAAGTTGAGTATCTCTGCGTAAATATTCCAGACGATACTGGCTTGCCCGTTGCCCTAATTCATCATCTTTATAGCGGCTGGGGAAATCGTAATAGTTGTAGCTTTTCAGTATTCGTTGGTTGGCAATATTACGCCCTTCATACCAGAATTCTCGGTTCCAACGTGGATTTTTGAAAGTCCGGTCTTTGGCAGTGACATTGGTAACGCCAACCTGTTCTGACCAATTTAACTGCTGGATACAGGTTGTCGTGCCCGTCAAATCAGTTTCTGGACGATAGGGCACACTGATAACCTGATTGAGAGACAGACAGGAATCGTGAAACATGATGTGCTGTTCATGCTGTTCCTGATCGAAAGTGAAGTAATAAAAAATGCCTTCATCAGCCAGCAAACGCTGAATAAAAGCCAAATCACTTTCATCATACTGAACGCAAAATTCCCGTGGTGGATGTTTGTAACCGAGCGCAAAGGAAATGTTTCGGACGCCATTTTCTTTGAGCAGAATTTCGACGATATCAACAACGGATTGATTCTGAAATATACGGCTATTCACCCGTAATGAGGCACGCCATAAAGGGGGATGAATGGTGATACGGTAGTGGCTGGTGTGACGTCCGGTAGAAAGTTGCGAAAATTGTGTCACCATGCCAGTGAGTTGTCGTTCAACTTTTCCATTGCGATGCACGGCAAAAGCGGCATTTTTGTCGAGAACATCGGCAAAGTCAATCTCTGGGCTTTTACAGGTTAAAGCTGCTTCCAACCGAAAAGGGGTTGATAACGCTTCATGCAGGGTAAAATCGACAACGGCAAAGGTTTGTTCAGGTAATTGTTCTGTAATGAGTGTAAATACCAAACCTGAGCGATCAACTAGTTGGGTCATTTTATCCATTATTTCACTCATATATTATCTCCATAATCTTTTATATATCAATCCGTTAGTTAACGCTGAATGATGAAAATAACTTTTGAAAATCCCAGACAATAATTTTTTTATTATTCTAATAATTTTTATTATTGCGAATTTAAAAAATCACACGGTTATAATTTCAAGTGCATTTTATTTTTAATTTGGAATTATTTTATTTGCTATATATTTTAAGCTATTTCAGTATCTGAATCTTTGTTATCTGACTTGGTAAAAATTTCTTGCATTAGCGTTTTCTTAGGGATCTCATTGTAATTTTCTTTGTTTAATTCACTATTTGGAAATGGAGATGATATTGATTGTATATCAAGAATGTTATTGTCAACTTTGACAGAACCATCAAAGTTACCCGATTTTTTAAGATCGCGGGTATAGAGTGAATCATTATTGTTTATTTTTGATTTTAACCCAGCACTGCGTAATGCTTTCCAAGTAAAATCAATGCAGCTATTGCTTGTACCAATATAATAAAGATTAAAGTCAGGATTATTTCTCTTAACACCTAATTCACCATAGTTTTTTAATTTATTATAGTGCTCTTCTGTGATTTCTATTGTGCGACTATATCTTGGATTCTCATAATGTACAGTGTCATGTTTAGTTATTGCCCCAGGTCCTACAACACCTGATTTTATGGGAGCAAACCCATAAGAATCACTAATATTACCATCTGAAATTTCATACCACACATGTCCAGCTGCTGATGTAACTCTTTCACCTTTCTCAACGTGAGGAGTTCCATCATCATTATTAAGAGGTGTGCCTGGATGTGCTGCGTAAATAGTAACAGTAAATCTTTTGTCTAAAGATCTAATTAAGTTTTCTACAAACTCAGGTCTCGCTTGTGGTGGTGGACATACAGCACATGGTTTTCCCGCAGCATAATTTACATCTTGGTTTAGATAAGCGGCCTCATTGATAACTATCTTTTTATTTTCTTTTGAGAGACTATTATCATTAGCAATATCAACTAATAATTTTTCTGTGGAATTTCCTGGTGTCATATCATAAATATCCTTTTATTTTATTGCGTACTGGCGAATATGAATAGAGTAACTTAAATCGTCCATTTTTAATTCTGGCCAATTAGCCAACACTTCGATTTTTAATCGATATTGACCATACTCGTAAGAATGTCCAAAATCTTTCATGTTAAATAATACACCACTTGGATCTCCATAAATTGAACCGAATTTAGTAATTTTTTTTGCATATACTAAACTTTCGGTCATATCATCATTGATTTTATATATTTCCATATCTAAAATAGGAGCATTTTTAATCTCAGGTATAGGGCCTTTTCCTTCAAAAATATTACTAATATAAAATCCTAAATTGGCACCATCCTTCTCATGAATTTTCAACATTATTTGAGGTGATGGAGTATTGGCAGGAAAAAGGTAGAGAAGCTTAGGCTTGGGTTGAGGAACATTCCAAAATACCAATTCTACTTTTTCCCCTTTTTTATATAGTTTAATAGGAGTTTCTATTGCATGGTAATCGCCAACTGTCGTTGGTTTAGGATTTAAAAAAAAGTAAGGATCTTCTGTAGGCGGGCGCATCCATTGGATTAACAGTACAATGCCTGCTCCTAAAAGGGCAGACAGAGCTAATAAAATAGCGCTTTTCACCATAATTTTTTGTTCCATCAGGAGTAAAGAAAATTTGGGGTTCCGTTTCACAGCTAAGTTAGGGTGTATATAAAACAAGATATAACAAAATTATTTATCTATTCAAGTCTGGATATCAACACATTAAGAGAATTGTGATCAAGCTCTACATTTAAATAAAATGAGTTAATTAATGAATTTTAATTTTGTGTGATACAAAAGATTAACGCTAGGCTGACGCGCTGTGCTTGTCTTCTCCGAGTTACCGGGCTAATACATTAACCCGGTAACTCGGAGAGATGAAAAATACCTGCCAGAGAAAATTTTTTTGCTTACCCCCACTGTATTAAAGAAATAGGTATAAAACTGTTCACCTATTCATTTTTAAATATTTATATTTAAATTCATAATGTTAAGTGGTGATAACCTGAAATCAAACTCATCATGACTCTTCAACTAACCCATCACCCTAAATCAGAAAAAGGGTGAATAGGGTTGAATACTCATGAACAGTTTAAAAACAACTATTAACCCTACAATGCTCTGAAATATCTGATTTAAATTATAGAGTGAATAGTGGTGAATACTTTTTTATATTTCTTCGAAAATATCTGTATAAGAAAAATTATTCTTCTGGTTGGTCATTCCTTGTCAGTTTTGGCAGCCATTCATTGGCTGTGTCGATATTCAGACTCATATTGCTGCGAATGCCGTGTTTGCTTTTCTTACGCAGGTAATGCAATCCGTACTCCGCTAGTGCGCCCGGCATATCCATGCCAAAACGCGTTACGGAAACAGGTTTATTCAGGTTATTGCCTTTCATATAAGCAAGGTAGGCGTGATAAAGGTATTTGCGCGGATTGAACGGCATAATTTCTGCATTGCCAATTAGCAGGCCGTCAGCTTCATCGGACGCAATCAGATGACCACAGAAATCGACCAGTGGATCGGTGCCGCGTTTGATATCCAGCGCTTCTTCTGATTTTTGTTGCTCTGTCAGTAAATGCCTTGCGGTTTGTGGGTCAGCGAACCGATGCAGCAAATGTCGGATAATCACAGGCAATTCTGCCGAAATTTTATCCCGCAGGAGTGGATCGCGTTCATTTTCCGGTAGGACTTCGGAAAAGTTGAAGATTACCCGACGCCGCGACACACCACCACTGCGATCACTGAAACTCATGGCGTTATTGTTCACTGCCAGCACGACAGCAGGAATACGAGTTGAATAGGGTTGTTTGTGCTTCGGGTCAATGGCAACTTCATCGCCACCTGTAATGGCCTTGATACCGGAGCCATCACCGACATAGCGAGTCTGGTCTGGCAGGATAATCAACGAATAGCCAACAATCAACGCCCGTTCCCGTGGGTTTTCCAGTGCGGCCATACTCGCAGAAACGGTATTGCCTTTGCCTGCCAGCATAGCGCAAATTTCAGCAAAGATGCTTTTGCCACTGCCTCCGGCACCAGTGACTTCCA
>NZ_JAQRFN010000048.1 GCF_028598555.1 Xenorhabdus anantnagensis
ATCAGTTGTAACTCATCCATCAATAGCTGATAGCACCCGTGCAGGTCTCCAACCACAAAAATACGCTGGTATCGATCACCCTCGATTTTCAGGTAATTCCCGTTTCTGATTTCGCTCACCGTTCCTGCTCCTGTTTGAGTTAAATCCTGTGACCGTAATAATTCAGCGCGTAGCGTGTCTCTGTGAGTTTTACGCCCTGACATACAGCCCATGCCTGTGAATATTCAATTAAACTGCTCATGCGCCGTATACTCATTCTGGCGGTACTTTCTCTTGCCAGTGGCACCAGCTCACCTTCCAGCCCTGCGATTATCTGCCCCTCTTTCCCAGTCGCTTTTGCATGACCGGAGACGAAAATACATTTCCATTCCTGTGTACTCCATGTATCACCAGACCATTCAATACCCTGTTTAGAGACGTCACCACATAACGCATGGAACTTGTCGTTCTGCGGTAGGGTTCGGCTTGAATCTGAGATAGTAATTTGAATGGGGAATTCGTCGTTGAGGGGTAATTTATCGAGAGAGGCTATTAGGTTTTTGAGTATGTTCGCATTTCTAAGCAGAAAGACCTGCTTTTCCATCAACCCTCTCTTTTATTCCATAATTCAATTGCATTTTTGTATGAGATATCTTTGTTTTCGTTGCCATATGAAGATGGCCCCCTTGCGTCACAATGAAGACAATCAACCCACGAATCATAATCTGACTTATAATCTAGACAATCAACATTGACGTTATTACTACCACAAAACGGGCACGGCTTGAGTTTGTCGGTCATTCTGCCTCCACCAATTCATCAGGGATTTCAACCTCATCACCTAACTGTGCAGCGACCACAGCCCAGTCCAACGCCCTACCTGTCAGCTCACTCGTTTTTATTTTCATTTCTTGAATCTCCTTAGCCAGTAAATAATGTGATTATTCACATCATCGGGCAGACCATTACGATATTTCTCTCTGGTTTTTCTGTGATAACCCATTTGGATAATGGCAAAAAGCCAGAAGCATATTGGATACAAGGTTATAAGCAGTAAGAACCCTATTATTTTTGCTATAAATTCAGGTAGCTGCCTGATTTCATAATCCAAAAAATCATCTAATCCATCTCTGCTGAATACGTATTTTATTGCCCTTAAGACGCGATTTAATTGAGAGCAAATCACATCACCAAATGTGTAATCATATCCAGCTATAACAGCCCACACTGGGTGATCTAAATAATGTTCCAGCATCACGGGATATTGTTTGTAATATCTCATCTCAAAAATCCTTCTGGTGGGGTTTTAAATTGAATTTACGTCTGATTTCAGCCAGATGATTTAATGCCCGTTCGTTACTAGTGGGAATGTGTAATTCAATGAGCTGAACTTTCGGTTCTGGTATCTGTTCCCCCGATTCCATCCGGCGCGACATGCTGACTAACTCCTGTTTACACCGTTTACGTAATTCCGACTCACTCAAATTCAATCCCATCATTTGGGAATAGAGTTTTGTCACCATCCAATAACACGCGTGAGACGACCACGGGTAACATTCGGCGGAGCTGTATGATCCACGTTTAGCGCTGTAGTCCATTATCATGTCGTACAGTTCTGATTCGTCCGGTAATCCTGCGTTCTGGATACTGCCCTGTTTGCACCACTGCACGAATTGTCCGGGTGATGGCCAGAACGGGGATTCACTGGCGCGAGCCTGACGCATTCCCGCAGACAGTTGCTCTTTGGTACGAATGCCATTTTCAGCGAATGCGGCGATCCATTGCTGTTTAGCTAGTGCCTCGTCTGACTCGTTTCGCAGATTAGTTTGCGTCGCGGCAGGAAATACCTGTTTCAGTTGCCTGAATAGTTTATTAACCAGTTTTTCAGCATTTTCATTCACCACGGGCTGATTGTTAGTCTGGTAGCTATCTGACAATCGAGCCAATGCCGCACCATCACGATTTGCAATGGCGTTAACCAGATTGCGATTCATAGAAAATCCTCCCATGCCTCAGCAGTATTCCAGTTGCTGGATGATTCTGTGGTGGAGTTGGTAACTTGTTTCCGGTTGGGCTGCATACTCTGAGATTCCAGCGTGTCCCATTTTTCCCGCAGTTTGGCAGGTGACAGGATGTTGCAGTACCAGAATGAATCCTGATTGGCCCATTTGAACAGGCGACAGATCTCCGCATGGGTTCGGTTATCGGATTGCCTCATCAATCGAATATCATTGGCCCATGATGCCCAATTAGGTGTTTTGGTATTCGGCCTGACAACCAGTATTTTCTGGTAAATCCACTCAGCCGCGTTCAGGTCGTCAGTGGTTCCCCACTTATCGCCTTTGGGTGAGCTAACAGCCGCATCAGAATTAACCGTGCCAGACGATTTAGATTTTCTCGGACGATCATCTAATAATTTATTATTAGATATATATTCTTGTTCATGATGTGCGGGGTTATGTGCGCCTCCATGTGCGGGGGTATCCTCTGAGACCGCGCCATTACTGGCCTCGTCATGTGCGCTTGTATGTGCGGCCTTATGTGCGGGTGAATCGTCTATTTTTTGAGCATAGTCACTATAATTTGTGATGGTGATCACGCGACCTTTTCGCTTCTCCCCTTCAATGGAAATCATTCCCTCTTTCACAAAAAATGCCAGCATCCGTTCTACTGCATCACGACTGGTTGGCTTCCCGTTGCGGTCACACAGAGATAGCCCCAGATCAGCCGCCGTTACGACTAATTGACCGGGTTGTAAATGCCACACTCGCCCCTTGAAATTAGCTGTATAGGGTTGTCTGGCTGCATCCATAAGCAAATTTTCCCACAGGGTTCTGAGAAAAACGTCTTTAGCCCACGGTTTATTTCTGATACTCCGGTACAACGGGATAAAACCACCCTTCTGGTTCTCCATCCTGTTGCTCCTGATTTTTTTGGCCGTATTGAAATCGATAACCTCCGCTGTATTCATACGACCTCCCTATCATTAAATTTGATTCTCATGTATAATTACCTCGTGAAATGTTGTTCGGGAACCGCTAAATTCCCATCTCAAGTTGCATTTCAAAAGCCTCAACTGCTCCAACAGTTGGGGTTTTTCTTTTTGGGTATCTGAGGTTGTCCAGTGCTGATAACAATTTGCTGGCCTCAATACCTGTCAGAACAATATTTGCCTCACATCCCGGTGCTGCCACACTTCCCTCCGGCAATCCCAATTCCACAACCATTCTGCTAGCCAGCTTTACTATCCTGCTCTTTTCCCGACTCAATCCCGTTGGATGAATTCCCATTTCTCTGGCTAATGGGCCGTTTCCAGTTTCTGCGGCTGATTTGAACCAAAATGCTTCCAATGACTGAGCGCTACACGTAACGCGAGTATTGCGAGTTTTTGCAACTTCCATTTGGTAAAATTCCTAACGTTAAATTTGGTTAATGTGTTTAATGTTCGTTTAACTAAACGAATAGATAATCAGCTATCCTGAGATAGATGATGGTGAGTTGCTCCAAGAATGCCTAGAGCGGTTCATGATGTTAAAGAGCGGGATTACTATTTGTTTTTTACTAATTCAGTTAGAGGAATACCGAGTTTCTCGTGAATCTGTGCATATCTTGCAGGTGGGATATAACCCTTTTTAATCCACTGCCGAATAGCCTGATCCCTGATGTTCAATATTCGAGCTAACTCTGGAACACCTCCAGCTTTCTTGATCGTTACTTCCAATGCAGTCATCTGAATTTTCCTTCTTCGTTAATAGTTATAAAACAAAATACAAGAAATACTTTAAAAAGTAAAGTTTCACTTGCTATGAAAATAAAAGCCTCGCTTGTATATTTGAGACATGAAAACAATGCATGAAAGAATCAAGCAAGCCCGACTTGCAAAAAAACTAACTCAAGCTGAATTAGCGGAGAAACTAGGTGTTACTCCACAGTCTGTGCAGCAATGGGAATCAAGTACAGAACCAAGAAAATCAAGATTAGTAACGTTGGCATCTGTCCTTGATGCTGACGTGAATTGGCTTTTGTTTGGTGAAATTCCTAAAAAAGATGTGAGCCAAATTCCACCAAAGAACGAATGGACAACCATTGCGCCGTGGGACGGCAATACACCATTAGATGATGAAGTAGAAGTACCTTTCTTGAGAGATATCGAATTAGCATGTGGCAATGGCAGTGATGTGGATTATAACGGCTTTAAGTTAAGATTTTCTAAAGCGACTTTAAGAAGAATTGGTGCCCCGACAGATGGATCAACAATCCTATGCTTCCCTGCGAAAGGAGATAGCATGGAACCAGTGATTCCAGATGGTACGGCAATAGCAATTGATGTATCTAATCAGAAAATTATTGATGGAAAAGTATATGCAATTGAACAGGATGGGTTGAAGCGCCTTAAATGTCTTTACAGGCGTCCGAAAGGAAAAATTCTTATCAGAAGTTATAACCGTGATGAGTACGAAGATGAGATTACAGATGAAAATCAAGTGAGCATCATTGGGAAAATGTTCTGGTATTCCGTTTTAGATTACTAAGGTTATGGAATGGAAAATTTTAAGATAAAAATAAAGCATCATGTTGACCACGTTAATAACGCAGGTCAACACTGTACCACCGAAGAAACGACTAAGCAGGCATTAATACTGCCTTTTTTAGATATACTTGGGTTCAGCCCATATGACCCTCAAAAAGTCAAAGCCGAGTATGGAGCAGATTTCCCCGGAGTAAAAGCAAATGAGCGAGTGGATTATGCCTTGTTCTGTCAAGGTGTTCCAGTCATGTTTATTGAGGCAAAAGGATACAGTGAAAAGCTGGATAACCATTGTCCTCAGTTATCTAGATATTTTAATTCCACCCCAGAAGTCACTATTTCGGCAATTACAAATGGTTTAGAGTGGCGTTTCTTTACCGACTTAAAACAAAAAAACGTAATGGACCCTACCCCATTCTTGCGCATTAAAATGGATGAAGTTAGCGATGCAGACGTAGGGCAACTCTATCGCTTTAGACACGATAAATTCAAGCCGGAAGCACTAAGAACGCTGGCGGAAGAAAGTGTTTACCTATCTGCTTTTACTAAAACCATTAGCACTAGCTTGAGGGACGTTGATAGTGAGTTTGTAAGATATGTTGCCAGTAGATCTAATGTCGAACGCCAATTAAACCAGCGTTTTATTGAATCAATCACCCCGCTAGTAAAGCAAGCTGTTGAGAAATCAGTTAGTGCAATGGTCGTTTCCGGTCTTTCAAATAAACACGTTCCAATTGAAGGTATTCAAGACGAAGTAGAATCTCAAGAAAACCTGAAAGAATCAGATGATATAGTTGATCCAAACAATCCTAATATTGTTACCACCAAAAACGAATTAGCTCTATATGAAAAAACAAAATCAATAATCGGGGATTCTATTGATTTGCAATACAAGGATACAGAGTCTTATTTCAGTGTTCTTTATCAAGGAAAATCAAATAGATGGGTGGTAAGATACTTTGATAAAAAGAATAAGCCCTATATCCAGATCCCTATTGAATTAACTGACATATTGCTTAACGAAATAAACAGGGCCGGACTATCAGCCAGTAACTCGCGAATATTTATAGAAGCACCTGAAGATATTTTAAGGATAACAGGCATAATCCTTGATGCTTTTGAATTCGTGAAAAATGACGATAATTTTAGAAAAAAAGCTCAATAATCATAATGGCCACCATGTTGGTGGCTTTCCACCTTCCTCAAAATACTACTCCCCTAAACGCCAATCTGCTCACATTTACAACAATTAATAAAAATTAATCTCTTTTAAAAACAAGTAAATGTAAAGTTTATTGGCTTTTCCCTTAATCAAAAAGACAAGTAATACTTGTTTTTATAAAGTTAAACTTGTATATTCTAATCATCGAACAGGCAGGATGCCCACGAAGTAGCCGCCAGTGGCATATGAAGAACTGGATGATTCGATAATTAGCAATACCAAGTTACGAAGTACCGCTCTTTAACAAACAGGAACAGATTCAGGCATTCTTGAATCAACCCCACTGAGTAGGTTTTGGGGTGTAGTGAAAATAAGGCGATGACTACACCACCAAAACTTACTTATGGAGGCGATATGACAACAGCAACCGTTATACGGAGTGACTACGCAGCTCGTCGTTATGAGCGCAGAGCTGCTTTCTTGGCAAAGAAACAACAGGAAGCAGTACAGAAACTCCAAAGCCGCTCAGTGGAAGAAATTTGGGATTCAATCATTAAGCCAGTAGATGAAATTGATGTACTGGCACAATTAATGATTGAGTTGAAGAAAGATATTAAGAACGACAACAACAGCGGATCTTGCTGCATGAGTGACGTAGCCCTGTATTCAACCAAAATCCGCCGTCGTCTGGAGTCGGGCGGGGTGACAGCGAGGGTATAAATATGACTACACCAATGAAATTTGCAGATGAATGTAACGAATGTTTCGAATATTATCGCGCACGTGCGTTATCTCATGCCCCGCGTTCGGAACTTCGCCGTATTTTGACACAATTATGTTGGAATCAACGTGCACGTTATCGCAAATGGGCTGCTCTCAGTTGACTAACTCCAGCTCATTTCCGAGTGGGCTGTGGTGAGTGACTCTGATATATTCATGGATTCGATAATGGGATTCATGAGGGAATGTGTGTTAGTAGATGAAATGTATAGCTTTGAATGGTTCAAACTTATGTTTTTTATTTGTTGGTGGTTAAGTGCCCCTATCGGAATACTATCTACCTATATAGCATGCACATCTAAGAAGCCAATAATTAAAATCATATGTACGTTAATAGCCGTAGTATTTTTATTCCCTACAGCATCATTCTTATTCCATGCACTAGAATATGTAATGAGAAAATCTTAAATAACAATCACCGTTAAATACCAGCCTCGCCAATGCGGGGCTTTTTATTACCTGAATATAGGAGAACAACAATGCAGTTGAGTGATAAAAAACAGCAACTCGTTACTGAATCATCCAGACAGCTCAATGCACTGGGCATTAATCACACCACTGATATCTGTGGAACGATAACGGTACAAACTAAGCAAGGAAAGGTTATATTTTTCCCAACAAAAAACAAAATCCAATACAAAGGAGCCGTTACCGCAGGAGAATTAAATAACGTTAAAAATTTGGTTGAGTCATTAGGGTTATCTGACGAAATAGCCCCACAAAAGAATAAACCGAATGAAATGACATTGCGTGATTATTTCGCGGCTAAGGCAATGCAGGGTTGGGCCTGTCAGGGAGATGACACTGGAATGTTCGGGTTAAGCACATCCGATGAAACATTAAACAACATCGCCACTCTCTATTACCGAATGGCAGACGCAATGATAAAAGCGCGGGAGAATAACAATGAATAAACACATTCACGCTGATTTAATTATGGCGTACGCGAAATTAGCGCAGGAGACGGATAGACCGTGGGAACGGTTTCAGTATTGGGATAATTATCTAAAAATATGGTTGCCAGTTGATGAGCCTCT
>NZ_JAQRFN010000049.1 GCF_028598555.1 Xenorhabdus anantnagensis
ACCCTCGCCGGGACAATGGCTTTCCTCCGGGGTCGCTATAACGGCGGCGGCTGGTTAAAGGTCTCTATTGATGCCTTTATGTGTGCCATGTTCGCCTGGTTCATTCGTGACGTATTAAATCTCATGGGGCTGAATCCTGACTTGGCCTACATCGGCAGCGTAGTGATTGGCTACTTGGGTACGGATTTTATCGGTCAGTTGCTGCGTAAGGCAGCAGAGAAAAGGGCGGGGGCAAGTAATGACGAGGGGCATTGAGAATAACAATCCGGGCAATATCGATCACAACCCAAAGAACAAGTGGCAAGGTCAGTTGCCCCATGATGAAAAGATTGAAAAGCGGTTCTGTCGTTTCGAATCTGGAATCTATGGTATTCGGGCACTCATGAAATTGCTGTCTAACTACCACAAGAACGGTTACCAGACGGTGTACCGGATGATAGACCGCTGGGCGCCAAATGTGGAAAACAACACCTCAGCCTATATCAAGGGCGTTGCCGGGGCACTGAACGTCGACCCGCATCACGTTCTCGATATTGATAAACCCACGCTGATTGCGCTGGCTAAGTCGATTATCCAGCACGAGAACGGCAAGCAACCTTATTCTGATGATGTTTTCACACGGGCATTTGAAATGCTATGAAACTCAACAGCCAGTACTTCACTCTCGGTGCTCTGGTGATTGTTTCTGGCTTGTTCGGGTTCTATTACAGTGAGTATCAGGACAAGGCCGAAGAATACCGTAGGTTAAAGCGACAGTATGACGAACAGGTCGCCATCACCGCCCAACAACAAGCGCGAATCCAGCACCTTGCTGAACTGGATACCCGATACATTCAGGAACTCGCCCATGCCAAGACTGAAATCGATACTCTTCGGGTTGATGTTGCCGCTGGTCGTCGCAAGCTGCGCATCAAGGCCATCTGTCCCTCCGTGCCTAAAACCGTTACCTCCGTCGGCGTGGGCGATGCAACCCCCGTCGAACTCACTGGAGAAACTGGATCAACTGTTCTCGATATCCGAGAAGGTATTATCAACGACCGGGCAAAACTGAGATATTTACAGGATTATGTTAAGGCTGAATGTGAGGAGCGATGGAGCAAGTTAATAAGACATGGGCTGAACTGATAAGAAAATAAATATTAATAAAATGATTTAACCAATAGAGAATTAGTAATTTTAGCTGTAGATTAAAATCCATACTGAATGCTAACTAGGTAAAAAGTATGGAGATACGTGCTAATTATAAAATTAAACCAATCAAGGCACTAGGGCGTGGGGGCTTTGGTAGCGTTGAACTTATTGAACTATACAGCTTTAACGGCAAACTGATTGGAAATTATGCTAGAAAATTTTTAAGTGTTAACGAAGATTTTATTGGTGGCATATATAGCTATGATGACTGGAAAAGGCGGTTTCAGCGAGAGGTTAGATACCAGGCATCTTGTTGTCATACAAATGTTGTTCACATTTATATACATCATTTAGGTATTGAATTTCCTTGGTTCATTATGGAGCTTGCTGAAAATAACCTTAGGGCAGAGCTTAATGAGAATAAGTTAACAAAATGAGAAAATGAAAGTAGTTAGAATGATTCTTAAAGGTGTTCAGCATATACATGAACGAGGATACCTGCACAGAGATTTGAAACCGGAAAATATCCTCAGATATGCGGATGGTACATACAAGGTTTCTGATTTTGGACTTGTAAAAAATGCCAGAAGTGAAGATGAGTCCGAAATGATTTCTAATATGGCCGCCAATATAGGGACAGAGGCTTACATGTCCTTTGAAGCCAAAAATGGTATGTTTAGTGCACAGTCAGATATTTATGCGTTAGGTGTTATAATTCATGAAATGGGGATATACGAAGTGAATAGAATTGATGACATTGTTCGCAAAAGTACTTGTATGAAACCGACAGACAGATATGACTCCGTTTCAGAAATGCTAATGGATTTAGATGTAATCATTAAGGAGAATAATCAATGATCACTTTACTGAACTGCGGTTTATTCTCATTAGGAAAAAGCCCCATAAGAGATAATCAAGACTCTGTTATATCACCTAAAATTGCAAATAATGGATATGTTATGGCTGTAGCAGATGGACTTGGAGCGTATGAGGGAGCAAAAGAGGCCGCGCAAATATCTACAAACTATCTTTCTAATTTCATTTTTAATGGAAGTGAATTAGATGTTGGTATGGTGCTTTTTTCAATAAAAAAAGAAATATCCAAGCTATCTGAAAGTAACCCACGTTTTCGCAGGGCAGCAACAACCCTTACATTTTGTTATCTTCATGAAGATAGTCTACATATCGGACACGTAGGTGACACAAGAATTTATATCAGGAAAGGAAAAAAACTTATTCAACTATCGATAGACCACACTCAACATCAAGAACTCATTAATGAAGGAGTGTTCACAAAGAAAGAATTAGAAGGAATGGGTGGTAAGAACACATTAACGTCCGCTCTTTCAGAAGTAGTTCAACTTACTTATCAGGAACTACATTTATCGCTCTCTGATCTTGTTGATGATGAAGAAGGTGTATTAGATATATACATCATGTCTGATGGCGCTCATCATTTCTGGGAAAAGCGGCCTCGCTTTTCAGACAACACCCTACGTAACCCAGTTAGATTTGCTTCCAGCTTACAAAAGCGGATTGAAAAAGCTACACCAATTGACGATTACTCATTAGTGGCGGCCAGTTTTAAAATATCGTGAGTGACACTGCACATCACCACCTCAGAGCAAATGATACTGGGGTGGCAGGAGCGATCCTGTCTCCTGCTTGATTGTTACTATAAACAGTATTTAGCCGGTTTATCCGGATTTGTTACAAGACAGGCAGCCATACACTCTGCATATGTTATGGGTGACAGACCAAAAGGTAAACAGACATAAGCATAAGTCTGCATTGAAGCTAAAAGAGTCGTGCCTGCTACTAGGCAAAGAAGAAGATATTTTTTCATAATCATTCTCCATATCTTTTACAACGTTATTATCACAAAAACTGGTAAATCTAATAAACCCATCTTCCCCCAATAACAAGCGAATAATACTTAACAATTAGTTACTCTCTGAAACTAAAGTCAATATTCCTATACCCATTCCCCTGAGTGGTTAAAGGAATACGGATAACCCATGCTGCCACTCGTTCCCATCGCGTACCCAGCGCACACGGGCTGGTGGCATTTTTATTTCAACTGTAGAGATACCTCTATGGTTATTTTATGCGCTGGACAAAACAACTTAACCCCTTGTATCTAGCCCACTCTTTTGAGCGTACCCCTTCAGGTATATCGATACCGATACACCTTTGCGTCGGGTTATCGCCGTCTGCCGGTATTAGCTGAGACCTGTTCCCTTAGCATCGAGCGTACAGACAGAATCAAAAATAACCCATGCCACTGTGTAGGACGGATCATTATCAGCAACATCCGCTTTAGGCAGACGAAGTGATATGACAGCCGGAGAGACGGCCTACATTGCCATCATGATTCACCGAGTGGTGATAGCCATGTAGTCAGAGAACCCAAGTCCGATAATCGGATATTACCCGTGCCGAACGACACAAAGCAGCTGACAGCCATATGAGTGTAACGTAGACTGAAACTTCAATGATATTAATAAACAAAGGGAGTTGGTCGTTATGGGAATGGCCCTGATTATTTATGTTGTTATGACAATTGGAGCGACGGTTGCAGTAATAAGCTCATTAATTGGATTAATAGCTACATTCAGAGATGGTAAGAAAAATGACACGTCACTTCACTGGCTGATTGTCATCTTGCTCGGTGGAGTATTTATTGTCTCATCCTATTACTTCTGCATCCTTTGGTCTCAGGCTCCCGATTTTATTGAAATGTTTAGAAGAGGTCACGCTTAGCATCTGATAACCAACCACCTTCGGGTGGTTTTTTGCTATATGAGGAAATAAAATGGCACTCACCGACAAACAAGCAACTGTCTTTCACGTTAAACCGTGGAATGATTCATCCCACGGTGTATTTGTTTTTATCATTGCATTGAGAATGACCAGTAATTTACGCATACACGCAACGATGGCGACTTTGTTTGGCTTGCCTGCTTCGATCAATCTCTTGTAGAAAGCGCAGAGAACGGGGTTAAATCTAATGGCCGTTAACGTGGCCATATACAGCATTCGGCGCACCATTGCTCTTCCTCCGAAGATCGTTCGTTTTCCCCGGAAAAATCCAGAATCCCGATTAAACGGTGCAACACCAATTAAGGCGCTAATTTCCCGGCGTGTTAACTTACCCAGCTCCGGCACATCTGCAATCAAAGTGGCTATTGTGGCAGGCCCAACGCCTTTTACTGTAGATAATAAATCGAGTTTGGAACGATGATAGGTGTTGATGTGTTTAGACAAGGCAGATTCAATGACCTTAAGTTGTTCCTGTATGAAGCTGATCATTAAAGTGATGCTTTCTCGAATGTCCGGATGGCAACTCCCCAACCTTTGGTGTTCTGAGATGGAAAGTACGACCAATTGGCGGCGACGTGCGATCATGGCTTGCAAGACTCGTTGCTGAGCAGAGGGCAATATCCTGACTATTTTATCCCGGTCTGTTCGTTGAGATAAAACCAGGGCGAACTGTGCCAGCACCTGAGCATCTATTTTATCGGTTTTGGCTAAGTTACCCATTGCCTTAGCAAAGTCACGGGCTTGTCGGGGATTGACGATAGCAACAGCCAGCCCTATGGTCTGTAAAACACAAGCAACGGATACCTCATAACCCCCTGTTGCTTCTAATACAACTAAATCAATCTCATAGTTGGTCAGTGTAGCCGCTAGTTCATCATGACCTTCAGGGGTATTTGGATATGTCATTACGGTTCCCTGAGCACCAAGTGCAATTTCAAGTGAAGCTTTGGCAACATCAATACCGACACAAATCGTTTCAGTCATGGTTCTTCGGCTCCCATTCTTGCAAATACGAATTTTGTTTCAAGCAACTGTTCGGGTTTTTCGAAGAAAAGTAACAATCATGCGTCGAAAGCTCATTAACGGGCTTAATCCCTTGATGGTTATCTGACTGCATGATTGTTGTCAATCTCACTTAACCATCATAAACCAGATTAAAGATACAAGATGGCTCGTGTAATGGCGGGTAGTGGAATAACACGGTCTGAAATGGCTGCGTCTATTGCGAATGTGGTTGGTACAGGGTTGTTTAGTGATAATGAAATAGCTCGCGTCGCTAAAGCGGCTGCGCAGATGAATTATATTACTGGTCAGGCAGTTGATACGACAATAAATCAATTTAAACGGTTACAGGATGAGCCGTTACAAATGTCATTGGAACTGGAAAAGGCTAATCACCATCTTACTGCTGCACAGTTAGAGCAAATCCGCACCTTGGAACTGCAAGGTAATACAACGGCTGCGGCTAGAGTGGCTATTGATGCATACGCTCAGTCTATCAATGATGGTGCAAACGATATAGATCAAAATCTGGGGTATCTTGAATCTGCATGGGTGGGAGTACAAAATGCTGCTAAAGGTGCTTGGGATACAATGCTTAATGTAGGAAGGAAAAGTACTCTGGATGATACCATTAGAGAATGGGAAGAAAAACTTATTGAATTTCAGACTAATCCTGCCTCAAAAGGTATTTTTTATTATAGAACAGGAATATCTGTTGATGATATTAAGAATGAGCTAGAAACTCTTAAAGAAAAAAAGTTTCAAGTTGATATTAAGAATGCTCGTGAGCAAGCCAAAAAGAATGCTGAACAGATAGCAATCCAAAAGTTTAGAACTCAGCAAAAATGGCATAACAGCTATGCAAGCCCGGAAACCAAAAGAAATGAAAAATTAGCAAAACTAGAAGCTGAAAAATATGCATTAACTCAAGAACAGTACGAAGAGTATAAGAAGCAGATCAATTATAAGCACCGTGACCGTAAAATGCCCGGTACTGGGAAAAAGCCGACTAAAGAACCTAAATTTAAAGTTGATGCGGGTACTCGTGTTGATGAAGCCGCAAGTCAAGCGTTACTATCCCTACAAGCTCAGCTAAGAGTCCTTAAAGAGCACAAGACGGTCAATGACGTAATTAGCTCTGAGCGCAAAAAGCTGTGGGATATGGAATCTAAGATTGCCATTCTGGAAGAGGCTCAAGGCAAACGTAAATTGACAGAGGGAGAAAAGTCACTTCTCCTACAAAAGGACACCATTCTTGAATCTCAGCGTGCTTTGGCAATAGTTGGTGATGAAGTTGAGCTGCAAAAACAAAAGAACAGGGAACTAGATCAGCAAAAGAAAAGGATTGATGAAATTAATGCGCGAACAAGAGCATTAATTGATAGTGCTGGTAAATCTGACCGAGTCTATCAGCAGGAAATAGCTTTAGGAAAAGCCAAAACACCAGAAGAAAAAGATGCGTTAACGAAACATTTCGAAGAAGAAGAGGCCTTGAGAGGCAACTGGGAAAAAGGCATTCAAAAAGGCTTCGCTGAATTCCAAGATCAGGCCACCAACACCTATGCCAACGTCGCTCAAATCTCACAAGCAGCATTTGCTGGTATGAGTAATTCTTTGTCTGATTTTCTTCTCACTGGTAAAGCCAATTTTGGCGATTTCACTAAATCTATACTTGGAATGATCGCCAAGATGTTGATGCAAATGGCTATATTGCAAGCCATGAAAGCAGCATTTGGTGGGCAAACAGAAGGATGGAGAGGAGCCGTAGCTGGAGTCCTCGGTTACTCTTCTGGCGGCTATACGGGTTCGGGTAATAAATATGATATTGCTGGCTATGTTCATAAAGATGAGTTCGTTTTCGATAAAGAATCAACTCAGCGTTTAGGCGTGGCTAATCTGTATCGCCTTATGGACGGTGCCAAAAAAGGCTATGCTTCTGGTGGTCATGTTGGTGGGTCTCAGTCAATGATAGTAAGCACCCCGACACCCAGAATGTACGGTATGCAGCCTGCGCCCGCTGGTGGTGATTTGTATAAAATCATTAGAGCGGTTAATGGTAGACGGTAGAAATTATTAACCAATAGCCACCAATTCGGTGGCTTTTTTTGTGAGAGGTAAGCATGAAAATATTTACATCATTGATACACCCAAACGGGTTTTTCATCCATGCTGAATGGCCCGATAACTATTTTTGGGTGTTTATGAATACCTCAATTGGTTGGGGAAAATTCAGCCTAGTCAGGCGTTCGCAAAAATACAGCCCTACTGGAGGAATTTTTGAATTATCTGAAACGCGACCGGTAGATTCGCTACCCCCTTCGCCAATAGTTCGTTCATCAAATGTGTTATGGCGTTTGTCGGAAGCTCGCGAAGTTTTAACTTCAAGCTCGACTTCACATTAGAACTTATCGCCCATTTTGCTTCATTTTGCGTCATAATTTGATTAAGATTCATGTAA
>NZ_JAQRFN010000005.1 GCF_028598555.1 Xenorhabdus anantnagensis
ACCGGGTTTCAAATGGTCAACAGCTTGTTCGGGATTGAACACAGGATTTGTCTGGCGGCAACAGCGCGGTGGTCCCACCTGACCCCATGCCGAACTCAGCAGTGAAACACCGTAGCGCCGATGGTAGTGTGGGGTCTCCCCATGTGAGAGTAGGACACTGCCAGACAACTAATCAGCCAGAAAAGCCATCCGCTCGCGGATGGCTTTTTTGCATTTGGGGATTTAAAAATTATTTCATGGATTGGTATAAACTATAACCAGCTACTGCTCCTGCTATATCATAAGCAATATCATGCCAACTCCAGCCTGTTCCTGATGGTCGGCTATCATAAAGTTCTTTTGCTGCACCAATACTGACTGATAGTAATACACCAAGTTGTGCACTTTCACGATGTCCCCAATTTTGACGATCGCCATAAGCATTTCCTGCGGCAGCTACAATTGCAGAAAATAAAAAATGTTGTGCTTTATCTTTTCCTGTCCAGTTATCATTTGATTGACGCAAATTAGAGCAAGAAGTAGTCAATAGGATAGGGAAAATTATTAATATATTTTTTATTAGGATGATGATGTTTTTTTTCATCGTAATCTATGCCATGATTTATTTTCTTAAAATCATAGCTGTTTGATAAGTAATATACAAAAAATCCCCTCAGGCAATAACGAGAGGGGATTTTAAAAATATTAATTATCAACTAGTTAACTATTTTTATAGTATCCTATTGATTAGTCGGTCTACTCTAATACGGCGTAAACGTCGTATTAGTTTCCGTACCTTAACAGGATAGAGCTGGATACTTTCCAGTTCCTGATAATCATAAATAATTTTGGTATGAGTACGAATGCAATCTAGCTCCATTGTGCGTTGTTCTTTCATCTCTTGATGGGGATCGTGAATAAGAATGGCATTTTCTAGATCCAACCCCCACGCACGAGGATTAAGATTATTACCAGTAATTAATTGCCATTTATTATCAATCCAGATCCCTTTTAAGTGATAAGTATTATCTTGGTCTTTCCATAACCGGATAGTTAATTGCTGGTTATTGATAAATTTTTGCAGTCGACTAGCAAAACGACGCAAATTAATTTCATACAAATAAGGCAATGCACCAATGATCTTAAATGGTTCTTCTGGTGGAATATAAAAATCATTGGCGGTTTTGTCTCCAATGATAATCTCAACCTGTTTTCCTTGACGGAGTAGCCGAGATATTGCTCGCACCAGCACTGCCGGTAAATTGAAATAAGGTGTACAGATAACCAACTTATCTTCGGTACAAGACATGAGATGATAAATGGTTTTGTTCAGTAGATTCTTTTTCCCCAACCCAACAAGAGGAGTTACCGCCAATTCTTCATTTGATGCTTGATTTTCAACGTGATACTCGGAATTTCTCAATGAAGCACGAAATTGACGGATCAAACTTTTAATTTCAAGACTACGAGGACGATTGTAGTTGGCCAAATTCTTTACGGCTTCAGCACTAATAATACAGTCATCAATAAATTGCTTCATGACCGAGGCAAGTTTTGCGTTATGCAATATATGATAACGATCATAACGATATTTTTCATAACGGTGCAGATAGACATCATTAATGCTGGCTCCGCTATAAATAACCGTATCATCAAAGATGAACCCTTTTAGATGTAAAACTCCCAGTGCTTCACGTGTATTCACCGGAACACCCAGAATAGGAATATTAACACCAGGATATCTTTCAGTCATGGAACAGTACCAATCTGCATTTGTTGCCGCAGCTGCTACACCAATCCGACCACGTTGAGCACGATGCCAATCAACCAGAATTTTGATATCCAATTCTGGGCGATTTTTTTTTGCAACATATAGCGCAGTCAGAATATCCCATCCGGCATCATCATTTTCTAAATATAATGCAGCGATATAAATACGTTTTTGGGCATTTGCAATGTGCTCTAGTAAGGCACTGCGAAACACTTTAGTTTGATAAAGAGTCTCAATGTCAGCAACTGACTGTGGTAGCTTAGGCAGTTGTGCAAGGTGTTGTTGGTGTTTTGCTTGCTTAAATATGGACAACATCACAGTGCGTTTTTTCTCTTAGTTTAGATGGAGTCAATACCATCATAAGGTGTATGAATAAAAATGAATTGACGATAATACCATTAGTTTCGTTCATTGTGAGTATGAATTAACGTTCCTGAGATGATTGGTCTAACTCTGTGCAATTTATCACGAATCATGAGATATATGCTGAAATTAGAGTTGCTAAAGTTTCAACATAAGATTAACAATGCCATCTTCTAACTGTATATCAATAGTAAATCCAAGTTTTTTCGCCAGTTGAATCATGTTACGGTTTTCAGGCATAGTGATGGCTGTTAGTGCCTGAATACCATGTTCCCTTGTGTAGTGGATCAACTTAGTCATAAGCTGATAGCCTAACGAAATTCCCTTGAGATCTGATCGAACTAATATCGCAAATTCTGCTTCGATATTATCGGGATCGGCCATGGCACGAGCGACACCAATAATTTCAGGTGTTGTTGTTGGATGGCGGATCGCCACAAATGCCATTTCTCGGTCGTAGTCAATTTGGGTCATGTTTGCGAGATCATCATGAGTAAACTCGCTGATTTCACTGAAATAGCGGTAATAAAGATCTTCTTTTGTCACTTGACCGATAAATTCTTTCAACAAAGGTTCATCTTCCGGCAGGATTGGTCTTAGAAAACACTTAAGATCGTCTTTTATATAGATAGTTTCTTCCAGTTCATTGGGATAAGGCCGGATAGCAAGTCTTTTGCGAGGATCGCCTGTTACTGGCGTCAATTCCATTGCTACATCCAATAGAGTGAACTCATTGCCTGATGCAAGCAGTGGATGGATATTCATGCGAATAATTTGAGGGCAGTCGATCAGAAGATTGGATACTCTGACCAATAACTGACTGAGGGCAAGAATATCCAGAGGTAAAATTGAGCCACCAGATTTTATTTTGCCACTCTTAATTGCCTGAATAACCAGATAACGGGCTAATGCCATATTAAGGGGGGGAAGGGCGACTGCTGCTTGTGTTTCATGTATCCAATCAATTCCCCCTTCTCCCAGCATGATTAAGGGACCAAATATCTCGTCTTGTTCAATAGAAATTCTTAACTCTTGTGCACCAGCCCGGTTAGCCATGCTTTGTACTAGCAATCCATGAATTCTGGCTTGCGGGAAGTTTTGTTTGACACGTTCAATAATCGCTTGTGCTGCTGTTTTCACTTCATCGGCATTACGTAAATAAAGCATTACTCCCTGAACTTCTGATTTATGTGGAATATCTGGTGAGCGAAGTTTTAATGCCACAGGGTAGCCAATTTTTTCTGCAATATTGACTGCATCGTCACTGGTGTGAGCGATCCAAGTTGGCAAAGTATTTAAACCGTAAGCATCAATGATAGGTTGTACTTCATGGGTATCCAGCCAGACATGCCCGTTATCAAGGGCATGTTGTATACATTCATGGGCTCGTGCCGTATTTGATGTAATGCCAATTGGTAAAGATGGTGTTTCTTTTAGCTGTTTTTGGTTTCGTTGATATTCCACCATATGCATAAATGCGGTAATGGCTCCTTCAGGCGTCCGATAAGTCGGAATACCGGCTTCACTGAACAAGCGTCGAGCTTCTAATGAAGAATATTCTCCGCACCAATTAGTAAAAATGGTGATCCATTTTCCACGAGGATGTTCTTTAATGGTCTGTATAACCCGAACTGCTGTCGTTTGGCTGTGGGATATGGCACAAGGAGAATGGATTAGCAGCAAGGCATCATAATCGTGGTTATCCAAAAGTAGTTTGAGTGCAGTAATATACTGCTCGGTTGAGGAATCATCACCAATATCTAATGGATTACGTAAAATAAACATATTGGGCAAGATAGCAGATAATCCATTGAGCGTTTCCTCTCCTAACATAGCGAGCTTGCCTGTTCTTCTGAGTAATTCATCCAGCGCCATGGCCGCTGGTGCTGTACCATTACTGACGATTAATAAACGTTCCCCGCGCAATGGACGCATAAAACTCAATGTTTCCACAGCGGAAAACATTTCATGCGTATCCTGTACACGTAGTAATCCGGCACGTTGAATAGCAGCGTCATAAGCAGCATCAAAATTTTGTTGTTCTCCCAATAACTGCTGGGCTTTTCGGGTGCGGCTGCTTTTCACGACCAGAATAGGTTTATTGCGCGAAGCGCTTCGGGAGGCTGAAAGAAAACGTCGGGCATCGCTGATGTGTTCGAGGTGTAACAAAATGGCACTGGTCTTGCTGTCTCTTGCCAGAAAGTCGAGCAGGTCATCAATATCAATATCAACACTGTCTCCCAAGGCAATAAAATACGAAAAACCAATATTACGATGATTTGCCCAGTCCAGAATTGTGTTTGATATTGCTGCTGATTGCGAAATAAAAGCCAGTTTTCCCTTAAGAATAGGGATGGGTGAAAAACTGGCATTCAGCCCACACCAAGGCGCCAGAATGCCAAGGCTATTTGGTCCCAGAATTCGGATATGATGTTTTTGGCCGCATTGTTTCAATTCAGTAAATTGTACTGGTGGAGAGGATAAAATAATCACGGTTTTGCATCCGTGTTGAGCCAGTTGCTCCAGCAAAGACAAATTGCGGCTGTGATGAGTGCAGATCACCGCCAAATCCGGAGTCAATGGTAATTTATCGATTGAAGGATAAGCTAACACCCCTAAAACGGCAGATTTATTTGGTGTGACGGGAAGAATCGGTCCCGTAAACCCACCCATCAACAAATTCCGCATTAACATTGAGCTAGCTTTTTCTGGCTTTTCAGAAGCACCAATAACGGCGATAGATTTAGGGCGTAATAATGCTTCAAGTCCGCGCTGGCTCATTTTTGGGATTCCTCATCAGTTATCACATCAATAAACAATCACTATTGATTAAACAATTATCATGAATAACTTTGACCACAATCAGTCACTTTAGCGCGGATTGTCAAGCATTACTGTGATTTGCTCCTACAGATGATTAGATTTTCCTGCCAGATATTGTTCACGAAAATGATTGAAATGGCACAATAATGATTGTGACGCTTCAACATCCCCTGCCAATTCTAGTGCCGCAGCTGCAACTTCGGCGGTACAATGCTGCTCTGTTCTGGAAGGAACCCGAAGTAAATAGTCCATTTTGGCAATGCCATTAATAGATAACAGAGGAATATCATCCAAATATGGACTTTTGCGAAACATTTTTCTTGCTTCGGGCCAAGTACCATCCAATATAATGAACAGAGGTGATTTTGGGTTATCAGGGATCTTCTGATACACCGTTCGAGAAGGCGTGGCATAACTGTCCGGGAAGATCAGGTAGGGTTGTCGGGTTGGATCGCGCAACACTTCAAGCAGTTGTTGATCTGGCTCGGTTCTGGACCAGAGAAAAGCGTGTGTATCGGGCAGAATATCTGCAATCAACTTTCCGGTATTACTGGGTTTCATTGGCTCAGTATCAAACATGATGAGACAGAAGCGGCTTGCTGCATTTGCTGGTGAAATCATTTCACACAGGCATTTTTTTTGGGGTAATAAACAATGCGGGCAACGCTGCACCCGGCAACCCCTTGCCTGAAAAGGGCGGGTAGAACGGGCAAGGCGATGTTGGCGAAGCTGATAAACGGCGTTGTTATTTCTCATTTAAGAACTCAAACATGTCTGTGGATAAAGCCAATAAAAAATTAGCGGATATTTTAATGGATTGTCGTTGCCAGAGGTAGCTTCGGGCGCGTACATCGGGTAATCTTCGCGCCATAACGTAGTTGGAGAAATAAATGAACGATTCCTATAGTGGTAAAAGTGGCAAAGTCAAAGTAATGTATGTCCGCAATGAGGACAATAACGATAGCCGTAAAGGCGGTGATCGTCGTAAAAACAGTGACAACCGTAAAAATGATAAACGTCCGTTTGGTAAAGGGCGTGAGCAAGATGACCGTCGTCGTGACAATGATCGTCCGGCACGTTCAGGCGATAGTTCTCCATGGAAAACGATCTCTCGCCCTGAGGGAGAATCTTTAAAGCTAGAGCATAGTGGTATCAGTGGCAAAAGTCATATTGATCCTGAACAGCTTCGCCGCCAGCGTTTGGAAGAAACCCGTATCTATGGGGAAAACGCTTGTCAGGCAATGTACCAGAACCGCCCTGATGCGATTGTTCGGGCTTGGTTTGTTCAATCAGTCACCCCGCGTTTTCGCAATGCACTGAAATGGATGGCGGCAAATCGCAAAGCTTACCATGTGGTTGACGATGAAGAACTATCTAAGGCATCAGGTACAGAGCATCATGGTGGCGTATGTTTCCTGATTAAGAAACGCAATGGCTTGGATGCGGAAACTTATTTGCAGCAGGCCCCGGCGAAAGATTGTGTGTTGGCATTGGAAAACGTAGGCAATCCACATAATCTTGGGGCAATTATGCGTAGTTGTGCGCATTTTGGCGTGCAGGGTGTGATTTTGCAGGATACGTCGATGCTGGAATCAGGCGCGGCTGTCCGTACAGCAGAGGGAGGTGCTGAACACATCAAAGGTATTGATGCAGATGGATTTACGGCTACGCTGAGTAAGTTCCGTAATGAAGGTTACACCATTGTGACTACATCAAGTCATAAAGGCAGCACAACACTGGCACAAGCAACATTACCGGAAAAAATGGTCTTGGTATTGGGTCAGGAAAGTGACGGATTAAGTGACAGTACTTGGGAAGATGGCGACATCCGCCTTTCCATCGGTGGAACTGGTCGAGTGGAGAGCCTGAACGTTTCTGTTGCAACAGGTATTATGCTGGCGGAATGGTGGCGCCAGAATAAAGTGTAATCTTTATATAGATCAGTTCTCAAGTTGCTATTTAGTTAAAGATGAGTGACTGGAAAACAGAAAGAGATAGTTTAATCGCCATTATTAATTGGCCCTGATTATTTAGTCAGCAGTCCATAACGGGAGTAAGTACTCCCGTTAAAACAGTATATTTAATGAAATAAATTTAATGCGCTCCTCCCTGATCTTTGCCCCCGGCAGAAAAAGGCGGTTTTGCCATCCAGATCAATAAGATCAAGACAAGAAATGCACCTGCTGAAAGCCAAAATATTTCATTGGCTGAGATAATTAATCCTTGGTGTGTGATCTCTTTTGCCAGATAAGCTGAGATTTGTTCATCATTCATACCCAGTTGAGAAAGCTGCTGATGAATTTGCTGATAATCGGGGTTATATGGGTTGATGTTTGCTACAAAATTGGCATGGTGTATGGATTCACGCTGTGTCCATATTGTAGTTGTGAGGGATGTTCCGATTGAACCCGACAGTATACGGGTAAAATTTGACAGGCTGGAAGCCGAGGCCATTCGCTCTGGTGCTAGCCCTGATAATGTAATGGTTGTCAATGGCATAAAGAAACATGCCATGGCAAGCCCCTGAACAAATTGAGGCCATGCGACGGCGGCAAAATCCATGCCGGGTTCAAAGGTATATGCTCGCCAATAGAAACAAATAGCATAAGTGACGAAACTGAATGTCACGATATAGCGCATATCTATCTTGTGACCAAATTTACCAATGACGGGGGACAGCAATAGTGGTAGCAATCCTACAGGTGCGGCTGCAAAGCCAGCCCAAGTTGCGGTATAGCCGAAAACTTCTTGCAGCAGTTGTGGCAGTAAAACAATCGAACCAAAGTACATCATGAAACCAAGGCTGATACTCAGTGTCCCAATGGAAAAATTGCGTTGTTTAAACAGAGATAGATCGATTATCGGATGATCATCAGTTAGTTCCCATATAATCAAGAAAATGAGTGCGACAATCGCAATAATAGTAAGGACAATAATCTCCGTGGAGTGAAACCAATCAAGTTCTTTGCCTTGATCAAGCATAATTTGCAGGCTGCCTATACCAATCACCAGCAAAAATAGCCCAGTAATATCGATAGGGCGTATTTCTGTTTTTGTTTCTCGGCCGCGCAATAATTGCATGATGACAAAGATAATTGCGATACCAAGGGGAATATTGATGAAAAAAATCCATCCCCAATGATAATTGTCACTAATATAGCCGCCAAGGATAGGCCCACAAATGGGAGCAACCACGATCATTACTGACCACAGCGCCAATGCCATGTTTCGTTTAGCGATTGGATAGTTATTGAGTAGCAGACTTTGGCAAAGAGGAAGTACGGGGCCAGCCGCCAATCCTTGAACAACACGGAAGAAAATCAACATGCTGAGGCTGTTGGAAAGACCGCACAGCCAAGATGAAAGAGTAAAAATCGCGGTAGACCAGATGAACAATCTTACTTCACCAAAGCGCTTCGCTAGCCAACCGGTAATTGGAATGGAAATGGCGTTTGCGACACCGAAGGAAGTTATCACCCATGTTCCTTGTGAGCTTGATGCACCTAGATTACCAGCAATCGTCGGTATGGCGACGTTGGCAATGGTAGAGTCGAGAACAAGCATGAAAGTCGCCATTGAAAGAGTAATAGTCAAAAGAGCGAGTTTCGCACCTGTAAACGGTTCTCTTGTTACCATGCTTCCCCCTTAAGGTTGATTTCCTGAGTTACTGTTAATAATGTCAGTAACTATTTTGTTTACAGGAGCCATATTGATCGTCAAGGCATTGGTGTGGTAGGCAGGGAGAGTGCGTTCAGTTGTTGCCAATACTGTTCCATTGGTGTTCATCGTGTCTACAATGACTTTTGTGGATAACCCGATCCGCAGGGGGTGTTGTTTTAATTGTTCAGGATCAAGCGCAATACGGACTGGCAGGCGTTGTACAACCTTAATCCAGTTTCCGCTGGCATTTTGTGCTGGTAATATGGAAAAGGCGCTACCGGTTCCCATATCAATACCAACAACCTTGCCAGTATAGATAATATCATCACCATAGAAATCGCTGATGATTTTAGCGGGCTGACCAATACGCATATTTGCAAGTTGAGTTTCTTTGAAATTAGCGTCAATCCACATATTGTTGGCAGGTACGATCGCCATTAATGGGGTTCCTGAATTGATACGGGAGCCTATCTGAACGCCACGGCGAGCAACATAACCATCGACAGGGCTGACAATGTTGGTTCTCTGTAAGGTGAGCCATGCATCACGAACGCCTGAAGCTGCTTTTTCGACGGCTGGCTGTTTTTCCAGAGGAGTATCCAGAATAATAGCTTGATTGCTTTTATATTGGGCTATTGCAATATCCAGATCGGCTTGAGCAGCAGCAACGTTTTCACGCATATGTTGCAACTCTTCTTTACCGATTAAATTTCGAGTTCCCAGTACTTCCCTTCGGTTAAGGTCATTCTGGGCTTTTCTGAGAGCAATTTTTTTCAGCTCAATGATAGCTTGGTATCTTTTACTATCGACCATATGCTGATGAGTAGCCCGGACAGTATTGGCTAATTCATTTTCGGCTCGTTTCAAGGCCAGTTCGGCATCACGGGGATCGAGCTGGACGATGGGCTGACCACTTTTCACAAAATCAGTATCGTCAACATTAACAGTCACGACGCTGCCAGCAATTTGCGACATCACTTGTACTTTATTGCCGGAGACATAAGCATTTTCGGTCTCTTGTTGATAACGTAAAGTGATAAACCAGTAAACGGTATAACTTGCACCAAGTAAAAGGAAGAGTAACGTCAATAACGTAATGATGCTACGGCGTTTTCGTTTTTCAGAGCTATGTTTTTTAGAGCTATGTTTTTTAGGATCTTGTTTTTCAGCATCATTTTTTTTGCTCAAAGGAAGCGGCTCGGCGCTCGACGGAAGTGGTGTTTTCTCACTAACACTCATAGAGAGTCCCCGTATTTGTTCATAACTGATTATTGCTTGTATAGTTTTGCTGGATACAACACGCTTCCAGTAGTGCGTGTTTACACTACTGGAAGGGTGAACGGTATGGATTGAAATATTATCTGAAGATAATAGCAGCCATATGGAGTATCAGATGATACAGGCTTGTAGAAAAGTTTTTTAGGTCATGTTGCTATAACATGCTTTCTTGGTTCAAAACTGTTTAGAAGAAGGGAAATCACTTACTTAAACAATCACCAATGTTATCTAATTGCCCTAAAATTTTTCTCATTAATTTCTCTAATTGCTCTTTCTCATTTAAATCAAGAATAGACCAAAGTTTGATTAGGCATTCATGCTGAGGTGGGAGCAAACTATTCAAGAAATTTGAACCTTTATCTGTAAGATGAAGATGGAGACAACGACGATCGTTATGGCTCTCCTTTCTCTCTATCCAACCTTGCTTTTCTAATTCATCTGCAATTCGGGTTGCATTTGTACGGGAAGAGCCTAATGCAGCACTAAGTTCTGATGGCTGAATGCTACGACTGTCTTTGGTATCCAGAATCATCAGAGCCATAAACAAGGTTTCATTGATTCCTTGTGCTTTCAGCATGTTATTGCGATTTTCCAGAAGTTTACTCTGGACATGCATAGATAAGCGAGTGAGTAAAATCTCTTGATAGGGTAAACTCTTTTGCTGTGCTACACGGCAATTAAGTAACTCTTCTGTGGGAGTGAATGAACTTTCCATTGTTTAGATACCTTATTAGTTTCAACCGGTAAAGTAACTTCTGTTAAAAACCATACAAATACTATATTAAAAGTTAAATTTAGCAATTATAGTTATTTGTTATCATCATATTTCTTTTAATATTGATACCTAATTCATAAATACCTTGAATATTACACCAAAAACCACGGCACCAGATAGTGTAGAGATGATGATGCTTCGTGTTTTATAGAAGAAAAGGCAAATGGTTAGGCATCCAATTAAAGTCGGAAAAAATTTGTTGTGCTCTTCCATTATGTTAGGAATGCTTGAGACGATGAGGAGTGAGCAAATTGATGCAATACCAATGCTATCGAGTATGACTCCCATTTTCCCCGTTGTTCCTGTCGATGAGCGGTTACCTCCTAGGCGCAGAGGAAGATAGCGGAATAAAAAGTTGGCTACGCCTACAACAATTCCGATGAAAAAAATTTTATTATCAAACATATAATTTACTTTCCATGTGTTGTACTTGTATTCAACTGTGCATTTTTAGTTTGCAGAAGTGCTGCTACACATCCACTGATAATTCCCGCAAGAATGGCAACGGGTATTGAAAAAAATGTAATGCCCGTTAAAGCGCCTAATAAGGCAGCGGTAACACAGTAGCTGTTTTGTTTTTTGAATGATGCTAATAAAAAACTCAAAAATAGAGCCGGAAGCATAAATGTCATGGCGGCTTCAACAGCGGGATAAGAACTCAGATAACCATTGCCTAATATGGCGCCTGCTACAGTACCCAATACCCAAGAGAGCCAGGAGCATATTGCAATAGCGACCATCCAGTTTTCACTCCAACTCCGTTGGTTTTCAATTAGTTTGGTTGTGGCTGCTGCAAAAACTTCATCTGTCAGGCCAAAGGCCCAAATCACGGTTTTCTTTTCCGATAGTGTTTGCTTGATGCGATGGCGTAAGGCAGGGCCATACAAAATATGGCGGATATCCATTGCCATTACGGTCAGAGCCGAAACCCACAATGACATACCTGCGCTCAGTAAGGCGGTGATAACAAACTGGCTGGCTCCAGCATAAATGACACATGAAAAAAAGATGGCTTCTATGGGAGTAAATCCCAGTTTAATGGCGCTTAAGCCAAATGCAAAAGAGATAGGAATATAGCCAATGGCGATAGGGAGACTATCAAAAACACCTTCTTTAAATGAAGAAACCTTGTGTGGTTGAGCCGTCTCGGATTCTGATACATCAGATATTGGCATATCAGGTGCAGATTTATCAGGCATTGGCATGGAGTATTTTGTTTTTTTGTTAATAGATAAAACAACCTTAACAAAATATTATGAAAGTGAAAATATGAAATATATAAATTATTTAAATAATTCCATTGGGAACAAAGGATTTAGTGGTGGTATGAAGAACATGCACTGAATTGCCATGAATTTTATTAATATTTTCACGGCTATTCAGCACAGAGTAGAGGGAGAAGGTCAATTTACACTTTAATTAGCGGCTTTTTTTGCTGCTTTTAGCCAATGATCTACTGTTTTATGGTGTGACTTGATCCAGCCTTCAGCTTGGCGTTCAATATCAGCTTCAGAAACTTTATTGCTATGCATATGTTGATTTTGAGCATTGATATCAGCAATGGGTAGAGTCATAACAGCAAAAAGTTTTGCCGCAGCGGGATTTTTATCTGCCCATGCTTTGTTTGCCACGATATGCATGGTACTGGGAGGGAAACCATAGTTACGGCCATTGGGCAACTGGGTATCAATTGTTTCTCCGTCACCAAGGGCGGAAAAGGGCACTTGAAGCCAGACGACATCTTTCCCGGGTTTCAGCACATCGCTAACCCAGTAAGGTGTCCAAGCATAATAGAGGATAGGTTTACCTTCCCGATAACGGGCAATAGTATCTGCCATCATGGCAGCATAATTGCCCTGATTATGCTTCACGGTATTTTTCAATCCATAAGCCTTCAATTGACTGTTGATCACTTTTTCGCATCCCCACCCAGGGTTACAGCCTGTTAAATCAGCTTTTCCATCTCCATTGCTATCAAACAGTTTGGCCAGTTTAGGATCTTTTAATTGAGTGATATTGGTGATGTGGTATTTTTCTGCCGTTTTTTTATCAATCAGATATCCCTGAACCGCATTAACGACATAATTTCCCTTACGGTAGAATATGTTATCCCCCCCTGCCGCTTTGTATGAGGCATCATGGAGCGGCACCCAATTGACGGCCATAAATGTGCCGTCACCGGCAGCAATGGAAGCATAAGCGACATTATAATCAACCTCCTTGATCGGTTTGACATCATAGCCGAGTTCTTTTAATGCCTTGCAGACAATCAAAGTCTGAAATGTTTCTTCGCTGATGGTACTTTGCAAAGGTTGTACACTGATTCCTTTGCCCGGAAGTTCAGTCGCAGATGCCACAGATGATAAAGAAAGGCCCATGAATGCTATTAGAAATGCTCCAAAAATTATCCCCTTATTTATGAGTTTTTTGCGTAAGGCGGTTATGCGCATGATTGTTTCCTCCTTTTTTTGTCAGGATGGATATCGTTTTTAGAGGATTGTTTTGACTGGCACCATTTTGGTTTTGATGGGCAATTTTTTTTCTTATTGGGAGAATTGAGAGAAAAAGTAGGCGAAGTAACCCTATTGGCCCAGAATGATACCAGTAGCCTCCTTTGGTTCGATTATTTTTTCCCATAGATTGGGTCAGGCGATCAAGAATAATGGCGAGAATAACAATTCCTGTACCGCCAACAGATGCTAACCCTATATCAAGACGACCAATACCGCGCAATACCATCTGCCCCAAGCCGCCAACCGCAATCATGGAAGCAATGACGACCATGGAAAGCGCCAGCATTAATGTCTGATTCACACCAGCCATAATCGTAGGCATCGCCAGCGGAAGTTGAACCTTGAATAACATCTGTCGTGGACTTGCTCCAAATGATCTGGCGGCCTCAATTAAATCTGATGGAACTTGTTTTATTCCCAAAATTGTCAGACGAATAATGGGAGGCAAAGCAAAAATGATTGTGACCATGACGCCGGGTACATTACCTATACCAAACAGCATGACAATAGGAATGAGATAAACAAAAGCGGGAGTCGTTTGCATAGCATCCAGCAAGGGACGAACAATTTTGGCTAGTCGTTCATTGCGAGCCAACCAGATCCCGAGAGGAAGTCCGATTATAATGCAGAACAATAGGGCGGTAAGCACGAGAGCCATTGTGATCATAGCTTCTGTCCATGCACCAATGGCACCGATCATGATCAATGAAATTAAGGAAACCGCACCTATTCCAGCACCAGCAAGTTGCCAGGCCAGCAATGCGAAAAACAGAATAGTGATGGGAGGGGGCAATGTCATCAGGAATTGTTCAAAGCCGTTGAGGATAAAATCTACGGGGACACGAATTACCTGAAAAACTGGCCGGAAATGTACGACAACCCAATCAACAATATTGGTCACCCATGAATCAAACGGAATTAGCTTGTGCTGAAAAGGTGACATGATATTAAAGTGTTCTGGAGGAATATCAGTTGCAGATGTATTCAGCCAATCATAGTTTGATGAGGGAGAAGCGGTGGCGCTGTCTATCCAAGGATCACTGCCGATAGCAGGAGCTGTGACTGCTTGTGGAGAGTTATTGTTCATTGGGGGTCTCCTTATCTAAAGCCTGTAGCAATATTCCTTTGGAAATGATGCCTAAATAACGACCATCGTCATCGATGACAGGAACTGCGCAGGGAGATTGTGCGACGGTGGATATCAATTCATTCAGAGGAATATCTGCCGAAACGGCGGCTGGTTCTTCCAATATGGCATGTTCAATGGACTTTTTTTCTGTCAATGCTTGTTGCAGGGAATTGACAGACACCACGCCAATAAACTTTTGGCCTCTTTCGATCAAATAGCCATAATTTCTGTCCTCATTATCCAGTACTTTCAATGCAGAGCGGGGGCCAAAACCTGCTGCGGTATGAAGCAGTGCTTCTGGCCGACGGCGGGCAATATCTTTTGCTGAGAAGACATGGCTGATATTCACACCACGGAAGAAAGTTTTGACATAATCGTTAGCGGGATTATTCAAAATCTCATCAGGTGTACCGACCTGGACGACAATGCCGCCTTGCATGATGGCAATGCGATCACCGATACGCATTGCCTCATCCAAATCATGGGAAATAAAAACAACGGTACGTTGATGCTCTCCTTGCAGGCGCAGTAGTTCATCTTGCATTTCAGTACGTATTAGAGGATCGAGAGCTGAAAAGGCCTCATCCATTAACAGAATATCAGGATTGTTGGCCAAAGCTCTGGCTAGCCCAATACGTTGCTGCATACCACCGGAAAGTTCATCGGGGTATGATAGGGCATAGCTTTCCAGATTAACTTGTTTCAGCGTTTCAAATGCTTTTTGATGGCGCTCTTCTTTTGGGATACCGGCAAGCTCCATGCCAAACGCCGTATTCTCAAGAATATTCAAATGTGGCATCAGCGCAAATGACTGGAATACCATGCTGATTTTACTGCGACGAACTTCCCGTAACTGGGTTTCTGTGATGGTGGAAATATCCTCATTATCGATAAGTACCTGACCTTTGGTAGGTTCTATCAGGCGATTGAGAAGACGTACTAGTGTGGATTTACCTGAACCAGATAACCCCATGATCACAAATATTTCGCCTTCTTCAATGACCAGATTGGTATTTTGAACACCGACAGTGAGACCCGTTTTTTCGAATATTTGTTCTTTGCTGAGACCGGATGCTAATAGCCTGAATGCAGGCTCAGGATTATCGCCAAATATTTTATAGAGATTCTTAACTTCAAGTTTGATGGTCATGGAATAAATATTTCCTGTTGTTTATGATGATATATTGTTTTTGAACGCTCCAGCACTATATTTACCAACATATACCCTAACATATTGAAATGCACTGACAACACCTTATTTAAAATTATTAATAAAAATGATATTTATTCAATTGCATTTGGTGGTGTAATGGATTCATTTGTTTGGATTATTTTCCAATTTTTCAGAAAACAAAAAACTATCACTATGAATTATGATAATTTATTTTCAGGAGTGATATTGCATTGGTTTTTATAGATTTTTCAGGCTTTATCACCTACTTTTTAGATAAGATTTAGTTCATTAATAAGTTAATTTTTTAATAAACAAAATAAGGTTTTTGATAGGTTAACAGTTTAAATTATCATTGCAATATGTTTATAGGGTTTCTGGGTATAATTATATGTGTAATATTTTAAATGGTGTTTTTGTGGAATATAAATATTGATATAACAATGGAATGTGTTTTTTATATTTATTTTTTGTTCTGATTCATTTAATAGAAGAGCGAAATTGAATATCAGAGATTAATATTTATTTCTGAGACTTGATTTTTTATTGCTAAGTTGTCAGTGGATTTTTATATTAAACAGTATGTTAATGGATAGTGATCTGAGTATCTGAGGATTGATAAAATAGCAGGAGCATTGTAAGTCCTGAGTTATTTTTTTGCAGTATTTCACTGTATGCCAAATAGGCTGAAAATTGCAACAATCAGCAAAAATTGCAGAAGTTATCCATAATTACACCATCAAATGATGGAGTAAGTGAGTATACACCCTTCGTCTTTTGTCTTTTATCTTCCAAGTTTCTATTTTGTTGGTAGGGTTTTCCATTTTTGCCACTGCTCTCCAACTTGAAATCTTTTAGATCTGATTCGTAATTCCACAGTTTGAAAGATAAAAAATGCTTACTGTTCAGGAACCAGAGCATGAGGGCATTTCTACGTTGTATGTGCCTTGTAGAAAAGCCTGAGCCATAATTGAGGTATGATTTTCATCACGGTTTGTAGTGAACGCTTTTAATGATTGGATATAACTGGCTTTTTTGCTCCATTAGATTAATGAGTTCCGGTGTAGTGTATCTCTTTCGGGAGATTTCCCCCCTGATTATTGTTCTGTAACTTGAAATCTACTGGGTATATACCACAAGTGTTTGCTATAAATGATAACACTTCTAGTAAAATTTCTTGGTGTTATATATTATTAACAGTAATAAAAACTAACACTCGTATATTATATTGAGATAATTCATTTTTGAAATAAATGCTATATATGGCGATAATAATATAGATTTTATCTATATATAGTGTTTTTATCTTTTTTAAATAGGTGACATTAAAAATAAAGTGTCATAACTTATTGGCAGAGCCATAATTTTAATTGTCAGAGGGCGCGATGGTTTCTTTATCAAATTGTCAGATGTGTAACCGAATTCATCATTGCAAATTGATGAACGAGAGATTTAGGCTAGTACAGAAATTTTCAATAATAAATTAAATGGAGGTAGTTTATGTATCATCATTACCTGAATACTCCAGAAGGATTTCCCAAGCCTTATGTACATATCAGTGCGGACGATGAAGGAGTAACCAGCATCTATTTCGTCAACGAAAAGGAAAAATTAGAATCTAAAAGTGTTATTACTAAGCAGTGTGCAAAAGAATTACAGGAGTATTTCAAAGGAAAGCGGATAACTTTTACAGTTCCTTTAAGTATGCAGGGAACTGAATTCCAAAAGCGCGTCTGGCAGCAGCTTTGTAACATCCCTTATGGCGAAATGTGGAGCTATAAACAATTGGCACTAACGTTGGGATCAGTAAATTATTGTCGTGCAGTCGGTATGGCGAATTCACGCAATCCTATTTCATTGATTGTGCCTTGTCATCGAGTGATCGGGCACGATGGTAAATTGGTTGGCTATACCGGTGGGCTAGATATCAAAGGATGGCTACTAGAGCATGAAAAGAACAGAAAATCGAAAAGTAAACAGAGTTGAAATAAAACGCTAATTTATTTGTGAAATCACCATTAGCGTATAAAATCAATCCATGTAACTAAACGAAAAGTACGTTTTTTTTACATTCTGTTATATATTTCGTGATCTATGTTGCAGACAGTGGACTATATTATTTGGTGTACTGTGCGTGACGCTAAGTTTGTGTCTTTTTTATTGAAGGTAAGTTTTGATGTCAAAAGTTAAAGGTAACGTTAAGTGGTTTAATGAATCTAAAGGATTCGGTTTTATCACTCCACAGGATGGTAGTAAAGATGTTTTTGTGCACTTTTCTGCCATTCAGTCTAATGGATTCAAAACTCTGGTCGAAGGCCAACAAGTAGAGTTTGATATTGCTGAGGGCGAGAAAGGCCCATCTGCTGCGAACGTTGTCGCAATCTAATTTAGAATCCCATATTCTGAAAACCCGTTTTGATAACGGGTTTTTTTTTATCTTATTGGTTTTTAGAAATTTCAGTTTTTAGATAAATATTCTGACCACAGTAGATTTGTTTTGCTCTGTATTATCAAAGTTTGTTCATCACCGCAAAAGCAAATGTTGTCATCAACAATGAACCGATTACATTCATCAAAATACTCAACAGTGCCCAACTCATTTTTCCTACCTGCAATAGATAAACTACTTCAGCAGAAAAGGTGGAGAAGGTTGTTAGCCCACCACAAAAACCTGTAGTTAGCATCAGTTTCCAAACCGGATCGAAATGCGTGGCTTTGTTAAAATAGGCCAAACCCAATCCAATGATAAATGCACCAATACAATTAGCCGTCAGCGTACCAACGGCAATTGGGGAAGAGAGGGTGCTCAGGCGGAGGCTGATGAGCCAGCGTAACACGCTACCCAAGCCACCACCGATAAATACAGCAAACACAATATTCATCATGATGGTGGCAACGGATTATTTGACTTCCATGCCCTTAGCTTGCAAGTCAGCATGGTAAGAAGAGCGAACAAACGGGCCACAGGCTGCATGAGTAAAGCCCATTTCTAATGCGGCTTCTTTCATTTCTTCGAATTCAGCGGGGCTGACATAACGCTGCACTGGCAGATGATGGCGGCTTGGTTGTAAATATTGCCCCAAGGTCAGCATGGTAACACCATGGCTACGCAAATCTCGCATGACCTCTAAAATTTCTTCGTTAGTTTCGCCCAACCCTACCATTAAGCCCGATTTAGTCGGGATATCTGGATGCGCTTCTTTGAATCTTTCCAATAGTTTCAATGACCAATTGTAGTTTGCTCCCGGACGAATTTGACGATAAATCCGTGGCACGTTTTCCAAATTGTGGTTGAACACATCGGGGGGAGTTGCGGTTAGAATTTCCAGTGCATGATCCATGCGACCGCGGAAATCCGGTACCAAAGTTTCGATCTTAATTGATGGATTTTTTTCACGAATCGCGGCGATACAGTCAGCAAAATGTTGGGCACCGCCATCACGCAAGTCGTCACGGTCAACCGATGTAATAACGACATAACGCAGCCCCATATCCTGAATAGTCTGCGCGAGCTTGGTAGGCTCATTCACATCAGGTGCATTCGGGCGGCCATGGGCTACGTCACAGAATGGGCAGCGACGGGTACAAATGGCGCCAAGGATCATAAAAGTGGCGGTTCCGTGGTTAAAACACTCAGCAAGGTTAGGGCAGGAGGCTTCTTCACAGACGGAATGCAATCCATTTTTGCGCATTGCAGCCTTGATACCCTGAATGCGGCTGGAATCCGCAGGAAGTTTGATTTTCATCCACTCAGGTTTACGCAAGAGTGCTTCACGTTCTGTGGCGACTGTCTTCACAGGGATCAAAGCCATCTTGTCTGCATCGCGGTATTTAACACCACGTTCCATCTGAATTGGTTTACTCATAATCGTGCTGGTTCCAGTTATATTCTTCAGATTTTGACTTACTGCCTGATGGTTATAAGAAAAATATCGAGGCAAATAAATCAATTCAAATTTTTTTGAAAAATGTTAAAAAATTATATCATCTTTCATTGAGTAGTTGGAATCCCAAGATCTGACAGAATTTTTCCACCAGAACGGGTTGTACATCTTCAATGGTCACTCCGGTGACGAGGCCACTGAGTTGGATCATTTGCATTCCTGCATAACCACAAGGGTTTATGCGCAAAAATGGCTGTAAGTCCATTGCAATATTCAGTGCCAAACCATGGAAAGAGCATCCTTTTCGGATACGTAGCCCGAGGGAACATATTTTGTTACCTGCGACATAAACTCCGGGGGCATCTGGACGGGCATACGCTTCCACGCCAAAATGTGCCAGAGTTTCAATCACGGTATTTTCGATTGCAGTTACTAATTGACGAACCCCAATTTTTGACCGTTTCAAGTCAATCAAAACATACATGACCTGTTGTCCGGGACCATGATAGGTGACTTGTCCTCCCCTATCTGACTGGACGACAGGGATATCACCGGGCACAAGTACATGCTCGGCTTTACCGGCCTGGCCTTGCGTAAACACTTTTTCATGTTGGACAAGCCAGATTTCATCAGGTGTTTCCGCAGTACGCTGTTCGGTAAACTGGTGCATGGCATCAGAAACCGGTTTGTAGGGCTGAATACCTAACTGGCGTAAAATAACGGTGTTATGTTGCAATGGGAATTCATCATTTGTTAACAAAAAGTGCCCGCCAGTATAACGCTGTAAGATGATTCCCACCAGTTTGAGAATGCCTTAAAATAATAATATTGTTCATTAGACGAATATATTTTTATTTTATGTTATTATAGTTATATATTTCGATAATATTTCCTTTAATCTCTGTTTGAGCTAACAGATGGTAAAAAAAAACCAATTCCTGATTGTTGGGCATCTTTGTAGTTTTCTGGTGCTTCTTTACAGTCTCTCAATGTTGTTGCCTATTTTTGTGGCTTTGTTTTATAAAGAAAAAAATGTTTTTGCTTTTTTTGATACATTTATCATCGGATTAGTTACAGGAGGCATTGGTTGGTACTTTACCCGTAAATCTAAAGCTCAGCCCAGTACGCAGGATGGGTTTCTTATCATTGTATTATTCTGGCTGTTGTTCTCGTTACTTAGTGCCTTGCCTTTTATACTCGATAAAAATTTAAACATCAATTTGGTAGATGCGATGTTTGAAGGGATTTCAGGTATCACTACCACAGGTGCCACAGCACTGAATAATGTCTCAGACTTGCCTAAATCCGTGCTCTATTATCGTGCTCAGCTCAATTTTATCGGTGGATTGGGTGTAGTCGTCCTTGCAGTTGCTATCCTGCCTTTACTGGGAATTGGTGGAGCTAAACTTTATCAATCTGAAATGCCCGGTCCCTTCAAAGAAGAACGATTGACTCCACGTCTTGCGGACAGTGCCAAAAGCCTGTGGATAATCTATTTGTTATTGGGAGCGCTATGTTCAATCAGTTTCTGGATCGCGGGAATGTCGTGGTTTGATGCTATTTGTCATGGGATCTCAACAGTTGCTTTAGGGGGATTCTCTACCCGCAATGAAAGTCTTGGTTATTACGATAGCTCTGCTATTGAAATGGTGGGAGGAATTTTTTCGATATTATCGGCAATCAACTTTACACTCTATTTTGTTTCGCTAACGCGTTGGAGCTTAAAACCATTACTCAAAAATGCTGAACTGCGATTTTTTTTGCTGGTGCTGGCGGTGGTAATTGGGATTATTTGGTTAGAATTATACCGTTCGGGCATGTATGGCGTAAAAGATGCGTTTGTTCATAGTTTTTTCATGACCAGTTCCATGATGACGGATAATGGTCTGGCGGTGGCTGATTATGAGCAATGGCCTCACCATACAATGTTGCTGTTGTTGGCAGTGAGCTTTTTTGGGGGGTGCGTGGGATCGACTTGTGGAGGCATTAAAGCTCTCCGTTTCATGATATTGGCAAAGCAGAGCGCCAGTGAAATTAACCAGCTCATCCATCCAAATGCCATCTCAACGATTAAAATTGGCAAATCTGTGGTGCAGGAAAGAGTGTTGCGTTCTGTCTGGGGATTCTTCTTCCTCTATGTCTTTTTCAGTTGTTTCTTTATTTGGGCACTGAACCTGCTGGGATATAATTTGGTGACTTCATTTGCTACCGTTGCGGCTTGTATTAATAACATGGGGATAGGATACGGTGATACCGCACAAGGTTTTGGTGATCTTAAGCCTATAGCAAAGTGGATGATGTGTGCCGCCATGTTAATGGGACGACTGGAAATTTACCCAATACTTATTTTGTGCTCAAAAGCATTTTGGCGTTTTTGAGTGATTGTTAATTAAAAAAATAATTAAATCAGTATGTAATCGAATAATAATAGATAAGTGGGCACGTTTTTTGAGCATCCTTGCAAAGCCTTTTGGGCTAAAGTGCCATCATTGGCATTATTAATAATAATTCTCATTATTATGTTGATTTGGATTATTGATTGATTTGACTTGTATAAAATTTTACCAATCAAGAGAATAACAAACCTGTTTGTTAATATAATATTATGTCTTCAACTTACTCTATTTTTCACTTGTTCTTGAAAGAACGAATCACTGTATCACCATCTATATTGCGTTGTGTTTTTGAAGGTTCTGAGGCGCATAAAATGCGACGATACGCCCCAGATCAACGTATAAGGCTATTATTCTCCCCAGAAAAATAATCCTTCACTAGGCGCGTCATTGAGATCGAAGATTAATTAATTTTATGGCGTATTGGGTTAATTCTCCGAGAGATAGCCATTTCTGAATTATTTCAAGAACAAATATTATTATGTGTTGCTGTCTGTTTAACCGACAGCAACACATTAGCCCAATTGCATAACTCTGGAGCTATCAATACGGTTGATGAATTACAGCACAACGCGTACCAATTCCAGTGCTCCCAATTCTTCATACAAAGTTTCAACTTGTTCAATATGCGTCGCGTTGATGGTAATAGAAACAGAGTGGTAATTGCCTTTGCTGCTTGGTTTAACGGCAGGAGAGTAATCGCCCGGGGCATGGCGCTGAACTACTTCAATAACTTGATCCACTAACTCAGGTTGAGCTAACCCCATCACTTTGTAGGTGAATGAGCAAGGGAACTCTAGCAGTTCATTTAATTTGGTTTTCATGGGCGCTCCTAAAATATAATTGCCACGGCATATGATTGATTTGCCGTGGCGTGATAATTTTCTAACAATATTTAATTAATATAAGGCTCAATGCTGGGTTTTCAAGAGAAATTAGCTTTCAAGAGATTAACCAAACCAGTGATGGAACATCAATCGGATATAGTCGATCATGCGGCTGAAAAAGCCACCTTCTTTTACTTCGTTCATTACGACCAACGGACGTTGTTCAATGGTTTTACCATCAAGCTGGAAATTGATAGTTCCAACAACTTGGTTTTTAGTGAGTGGTGCATGCAGTTCGGTATTGTTCAATACATAGCTGGCTTTCAGATCTTTCAAACGGCCACGGGGGATCGTTAGGTAAACATCTTTGTCAACGCCCAGTTGAACTTTATCGGTATCACCAAACCAAATCGGTTCTGACGCAAATTCTTTACCAACTTGCAATGGTGAGACAGTTTCGAAGAAACGGAAGCCCCACGTCAGCAATTTTTTGCTGTCGGTTTCACGTCCCCTGAAGGTTGGGCTACCCATTACAGCAGAAACCAAACGCATGTTGCCTTCGGTTGCTGAAGAAACAAGGTTGTATCCCGCCCCGCTGGTGTGGCCTGTTTTAATACCGTCAACATTCAGGCTCTTATCCCACAGCAAGCCATTACGATTGGGTTGGCGAATATTGTTATAAGTAAAATCTTTTTCTTTGTAGATAGAATATTCATCCGGCACATCGCGGATTAGCGCCTGACCAATCAATGCCATATCACGGGCAGAGCTGTATTGGCCGTGGGCATCAAGGCCATGGACGGTTTGAAAATGTGTATTTTGTAGCCCCAAGCTTTGCACATATTTATTCATCAAGTTGACGAATGCATCTTGGCTACCTGCCACATAATCCGCCATGGCGACACAAGCGTCGTTGCCAGATTGCAAGTTGATACCACGGGAGAGCATGGCAACAGAAACTTGGTCACCGGGTTTTAAAAACATTAAGGATGAGCCTTTAAACACCGGATTACCTGTAGCCCAAGCATCTTTACCTACGGTAACAATGTCATTCTGGCCGATTTTTCCTGATTTAATGGCCTGACCAATAACATAGCTGGTCATCATTTTGGTCAGACTTGCGGGATCGCGGCGGATATCTGCATTCTTTTCAGCCAATACCTTTCCTGAGTTGTAATCAATCAGAATATAAGCTTCTGAATCCAGTTCTGGTACACCCGGGATCATAGTTTTGAAGTTATCACCAGCGTTGGCGAATGTGGAAACGCTGGCGGTCAGAGCAAGGCCTAAGGTGGCACTTTTAATAAAACGGGAAGTAACTATGTATTTCATGATTGATTAGATAACATCCGTGAGAGAGGGATTGATAATAAATGACATAATAACAAATGCAAAAAAAGCTGACATTAAACAAAATTGAATGGGGTGAAGGTTTACACTTTTTTACCCGACTTTTGTTCGCAGAAAATGTTCGCAGCAAATTTTATTTGCCTGCTGACAGTAATGAAATATGTCAATATCAGCAGGCAATGGTGCTATTTATTGCGATGGTGTTTCATGGATCGATGGTGTTTCTTGATCGATGTTGTTTCATGATCGATAGTGTTTCATGAATCAGGGGCAACAATAAAAGAGGATTGGTGCATCTGATCCGTTAATTTTTTTTGTAGTTCTGTAGCTTGCTGACGGCTATTAAATGGCCCTAATTGGACTCGATAGACATTACCAAATTGGATGATACGCCCTTGTACGTTAAAACGCTGGCTCAATGACTGTTGCCACTCTTTGGCTTTTTGTTCAACGCTGACAGCTCCTACTTGTACCATATAACCCTTTGCCGATTCAGGAGCAGGTGATGTAGTCGCAGGAGGTAATGTGGCAGACTGGCCTGTTGTATTTCCAGAAAGGTTTTGTTCAGCCGATGATTGTTTTACTGTAGGTGATTGTTTTACTGTAGATGATTGTGAACCAATATCGGGTCTGTCAGGTAAAGCAAAGCTCTGTTTAACGATCGTTGAGCCAACCGTTCCCAAACCAGATAATGAACCATCAGGTGAAACCAGAATACCATCCAATTTCACTTTGCTTTGTGGCATCAAATTGAGTCGTTCTGCTGCTGCACGAGATAATTCAATGATTTTTCCCTGCTTATTATAAGGACCTCGATCGTTGATCCTGACAACCATCATGCGTCCATTACCTAAATTGGTGACACGAACATAACTTGGAATAGGCAACGTCGGGTGTGCGGCGGTTAAAGCATAAGGACTGGCTTGTTCACCAATTGCTGTCAGTTTTCCATTGGATTCTTCACTGAACCAACTGGCGTAACCTGTTTGGGTAAAGTGAGCGGGGTCTTGCACTATGTGATATGTTTGCCCATCCCGTTGATAGTCTTGATTGGCGCTTGGGTGATAAGGCTCATATTGAGGCTCTGCACCCAAAACATCCCGAGTGGGAATTGGGGGAAGAGAAGATGTCTGATTATTGCCTGTTATGGTACAGCCTGAAATCAGTACTGCTACGATGCTAAGTATAAGCCACTGTTGACGCATGAAACTTCTTCCTCATAAACTTTTGGACAATAACTTACGATGCGTATGTATCGACATAATAATGCCGAACCCCGCCATTAAGACAATTAGTGCTGAACCCCCATAACTAATCAACGGCAGGGGGACGCCGACTACTGGTAGGATACCGCTTACCATGCCGATATTTACAAAGACATAAACGAATAAAATCAGTATCAGCCCTCCGACTATGACTCGGCCAAAGGTATTTTGCGCTTTGGCTGCAATAAACAAACCTCGCATAATGATCAGCAAATAGAGTCCGAGCAACACCAGAACCCCTATCATCCCTAATTCTTCAGACAGAACAGCAAAAATAAAGTCGGTATGTCGCTCCGGCAGGAATTCCAACTGCGACTGAGTGCCTTGTAGCCAGCCTTTTCCAGATATCCCACCTGAGCCAATGGCAATTTTGGATTGAATGATATGGTAGCCTTTACCCAATGGATCACTTTCTGGATCTAATAGCATCATAACGCGGGCGCGTTGGTAGTCATGCATCAGGAAGAACCATAATATTGGGATGAAACAGGCAAGCAGTAAAACGGCAACGCCAATTAGCTTCCAATTCATTCCTGCCAAAAACAGGATGAATAACCCAGAAGCGGCAACCAGAATAGATGTTCCTAAATCGGGTTGTGCTGCGACCAATAGAGTAGGGACAAAGATCAAAACCAGCGCAATACCCGTGTTTTTCAGTGAAGGAGGGCAGAGATCTCGATTCATAAAACGAGCTACCATCAAGGGAACGGCGATTTTGGCAATTTCTGATGGCTGGAAGCGAACAATACCCAGATCCAGCCAGCGTTGCGCGCCTTTACTAATCTGCCCAAAAACATCAACGAGGATTAGCAGGACGACACAGCCAATATAAAGATAAGGTGCCCAATTTTCGTATATGCGTGGAGGAATCTGAGCCAAAATGAACATCACTATGAGGCCTATGATAACCTGTCCGATTTTACGTTCCATCATATCAATGTCCTGACCACTGGCACTCCACATAATGAAAAGACTGTAAGCCAGTAATGCCAGAACGCACAGTAGTAATGGAATATCTATATGTAGTCGGGCCCAGAAAGGAACCTTATTTTGTGAGTCTGTCATGGCCTTATTCAATTAGCTGGTGTCCTAATGGCTTGTGTTCGGATCGTGTTTACTCCTGTTGCCACAGGGGAGCTGGCAGGAGAGATTTTTTTATTATCCCTGAGTAAAATATGATCCAAAATTTGACGAACGATAGTGCCGACAGGCGGCCCGGAACCACCATTTTCAAGAATAATAGAAATAGCAACTGTCGGGTTGTCATAAGGCGCAAAGGCAACCATCAGCTTATGGTCACGTAAGTGCTCAGCAAGTTTGCTTGCATTATAGGTTTCATAACTGAAAACCTGAGCAGTACCTGATTTTGCGGCTGCTTTATAAGGTGTACCGGCAAAGGACCTGCGAGCTGTACCATTTGGGGCATTGGCAACCCCATACATGCCATCTTTAGCAATTTCCCAATACCCAGAGTGAATATCTCCGATGGGTTCACTGACTGGGGGATGGTAAGGTTGCATTTCGCCATTTACGCGAGTATTCAGCAAGAAATGGGGTGTTTTCACCTCGCCATCATTAATCAGGATCATTAGGGCTTTTACCATCTGCATCGGAGTTGCAGTCCAGTATCCTTGACCGATACCAACGGAGATTGTATCACCTTGATACCACGGTTTTTTATAGCGTTTGGACTTCCATTCACGGGTGGGCATATTGCCCTGATTTTCTTCTTTTAAATCAATGCCTGTAAATTGACCATAACCAAATTTTGTCATCCATTCGGACATTTTATCGATGCCCATCTCATAGGCGACTTGATAGAAAAAAGTATCCGCTGATTCGACAATCGCTTTATGTACATTCAGTTTGCCATGTCCCCAGCGTTTCCAGTCACGGTAACGTTTCTCTGAGTTTGGTAGTTGCCACCAACCGGGATCATTTGTCGTGGTGTTCTTTGTAATGACATCACTGCTGAGAGCGGCAACGGCAATAAAAGGCTTTACTGTTGATGCAGGTGGATAAGCACCTTGCGTAGCCCGGTTAATTAAGGGACGATTTGGGTCGTTGAGCAGGAGTTTATAGTCCTTACTCGAAATACCATCGACAAATAGATTCGGATCGTAGCTTGGATTGGATATCATAGCCAAAACCTCCCCGGTACGGGGATCGGTAACAACAACACCTGCACGGCTGGTTGTCAGTATCTTTTCAATATAGTTTTGCAGTTCTAAATCGATTGACAAGTAAATATCTTTTCCGGCCTGTGGTGATTGTTCTTGTAGTTGGCGGATCACTTTACCCCGGTTGTTGACTTCGACCTCTTCATAACCCGGTTTGCCATGCAGGATAGATTCATAATAACGTTCAATGCCCAGTTTCCCGATATCGTGGGTAGCTTTGTAGTTTGAAAGAATTCCTTCTTTTTCCAGTCGTTCTACATCCTTGTCGTTGATTTTGGCAACGTAGCCGATCACATGGGTGAGAGCGGAACCATAAGGGTAATAGCGACGTTGGTAGCCTTTGATTTCCAGCCCTGTAAAGCGGTATTGATTGACTGAAAACCGAGCAACCTGAACTGGGGTCAGTGAAGTTTTAAGGGGAACAGAGGCAAAACGACGCGCACGTTGACGTTCTTTTTTGAAAGTTTCAATGTCTTCATCAGTGAGTCCAACGATAGAGCGCAGTTCATTTAATGTCTTATCAAGGTCAGTAACTTTTTGTGGCACAATTTCTAACTGATAAATGGTTCGGTTAGTCGCCAGTGGTGTGCCATTGCGGTCATAAATGATGCCCCGGCTTGGGGCTATGGAAACGATCTTAATGCGATTTCCATTCGATCGAGTCTGGTAATCTTCGTGGCGTGTAATCTGGAGATTATAGAGATTGGCAATTAAGATGCCGGTCAAAATAATAATGCCTATAAACGCCACGAGTGCGCGGCGTATGAATAGAGCCGATTCAGCCGAGTGATCGCGAAAAGGCGTTCGTTTATTCTTCATCCCATTACCAGAATTCACGGTGTCAGATTACCCAATTTATTCCCGATGATAAGGGTGGTTAGTAGTGATGCTCCATGCCCGATAAAGGCTCTCCGCAACCAGAACCCGGACAAGGGGATGTGGCATGGTTAAAGGAGAGAGTGACCAACTTTGTTCCGCTGCTGCTTTGCAGGCTGGGGCTAAACCTTCAGGGCCACCAATCAACAGACTGACATTTCTGCCATCCAGCTTCCAGCGTTCAAGCTGTTGTGCCAACTGCGGAGTATCCCAGCGAGAGCCTGGAATATCCAATGTCACAATACGGTTGCCTTTACCAACCGCGGCTAGCATTTGTTCACCTTCTTTTTCCAGAATTCGCTTGATGTCAGCATTTTTGCCTCGTTTTCCCGCTGGAATTTCAATCAGCTCAAAAGGCATATCCTTGGGAAAACGGTTCAAATAATCCATGAAGCCGGTCTGTACCCAGTCCGGCATTTTTGTTCCTACAGCAACCAGTTGTAACTTCAAACTCAACTCCAGAGTTTTTCCAGTTCGTACATACGGCGGCTGTCTTCTTGCATAACATGAACCATGATTTCGCCGAGATCCACGACTATCCAGTCTGAAATACCTTGCCCTTCAACGCCTAAAGGCATGATGCCTGCTTGGCGGCAGTCATCTACTAGGTTATCTGCCACAGACATCAAGTGGCGGCTTGATGTTCCGGTACAGATAATCATGCAGTCAGTAATGCTGGATTTTCCGCGAACATCGATAGAAACAATATCCTGTGCTTTGGAATCTTCAAGTTTATCAATAACAAATTGTTGTAGTTCTGTGCCTTGCAAAAGGATCACCTTTATTTCATAAAATAGGTTAAGTAACGCAGAATAATAGCATGCCAATCTCTATAAAAGTAAGCGAGTTAGCTGCAAATAACCACCTGATTTCGCTATTTCTTATATAGCCTATGTGAATCGATATAATTTTTTATCGTTGGAGGAAGTAAATCATCACAGCTTATTCCTTGCTGGTGGCGTTGACGAATATCTGTTGCCGAAATGTTTAATAACGGAGTAGCAGCCAAGTAAATATAACCGTGTGGTTTTTGGCTCAATGGGAGTGGAGAAACAATCTGGTGTTTTTCAAGCCATTGTTGCATTCCTGGGGCTGAAAGCTGACTTTGGTAACCCGGACGGGAACAGACCAACAAGTGACAAATATCGAGCAATTCTGCCCACTTATACCATGTATGGATAGTTTGTAATGAATCCTGTCCAATGATAAATGCTAACGGGTATTGCTCACCGATTTCCTGACGAAAGGATTTCAGTGTTTCTACTGTGTAAGATGGCGTTTGCCGTTCCAGCTCGCGGGTATCCACAGTAAACAGAGGGTTATCCTGTACAGCCAGACGAACCATCTCCAGCCGTTGCTGGGTGCTTGCTTCTGGTTGAGGGCGATGCGGGGGAACGTGATTAGGCAATAAGATAACCTGCTTGAGTCCCACCAATTGAGCCAATGCTTCTACAGGACGCAAATGACCATAATGGATAGGATCGAATGTGCCGCCAAATAGAGCCTGAATAACCGGAGAGTCCACATTGGTTGCAGAACCAATGGCATTTATCGGAGCCATATTTTCTGAGTCAGTATTTTGAAGGCTAATATTTTGAAAACTAATATTTTGGGGAACAATATCTTGGAGATCAGTATTGGTTGGAGCAATAGAATCAGGCATTTAAGAAGCTCTCTGGTAATGGTTTTCCGCACAACAGCATGGAAAGCGTTTCCAGGTCAGCCCAAATGGATTGGCTATAATCCTGTTTGACACGCAGCTCCATCTGGGTCAACAAATGTATGGCAGATTGCAGTTCTCGCTGTGACAGACGCTGTAGTGCGGTTGACAGCAATGATCTGCGATTTTGCCAAACTTTGTGTTGATCAAACAAGGTCTTCAAAGGGACAGTCGTATATTGGCGCTTAAGTACCAGAAGCAGCATCAACTCCCTCTGTATAGTACGAAGCAAAATCACGGTCTCGATATCTTCTTGCTGAAGCTGTTTCAGTATATGCCATGCCCGCTTTATTTTTCCTGCCAGCAAAGCATCAACCCAATGATAGGGAGAGAAATGAGCCGCATCGTTAACGGCTTCTTCTACGCGATGAAGTGTTAACCGGTTATCGGGATGAAGTAGGGAAAGACGCTCCAGAGCCTGAGCCAGCGCCAATAAATTTCCCTCATAGCAATAGCACAGTAATTGATTGGCTTCATCTTCCAGTGATAGGCCCATATTTTTGGCTCGTTGCGCCACCCATTGTGGCAGACGATTTTGCTCAGGCGTCAGACAACTGACGTATACTCCATTTTGCCCAATCGCTTTGAACCAAGGGCTATTTTCCTGTGCTTTGGTGAGTTTATGTCCACGCAATATCAGCAAGATATCTGAATGCAGCAACCCCGACAGCTTGGTCAGCCGTTCTGCCATTGCGGCATTTGGGCCATTTTCCGGAAGCAGCAGGATAAGAGACTGACGGCTGGCAAACAGGCTAAGTGACTGACACAGACTAAAGATTTCATCCCAATCGGTATGGTTATCCAATGTGAAGGTGAAATGCTCCAGAAACTCATGTTGTTCAGCCACTTTGCGGATGCTGTCCTGACTTTCCTGCAATAGCAATGGTTCGTTGCCCCATAACAGGTAGCTGCCTCGCAGCCCGTCATTGAGCTGCGAGAGAAGTTGTTCAGGATAAAGTCGGATCATTGCTTCTGTATAGCCGCAGATTTTTGTTTTTCTTCGGCTTTCTGGAGTTCTGCACTATGAACGGTCAGCAATTGACGCATAAGCTGCTGGGCAGCCTGCTCGCGCATTTCCTGTTGCACTAGTTCATTTTCTGCATCTTTTGCCAGTGCTTCCAATGGGTTGTCGAAGAAAGAACGATCAACCTTTGCCCGCAATGGATAGATGCTACCATCTGGCATCAGAATTTGAGCATCCACGTTCAGTACTAACAGGCGTTCAGCTGATTTACCATCCTGGAAGACAGATACTGTCTCTTTGTTTTCATCAGAACCAACAAGTTTCAGGATAGGGATTGAGGCATCGCCATGTTCAATAATTTTGACATCGTTCAGACGAAGTTGTTGACGTACTGCCCGTGCCAGAGGCCCATATGGGTCACCAGAACTTAGCTGCAATGTTTGAAGCTCTTTTGGTACTTGTGTTGTGCCCCGAAGATGAAAACCGCAGCCAGCGGTGACTAGCACCGCTAACCCGAGCAACAACGTGAAAATACAATGTCGTAGATTATTTCCTACCACACTTCTTGCCACACGTTTTACCACAAACATGGCCTCCTGTTATCAGCCTACTGTTATTAATCTACTGTTATTAACCTACTGTTATTAACCTACAACGAGATTCAGTAATTTACCCGGAACGTAGATGACCTTGCGGATACTGACGCCTTCAAGATATTTCGTCACGCTGTACTCTTGTGTCGCCATCTCTTGGACATACTCTTTTGTTGCATCTGCCGGTACAGTAATACGACCACGAACCTTACCGTTAATCTGGATAATTACCAGCTTAGTATCGTCTACCATTGCCTGCTCATCAGCTTGTGGCCATGCCGCAGTATCAATGTCGTTCTCATTGCCAAGCGCTTTCCACATGATGAAGCAAGCGTGTGGTGTGATAGGTGACAGCATACGTACAACCGCAGTGACTGCTTCTTGCATCAGGGCACGATCCTGCTCAGTTTCCTGTGGAGCTCGAGTCAGTTTATTCATCAGTTCCATGATTGCTGCAACGGCGGTATTGAACGCTTGGCGGCGGCCAATATCATCAGTGACTTTTGCTATGGTTTTGTGCAAGTCACGGCGCAGATCTTTTTGTTCAGTGGTCAGGCTACTGGCATCCAGTGGCTGGGTTGCACCTTTGTTGCTGTGCTCGTAAACCAGACGCCAAATACGCTTCAGGAAGCGGTTTGCACCCTCCACACCAGATTCTTGCCATTCCAGCGTCAGTTCTGGTGGTGCTGCGAACATCATGAACAGACGAACAGTATCAGCGCCATATTTATCAACCATAACTTGTGGGTCGATACCGTTATTCTTGGATTTCGACATTTTGCTCATGCCGGTATAAACCAGTTCATGACCGTCTTGATCCGTTGCTTTCACAATGCGGCCTTTTTCGTCACGCTCAACAATAGCATCAGCTGGAGATACCCAGACTTTCTCCCCGCTATTGCCTGTGTAATAGAAGGCGTCTGCCAGAACCATACCTTGGCACAGAAGGCGCTTGGCGGGTTCATCAGAGTTGACCATGCCAGCATCGCGCATCAATTTGTGGAAGAAACGGAAATACATCAGGTGCATGATAGCGTGCTCAATACCACCGATGTATTGATCTACTGGCAGCCAATAGTTGGCCGCATCCGAATCCAACATACCTTTATCGTAATCCGGGCAGGTATAGCGCGAGTAATACCATGAGGATTCCATGAAAGTATCAAAGGTATCCGTTTCAAGCAGCGCAGGCTGACCGTTGATAGTTATTTTTGCCCATTCAGGATCAGCTTTGATTGGGCTGGTGATCCCATCCATCACGACATCTTCTGGCAAAATAACCGGTAATTGATCTTCTGGAACAGGAACGACAGTACCGTCTTCCAATGTTGCCATTGGAATTGGAGCACCCCAATAACGTTGGCGGGAAACTCCCCAGTCGCGCAGGCGGTAATTGACTTTACGTTGGCCGACACTCATTGCAACCAGCTTGTCAGCAATAGCATTGAAACCTTCTTCATGGCTCAGGCCACTGAATTCACCGGAGTTAACCAGTGCATTTTTATCTGTGACAGCCGCTTCCTGAACGCTTGGTACATTGCCATCGTTGTCGAGAATAACGGCTTTTATTGGCAGGTTGTACTTAGTGGCAAATTCCCAATCACGTTGATCGTGTGCAGGAACAGCCATAACAGCACCAGTGCCGTATTCCATCAGGACAAAGTTAGCAACCCAGATAGCGATCTTTTCGTTGGTCAATGGATGAATAACAAACATGCCTGTTGACATGCCTTTTTTCTCCATAGTTGCCATCTCAGCTTCGGCAACTTTGGTATTGCGGCATTCGTTGATAAATTCTGCCAGTGCCGGATTATTTTCCGAGGCTTGTTGTGCCAGAGGGTGACCAGCCGCTACAGCGACATAGGTTGCTCCCATGAATGTATCTGGGCGAGTGGTATAAACGGTGAGTTTTTCTTGACTGTCGGCAACATTGAACGTGATTTCGACACCTTCAGAACGGCCAATCCAGTTGCGCTGCATGATTTTGACCTGCTCAGGCCAGTCTTCCAGTTTATCCAGATCGTTCAGCAGTTCTTCTGCGTAATCCGTGATCTTAATAAACCACTGAGGGATTTCTTTACGCTCAACTTGGGTATCACAACGCCAGCAGCAGCCATCAATAACTTGCTCATTAGCCAGAACAGTCAGGTCATGTGGACACCAGTTAACTGCGGAAGTTTTTTTGTATACCAGACCTTTTTCATACAGTTTAGTGAAGAACCACTGTTCCCAGCGATAATACTCTGGTGCACAAGTAGTGACTTCACGATCCCAGTCATAGCCAAAACCCAGTGTTTTTAACTGGTTTTTCATATACTCGATATTGGCGTAAGTCCACGGGGCAGGAGCGGTATTATTCTTGACCGCAGCACCTTCTGCCGGCAGACCAAATGCATCCCAACCAATAGGTTGAAGTACATTTTTGCCTAGCATACGCTGATAACGGGAAATCACATCACCAATGGTGTAGTTACGGACATGGCCCATATGTAGTCGGCCAGAAGGATAAGGTAGCATGGACAGGCAATAGTATTTTTCCTTGCTGCTGTCTTCTGTCACTTTGAACGTTTGCTTCTCTTGCCAATGAAGCTGGACTTGTTGTTCTATGTCTTCTGGACGATATTGTTCTTGCATGGCACCGATAATCCTATGGTGAGTAATAAAGCTACGCCTTTGGCGCGCATAGTTTGTTTATGAAATCAAAGATTCCATAGCATAGCTGATAAGGGATAGGCGCAACAACTCTTGTTAAAGGAGGAATATGGAAAATTACTTCTTTTTAAGGGGAAATTTAAGGTCGGCGGTAGTTTTTCCCTCCGCCGACGAAGATAAAGACGAAGAGAAATCATTGCAGAATTTTAGCTAGAAAATCACGTGCACGCTCTGACTTTGGGTTAGCGAAGAAATCTTCTTTCTTACTATCTTCGACAATTTTGCCTTCATCCATGAAAATAACACGGTGTGCCACTTTTTTGGCAAATCCCATCTCATGGGTTACAACCATCATGGTCATCCCTTCGTTTGCCAATTTCACCATGACATCCAGCACTTCATTAATCATTTCGGGATCAAGTGCGGAGGTAGGTTCATCAAACAGCATGGCGATGGGGTCCATACAGAGTGCGCGGGCGATGGCGACACGCTGCTGCTGGCCACCAGAGAGTTGTGAGGGGAACTTATCCGCATGGCTGGATAATCCAACTCGCTCCAGGAGTTTCAAGCCTTTTTCGGTAGCTTCTTTCTTATCGCGCTTTAGTACCTTAACCTGAGCCAGCGTCAGGTTCTCAATGATGGATAGATGAGGAAAAAGCTCAAAGTGCTGAAACACCATTCCCACTTTTGAACGCAATTGCGCCAGATTGGTGCTCTTGTCATTGACTTTTGTGTCGTTTACTCGAATTTCACCTTGCTGGACAGGTTCGAGGCCATTGACCGTTTTTATCAGTGTGGATTTGCCGGAACCAGAAGGCCCACAGACCACGACTACTTCGCCTTTTTTGACTTCAGTCGAGCAGTCAGTAAGAACCTGAAATTGGCCATACCACTTGGATACATTTTTCAGGGAAATCATCAAACAGTCCTTTTCTTCAAATAGTTAACCAGCATAGAAGCGGAAAAACTAATCACAAAATAAACAAAGCCAGCAAACAGAACCATTTCAATCTGAGTTCCGTCGCGCTCACCAATATTCGTCGCTGTACGGAAAAAATCCGTCAGACTGAGTACATATACCAGAGAAGTATCTTGAAATAATACAATGCCTTGTGTCAGCAGCAATGGGATCATTGCCCGAAATGCTTGTGGCAGTATGATCAGACGCATACTTTGCATATGAGTCATACCCAATGCCAGCGCAGCAGAGGACTGCCCACGGGAAATGCTCTGGATACCTGCTCGAATTATTTCGGAATAGTAAGCTGCTTCAAAGAGCGAAAACGCTACCATTGCAGAAATCAAACGGATATCGGTTTTTGGTGATATACCTAGAACATTTTGTAATAAGTTAGGCACAATCAGATAAAACCACAGTAATACCATCACCAGTGGAACTGAGCGAAAAAGGTTAACATACAGGGCAGCGAACCAACTCAATACCTTGATGGATGAGAGGCGCATAATCGCCAGAATGGTTCCCCAGACAATGCCGATGATAATGGCTATCACGGTAATTTTTGCTGTTATCATCAACCCACTCAGAAGAAAGGGCAAACTTGGTATAATCGAACTCCAGTCAAACTGATACATTTTTTATCGCCCTCCCATATTGCCCGGTAAACGTACTTTTTTCTCCAGTAAGCTCATGGCAAGCATGATCACGAGGTTAATGCCCACATAAGCCAATGTGATCGCTGTGAATGATTCATAGGCGTGTGCGGAATAATCCAGCAATTTACCTGCTTGGGCAGCCATATCAACCAATCCGATTGTGGAAGCAATGGCAGAGTTTTTTACCAAATTGAGCATTTCCGAAGTCATTGGAGGAATTATCACTCGGTAGGCATTTGGTAGCAGAATGTAGCGGTAGGTTTGTGGCAGGGTTAAGCCCATTGCCAGTCCTGCGGCTTTTTGCCCTCTTGGGAGTGATTGGATTGCTGCACGAACTTGTTCGCATACACGGGCAGCAGTGAATAATCCTAAGCAAACGACAGAGGAAATAAAAAATTGGATATTGGGGTCCAGCTCCATTTTGAACCAATCGCTCAGGTTTTTAGGCAGGAATTCGGGAACCACCAGATACCATGTAAAAAATTGGACAATGAGAGGAACGTTGCGAAATAACTCAACATAACAGGTTCCAAGCCCAGAAAGGAATTTATTCGGGACGGTACGGAGAATACCGAACAATGAACCGACAACGAGTGCAATGATCCACGCACAGATGGAAAGTGCAACCGTTACTTGAAAGCCAGAAATAAGCCACCCCAGATAGGTGGTATTACCAAAAGGGGCAGCTTGTAAAAAGATGCCCCAATTCCAATCAACAGACATAAACATGCTCCCTGAAATGGGGTTGGCGGTAATACTTAAAAATGATTCATTTGTTGTAATTTATTGAACCCAAAATGATCTAAAAAAATGAGGTAGGGAACGACTACCTCATACCCGTCGTGCCAATAAAACCGGGATTTTTTAGCTCCTTGCTTAATTTAATACTTTATCGTTTGGCGATTTAAACAAGGCTCTCATTTCATCTGACATGGCAAAGTTCAAATTCAGTTTCTTAGGTGGAATAGGTTCTTTGAACCAGCGATCAAACATTTTTTCTGCTTCACCGGAGGTTTGTACTTTGACAATGGTGTCATCAATCAATGTCTTAAATTGAGGGTCATCTTTGCGTAGCATACAGCCATACGCTTCTTCTGATTGTGGTTTACCAACAATGATCCATTGATCGGGTTTTTTCGCTTTTGCGCGTTCACCAGCGAGCAGGGCATCGTCCATCATAAAGGCGACAGCACGGCCTGATTCTAGAGTACGGAATGAATCGCCATGGTCTTTGGCACTGATGATGCGCATTTTCATTTGCTTCTTATCATTGAGCTTATTCAACAAGATTTCAGAGGTTGTGCCAGAAGTGACAACGACATTTTTTCCTGCTAAATCATCAAATCCCTTGATGCCTGAATCTTTTTTGGTCAAAAGACGAGTGCCAACGGAAAAGATGGTGTTAGAGAATGCTGCCTGTTTCTGCCGTTCATGATTATTGGTTGTCGATCCACATTCAAAATCGAATGTACCGTTTTGCAGTAGGGGAATGCGGTTCTGAGAGGTAATTGGAATCAATTTGACCTGTAGGTTAGGCATATCCAGTTTTTTCTTGACAGCATCAACGATCAGGTTGGAATAATCTTGAGAATAACCCACGACGTTTTGCTGATTATCATAGTAAGAAAATGGGACAGAAGATTCTCTGTGTCCAACAACAATAATGCCATTATCTTTGATTTTTTTCAGTGTTCCAGTCAATTCCTCAGCATGGGCAGCTCCAACCGCGCTAAGCAACATCATGGTTAATATCAACTTACGCATATACAGCTCCTGTATTTGGTTGTTATTTGTGAAATTAGATTTTTTACAGAGAATTATGTTTCTACTTGGATGGAAAAAACTGTCTGTAGAAACGATTTTCTGCATTATTTTGTTTATATGTCGTAAAAAAATAATTCATAATGTTACTTTTTTGAAACCATAATGTTTCAATTTCGGGACTTGCATCGCACTATAAATAAACAACTTCATTTATGTGTGATTAAAGAGCGAATAATATTGAATGCTGTTCACACTTTGCGCTTTTTGGAGCGATTATCTATTGTATTGTTCTGTTCTTGGTTATATCTATTGCGAATTTGCTTTATTTTGGTGATGAAGGCGATGATTAAGGGGGATACTGAACTTGTCTATGGGATTAGATAAAAGATATAAAAAGTCAGGGTATAAGTAATATACCCTGACTCTCATCAACGTTTCATCAATTGTGGGGAATTAAGTTTTTTGGCGCTTTCTCATAAAAGCAAAGATGAAAAACAGAGCGCTGGTTCCCCATATTGGCCAATTTCCGAAGTGAAAATAAGGCGTTACTCCTGTGGCGGGTGTTACTTTGGCTTCTAATACCTGCCGAGTAAATTGTGGAAGTTCCGCCTGAATAGAACCGTCTGGGTTGATTACCGCTGTAATGCCATTATTGGTTCCTCTTAGTAGAGGACGACCCAGCTCAAGGGAGCGCATTCGAGCCATTTGGAAATGCTGCCACGGGCCAATGGAACGCCCAAACCAAGCATCATTAGAAACGGTTAGGAGGAACTCTGTATCAGGCTTGAAATTATCACGTACTTGCTCACCCAGAATAATTTCATAGCAGATAGCAGCGGTAATATTGTGCCCTGCAACAGAAAGTTGTGGCTGGATATAAGCCCCACGACTGAAGGAAGACATTGGCAAATTGAAGAGAGGTGCCAATGGGCGCAATATTGATTCCAGTGGAACAAATTCACCAAAAGGTACAAGATGGTGTTTGTCATAACGGGTAAGTGCTGGATATTGGTAAGGTGTCTTATCTCCCAAGACGATAATGCTGTTATAGAATTTATAACCTTCCAACGTTGGTCGGACATCTACAATGCCAGTGATCAAGCTAGTATTGTGCTCCCTCAGCAGAGTGTCCAATTTGGTCAGGAAATAACTTTGATTATGTTCGTTATCAGGAATGGCAGACTCCGGCCAGATGATGATTGGCGCTTTACCAATGAAAGGACGGCTGTTATCTAAATAGATATCCAGTGTCTTATCAAGAACGGCGGGATCCCATTTCATGGACTGGGGAATATTGCCTTGAACCAGTGCGATAGCGGTTGTTTTTTCCGGCTGTAAGGTGTACCACTGGTAGTGTCTCATTGGCCACGGTAACAGCAGCAGCAGAATGGCAATAATGGCCGCTGATAGTTTTTTGTAAGTTGATAGCTTTTTGTGAACAGTGGCAATCACCAGCAACCCGCTAATCATCATAAGCAGGAAGGTAATGCCTTCTACACCCAGGATAGGCGCAATGGCTTTCATCGGACCATCAATCTGGCTGTAGCCGAATTGTAACCAAGGAAATCCTGTTAGTACCCAACCACGCAAGAATTCGGTAACTTGCCATAGTGCCGGGCTGACAATAACCAGTCTGATACAGTTGGTAGTTGGGAAAAAGCGGTTTAATAAACCGGCAAATAGCGCAGGATAAAGAGCAAGATAGGCAGAGAGCAAAATCACCAAAAAGATGTTAATGGTGGTAGGCATACCTCCAAAGTCGGCGATACTGACATAAACCCAGTTTGCGCCACTGCTAAACAAGCCAAAACCCCAGCAGAAACCAATAAAACTAGCCTGACGGGTTGTTCTGTGCAAGGAAAGGATTTGCAGGCCGAAAAGAGAAACAAGTGCTGCTGGCCAGAAATCAAAAGGTGAAAAAGCCAGCGTTCCACTGGCTCCGAAGAAAAGTGCCAACACAGCACGCAGCCGCTGGCAACTCATGAATGAGGCTTTGTTCATCTAGATCCTATTATGGTTTATCAAGGCTAGGAACGTCAGCATTATCAGGTATTTTTACATGCACCTGAATGATTTTACGGCTATCAGACATTGCCACTTTGAAAAGGTAACCATCAATAGTGATGGATTCCCCACGGGAAGGCAGATGCCCAAATGCCTGCATAACTAGCCCACCAATGGTATCAACCTCTTCATCGCTGAAGTTGGTACCAAAAATGTCATTGAAATCCTCAATTTGAGTCAATGCCCGCACTGAATAGGAGTGGCGACTTAAAGCACGAACATCGTTATCGTCATCGTCATCGTATTCGTCCTCTATTTCACCCACAATCAGTTCAAGAATATCCTCAATGGTGACCAACCCTGAAACACCGCCAAATTCGTCGATCACAATCGCCATATGGTAGCGTTGGGAACGGAACTCTTTCAGCAGACGGTCAACACGTTTACTTTCCGGCACTACCACAGCCTGACGAAGAACTTTATCAATGCTGAAAGGCTCTGCATTTGTACGCATAAAAGGTAGCAGATCTTTCGCCATTAATATGCCTTCAATGTGATCTTTATCTTCACTGATCACAGGAAAGCGTGAATGGGCCGAGTCAATAATAACATCCAGACATTCGTCCAGAGATTGGTTGCGTTTTAAGGTAACGATCTGTGAGCGTGGAATCATAATGTCACGCACGCGTTGATCAGCAATATCCATTACACCTTCGAGCATTTCTCGGGTGTCGGGATCGATTAAGTCGTTCTGCTCAGAATCACGGATCAGTTCAACCAAATCATCACGGTTTCTCGGTTCACCGTGAAAAAGCTGATTAAGAAGCGCAAAGAAGCCTTTCTTAGGGCCAGGGCTATCGTTACTTGAAGGATGGTCGTCGCTCATGGCGTTTTAATGAAAATTCCCCATTAATAAAATCGTAGATTGTTATGTTTAACATAAAAATGTTGGCAACAGTTATTCTTTTTCCACTAGGTAGGGATCAGGATAACCCATTTTTTTTAGAATCTCTGTTTCCAAAGATTCCATTTCTTCCGCTTCATCGTCTTCGATATGATCATATCCCAGAAGATGGAGGCTGCCGTGAACCACCATGTGTGCCCAGTGTTCCTCGACACTCTTTTGTTGCTCCTCTGCTTCTTTTTCAACAACTTGACGACAGATAATTAAATCGCCGAGTAAGGATAATTCAACTTCAGGCGGAGCTTCAAATGGGAAGGATAACACATTGGTTGGTTTATCTTTCCCACGATAAGTGAGGTTTAAATCATGGCTTTCTGCTTCATCGACCAAGCGAATGGTGACTTCACTTTCTGCCTGAAATTGTGGCAAAACACCTTCCAGCCAGCGTTGGAAAAAGGCTTCCTCCGGAAGCCCCTTGGGGTTTTCACATGCAATTTGCAAATCTAATATAACTGAACTCATTTTACTTCCTGTCTGCGTTTCTCATTGAGCGCTTTTTTACGTTCTTGCTCTGCTGCTTCCCATGCTTCATAGGCGATAACGACTTTTGCAACCACCGGATGGCGAACAACGTCTTCACTATATAAGAAGTTAAAACTTAGCTCATCAACATCAGATAAAACTTCTACCGCATGACTCAGACCAGATTTTTGTCCCCTTGGCAGGTCAATCTGAGTCACATCACCCGTAATGACCGCTTTGGAATTAAAACCAATGCGGGTCAGGAACATTTTCATCTGTTCGATGGTGGTATTCTGGCTTTCGTCGAGAATAATAAAGGAGTCATTGAGAGTGCGTCCACGCATATAAGCCAGTGGTGCCACTTCAATAACGTTTCTTTCGATCAGCTTCTCAACTTTTTCAAATCCCATCATCTCAAACAGGGCATCATAAAGCGGGCGCAGATAAGGGTCGACTTTCTGGCTTAGGTCACCGGGCAGGAAGCCCAGTTTTTCGCCGGCTTCGACCGCAGGTCGGGTCAGAAGTATCCGGCGGATCTCTTGGCGCTCTAGGGCATCAACAGCCGCGGCAACGGCCAAATAAGTTTTTCCTGTACCCGCAGGCCCAACCCCGAACGTAATATCGTGATCGAGGATATTGGCAATATATTGTGCCTGATTGGGAGTACGGGGCTTTACAACACCCCGCTTGGTTTTGATATTCACAGCCTTACCGTATTCGGGAACGCTTTCTGCTGCTTGCTCCAGTACCCGGCTTTCGGTGATGGCGAGATGAATCTGTTCAGGCTCAAGATCAGGTATCACGCCGCGTACAGGCGTGGTATCGACATAAAGGTGACGTAAAATTCCTGCTGCTGCACTAACACACAGTGGTTTACCTACCAGTTTGAAACGGTTATCGCGGCGGTTGATCTCAATACCCAAACGACGCTCAAGTTGTTTCAGATTGTCATCAAGTGGTCCACACAGGCTCATCAGGCGTTGATTATCTGCGGGTTCCAGAAAGATCTCTTGTGTTGCTACTTGTTGGTTTATTTGTGTCACTGATTATCTCTATGTTAGGGTCAGTTAAGGCTGATAAAAGCCAACGCCGATTTCATCTTCTTTGCGAGTACGGGCAATGACTGACTCAGGGGACTCATGGACACGCAGATCCATATCATCTTCAGTACGGATGACTTTTCCACGCAGGGAGTTGGCGTATACGTCAACAATTTCGACATCAACAAATTTGCCAATCATGTCAGGCGTTCCCTCAAAGTTAACCACGCGGTTATTTTCAGTACGGCCAGAGAGTTCCATGATATTTTTACGTGATGGGCCTTCAACCAGAATACGTTGTGTACTGCCAAGCATTGCGCGACTAAAGCTCATGGCTTGTTGGTTAATACGCTGCTGGAGCAGGTACAAACGCTGTTTTTTCTCTTCTTCACTTACGTCATCTGGCAAATCGGCTGCTGGTGTTCCTGGACGCGCTGAATAAATGAAGCTAAAACTCATGTCGAAGTTAACATCGGCAATCAGTTTCATGGTTTTTTCAAAGTCATCTTGTGTTTCACCCGGGAAGCCCACGATGAAGTCAGAGCTGATCAGAATGTCTGGACGAGCCTTGCGCAAACGGCGAATAATGCCTTTAAATTCCAGCGCAGTATGGGCGCGTTTCATCAGGGTGAGAATGCGATCAGAACCACTCTGGACTGGCAGATGCAGGAAGCTGACCAACTCAGGTGTATCTTCGTATACTGTGATAATGTCGTCAGTAAACTCAATTGGATGGCTGGTGGTGAAGCGGACTCGGTCGATGCCGTCGATAGCCGCAACCAGACGCAACAGTTCTGCAAATGTGCAAATATCTCCATCAAACGTTGCACCACGATAGGCATTAACGTTTTGACCGAGCAGATTAACTTCGCGTACACCTTGTGCAGCAAGCTGAGCAATTTCGAATAAAATATCGTCACAAGGGCGGCTGACTTCTTCTCCGCGGGTGTAAGGTACAACGCAGAATGTGCAGTACTTATTGCAGCCTTCCATGATGGAAACGAAGGCTGTTGGGCCTTCTGCACGAGGGGCTGGCAGACGGTCGAATTTTTCAATTTCAGGGAAACTGATGTCAACGACTGGGCTGTGGGTGCCTTTTACATGATTAATCATTTCGGGCAGGCGGTGCAGGGTTTGTGGCCCGAAAATAATATCGACAGTAGGTGCACGCTGGCGAATATAATCCCCTTCCTGAGAAGCAACACAGCCACCTACACCAATTATGATTTCAGGTTTTTTATCTTTCAGACCTTTCCAGCGACCAAGTTGATGAAAGACTTTTTCCTGAGCCTTTTCACGGATTGAGCAAGTATTCAGGAGTAAGATATCTGCTTCTTCGGCGACATCGGTTAACTGATAACCGTGAGTGGTTTCCAGCAAGTCGGCCATCTTGGATGAATCGTATTCGTTCATCTGACAGCCCCAGGTTTTGATGTACAGTTTTTTTATCGTCGACATTTTTTGTGTATCCGGTGTTTCCAGTGGAATGATGCTTCAACACTGAAAAGCGCAATGTATTGCACATAGTGTATTTAGCATAATATTGTTGGCTATTGTAGTCATTTGAGGCACCAGTGACCAGACTGTAACACCGGATATTCACAGCCGGAAAGGGAAAATTCCGGTACACTATTTTAATCAATAAGTTAATGACGTGATGAATATGAATAATTCACAACAAAAATTCGATATTGTTGTCGTTGGAGCGGGTATGATTGGCGCTGCGACAGCATTGGGATTAGCGCAGGAAGGTTGGCGAGTTGCATTATTAGAGCATCAGCTTCCTGCGCCTTACAATGCGAATAGTGACCCAGATGTTCGCATTTCTGCGATCAGCTGTGCTTCGGTAGATTTATTGAAACAATTGGGGGTATGGGAAAACGTACTACGGATGCGTAGTGCCCCTTATCGGAAGTTAGAAACATGGGAGCAAAATGATTCTAACGTCATTTTCGACGCTGAAAGCTTGGGAGTGCCAGAGTTAGGGCACATGATTGAAAATCGTGTCTTGCAACTGGCATTGTGGCAGGAGTTTGAGCGTTATCCAAACCTGACCTTGTTTTGTCCTACCGTGTTGAAATCTATGCAGCGCCAGCACAAGAATAAAACGTGGCTGGTGGCATTGGCTGATGGCACGGAAATTAATACCCGGCTGATTATTGGTGCAGATGGTGCCCGTTCTCAAGTTCGTCAATTGGCAGGTATTGGCAGTAAAGGGTGGCAATATCGGCAGTCGTGTATGTTGATAACAGTTAAGACTAACCAGTCTCAACAAGATACAACATGGCAACAATTTTTTCCTTCTGGCCCCAGGGCTTTTCTGCCGTTGTTTGATCAATGGGCTTCATTGGTTTGGTACGATTCACCTGCTCGCATACGCCAATTGCAGTCGATGACAATAACACAGCTTGAACGAGAAATTTTTCAGGCATTCCCTACTCGCTTGGGTAAAGTTACTCCGATTGCCGCAGGTTCGTTCCCACTGGTTCGTCATCATGCCAGCCGTTATGTGCAAGAAGGATTGGTTCTGTTAGGGGATGCGGCTCATACCATCAATCCACTGGCAGGGCAGGGGGTGAATTTAGGTTATCGGGATGTTGATGTTTTGCTCAAGGTATTGACTAGTGCTAAAGAGTTATTGGAAGAGTGGGATTCTTTGACGGTCCTGATGCGTTATCAGCGTCGCAGGATGCCGGATAATTTGGTGATGCAAACGGGAATGGATCTTTTCCATACAGCATTCAGTAATGATTTACCGGGATTGAAGATAGCGCGAAATCTGGCATTGATGGTCGCGCAACGCTCAGGAATGATGAAAAATCTTGCTCTGAAATATGCATTAGGATTGTGATTGATGTTTCCTTCTATTGGGTAAGAACAATTATTGAGTAAGAACAATTATTAAGTAAAAACAATTATTGGGTATAGAGCAATGCCCTGTTGTTTGTGTAGTTTGATTGCATGGTTAACTCTGATTGTTCCATGTAATCAAATTCAGGTGTCCCTATTCGGGACTTATACAAGTAAGAGTATTATTTTCATCCAACTAAATATTGTTTAATTGGAAATATAGATAACCGAATGCTTGCTTAATAATTGTTGGTGTGGTTTTTATGGGGATATTTTGGATATTTCGAAAACAAAAAAACCACCTTATTGGTGGCCTGATATATCTTCCATTCTTTCAATACGTTACTTTATATAAAATATTGACAAATATGGCTGGGGTACCAGGATTCGAACCTGGGAATGCCGGAATCAGAATCCGGTGCCTTACCGCTTGGCGATACCCCAACTGGATTTGTAAATGGTGGCTACGACGGGAATCGAACCTGTGACCCCAGCATTATGAGTGCTGTGCTCTAACCAGCTGAGCTACGTAGCCATTTACGATTATCGTAAGAAGTGTGACAACTTTCAGTGATATGGCTGGGGTACCTGGATTCGAACCAGGGCATGCCAGGATCAAAACCTGGTGCCTTACCGCTTGGCGATACCCCAACTGAGTGTTATCACTGCAACCTTTGTTATCCTGAGAATGCTTAGTTAAATTTATATCGTTTTAACTTATTGTTTCAGTTAAATGGCTGGGGTACCTGGATTCGAACCAGGGCATGCCAGGATCAAAACCTGGTGCCTTACCGCTTGGCGATACCCCACCTGAAACAACACACTAAAATTTAAAATTGTCACTAAAACACATTCTAAGTACAACCCGATAAAGAAAATGGTGCGGGAGGCGAGACTTGAACTCGCACACCTTGCGGCGCCAGAACCTAAATCTGGTGCGTCTACCAATTTCGCCACTCCCGCAAAGATGGTGGCTACGACGGGAATCGAACCTGTGACCCCAGCATTATGAGTGCTGTGCTCTAACCAGCTGAGCTACGTAGCCATCTTTTTTCGCTTTGCCTTCATCGGCGGTGCGGGGCGAATTATGCGTATATCAGACAGATGCGTCAACTGCTTTTTTAAATAAATATGCACAAAATCGTTTGTTTGTTCGTCCTGTAATCGTTTTGTCGACAAACCCGGCAAAAATAGTTGGAATTATCCTCCAAGAAGATGTTGCAACAGTACACCATTAAGCATTGCCCGTTTCGTTAGTGCGAATGCGCCAATCGCTGAGCAGTGATTTAACTCAGAAATTACTACAGGGAGATCTTCGCGGAATGCCTGTAGTACTTGGGTATTGATGCTGCTTTTAATGGTAGGCAGCAATACCTGTTCTGCTTCTGTGATTTCCCCTGCAATAACTATTTTCTGAGGATTAAATAAATTAATTGCTATTGAAATAGCTTTACCAAGATAGTGTCCTACTTGCCTGATGACTTCTGTTGCAAGAGGATCGCCCGCATTGGCTGCAAGGCAAATTGCATGGATATTGCAGTTGTTCAAGGCAAGCTGGCTTGGAAAACCTTGACGTAGCTGATGTTGTACTCTGGCTTCTATGGCTGAATTGGAAGAAATGGTTTCCAGACAACCAAAATTACCGCAATGGCAGCGTTCACCCAGAGGATCGATTTGGATATGACCTATTTCACCCAGATTGCCCCGTTTATTGAGCAGGATATTGTTGCTAACGATGACACCGGCCCCTGTGCCGCGATGGATACGTACCAGAATCGAATCTTCACAATCGCGAGTAGCCCCGAAATAATTTTCAGCCAATGCAAGGCTGCGAATATCATGCCCAATAAAACAGAAGGTATTGAAATGTTCTTTGAGATTCTTAATCAAAGGCCAGTTGTCCACCTTAATGTGAGGCATATAGCGGATGATGCCTTGGTCAGGGTCAACCAGACCGGGAAGAATGACTGAAATTGCGATCAATTCACGGATTCGGCGCTGGTTTTTGTCGATAAAACTTTCAATGGCGTCAATAATCCGTTTCTCGACTGCCTGCTGAGTATTTTCCGGCACGGGATAGTGCGATTCCACTAACGTCTTGCCGCTCATGTCGAACAGAGCCACCGTTGCATCATGGCGCCCAAGCCGGATTCCAATGGTATGGAAATGACGTGTTTCGGTAATGATGGAGATTGCGCGCCTTCCTCCGGTGGAGGCCTGATGTTCGACTTCTTTTATCAGGCCACGTTCCAACAGCTGACGAGTAATTTTGGTTACACTAGCAGGAGCAAGCTGGCTCTCTTCTGCAATCTGGATACGTGATATTGGCCCATGCTGGTCAATCAACCGATAGACCACAGCACTATTTAGCTGTTTGACTAGATCAATATTACCGATTTGCTTCTGTGTGTTCTCATTACTCATCAGTCTGTATACTCACGATAGTTTGACTTCATTCCCGTTAACAATGGTTTTGCAGATTTTGAAATCGTGAGTAAATGCGGTCAGATTCGCAACCTTGCCGGATTCAATCGTGCCGAGGTGTTTATCAACACCGATTGCTCGGGCAGGGTAAAGCGTCACCATTCGCAACGTTTCATCCAAAGCAATACCAACATGTTCCACACTATTTTTAACACAATCAATCATTGTGATTGATGAGCCGCTCAGTGTTCCATTTTCATCAACACATAAACCGTTTCGATAATATATTGTTTTATTAGCAAAGGTAAATTGTTCCATGGCATCGGGAGAAAGCCCGGCAGGAACAATGGCATCCGTTACCAAGATAAGTTTTTCATTTTTTAATCTCTTGGAATTACGGACATTTGGCCATGATACATGCATTCCATCACAAATAATGCCGGCATAGACTTCTGAAGAATCATAAATGGCACTGATCAGCCCGGGCTGGCGGCCAGAAATCGGAGGCATGGCATTGTATAAGTGGGTAGAGAATGTAATGCCATTTTGGAAGCTATGGCGAGCTTCTTCATAAGTAGCATTGGAATGACCAGCAGAAACAGTAATACTCGCTTCGGCCAATTGCTGAATATATTTGCTTTCTACCATTTCAGGAGCGAGGGTAATCTTGGTTATGACATCAGCATTCAGGCACAGGTAATTAACCATTTCGGGCGTAGGCTTACGGATATAAGCGGTATTGTGGGTCCCTTTTTTTATTGGATTGATATAAGGCCCTTCCAGATGCAACCCTAATGCCTGATTGGGATTTTTTTTCAGGTAGGTGCGCATCACTTCAATGGCTTTTATCATTAATTCATCGGGGCTGGTGATGAGGGTAGGCAGGAAACTGGTACAACCATAGCGCTGATTGGTTTTCTGCATGGTATGCAGAGTCTCTTCTGAAATATCTTCCAATCGTTCATTAAACTGGACTCCACCGCAACCATTGACTTGTAGATCAATAAATCCTGGGGCGAGGTTAGTGCCATGTAAATCGTGTTTTTCAATTTCTTCTGGCAGCTCGCTTATTGGACAAACTTGTTTAATCAAACCATCTGCAATAATGACTGCATGGTTATCGAGCCTGTCATATCCTGTATAAATAGTTCCATTGGTTAATGCATACATTGAGATCTTAACTCCTAAATCAGTTTAGCTGGCAAATTCATTGATGATGCCGGCCTCTAACTGGCGGAAATACTTCACTGTTTTCACTTTCAATTCCATGGTGGCAGGCTCATCACAAACGATGAGTGCTTTTGGATGCATCTGGAGGCAACTTACTGTCCACATATGGTTGATGTTTCCTTCTATGGCAGCTTGCAGAGCTTGTGCTTTATTCATGCCGGTTGCCAGAATCATGACTTCTTCAGCATCCATTAAAGTACCAACACCAACGGTTAACGCATATTTGGGAACGTGTTCCACATCATTATTGAAAAAACGGGAATTAGCAGTTCGTGTTTCAATGGTCAGTGTCTTGATTCGCGTGCGTGAAGAAAGAGAAGATGCCGGCTCATTAAAGGCAATATGTCCGTCATTACCGACACCCCCCATAAATAAATGGATCTTGCCATATGCTTTGATCGTATTTTCATAACGTTGGCACTCAACATCAATATCTTCTGCATTTCCGTTTAATAAATTGATATTTTCTTTTGGGATATCAATGTGATTAAAGAAATTTTGGTACATAAATGAATGATAACTTTGAGGATGATCTTCCGGAAGACCAACGTACTCATCCATATTAAATGTCACCACATGCTGGAAGCTTACTTTCCCAGCTTGATATAGAGAAATAAGTTCCTTGTAGGTTGCCAGTGGTGTGCTGCCGGTAGGAAGCCCCAGTACGAAAGGGCGATCAATAGTTGGATTGAACTTATTGATCTTACTCACAATATAGTGAGCAGACCATCGACCGACATCACTTGCTGTAGTTAGGGGGATCAGCCTCATGATTACCTCTTAAAAATCATTCAATAATTTAATTATGTAAGGCTATACACGTATATGCGATGCCTGATATCTCAATGTGATACGTGAAAGCAGTAGGGTAAAATTGTGCATTATACTTGTCCTGCATAAGACTTCGTCTCATTTAATACAGGAAGATATTTTTGATATTAAAATAAGATTGGTATTATGGCTAGTTTTTTAGCTGTATTAGTGCATTTTGTGACTAAAATATAGTTTTTCAAAAGATGTTTTTTTTCATTTTTAAATAAGTTATTTAAGATTTTTTTGTTTAAAAATAGATAGATATAGGTAGATGTAGATAGATATTAGTTTTGTTTTAATAAAAAGGAACGTAATCACGTTCCTTTTATCTTGAGCAGTGTGAATTATTCAGTTTTATTTGTGTGACTTAATTTCAACTGAGCTTTTACTTGTTCAGCGATGCTTTCAGCTTGTGGGCCAAGGATGACTTGAATACTCTGTTTACCTATTTTTAGGACTCCTTTAGCGCCTAATTTCTTCAATTGAGCCTCATTTAATTGGGTATTGTCTTCTACAGTCAAACGGAGCCGAGTGATGCAAGCATCAACTGTACGAATATTGTTCGGCCCGCCGAGGGCACTGATATAATGTATAATAGCTTCCTTATCTTGAGATGCAGACGTTGCTTTATCAGAATTTGTCTCTTCTCTGCCTATCGTCTTCAGATTGAAAATGCGAATTATTAAGGTAAAGGCAACGAAATAGATAACAAAGAATAGAATAATAAGTGGGATCAATATCCATGGTTTTGTTGCCAAACCCCAGCTTAATCCTAAATCGATAAGACCAGCAGAGAAGCCAAAACCGTGTAAGACGCCTAAAGAGTTTGTAATCACCATGCTAACGCCCGCAAGAATTGCATGTAAAACATATAATGCGGGTGCTAAAAACAAGAATGAAAACTCTATTGGTTCAGTGATACCCGTCAGGAATGATGTTAAGGCGACAGAAAATAACATCCCACCAATTTGAGGACGACGTGATTTTGGTGCAGCCAAATACATGGCTAAAGCAGCGCCAGGTAAACCACCCATAAATATTGGATAGGCCCACGCCATATAGACCCCTGCGTTGGGATCACCAGCAAAGAAACGGTTTAAATCACCACGAGCGAGGTCACTCGCTATTTGAGTAATGTTTGAACCTTCTATTCCGGGTATAGCCACTCCAATAGTGAGAGAGCGTGCTACATCAGGAGCCAAACAGATATTATGTATTGATCCTGCCAGATCGTAAGTAATTTTTATACAATCACCTAGGCTGAACCAGAAAACGGAATGCAGGATATAGTGTAGGCCAAACGGAATCAGGGCACGATTAAGAACACCATAAGTAAACCATCCAGCCATACCACTTTTTGATACTAAAAGGCTGAAATTATCAATGCCATGCTGTATATAAGGCCAAATATGCCCACAAACCCATGCAAGGAAAAGGCAAATAATTCCGGTTATAATGGGTACTAAACGCTTACCAGCAAAAAATGCTAAAAATTCGGGCAATTGGGTTTCAGAAAAGCGGTTATAGCAGTGGCCGGCAACGATCCCCGAAATAATACCTGCAAAAAATGACATATTGATTTTAGGATCAATAACAGCGGTTGCTTTCGTTAGAATGAAAAAACCAACGACACCAGCGAGTGCCGCGGCTCCGCCATTATCTTTTGCCAGGCCGATAGAGATTCCCAGTGCAAATAATAAAGGCAAATTTTCAAAAATTCCTCCACCTGCACTGGCAATAAAAGCGATATTGAATACATCTGGTTGACCGAGCCGCAGTAGTAACGCGGCGACTGGAAGTGAAGCGATCGGAAGCATGAGTGCTTTTCCCAAACGCTGTAAATAATTAAATATACCCATGGCGCTCACCTATTGTAGTAAATATTATTGGAGACTTTTCACGATTGACATAACTTATTTTTAATTGAAAAATAAGAAAAAGCCACAGTTAAATAAGTAATTGTGATCATTGTAACGATATTGATGAAATTAAAATGAGTACATTGCTGTACTCATTGACTTGAAATTATTTATATATGTTATTGTAAACTATATTTAGATAGCGGATATAAGTGGAAGTCTGTAACCTTCTGAAATTTCATTATAAATTTTATTGACACTTTCTTCGAAAATATCTTTTGACAGTAATGTTCTGAGTTTTTGTTGTTGTGTATCGGATATAAATAAATTTTTATCACATATGGAAATTATTTTTTTCGTCAGTGAAGCTATGTCATAATTAAACTTATCTTCTGAGGAAAAATAAGCTGAAGCTTCTACTGAGCTTAAATTTGGAACAATCGTATAGATCCCATTTAGTGCTGCCTCTAAAGGAGTAATTCCCAATGTTTCATAACGTGACGTACATACAAAAATAGCTTTTTTCTTTATTTCATTAAAAATTATGAATAGTTCAGTGTGCGATAGTTTGTGTGAGATCAAAAAGTATTTTCTATATTCCACGGGGATCATGAAATTTAGGATATCTCTTCTGTGGTCATGTTTTTCTTCATCACCTAAAATTAATATTTTTGTTGGAATACCTTTTTCTAATAAACTAATTGAGGAATTAATTAACAATTCGATATTTTTAAAGTAATCTAATCTAGCAACAGCAGTGAATAACAAGATTTCATCTTTATTCGTGTTTAGAAAATTACTTATATTGGAATTTAATGAACTGCATTCGTGATTTTCACAGGAAAACATAGGAGGATTAACCTGTTTTATTTTTTCCCGGTGAACGCCTTTGCTTACTAGATAATCACCTTGTAGTTTAGAGTGTTGTATAACAAAATACCCTTTATCAATCAAAGTAATAATGCCTATGGATTGTTGCTTATAAAGATGAATTGCTTTATCTTTATTTTCAAATGCTTGATAAGCCCCTTCTTGTGAATAATTTCTTTGAAAATCTTCAACAAAAGGTCCATGGTGTGTTACAGCACATGGGATGTTTGATGGATGATAGGATAGAAGTGTATCTGTTTGATAATAAGCGAAAATATTGTATTTTTGGTTGTTGTTAATAGAAAGAAATGATAGACCCTTAGCTAAGGCTTCTCTGATATCTTCTGAATTCATCGAAAAATTAAAGAAAATTTTTATATATTTTATTTCATTTATTTCTAATTGTTCAATTTTTGGAGCTAATAATGATTCATCTCTTTTATATAAGATAAATCCAGCAAAAACCTGCTGTTTAATAAAGTAGTTAACCATTTTTAATGTGAATGATGTTGCTCCTACCTTAAATCCATCTGTATAGTGATTTGATATATATTTTTCATTAATGACTATTGCTATAATCATCTTTTTATTGCCTGATGATAGATTCTTCATGTTCATTCTCTATTGATATATAAGATATATTTTGATATTGATGTGGTGATAATAGAAAAGGCAAAACTTCCAGTTGTGTTGATATGCTGAATGGTATAAGAATCAAGTAGTCGCTCTTCATTTTCTGAATAAAGTTAAACCAGATAGTGATCTTTTTTCTTTAATCAACTCTCTACACTACTCATTATGTGTTCGGGGGAGCTGATGTCTTTAATATATACTCATATAATCAATAAAATTAAATAATATTATATATAAAATGTATGTTATCTTTTATAAGTAACTTACTTTTCGGGATCGTGAGATTGGCATGAGAGCGAAATCAAAGTTTGATCTTCTTGTTTGGTATGAGGTTTTATGGCATCTGCATAATCGCAAGCAATATGCCAGTCTTTACGATTATAAATTTCCGATATTGGTTAATTTATAGCCTGTCATTCCATAATGAGGACAAATTCAACCTGCCATTATTTGATTTCTTCAGTTGGATAAGATTAAAGCTGTTCCACCATTTCCCACTAACAAAGTATTGTTTCTCGGTTCAGCTTATTGGATTATAGAAGGTTATGTTGAAGCATTTTTTGCATTGAGGAAAAAAACGATGAGTGAGGCAGATGCCCGCCCGACAAACTTTATTCGTCAGATTATTGACGAAGATCTGGCAACGGGTAAACATACATCCGTACATACCCGTTTCCCACCTGAACCTAACGGTTATCTGCATATCGGTCATGCTAAATCGATCTGCTTGAATTTCGGCATCGCTCAAGACTATCAGGGACAATGCAACCTACGTTTTGACGACACAAACCCGGTCAAGGAAGATATTGAGTACGTTGAGTCGATTAAAAATGACGTACAGTGGTTGGGCTTCCAGTGGAGTGGGAATATTCGCTACTCTTCTGATTATTTCGATACCCTGTATCAATACGCTATTGAATTAATCAATAAAGGTCTGGCGTATGTAGATGAACTGTGTCCTGAAGAGATCCGTGTATATCGCGGAACTTTAAAAGAACCAGGTAAAAACAGCCCGTATCGTGATCGCAGCGTAGAAGAAAACCTGGCTTTGTTTGAAAAAATGCGTGCCGGTGAATTTGCTGAAGGTAAGGCATGTTTGCGTGCCAAAATTGATATGGCATCCCCGTTCATTGTTATGCGTGATCCGGTAATCTACCGCATCAAATTTGCAGAGCATCACCAGTCAGGCAATAAATGGTGCATCTATCCGATGTACGATTTTACCCACTGCATTTCCGATGCGCTGGAAGGGATTACCCATTCCATTTGTACGCTGGAGTTCCAGGATAACCGTCGTTTGTACGATTGGGTCTTGGATAACATTACGATTGATTGCCATCCGCGTCAGTACGAGTTTTCTCGCCTGAATCTGGAATATGCGGTGATGTCAAAGCGTAAACTTAACCAGCTGGTGGTAGAAAACATCGTTGATGGTTGGGATGATCCGCGTATGCCAACTATTTCGGGGTTACGTCGTCGTGGTTATACCGCAGCTTCTATCCGCGAATTCTGCCGTCGCATTGGGGTGACTAAACAGGATAACAACGTTGAAATGGCGGCGTTGGAATCCTGTATCCGTGATGACTTGAATGAAAATGCACCGCGCGCCATGGCGGTTCTTGATCCAGTGAAACTGGTGATTGAGAACATGCCGGAAGGGGAAGTTATTCTGACGATGCCTAATCATCCGAATAAACCAGAAATGGGCAGCCGTGAAGTACCGTTCAGTCGTGAACTGTATATTGACCGTGCTGATTTCCGTGAAGAAGCAAACCGTCAATATAAGCGTCTGGTTTTGGGCAAAGAAGTACGTCTGCGCAATGCCTATGTGATTAAAGCTGATTGTGTTGAAAAAGACGCGGAAGGCAATATCACTACGATTTATTGCCAGTATGACGAGCAAACCCTGAACAAAGATCCAGCCGATGGCCGCAAGGTTAAGGGTGTCATTCACTGGGTAAGTGCTGCACACGGCGTACCAGCAGAATTTTATCTGTATGACCGTCTGTTCAGCGGAGCAAACCCGGGGGCAGAAGATGACTTTTTGTCTACTATCAATCCAGAGTCGCTGGTGATTCGTAAAGGATTTGTAGAACCAGGGTTGGCAAATGCCTTGCCAGAAAAAACCTATCAGTTTGAGCGTGAAGGTTATTTCTGTGCTGACAGCCGCCTCTCAAGTGCTGAAAGTCTGGTATTTAACCGTACAGTTGGTCTGCGTGATACCTGGGCAAAGATCTCACAAGAGTAACAAGCTCACAAAGATAATGTGACTCAGGTTATTTAACCCATACATTATTAATTCATACACTAAAAAGCGTGATTATCTTCACGCTTTTTTTATGCTTAATAGAATCGTAATGAAAATTAACTCTTCTAGCTAAGATTAGAAATTGCCTTATAGTCACATGTTGTGTAGGGTTATTGGCTGGCCAAATCTGTACATTATTCACCCAAGAATTTGCCCATCGAAAAAATAATAAATTCGGACGAGGTAATTTATGAAAATCATTAAATTACGTACCTTGGCAGCACTTATCACGACAGTTGGATTTATAGGTAGCATTCATGCAGAAACGGCATCATTAGTGCCATTGCAGCAATCAGTGTCACCACAGCAGATTGTGGATTTACTGAGTCAGTTAAAAGTCAATTTCAAAGTCATTGATAATCAGGCTGGTTCACATGGTACAGATTGCGCCATTCTTGGTGCGGATTCGGCTGCTTGTAATCGGGTTAACATTATCTTGAGCAATGGCAATCAGGCGATCGACTCTTCTGATTGGGCACTCTATTTTCACAGTATTCGCCAAATCCTGAAACTGAACAATGAGCAATACAAAATCACCCATATCACGGGGGATTTACATAAGCTGGAACCGACGGAGAAATTCAAAGGCATCAAGGCCAATGAAAAGGTCGTGCTACCGATTATTGATGAATATTGGCAGATTTTCAGTACCGATTTTATGCCACGTTGGTATGCGACTTCCGGTGATGCTATACCCAAGGTATTGATGAATACAGATACTGAAAACATCAGTGAATTTTTATCTGATCTGGAAGGTGAACAGTGGAAACGTACTACAACGGATAACAATATCCTGATGACACCTGAAAACCGTTTTGTAAAAAACCAACAGGTGGCAACAATCCACGAGGATAAACTCCGTGGGCAGATTATTCCGACCCCGAAAGAACTTTCCATTCACTCACAGGATGTGGATTTATCCCGCGGAGTGAAACTAGAGTTGGGAGGGTTAAGCAGTGAATCTATTAAAGTGATCAGGGAACGTTTCAAAGCCCATGATATTAATTTAACAGATAGCGGTTATCGAATAGCAACGCAAATAAACGCAAACCAATTTACGGGGCCTTGGCGAGTCAAGGGGGCGTACTCGTTGCAGATTACCACAAAGGGAACACAAATCGTCGCGTTTGATCAATCTGGCGTATTCTATGGTCTGCAATCACTGTTTTCCTTACTTCCCGCCAGTGGCATTCCAAATATTGCTACATTGACGGCAAAAGATGCACCAAGGTTTGAATATCGTGGTGTTTTCCTTGATGTTGGGCGAAATTTTCATAGCAAAGAAGCTGTTTTGCGCCTGCTCGATCAAATGTCCAATTATAAGCTGAACAAATTCCATTTCCATTTGAGTGACGATGAAGGCTGGCGTTTGGAGATACCCGGTTTACCGGAATTGACAGAAATAGGCAGTCAACGTTGTCATGATTTAAGTGAAACTCAGTGTTTATTGCCACAATTGGGATCAGGGCCGGATAGCAATAATATGGGAAGTGGCTATTTTAGCCGTCAGGATTACATTGATATTCTGAATTATGCCAAAGCTCGCCAAATAGAAGTTATCCCAGAAATTGATATACCCGCCCATGCTCGTGCCGCAGTTGTGTCAATGGAAGCACGTTATAAGAAGCTCATGGCACAGGGCAAAAAGCAGGAGGCTAATGAATATCGTTTGCTTGATCCGACAGATACCTCAAATACAACATCTGTGCAGTTCTATGATCGCCATAGTTATCTTAATCCATGTATGGATTCCTCAAAACGGTTTATTGATAAAGTTATCAGCGAAGTCGTTGCCATGCATAAAGAAGCCGGGCTGCCGTTGGATACATGGCATTTTGGTGGTGATGAAGCGAAAAATATCCGTTTGGGCGCAGGATATCAGGACAAAGATGGGCCGATTGTGCCGGGCAAAGGGATTATCAACCAAAAAATTGAGGATAAACCGTGGGCCAAATCTCAGGTTTGCCAGAAGATGATAACGCAAGGTGTTATTAAAGATGTTGATGAACTCGCCAGTTATTTTGCCATGGAAGTCAGCAAAATCGTCAATGCCCACGGCATCAGTACTATGCAGGCATGGCAGGATGGTTTGAAGCACGCTAAATCGGCAAAGGATTTCGCTACTGAACATGTTGCGGTGAATTTCTGGGATACCCTTTATTGGGGAGGCTATGATTCCGCCAATGATTGGGCGAATAAGGGATATCAAGTTGTTGTTTCCAGCCCTGATTATGTCTATCTGGATATGCCATATGAAGTCAATCCGAAAGAGCGGGGCTACTATTGGGCAACTCGCTTTAATGATGAAGCGAAAATTTTCAGCTTTGCTCCGAATAACATGCCACAAAATGCTGAGACTTCGGTGGATCGTGATGGCAACCGCTTTAACACCCATAGTAATAAACATTGGCCGGGGGCTTATGGGATGTCAGGGCTATCATGGAGTGAAACCGTGCGTACCGATGAGCAAATGGAATATATGATTTATCCACGTTTACTACCGCTGGCGGAACGAGCATGGCACAAAGCGGACTGGGAACAGAAATATCAGCAGGGCAGGGAATATAAAGGAGGCGTAACACACTATGTTGATACCGCTCTCCTTCAACATGATTGGGAGCGCTTTGCCAATCTGATAGGACAGCGTGAGTTGGCTAAGTTGGATAAAGCCAAAACCTCATATCGTCTGCCGGTGCCGGGTGGCAGAATTGTTTCTGGGACACTTGAAGCAAATATCGCATTACCGGGGATTGCTATCCAATACTCATTGGATAATGGAAAGACATGGCAAGTTTACAATGACAGACAGCGACCTCATGTCAGCAGTAATGTGAAAATTCGCTCAGTCAATATTGATGGGAAACGCTTTAGCCGCATGGATGAAGTGAAATTTTAACGCTTAAAGCAACCTGCCGATTAGCTTGAGCTAATCGGCAGTAGCTTATTCAGACTAATTCAAACACCAGAAGTGGACTAATTACTTCATTTCGCTTGTTTATCATGCTTTTTCATCATGAAATGCGCTATCTTTGCGGCAATCACCAGCAGTACAGTGACCATATAAATAAAGACTGTGGTTTGAGAGCTTAATTCCATAACGGTCAGCGATATTTTTCTGACGCTCTTCAATGAACTCATCACTAAATTCGATGACTTTACCGCAATCAAGACAAATCAGATGGTCATGGTGATGTTGCTGAGTGAGTTCAAAAACCGATTTACCGCCTTCAAAATTGTGGCGTGTGACAATGCCGGCATCATCGAACTGGTTCAACACGCGATAGACAGTGGCGAGGCCAATCTCTTCACCGATATCAATCAGTTTTTTGTAGAGATCCTCCGCACTGACATGATGGCATTCTGGGTCCTGTAGCACTTCCAGAATTTTCAAGCGTGGAAGTGTTACTTTAAGTCCAGCATTTTTCAATGCTTTATTGTTGTCGGTCATGCGGATTCAGTCCTGTAACTTGGGTTAAGTGAACTTATGATACTTGGGGGTATCGTGAGGGAATCATGATTCTGTTTCACGTTGTTGATTATAGGCATGGATATTCAAAATGAAAACCATGCCTATCCCGACATCATGACACATTATGCAAGAATAATCCTGCATGAAAGGGCTTAATTCCCTTATTCACCCAGAATCTCTGACAGGCTCATTTCAGCCTTAATTTGTTGTACCCAGGCTTTAACGCGCTCATCTGTCAATTCTGGTTGACGATCTTCATCAATGGCCAGACCAATAAAGTGGTTATCGTCGGCCATGCCTTTGGAGGCTTCAAAGTGATATCCTTCAGTTGGCCAGTGTCCTACGATAATCGCGCCATGAGGCTCAATAATATCGCGAATGGTGCCCATAGCATCACAGAAGTACTCTGCATAATCTTCCTGATCACCACAGCCGAACAAAGCAACCAGTTTCCCTTCGAAATTAATCTCTTCCAATGTTGGGAAGAAATCATCCCAATCACATTGAGCTTCGCCGTAATACCAAGTTGGGATGCCAAGCAGCAGAATATCGAAGGCTTCAATATCTTCTTTGCTGCTTTTGGCAATATCGTGGACTTCAGCAACATCAGCACCGCCCAATTTTTCTTGGATCATTTTGGCGATATTTTCTGTGTTGCCTGTATCGCTGCCGAAGAATATACCTATTATTGCCATAAAATGGGTTAACCTCTTGTTTTATCAGTGTATTAAATCCATACACATCACGCTGAAATCAGCTAGAAAAATGTTATTTTTAGTAACATGAAAAGCGTTATTTTGACCAAACATCAATGACAAATCTGTCAGATTTGTGTGGTGATGCCGCTTCATTGCAGTTGAATAAAAACCGTTAATCGGCAGAGTGATTTTCTTCTGCCAGTTGGGCCAACAGCATTTGTTCAATCAGTTCACTGCGGCTGATGTTGCGCTGTTTTGCCAGATGATTCAGTGCATCGACGGCATCTTCATTGAGCTTGAGTTCCACTCGACGCAGTCCTTTGACTTTATCTCGTCGCAACTGGTTGCGTTTATTGATCCTGAGCTGTTCATCCCTGGACAGCGGATTTGTTTTCGGTCGCCCTGGCCTGCGTTCATCTGCGAACAAATCCAGTGTGGTGCGATCAGTTTGTTCTTTTGCCATAAATTCAATTGATAATGGGCGTGTACCAACAATATAGCGGGCAATAATACCTTAGCTGGACGCGTGCCGCCACTGGCTAGTCTGGTTTTTCCGGGGGATTGTTAATGAGGTAAGGAAGAAGGAAGATTATTTTACCGTTTTACTTGGTAGTGGGCGTGTTGATGCTGGTGAGTCAAGTTTAATGAGTACTGAAGATAGAGACTGCTCCTTGTTGTTTGTAAAGCAAACTCGGAACAGCCTAAGTTGTTGTGCTTTAATAAATTCGGACACTTTGGTAAAGGAATAGAATGACTTTAATTAAGGTATCTTTATGAAACGAAAATCACCCCAAAAATTTACCGATAACTTTAAAAGAGAAGCCGTCAATCTGGTTGTTGAACAGGGCTATACCGTCCCACAGGCAGCGGAAACGCACTGCTGAGCAATCTCAAATCGGGACTTGCTCTGTCGCCATGACATGAGAGCAAGTCAGGGAGATGTTGGGGCGGGGCGTGTTGGAATAATGCCGTTGTTGAGCGTTTCTTTGGCAGTTTGAAACACAATTGGCTCTTCAAAAGCCATCATGAAAATCACGCGGAGATGAAAAAAGATGTCCGGGATTATCGGCATTATTACACTTTAACCCGATTGCACACGGCCAATAATGGTTTAACCCCCGGGGAATATGAAATGGCCTTCATAAAAATGTCCGATTTTTCTTGAGCAGAACAATTTACAGAGTGCAAAATTTGCGTGCAGAAAAGCGCCGTCAGTGATGATATTTTTGTCGGTACTCTTTTGGCGTCACTCCATTGCAACGTTTGAATAATTCCCTGAAATAACGTGTATCTTCATAACCCACTTCATGACTGATTTCTTCAATGGATTTCTGGGATTTTTCCAACCAATGCTTTGCCTGTGACAGACGAAGCTGTTGGATATATTGAATTGGTGTTTTTCCTGTGGCGATCTTAAAGCGACGTTTCATTTGTCGTTCGCAAAGATGAATTTTATTGGCTAAATCGGCGACAGATAAAATTTCAGAAGGGAAAGTATGCATCCAGTCTTGCAGTTTATGGATTAGCGAGTCGGTGTGTTGGCGATAAGGGGCAAAACAGGCGGAATCGAACGAGGTTTGATTGTCATTTTCGTCTAACAGAAATTTTGCACATTGTTCTCTGGCATATTGTCCGTACATCAACTCAACGATATTCAACATACAGCTCCCGCAGCCATAGGCACTGGAGATACAGAAACGGTGGTTATCGCTGATGATTTTTTTGTCGGTATGAAGGGGAATATGAGGAAAAAGTTTCTTAAATTCAGGGGAAAAATAAGGGTGGATTGTGGCGCTGGTGTTTAATAATTCTGCTTTGGCAAGCATAAATGTGCCTGAGCATATTGAAACGATGGGGATGTGCTTTTCATCCATTGCTTTAAGCCACGCAATGATTTCCGGTGTGCAATGCCGTGGTTCCCACTCAGGGAAACCCAGTGAACCGACCAGAATAATATCGGGATGTTGCTCGTAATCGAGAGAAGTGTAAAGAGAACCGTGGGTGATGGGATCTGAATCCATAAACAGGCTATCTGTATTATTGATTTTTTGACTGATCATTGCCTGATTGGTCGGAGAGATAATGCTGACATGAGGAACTGGGCCGCCAATGGCGTTGGCGGCGATGGTGAGAATTTCAATCGGCATAGCAACCGATGTTACCGATGTGTGAGAAAAAACCAATGCTGTAATAGAGACTTGTTTCATAGTTATATTCTCTTCCTTAAGAACATCTTATTATTCTGTGTTAATTTCTTTATGAAATTAATTTTAAGGTGAAACAAGCCTCATGTCTTCAATGAATTTCTTTTTTATAGCAATTAAAATAATAACTAGAGTAATAGTAAGTTAATTATATTATTTTGTTTGTTGATGCCAAAGTTGTGCATATAAACCATCTTGTTGCACCAGAGCATCGTGTGAACCTGATTCAGCAATTTTCCCCAGATCTAAAACGAAAATCTTATCGGCATGGCGGATGGTATTCAGCCGATGAGCGATGCTGATCACGGTTCGGTTTCGGCATATTTCATCCATATTGCACATGATGGCTGCTTCAGATTCATAATCCAGTGCGGAAGTGGCTTCATCAAGGATCAGAATTTTGGGATCATTCAGCAGTGCCCTTGCCAATGCGATGCGCTGCCGTTGCCCACCAGAAAGGCTGCATCCTTTTTCACCAACCGGATGTGCAAATTTATGTGGAAACGCATTGATGAAATCAGTGGCACCCGCCAGAGTCGCGGCCTTATAGACTTCCTCATCACTGGCATTGGGTTTGCACAGGCGGATATTGTCCGCAATGCTGCCGGAAAACAGAATGCTTTCCTGCAAGACAACGCTCATATTACGGCGCAGTGATACAGGATCAGCAATGGCTAAATCCATGCCATCCACCAATACTTGTCCGTGTTGTGGTACATATAGGCGCTGCAACAATCGTGTCAGTGTGCTTTTGCCGGAACCCGATGGCCCCGTAATGCCAATAAATTCCCCGGCCTTAATATCCAGTGACAGATTCGCCAGCACTTCTGGCGTATCGGCATGATAGCGGAAACGTATATTTCTGAACTCAATCTGGCCCGCCAGCTCAGGTGCCGATGCCAGCCCCTGTTTACTGTTTTCCATCGGTTCATCAAGAATGTCCCCCACCCGACGCAGGGCGATCAGGGTATGCTGAAAGTCTTGCCAGACTTGTGCCAATCGCAGGATGGGTTGGGTAACGTGCCCTGCCAGCATATTAAAAGCAATTAATTCACCGGGGGACAAATCGCCATTAAGCACACTGCGGACTCCCCACCAAAGCAGCAAGGCGGCAACTACTTTTTGGATCAGCTCGATCCCTTGTCCCGCTGCCAGCCCACTTTTCTGGGCAGTAAAACGTCGAATTAACTGCTGGCTCAATACTTTTTGCCATTGGTGCAAAAAACGTTTTTCTGTTGCGGTAGTTTTGATGGTTTCAATACCCGTAACCGCTTCTGTCAGGAAGGTGGTGGCATTGGCATCGGCTTCATATTCCTTTTCTACTTTGCTTCGAATGATTGGCCCGACAGCAATCCAGAGCAAAAAATAGAGAACCAGTGAACTGATTACGATCCATGTTAGCAGAGAGGAGTAATGGAACATCACACCCAGAAACAGAATGATGAAAATCAGATCAAGCAACAGCATGAGGGTAGAGCCGGTCAAAAATTGGCGGATCTGTGCCATTTCCCGGACTCTGGCGATAATCTGCCCTGTTTGCCGTTGTTTGAAATAGGGCAGGGGCAATCCCACCAGATGGCGATACAGCCTGCCGGAAAGCTCAGCATTGATTTGACTTGCCATATGCCCGAACACGGTATTACGCAGAAAGCCATACAGGGGTTCCGCCAATGCCAGCGCCAGCATCGCCATCCCCAGAATATGCAGGCTGGAAATACTCCGCCCAACCAGCACCTTGTCGATAACATTTTCAAATAGCAGGGGAGATGCCAGTGCAAAAAGTTGTAACACGATAGCAAACAGAAAAATGTCCCGTAACTGGTTTTTTTGCCTGAAAATGGAGGGATAAAACCAGCTTAGGCCAAATTTGACTTCCTGCTTGGTCAGGGATTTGTCAGCCACCAGTAGCACGTTATATCCCTGAAAAACATATTCGTCAGGATTTGTTGGCTCATCATGTTCAGAAGGCATTAACGTATGTACTTCGTATTTTCCGGTGGTGGGATCGAACACCGTAAATACGTCAGAACGGATTTCTGACAACACCCACCAGCGCTGATCTAATTTAATCAATGCAGGTAAAGGCAATGTGGCAGCTGTATCAGATGTCAGGCGTTCAAATTTACTGTGCAACCCGATGGCATCCGCAGCTTCACGAAGTTGTGGATCTGTCAGCGCAAGGGAATCCAGCCCCAGAGCATGATGCAATTGCTCGACAGAGGCCACTTTATGAAACTGTTTCCCTAAATGGGCGATGCAATCCAGTGCATAATTACTGATTTCGTTGTCGTGGTTTTTGTCTGTATTACTGGTAAAGGAAAAAGCGTCAGCCATGATTATTTTTCCCTCAATGCTTCAGATTGATATTCCTGAATCGGGCTGAGCAGATAATCAATCACTCTTCGCTGATCCGTCTTGATTTCCGCAACAATGGACATCCCCGCCGTGATTTCGACGGGTTTCCCATCGACCATAATATTGTTCTGTTTGAGACTGATTTGTGCGGGAAAAACCAGACCCAGCCGTTCATCGTTGGTGGAATCCCGTGAAACGCTGAGTAATTCCCCTTCAATCGTGCCATAGCGGGTATAAGGGAAAGCATCGACTTTGACGGTGACGTGCTGACCAGGATGTACAAAACCGGCATCTTTGTTCAGGATCTGGATTTCGGCAAGTTGCACATGTTCATCAGGAACAATCACCATCAAATTCTGGGCGGGTTGCAGAACTGCGCCGAGAGTGTGGACACTTAATTGTTGAACTGTACCTGTCACGGGAGAACGCACAACCTCAAGTTCTTCCCGTTCTTGCATTTTAGAAATTTCCTGCTTTATGACCGCCAATTGCATCTCTGCCTGTTTTCTTTTCTCAAACCATTCGCGCTCTTTTTGTACTTTGATGCTTTTTAAGCGCTCTTCCAGACTTTTGTATTGAGTCATCAGAATATTGAGTTCCGATTTTTGCTGAGCAATCAGCCTTTCTGTTTCCAGAAATTCCTTTTCTTGCTCCAGAAATTCCACTTTGCTGATAACCTGCTTTTGGCTCAATGTCTTGCGAGCCTGCAAACGCTGGTTGATATTTTCGCGCAGATTGGTCAATGAACGTATATCGCTACTCCGTGCTTTTTGAGAAGTCAGGTTCACTTCCATTTCTGCGTGGATAGTGGTGACAACTGCATCGAAATCTTGCTTTTCATGCGAATAATGCGCCAGAATTTTTTCCTGTTTTTCTGTAGATTGCTGCTGGAAAAGCGGCAGGGATTCCGGTTCATGTTTTCCAAGCAGTGCCTGATAACGGATTTCCTCTTCCATCAGATATTCGCGTTGCTCGATCAAGCGGGCAATATCCTGATTGACGCCAAGCGTATTGAGCGTAAGCAGTGGCATACCTTTCTCAACGTGCTGACCATTTGTGATATGAATGGCAATCAGGCGGCTCTGTTCATAAGCCTGAATGATTTGGGAACGACCAGAAGCGATCAAACGTCCGGTTGCGGTTGCCTGCACATCCAATTTCCCCAGACAGGCCCATAGCAAGGCAATCAGAACGCCAATACTCAGGGTTATTGCCGTATAACGGGCAAACGGGGAAGGTGGGCGCTGTGACAATGCCAAGTGTGTCGGTAAAAAATCATAATGGTGGGGAGCAGTACGTAACCGTTTGATCCCTTTACGTAAGATAGCCTTAAGCACGTGTAGGCTCCTCCTGTTTTGTTTCTGGTTTTAGCTCTTCTTGTTTTAACTCTTGCTGCAACTGCCAGAGTTTCCGGTAGTGTCTGCCTTGTTGCAGAAGCTGTTCATGGCTACCTTGTTCAATGATTTGCCCTTGGTGCAATACAATGATCCGGTCACATTGACGTACCGTGGAGAGCCGATGGGCAATGGTGATAACGGTTCTGCCTTGCGCAATATTGGCCATGTTGGTTTGAATGATGGCTTGTGATTCATCATCCAGTGCGCTGGTGGCTTCATCAAGGATCAGGATCTTGGGATCTGACAGCAGGGTTCTGGCAATGGCTAACCGTTGTCGCTGACCGCCTGATAGAGATTGCCCCCCTTCGGCGATCACCGTGTCATATCCCATCGGTAATTTGAGAATAAAATCGTGTGCCCCTGCCAGCTTTGCCGCCTCAATCACTGTGGATAACGGAGTATCAGGGCATGATTGGGACAAATTCTCATACACGGTTTTATTAAATAAAAAGTTTTCTTGCAGAACGATACCAATCTGCTGCCTGATGGATTCAATATTGAAATTTTGCAAGGGAATGCCGTCCAGCGTGATCGTGCCACTTTCCGGGGTATAAAGGCGTAGCAGCAAACGTGCCAGAGTGCTTTTTCCAGAACCAGAGGTTCCGACTACGCCCACGGTTTCACCCGCCCGAATATCCAGCGCGAAATGGTTAATGGTTGTCGGGAGGTCGGGTTGATAGCGGAAGACGACATCGGAGAATGAGATAGCGCCTTGCAATGCAACCTGTTCGTTGCCTGATTGCTGCTCTGTTGGCAGGTTCAGCATATCTCCCAGCTTATCAATGGCAATGCGTGAACGGATAAATTGCCCCCAGAGTTGCACCAATTTAGCCAGAGGCTGTTGGGTATGGCTGACCATCATATTGAAAGCAATCAATTGACCAATGGTCATGTGCAGGGAAAGCACTTCCGAAGCACCCAGCCAGATAATGACAGCACTAGTGACTTTTTGCAGCATCATCACCAGATGACCGGAACGATTATCCCATTGCTGTACATCATAACTGGTGCTGACCATTTTTTCGGTTTGACTATCCCAGCGGCGAATAAAACGGGGTTCAGCGGCCAGGCTTTTCAATGTCTCGGCACCTGCAACGGTTTCGGTCAGGAAAGAAGTATTGATTGCCGCATGAGTGAATTGTTTTTCCACCGCTTTTTCAATTTTTGGCGTGACCCACCAGGCAAGCAGGGCATAGCAGGGAATAGTAAGTAGGAAGATCAGCGTCAGCATACCGGACAGCAGGCTCATGACATAAATAAATACAAACATGAACAAAACGTCGATACACAGTGTGAACATGGAGCTGGTTAAAAACTCCCGAATCGTTTCCAGTTCCCGCACGCGTGTCACAATCGCGCCCACTTGACGGGTTTTAAAAAACAGCAATGGTAGGCCAAACAAGTGCTTAACCAGCTTCAATCCGAGTTTTATGTCAATCCGGTTGGCGGTGTGGGCATACTGATACTCACGCAACCCCCGCAGAATGACTTCGATCAATCCGGCCGCCACCAGCCCGAAAATCAGCACATCCAAGGTAGAAAATGCTTGGTGAACGAGCACCTTATCCATGACAACTTGCACGACCAGAGGAGAGATCAGTGCCAGAATCTGTAGAACGAAGGAAAACAGCAGTATCTCTGTAAGGTTTTTCTTTTGCCTGATAAATTCAGGAATGAACCAGCGAACATTAAACTGGCTGTTTTTTTGTTTTATTTTTAGCCATCGGCCACTCCATATATTGATAAATTCTTCTTTATTTAATATCTCTGGGATGTCTTGATTTGGTTTCTGAATTAATACCCGTTGTTCATCATATTTTGCCAAAATGAAAGGTTGCCCATCATTGCTGAACAAAACGGCAGGTAAGGAAATGTTGGCTAACTTCTTATTTATAGAGTATTTATTTTTGATTTTAATATTGCATTCTTTTTGTATTTTGTTTAGAGCGGAAATATAATCATCAACATCGTTTAAGTTTTTATTTGATGTGTCTGCATGCTTTCCATTAGATATCATAATTATTAAATTAATTAATGATATTGTTGTTTTTTCTATTTCATTCATTAAATTAAATCTACTTTAAATAAAGCTCTGTTTAAGAAAATAACCTGAAAACGAGTGAGGTGTTTATCTATTAATTAATTTTAATAAATTTATTAAAGGATATTATCTGTTATCAAAGAATATATGAGTGTCGGTAATTGGGACAAAATGTAGAGGTTAAACAGACATTTTTCTATTTATATATTGATTTTATCATATAAATGGATATATTTTTGTTCAAAGTAACTGATATCCTAACATAACTGGTAAACCGCAGTCGGTGAGCCATTTGATTTATCGCTCCATACTCAATGAGTTCATATTGTATTTGCCATTTTAGATAGAGCTTGAAAGCAGCGCCTTGAAAAATAAAGATAAGCTGAATTACTTTAACTTACTCAGGTAGTCGTAGCAATGTCACTGTTGCAATAAAATTTAATCATAAATGAGTCTATGATGAATATGGGTTCATTTATGATTTAATAATTTTAATCTAATGCAAATTTAACATTAAATAAATATTAATTTAATGTTAAATAAATATTTATTTAATGGATAATGCTATGTCTGAAAAATTTGTTCAAACCATCTCAAGTGTTAATTATAACAAAGGCGTATTCTCTCTTTATTTTGTGGGTCAAGAGCCTAATCGAATGGCTAATGGCACGCTGGCAGAAAATGACCAGGAATTACAATTAAAACAAGTTATTCATATGCCAGCTTCTGGTTTTATGTATATGGTTTCTATGGTTAAAAGTATGCTTGAAGATCCAAGAATGGAAGCTGAACTCAATAAATTGATCGCCGCTGGTTTTTTACCTGCTCCAGAAGCCATTGGTCAAGAAGCCATTGATCAAGAAGCTATTGATCAAGAAACAATTGCCCCGGAAACGGCTGAATCAAAAAAGCGCTCAAAACGTCATTCTGATACATCAAAATAATATCAACAAAATTCTATCAGGTAGTTGCTAGTCCATGATGATCAAACATCAATCGGCAACACTGAGTACGACTGAAATACAGGCAATGATTGGTGGGGTGATGTTGCTTTGTCAGCACTCCCCCTTGCATCGGCGTTATTTAGTTGCTGAATGGCAACAGCGCATCTTGCCTTCATTCCAGCTCAATCAGTTTTGCTATTACCAAGATGAACACCAACGCCCAGTTGCTTTTTGTAATTGGGCTTTTTTGTCTGACAGCAGCCGGAAAGCGATCCTTGCCGGTGAGCGGGAAATTTCGCGGGAAGACTGGCGTTCCGGCCAGCATATCTTTTTTCCAGAAATGATTGCGCCTTTCGGACATGCCCGTGACATTGCCTGCGATCTCCGTAGGCGTGTCTTTGCAGCATGGAAAGGACAAAAAGCCTGCACTGTCAGGGGAACTCTGGATGTTCAAAATGACCGCTGTATCCGTCGGGTACAGTGGTTTATTGTTTAATTTCTGCTCAATTCCAGGATTATTTTATGGGAAAATCATCTACTCGGAGTACAGAGTATTTCTTTACCAATAGATACGAAGATGATGACGAAGGAAACACAATACATGCTATCGGTGTTGGTGGGGTCATCAACGCTTATGGTGGAAATGACTATATCGTCGTTGGTTCTATTAGTGCGACCGTCAATACAACGTGGGGTCATGACACTATTGTAGGTGCTACCGGTTATCTGAATGTCAATGATACAGGTGGCGATCTGACGGTGAAAGGGGGAAGTGGTTTCACTTCAATCAATAAGACACAGAGTGGGCCGATAAGATTTGAAGGGGTTGCCGGTGGGGTGAAAATCAATCACACCGGTGAAAAAAGCGGCATCTTTTATTCTGGGGCTGCTGGATATAATAGTATTACCCGCAAAGGCTTGCAGGGTGATATTAGCTTTGATGGTGTCGGGGCGTATAACGAAATCTGGCATGAAACCAATCGGGGTAACCTGTCTTTTCATGGTGCAGGTGCTGGCAATGTGATCGACCGTACTTGGTTTGACAAGTATCAGGGTTCTCAGGGAGATGTGACCTTTAAAGGGGCGGGTGCTGCGAACGTCATTAGCTCCAGAGTCGAGACGGGAAATATTGATTTTACGGGAGGTGGGGCATATAACCATCTATCTCGTAAAGGTAAAGTGGGCAATATTACTCTGAAAGGTGCAGGGGCTTATAACCGTATTGAGCGTATACGTCAGGCGGATGATGTCTATTCTGAAACTCAGGGTGATATCCGGTTTGAAGGCGGCGGTGGATACAATAGCCTCTATTCCGATGTTGCGCACGGTAATATCTCTTTCACGGGTGCGGGTGGCTATAACGAGATTACCCGCAAGGGCACAGCCAATGACTTCGGCAGCGAAGGGATGGAATATGCCAGAGCCGAAGAGGTTGTGCTGACCAATGCAACTATGAGCGGTACGTGGATTGGCGATTCCCATCAGGTGACAGGGTTTAAATCGGCGCGGGAGCCAAACACTTATCTGTTTGCCTTTGAGGATGGTACTCACACTAAAATCAACAAAGTTCAACTCAGCAATGATCCTGCAACTGGCAAACTGAGATACTTCTCGACCGCTTGGTATAAAGAAGGGAAGTATCTCAAGGGGCTGGAAAACCAAGATATCTCTGCTCAAGGTGGCTTTAATTCTGTCGGTACTGACGGCGCTTACACATTGTCAAACCTGTGCGTTGAACAACGGAAACAGGTAACGGTTTATGCGGTTGAGAAAAAACTGACAGAAAACAAATGGGTGAATTATGGCAATGGTGTCCAGATTGGCGCGGCAGATATCACCTTGTCTGATGCTAAAATGGGCGGTTATGCCATTTACCGTGATGGAACCACCGTTGATGTGAAGCCGGTGAAATCCAACCGGATGCCAAACACCTATGTTTATGGTAAGCAACTTGGCGAGCACACCAAGATAGTAGTGGTTGAGCTGAGGAACGATCCAAAAACAGGAATGCTGCAATATATCGCCCGCCCTTGGTATAAAGCAGGTAACCATACAGCAAATCTGGCGAACGAAAATATCTCTTATGCTAACGGTTATCACGATATGGGAACCGGTAGCTACTCGCTGAGTGATATTCATTACAGCATCAATGCTGTGCGCACAACTGCCGGTCGCGTGCCTGATATGCATGAATACAGTGAGCTTGATTTGTTCAAATCGGCAACTGTCAGCGGTGACAGTTCTGGTGATATTCATTATGCAGGTGCAGGTGGTGGCAATATCATCAAATCCAACGTCACCCGTGGTAATGTCAGCTTTAAAGGTGCCGGCATTGCTAATGTGATTGAACATAGTTCTGAGTTTGGTAACACCGAATTCGACGGTGCTGGTGGTGCGAACGTCATTATCAAAAAAGGCAAAGAAGGCAATCTTAAGTTCAATGGTGCCGGTATTGCCAACGTACTGCTTCATCAGGGGCTACGTGGTGATATGGAAGTCAATGCTGGCGGAGCGGCAAACGTACTGGTTCGCGTTGGCGATGGCCGCTATCTTGCCCATCTTTTGGCCGTGGGTAATATCTCCATTCATAAAGGTAATGGTGATAGCCGCATCGCTATGGGCGGCGGTTTCAATACCCACACCCAGATTGGCAACGGTGACGCATTCTGGTCTGGTGTTGGTGGCGCCAATATCCTGACTCAAGTGGGGAATGGTGACGTTTCTTCCATTCTTGTGGGGGGTGCAAACGTCCTGACCAAAATCGGCGTAGGTGATCTGAAATCAGCCATGTTTGGTGGTGCCAATATCATTAGCCATATCAGCGATGATACTGATTCTTCTAATGCCGATTCTTCAAATACTCGTTCTTCAAATACAACGGCAATTGCACTGGGTGGCACAAATGTCCTGACGAAAAAAGGCAAAGGCGACCTTCTGTCTGTCATGGGCGGTGGAGCCAACGTCCTGACTCATGTCGGCGATGGCAAAACCACCGGCGTTATGCTGGGTGGTGCGAATATTCTGACCAAAGTCGGCAATGGTGATACCACTGGCATCATGTTGGGCCTCGGCAACGTTTTGACCCATGTAGGCAATGGTCAAACATTGGGTGTAATGGCTGCGGCAGGTAATATTTTCACCAAAGTCGGTAATGGCACAACGATTGCGGCCATGGTTGGTGTGGGCAATATTTTCACTCATGTTGGTGAAGGAAATGCCTGGGCGCTGATGGGTGGCGCTGGCAATGTCTTTACCAAAGTCGGCAAGGGCGATGCATTGGCATTGATGCTGGCACTCGGCAACGTATACACCCACATTGGTGATGGCACGAGTGTTGCCTTGATGATCGCCAAAGGAAATATCGCGACCAAAGTCGGTAATGGTGATGCGCTGTCTGCCATGATTGGCAAAGGCAATATCTTTACCCAGATTGGTGATGGTTCAACCTTTGCCGCCATGATCGGCGGGGCAAGCGTACTGACTAAAGTCGGCACTGGTTTGACTGCGGCATTGATGGTGAGTAAAGCCAATATTTATACTCACGTTGTCCGTAAGGGTGAAGAAAGCACTAGCATCGGCCTGCTTGCTGGTACTGCCAATGTCATGACAAAAGTGGGTAATGGTACAACGCTGGCTGCCATGTTCGGCGAAGCCAACATCATGACCCATGTCGGTGATGGCTTGACAGGTGTACTGGCGTTAGGCAAAGCCAATATCGTGACGAAAGTCGGTAATGATTTCATGGGGGTTGTGGCGGCTTCTGAAGCCAATGTGGTGACCCATGTCGGTAATGGCACAACGGCGGCCTTGTTGGCTGGCAAAGGCAATATTCTGACCAAAGCGGGTGATGGAACCACAGTCGGTCTGCTGATTTCCAAAATCGGCAATATCATGACTCATGTTGGTGACGGTACTACAGTCGGGTTTGCGAAAGGTGAAGCCAACATCATCACCAAAGTCGGTGATGGATTGGGCATCAATGTGGCTTGGGGCAAAGCCAATATCATGACCCATGTTGGTGATGGTGAGCGCTATAACTTTGCCAAAGGTGATGCGAATATCATTACCAAAGTCGGCGATGGTCAGGAAGTTACCGTTGTTCAAGGGCAAGCTAACATCGTGACCCATGTCTATGATGGTGATGACTACACTGGCGCTTGGGGCAAGGCCAATATCATCACTAAAGTGGGTGATGGCCGCAATGTCGTGCTCGCCAAGGGCGAAGCCAATATTGTGACTCAAATCGGTGATGGGGATAGCTTCAATGCCTTATGGAGTCAGGGCAATATTGTCACCAAAGTGGGTGATGGCATGCAGGTCACGGCCGCCAAAGGCAAGGGCAATATCACAACTACCGTGGGTGATGGTCTTAGCGTGACGGCTGCTCATGGAGACCTGAATATCAACACCAAAGTGGGTGATGGTGTTTCCGTCAATGTGGCTTGGGGCAAATTCAACGTTAATACCCGTGTGGGTGACGGCCTGAATGTTTCGGTCATGAAAGGCAAGGGCAATGCCAATATCCGTGTAGGTGATGGCTTGAATATCAACGCCTCTTATGCTCGCAACAACGTGGCAATTCAGGTGGGCAACGGTGATTTTTATAGCCTTGCCGTGGCGGAAAGCAATACCCAGAGCAATAAACTGAATGCGTTGTTCGATAATATCAAGCAGACAGTGCTCGGCAGTGCGGGCAGTCAGGGCATCAATTATCTGGTGAATGGCGATGAGGCCAATACATCGGGAACCCATAAAGGACGCGGAGCTATTGATCTGCCGGAAGTTTCCTCTCTGAATGGCTTTAAGCTGACAGAAATGGATAAAGTCACTTCTGACTTGAAAGACAGCCTGAAAGGTTCCGTAACAGGCGTAGATACCCCGGATATTGGCAGTATCGAGAATACACTCGGCAATGAAAAACGCCTGAATCCAAATCAGTCACGCAACTTAATCGTCAATGGTGATTTTGAACAAGGCGACAAGGGATGGATACATACCAATGGCATTGAAGCCAGTTATTCAGCTAAGTCATATGGCCTCAGTGCTGAAGGGCATGGCGATCGTGTCAGTGAGCTTGATGTCAACGGAAACACACTGATCTGTCAGAATATACAGAATTTGATAGCGGGTGAAGAAATTACCGTCAAATTTGATTTTGCAAGGCGTGCTGGCAGCTCTGCCGATAACGGGCTGGAAGTGTGGTGGAATGGTGAGGTTGTTTATGCGGCTGCCAATGGCAAAAGTGAGTGGCAAAACAAGACACTGACCTTAACCGCCAAGGCTGGCGGAAACCTACTGGGCTTTTCTGGAATTGGCTTGAATGATGGCTTGGGTTACGTTCTGGATAACGTTTCTGCAACTTCATCATCTTATATGCCAGACAGTGCTATTACTGAACATATGCAGAAGGATAAAGCCGCACAGAATGCCTTGCAGGATAAGGAAAAGGCGGAAGCTGATCGTCAGCGTTTAGAGCAGGAAAGAGACAAACAACTGGCAGCCGTTTCTGGCACTCAGAAACAGTTGGAAACCACGGATCTGAATGCACTGAACGCTAATGGAGAGAAACAACGCGATGCGATCAAGGACGAAGCCCAAGAGGTGACAGATGATCTGATGGCAAAAGCCAAGGGTCTGGAAGCACTGGACAGCCACGCTGCATATCATGGGGAATCCGGTCAGCAATGGCGTGATCAGTTTGCTGATGGATTGTTGGAACATGTTCAGACCGATTTGGATAAAGCCAGTCAAACTGCACACAACCAATTGAATAATTCACAAAAAATGGCAGCAGGGCGTCTGGGTGATATCAAGGATGCAGTTGCCAAATCAGAAGTGGGAAGACTCAAGGCTGAACAGAATCAACAACATGCTGAACAGGATGTTGAGGATGCTCGTACCCAAGCCAAAAACAGGGAAGCAGAAGCCATCAGCTATAAGCAACGGGCTGAGCAGGCAGAACGTGATGGCAAATCAGCCTCGCAGAAGGCGGAACAGCATGGTCAGCACGAAGTATCTGCGGCAGACAGTAAGACCGCGCAAGTACAAAATAATGCTAAAGACTCAAAACTTGATGACAATTATAAGCCGACTCGCACAGGAGTAACGGGTAGTGGTCTGTCAGGTAACGTTTATGAATCCAACGACGCTGAAAACATTGAACAAGCAGAAAAATCCAAGAGTCACATCAATCCTGAATCGACCGTTCAGGCTGATGGTGAATTCAGCCAAGAATTGCAATATCTGGATGAAGATCTGAACGAACTTGACAATGCTAAAGAAGCCTTAAATCGCTTACAGATCAACGCAGGGATACGCACTAGAAATAAAAACGTGTCTGGCAGTTCTACTCCGATATCTGTGCATACCGAAACGCCAGTCAATCAACCTGTTAACCAGCCCGCGAATGTCGTAACGGAATGGGTCAGGAACACGCCGAAAATTTCGGGACTGGATCTCAGTGGACTGGAAGCACTGGGTGAAGAACACCTTCAACAAGCCTCGGTGAATACTTCTGAAACCGAATCTTCCGTTGCTATCAGAGCACAGAAAGTAGCTGATATTTATCGCTGGTTGGATAGCGATAACGATCTTGCCACTGAAAAATATATCCCTGTGCCAAGATTTGAGCGTGTAGATGCAGATATTCCCGAAGATCTCAGACAAAAAATGGTGACTTTTGTTGAAGGTTACCTTGATGATCCTAAAAACAGTGTGCCGAAAGAGCAGAGAGCTTCGCTGGCAAAACTGTTCGTTGACGCTACTATCGACTATGACTGGGATAAACGCGTTGAGTTCGTCACGAAATTGGAAAGCTATGGTTATAGCTTTGAACCTGTGCATGGCGATAAGAGTATCGTTTCATTTTGGTCTGGCAAAAACTTCAAACAATACCGTACTGTCCTTGATGCAGTGCAGCCTGACGGCAAGAAGATTGTTTATGATACTGATGTAAAAGGTAACTTGTTTGCCATTGATCTGAACAAAACATTGATGCGTTGGGGCAATATATACCTCGATTCTGACGTAGCGGAACAGAAAGCACTGCATTCGGCCATTTACACTTCTGCACACAGCAATACAGGATTCTGGAGCTCCCTCTATGCAACCGGATCACGTGATGATGTATATGTCATTGCGGAAGGGGGACTGCGTCTTGGCAACTTCTTCTGGAATGTTGAATTGCCGGTATTGCGTCAATTGCAACGAGAAGGATTGGTGGGAGAAATTCGCCTGCTGGATAAAGCGGCCAAAGATTATCAAGGTGTATCACCTGAATCCATTGGACGCAGATTGACAGAAGCCGGTGTTTCTGTGAAAGCACGTTTTGATTCACTCGGTCTTGCAGAGCAGGAAAGACTGCTGGCATTGAATCCCGATAAATATAGGCCGGATACATTGGTTGATCTGGATATTAAAACCAGTGCCATTGACAATCTGCTGAACCAAGCGCTGCCATTCTATGGATTGCGTACAGAACGTAATTTGTTGGTGCGTAAATCCGATGATGGAAGCTTTGCTGTTCGCCCGTGGCCGGGCAATAACAGTGATGTCTCCAAGACTATCATTGTGGAAGATCCCGATGATTCGGCTCAGATCAAATCTGTTGAGCGTTTTATCCTTGCCAACTACGAAAATTACGACCAATTGCCCGAGTCATTGTATCTGTCAGCAGAGCGTATTATTACCCTCGATCATGGGCGTACCCGCATTATCGCTGAAAAAGTAGAGGGTAGCTGGAAATATAAACCGGAAATTAACCTGATGTCGGTCAGTGAGTTGCAGGAAGCCGCTTACGTGAAGGGCAAAATCCGTGGTGACAGTTATCGTAATGTATTGGAAGCTCTCAAAAGTTATGAAAACACCCTGCAAAATAGCGAAAATTACGATCTTGAGGCAGTAGAAAAGCTGACTCATTTGCGTCAACAAGTTGAAGGTTATTTGTTGGGGCATCCAGACTCAGAACGTGTGCCTGCACTAAAAAATCTGCTGTCGCAAGTCAATGTGCGCATGGAGGAATCGCTGGTCCTTACTGAGCTGACTGTAAACACAGGAAAGGATAGCTTCAGTGAGTTATATAACAAACTGAGCAATGCCAACCTGAAAGATTCTAAGCATCTTTACATTGATGAGCAGGGAGATTTTGTTACCCGTGGTAAATCCAATATTCAGATAGTGGCGAAAGCAGAAAGTGCAAAAAAAGCTGTTGAACAGGTCAAGGCTGCTATAACCAAAGAATATGGTCAATCAGTGGCTGATACGGTCTTTGCAACTTTGCCTGCCTCTGAGTTGTCGAAAGACGGCAAAGGTATTGATGTCTCCGGTTTAAGAAAAATACATCAGGCAATAGAACAACACCTGTCTCCGGTCAGCGCGACCCTGTTTGTCTGGAAACCCAGCGATCACAGCCGACTGGGACACGCTGCCCTGCAAATTGGGCAAGGGCGTACCCAGATTAATGCTGAGAACGCCGAAGAATTCAACGAAAAAAATTACGTCAGTTGGTGGCCGAAAGGCGGTAAGTCCTCTGATCTTGGGCATATTTTTGATGTTGATTCTGAGGGCGACCCTGATTTGCGGAGACGCTGGCGTGATTTCAGTCAACCCGCGTCCCAGAATAAAACGCTGGAACACGATGTCGCTTCTGAGGAACATGATAACTTTGGCTTGACTGATGGTACACGCAAGCTGGAGAAATTTATTGAAAAACTTCAGATAGCCAAAGGCATTGATGCAAAATTCAAGGATATCAGCGAAAGCTTTGCCATATTTGCACTGGAAAGGCCTGAACTATTGCAATCCGCAGGCGTACCGGAAGCGATTTCCCGACCGTTTGTCAAACAGGTGGAAGAGGGCGGCGTTGATCTTTTTGAAGTGGGCAAAGATTTTGCTAAGGCTCTGCGCAGGGCTGCCAGCCAATCGCCTGAGCTGACAGAAAAACGTATCACCAATGTTATTCGTCAGTTTGCTGAACGAGAGTTGAGCGATATTCAGGACTTCAAGGCCAGTGAGGGTGATCAAGGGCGGGTATTCCGTATCAATCTGGCAGGATTGGACGCGGCAGCAATGCAGGCGGAATGGCAGAAAATCAACCAAAACCCTGATGCCCGTTATCAACTCCTGACCGACAATTGCTCAAGCATTGTTGCCAGAGTGCTCAAAGCAGGCGGTGCCGATAAGGTAATTGGTCATACGTGGCGGCCAAAATTGGGTGTCTGGACACCAACCGAACTCTTCAATTTTGCGCAGGCACTACAGGAAGCACAGGTTGAAACAAACCTTCATAAGCCGAAGCGGGTTGTAGGCGAAGATCTGGGTCACTCTGATAAAAAAGATGAGGTGCTGGAAAAAATTGCCATTGACAACGACGGTACACCACCGCGTGACAGAGAGCCATTCAATCCAGTAACTCGCTTCCTTAACGATGAGCTTTACGGTGCCAGAGAAAATCGCCGTAACGTAGATGATGGCACTCAGATAATATTGGATGATGCTGTCACCAAAGGTACAGCGGATAAAATCACGCTACAGGGGAAAGTCGGACGTCTGACGGGTTATTACCATAACGGTGATCAGAAAGATCATAATTCGGCGGAAAATAGTCCGGCGAAAAAAGTTGTGCTTTTCATTCATAATTCCGGCTCATCGGCGGAAGAACAGGCCAGTACCATCCAAAGCCACTACCAAAAACAGGGTATTGATATGCTGGCGGTGAACATGCGTGGCTATGGCGCCAGCGATGGTCATCCAAACGAAAAAGGGCTGTATCAGGATGCCCGTACCATGTTCAACTATCTGGTTAATGACCGTGGTATTAAGCCAGAGAATATCATTATTCATGGCTATTCCATGGGGGGAGCAGTGGCGGCAGATCTTGCCCGTTATGCAGAACGCAACGGACAGGCCGTTTCCGGTTTATTGCTTGACAGGCCAATGCCAAGCATGACTAAAGCAATTACCGCCCATGAAGTACCGAATCCAGCGGGCATCACCGGTGTTCTGGCGAAAACGGTCAATGGTCAGTTCTCCGTGGAGAAAAACCTGCAAGGTATTTCGAAGCAGACACCAATCATGCTGTTGACCGATAACGAAGGGTTGGGCAAAGAAGGAGAAAAACTGCGTGCCAAACTTGTCGTTGCGGGTTATCAGGTGTCGGGTGAACAAACCTTCTACGGTCATGAAGCCAGCGGTCGGTTAATGAACCAGTATGCCGATCAGATTGTCTCAGCGCTTTCCGAACCTCGGCGTGAAAATGGTGGCGTAAAAGCGGGCTTGTTGGAAAATACCTTTAAAGATATCAATAAAGTCGTTGCTGGCTCGGAAAATGGCAAATTCATACTCAAAGCTTCGGCAGAGGATAATAGTGCAGTATCTGCACTGGATAATTCATCTGTTGCGTTTGATGTGAAAACTCAGCCTAATGAATTAGAGATACTTAAAGGTATAGAAAGTGATCTGAAACGTTACGGTAAAATGCTGGAACCGCAGGCAGACCGTCCAGGTAAGAAACCAACGGATATCCGCACAACGGAAGATTTCCTGACGGGTTATAAGCAGGGCTATGCAGAGCAGGTGGTGGACGGTTTCCGCCCGGGCATGGATATCAAGCAACTGGTGGATCTGCTGGCTAAAGGTAGCTGGAGTGCAGAACAGAAAGGTGCTTTGGCTTGGGAAATTGAAAGCAGAGCCTTGAAAATCACTTTCCAGCCGAGAGCTGAGAAATTCAATCGTTTGTTCCGTGATGTCGCTTCAACAGGTATTTCTGATACCAAGGCAAATGAACAACTGGCACCACAATTGTTATTGTTGAACCTGTCAAACGATGGCTTTGGCGGACGTTGTGATCCACTGTCAAAACTGGTTCTGGTTGCAAAACAACTAGAAAACGATGGTCAGGATGGTGTTGCCCGTCAATTGCTGGAAAAAATGTATTCCGCAGCCGCCGTGCTCAACAATCCAGATTTGTATTCTGAAACTGAACATGCCAACGCGAATAAATTATTGGGATCTTTGTCGGCACTCCATGCCAAGAATCCAATGGCGGATACGTTCATCAAAGTGTGGAAAGAGAAACTGGAAGATGCGAAAGCACTGACAGTGGATGGTGTGATTCAGAAAGTCACTGCCGGAAATACGGAAGGTAAACCGGTGTTGCTTGAGTTGGATGGCCCAAACCATGCGATGGCAGCATGGGCGAAAGGCAACGGTGAGAATCGCGTTTATGGCTTCTATGATCCAAATGCGGGAATTGTCGAATTTTCGTCAGCGGAAAAATTTGGCGCTTATGTGACTCGCTTCTTCGGTGAATCTGATCTGAACATGGCACAAAGCTACAAATTACCGAAAAATGCGGCTGGGGAAAGCGTCTTCGAGCGTGTGGTAGTGATCGACGGTGACGTTTTGGCAACCTATCGCCCAAGATGGGCTGATAAGACCACCATGCGAGACATGCTGGATCTGCCGGTATTTGATGATACTGACGTGGTTAAAAAACCATTGGGCGAACCATCAGGTGATAATTTGCCGGAAAGTCATATTCGCGTGAATAACCAGGATGTTGACTCTTGGGTCAATGTTGATGTCAAACCACAGCCTGAAAATAGCGCCAGCCGCTTTAGCGGTCAGATCATTATCCAGACGGAAAATGACCCTGTTGCTGCGAAAGCAGCCGCGAGTCTGGCAAGTAAGCATCCTGATTCCAGTGTGATTGTTCAGCTTGATGCCAACGGTCAATATCGCGTGGTATATGGCGATCCGGCTGTCTTGTCCGATAAGTTACAGTCTGATCAATCGCAGTCCGGCAAATTACGCTGGCAGATTGTTGGGCATGGACGTGAAGAGTCTACGCAGAATCATACGCGCATGAGCGGTTACAGTGCGGATGAACTGGCCCTGAGATTGCAACAATTCCGTATTGATTTCAAACAGGCCGGCACACCAGACCATATCAGCCTCGTGGGTTGTTCTTTGATCAGCGAAGACAACCGAAAAGGTTTTGCCCACAGCTTTATTTCGGCACTGGATAAGCAGGGTATCCGTACCACAGTATCAGCGCGCAGCAGTGAGGTTGCGGTAGATAACTTTGGCCGCAAGTACACGAAAGATGCGCAGGAACAGTGGGTTCACAAGCTCACGGATAACAAGATCGTATTGGAGTGGAATGATAAAGGTGAAGTGGAAAGCCATACGGATCGAATCCGTCGCGGTATTTCTGAACAAGACATCAACTTATCCCATGTGGGGCAGACAGATGTTGATGCAAAAGCGCAAGGCGCTATTGCGGACAATACAGAAACATTCCATGCACCAAAAGTCGATCATGAAAAACCAGATCATGCAAAAGATGACAATAAGTCTGTAGTTCCAGCGGCATCATCAAACAAGCAACTGAGTTATTCCGGCAATATTCAGTTACAACTTGGTAATGGGGAATTTACCGCCATTAACTGGGGAACCACTAATGTGGGCATCAAGGTAGGTACAGGCGGCTTTAAGTCTCTGGCCTTTGGTGATAACAACGTGATGGTTCACATTGGCGATGGTGACAGCAAGCACAGCGTTGATATTGCTGGCTATCAGGCACTGGAAGGCGCACAACTGTTCGTGGGCAACCGTAACATCAGTTTTAACGCGGGGCGCAGTAACGATCTGCTCGTCATGTTGGATAAATCCATTCCAACACCACCATTGGTTAACCCATTTGGTGGTGCAGCCCGTATTTCTGGTGTATTGCAAAACATTTCTGGTTCGTTTAATTCACAGGATTGGCTGACTAAACAGGATCAGCAATGGACATTGGAAAGTGCGAAGAAATATGTCAGTGATCTGTCCGGTCTCGATTTGACCAGCAGTGTGGACTATAAGACTCTGACTGATCTGGATTCTCAAAATGAACGTAGCAGCCGTGGCCTGAAAAGTGATCTCGAAAGCACGCTGAACAAGCAATACAACCAATGGTTGGGTGGAAATGGCAATACCCCTGAAATGGGTAAAGTCAGTCGGGCGGATAAATTCCGTCAAGCGAATGAAAAACTGGCCTTCAACTTTGCAGTTGGTGGGCAGGGTGCTGATATTCAGGTAACGACGGGTAACTGGAACTTCATGTTCGGTGACAATATCCAGTCGATTCTGGATACCAACTTGGGATCGCTGTTTGGTTTGATGACGCAGGGATATACCCCAACGGGCATGGCGAAAAACACGTTTACCTTTAGCCCGACGGATTTGCCACGTCAGATCAAGAATAAACTATTGGGTAATCTTGCCGGTATTGGTGCCGATACCACGTTGGCGGATATCTTTGGCGTGGATTATACCCCGAACGGCGGTATTGTTTCCCGCTCAGGTCAATCTGTTGATGGCGTTGCCATTCTGCGTGACATGCTGGAAATCATTGGTGAATTCAGTGGTGATCAACTGAAAGCCTTCACTGATCCAAATAAGTTGCTCGACGGTTTGAAAGCCAGCTTGAGTATGGGGAAAGAGGGGGTGAAATCTTTTGTTGAAAGCCACGGCCTGAAAGTAAAAGCACCGGATGAAAAGCAAGAAGAGCATGTAACCATTACTAAAGAAGGCGAACCAGCACAAGAAGGTAAGCCAGCACCGGAAACTGTAGATTCTCAGGCAGATCGTGATTTTGGGTTGACTTCCCTGAATCTGCCAAACCTGTTTGCAACCCTGTTCAATCAGGACAAACAGGCCGAAATGAAATCGCTGGTCACTAATCTGAAAAAGAACCTGACGGCTGATTTGCTGAACATGCAGGATAAAACCTTTGATTTCCTGCGTAACAGCGGTCATCTGCAAGGCGATGGTGATATCAATATCTCCCTCGGTAACTACAACTTTAACTGGGGTGGTGACGGTAAAGATCTCGGCGCTTATCTGGGAGATAACAACAACTTCTGGGGTGGTCGTGGTGATGATGTTTTCTACTCTGTAGGCACCTCGAATATCTTCACAGGCGGTGAAGGTAGTGATACGGGCGTTATGATGGGGCGTGAAAATATGATGTTTGGCGGTGCAGGCAACGACGTTGGTGTACTGGCCGGACGCATTAACTACGCCTACATGGGAGACGGTGATGATCAGGTCTTTGCCTTTGGTGAAGGCGGGGTGATCGATGGTGGTAAGGGACGTGACTATATCGTGGCTTCCGGCAATTTCAATCATATTGATGCCGGAGAAGATCAGGATTACGTCGTGACCATCGGCAATAACAATCAGGTGGATTTGGGAGAAGGCAACGATTTTGCCACGGTATTCGGCAACTATAACCGGATCGATGGCAATGCGGGCAAAAATTCCATCAAACTGATGGGTTATCACGCTGTAATCAATGGTGGTACAGGTGATGATCACCTGATTGCGGATGTGGTATCGAAGTTCAGCCAGATTAACGGCGGTGATGGTGATGATCTGCTGGTACTGGGTGGATATCAAAACCGCTTCAAGGGCGGCACGGGTGTGAATAGTTTTGTAGTCAGCGGTGATGCTATCGATAACGTGGTCGAAGATATCAAGCAAGGCGACAAGATTATTTTCAACGACATCAGCTGGAAAAACCTGTGGCTCCAACGCAGTGGTTACGATTTGGTGCTGTTGACTCACCGCAACATCAAAGATACTTCGGCACAAGGACAGTTTGAAGCCCTGGGATCGGTGACCTTCAACAATTACTTCAATGGTAATCGTGCGGATATCATTACCCAAAGGGGAGATAAAGATACGCAAGGCGAGCGTGAGTATACGGCACTCTCTGCCAATGCGGTAGACTCTTTGGTACAGGCCATGAGTGGATTCGCACCTAATATGGGAGACAGTGGCTTTATTGATTCGCTTAATAGCCAAACGAAATCAGCCATTGTGACCGCCTGGTCGGATACAACGAATGGGAAATCCAAACTGGTTTGATAGCTGGAAGGATTTTTAGTTAGGTCTTTTCATTAATGAAAAATGGCTCACTATGGTGGGCCATTTTTTTTAACCGTAATATTTAGATCCTTACCCTGCACTAATAAAGGAGGCACAAACTAATGTTGAAGATAGCCCTTGAAGCAGTAAATACCATTAGAAAACGAACGCAGGATGCTTTTGATGGAGCAGGGCAGTTTGATTACAAGCCCGATCGCTCTGTTGTCACTCAAACTGATTTAATGCTGGAAGCAGAAATTCGAGACATTTTTGCAAAACGTAGTCCGGGTATCCCTATTTGGGGCGAGGAGTTCGGGCTGAATGGAGCAGAAGAGTTTGAATCAGGCTGGATCATTGATCCTATTGATGGCACAAGGGCATTTATATATGGCATTCCCTTATTCAGTACCTTGATTGCTTTTGTTGAAAAAGGTGAACCTATTGTTGGGGTGATGAGTTTTCCGGCAATTTCAACCATGGTGTATGCATCAAAAGGTCAGGGTTGTTGGATGAATGTGGAAGGGAAGCCATTGCGTCAACTTAAAATTGCAGAAAACTCACCGGAAATTGTCGAACAAGCTGTGATCACAGCCTCAGGAATACACAGTACGAGCTATAATTCCGCTGAGGGGACGGTCGCTTATAATTTGGATGCGTTAGTAAAATCAGCTCGTGATTTTACTTTTGTGAATGATGCTTACCAACATGCCATGGTCGCAGCCGGACGTCTGCATTGCGCCATTGATACCTTGATGAAACCGTGGGATAGCGCTGCGATTTTGCCTTGTATCAAAGAAGCTGGTGGGGATTTCTGTGCTTTGAATGGCGATCGGGAAAAAGTGATGTTTGGTGGTAGCCTGATATCGGCATGTACGTCAAAACTACTTGATAATGTGGTGGAGTTAATGAGTTCCTCCATTAATGATTAAGGAATTTTATATTTAATTTTAACTTAATCAATAAAACAATCTATTAATCCATAAGGTAGGTTGTTTTATTTTTAATGATTAAATTTTTTTATTAATATTTTATTTTTATGTTTTGAAGGAATAGATATTCTTTTCTTTTGGGAGATACGTTCTTTAAGTGCATGATTAAAAATTAGTATGATACTTTAGTTAACTCATATTATAAGGGTAATTATATTCCGGTGCCTTATGCTTCATAAGTCATATCTTCATTTGATTTTTTGCAAAAATAAATAGTGACCCGATTCTTTCAAAAGAAGATAAATGAGGAAATAGTTGCTCTTGCCGCCTCGATTATTTGTTTCTTTTATGTATATGCAAGTGCACCCATGCTTATGCCAGGAGGTTCATTTATGAAAGAATAATTTCTATAATACAACTTGCATTAATCATAACTCTACGGTAGAAATAGCTGTCATTTTTTAAAGTTAAAGTAAATGCTTAGGTTGATATGGATAAAGAAATTGAGGTTTATTCTATATGTTTTTTAATTTTTTCTTTTTTAATTATTTTTTTTATTTTGTTAATAAAAGGGAAACTTCGTTTAGATGAAAGAGGTTTACATAAACAAAGTCTTTTTTGGCTAGCTATAGCTCTCCCTATTGTACTTGCATCAATAGCTAGTATTATAATTTGGGAGCCTGTTGCTAAGGATTTACAAAAAACCATCTTATCAGAAAGTACATTAAAGGTAACAGATAAAGACAAAGATAATTTAGAGTTATTACAAATACCAGTAGCTATTTTAGCATTGTCTTCTTCACTAACTTTTTTTGTTACATCGATTCATAGAACAATACAAACAAATGCGCATATTAGTAAGGTTGAGGAGCAAATAAAATTAAATTTTTATAAAAATAAAATAGATTCTTTTTATGCTCATAATAAATATATGATTGAAGATTTGGGAAGTATAAAAGTCCATAACTTCTTCTCTCTAGAAATAGAAAAGGAGAAGTTTCTAAAAGAAACGATTAATGAAACAATGTCTAATAAATATAGTGTTGATGAATTTATAGTTATTCAAAATAATAGAAAATTATTTTCGGATATTTATGAGAAAAGCTATAATTTTAAAAATGATTTACAACCTAAATTAAATGTTTCTTTTTTTGATGGAGTGCATTGTAGTGTAAATAAAATAAATTCTATTTTAAAATCTTTAGGTTTTTCTGCTTTTAATGTTATAAGCGTAAATAAATGTATTGAATCTATTATGAGTAAAAATGATAGTCAATGCTGGGAATGTTTTGCAGACTTAATGGATGAAATTGAAAGTATCAAGCGTGCTTTTTATATAACTGATTTTTTATCTTTAGATTATCTGGATGATTTTATCTATGAAGATGTCGTTTATTATGATATTATTTTTAATGAGAAAGGTCATAATGAACTTCCAGAAGAAGAATATTATTTATCATTGGAGGTTTTTATGAATGTTTGTGATCTGACTTTTAAACATCTTGAATCTCTTCAATACTTTATTGAGGAAGTATTAGATGTAATCTGTAATGATCCAATCTGTAATGTATATGATAATTGTGAATTACCAAAGATGATTTTAGATAAGATAGCTTACTGGCAATATTTTCCAAAATTATCTAATTATTGTATCTAATTATTGTATCTGATTTGATTCAGTGAAGGGGCATTTTTAGGTTATGAATGCAAAGTGTTGTTGTTTGTATATACATTCCATTTTTAATTCTAACAGAAAACTCAGGTGACAACGGTAGATCGAGGAATTTGCTGAGGTGTACAGGGAAGTATCGCTCGTACTATAGTAGGGCTAAACTATACTTTTGCCGAATACCGGGTAACATATGGAAAAATTCAACATATCACCCGATTAGTTTTAATGTAACAGAGTATATTAACCTAATTTATTGTTTATAGATGGATTTTTACTGAACTGTTAATTAACTAATTCAATTTCATTCAAGTAATTAGTATTGGTAAAGCCTTTCCCATTGAAAAAACGAATAAGAAGATCAGCCAGCACATCTGGGCGCTCTACCATCACGAGGTGATCCGATTTTTTGATGGTGGTGAATGTTGAGTTTGGGAAAATAGAAGCGCAATATCTGACATTTTCAGGTGGTGTAATGATATCGTATTCACCAGTTGTAAATAAAATGGGTTTGTTGAAGTTGTCAGCTCTCTCGTATTTCTTTTGGTTCAAAATACGCGTTTGGAGACCCTCATATCGTTCTCCTTGTTGTCGCGTTGATTCCTGTAGTGTCGTTTTTAGTAGTCTATATGTAGTATCTTTTCCTAGTATATCAGTACCAGGTTCAAGGCAAAGAATGCTTGAAATAATTTTCTCGATAGATTCATCATATTTTCCTTCACTGAGTAATTTCAACGCAGTATTTAATCGGTCTTGAATACGAGGTGGCTGAGTTAATGCTACGCCAATTAATACAGCTTTATTGAGTCTCTCAGGCCATCGATAAGAAAATTCCAGAGCAGTGGAGCCGCCGTAAGAAATACCAATAAGGTTTATCGTTTGCAAAGATAGCTCATCTAAAATATGTCGGGCACATTCGGCAAGAAATCCAAAACTCTTATTGTCTGGTATATTGTCCGAAGCCCCGGTTCCCGGTAAGTCAACCATGATTAGAGGGCCATCATCTTTAAGGAGATATTCAAGATGCGGTAAAGAATACATATCTTGAAAACCGCCAGCTATAATCAGCTTTGGTACTGCGGTTTTTGCTTTCTGGGCTGTAGTATCAATATCACCAATAACACGGAAAGCATATTTTACTCCACGCCATTCAATTTCTCTCTTGTCTTGAGGTGGAAGGCGGTGAGTTGAGTCAATAAAAGCCGCAAGAGATTCAACATTTCTGAATCTGAGCACGTCACTCCAATCTATTTTTTTTCCTAAATATTGCTCAATAAAAATTTGTATTTCAACTAAGGAAATAGAATCAGCACCAAGACTAAAGAAGTCATCTTTAATGCCCATCGATTCTACGAGTAAAACTTCTTTACATATTTTCAATACCTCATTTTCAGTGTTATTTGATTTGCGATTTTGACTTTGTAGTGATGACATTGTCATATTTGTTTCCTATTATTGAGTTTACTTTTAATTGGTAAGCCTTTATTAGCTCCTGAAAGTTTAGTACAAACCATTTTTGATCAAAAAATAACTAATTGCAACTATCACTATTGTTATCAATGGGATGGCGGAGATAGCCGCTAATCTCGGTTAGACACCGATATCTGTTGAAAAATAAAATGATCGCAGTAAGTTTTAATGTTAACTACAAGGATGTTTGAGCTAGTTTTGAATGATGCATTAAATAAATAACCACTTGAATAATTAGGATAATTTATATTATTAAAATATATTAATAATATGTTATTGATTTCGTTTGAAGTTAATATTTATTAATATTTAAACAACATAATTGGGATGCATGAAAAATATAAATACAAGAACAAATAAGGGCAGTAATTTATATTGTTATATAATGAATATTGAGGCGGTAATTTCATGTTGCCCGAATGATTTTTCTATATATTAATGCTGATATCATTTTATTTATGATAAATCCCGTTTTATTCCGTTAATATGTGTGATATTTAGCGAGGTTTAATATGCGTAAAAACACAGTGGATTCTAATGATGTTGGGACAGAAAATGATTCATTTACAGTAGAGGGTTATGTTAGTTTTTTAGTTATCCCACATAATGTAAATAATATATTTGTTACAGTAATAGGTGATAGGTCAGCAATTCATGATGCTAATTTGTATTATAATCTAACTGAAAGTCTTGGTGAGCAACTACTAACGGTTTTAGAATTAGCCGTTATCTATAAGAAAAAAGTGAGGGTGTTTGGGGAAGACAATGCTATAAAATCTGTAGCTATATATAAGTAATAATAGAGCGATATTTTATTGTTTTCACAATTTTATTTTATGTGATTTAAATGATTTTAATATTATTAATAAAATATGATATTAAGTGAGATTAATTATGCAAAAAAATAAACCGAATTCTAATAATGATACTGAAATACAACAAAACCAACTTACAGTCTCAGGATATGTTTCTAATCTTCATATAGCATCTCCTGTTTCCAGTAATGTATCTGTTGAAATAAGTGATGATTATGGTAATAAACGACTTGAGAATGCACTGTTAACTTATGGGATAAGTTCAAGTCCTGGTAACCAGATGTTGACGGCCTTAGAATTAGCATTGGTAAATAACAAACAAGTGAAGTTAATAATACATGTACATGAAGGTACAACTTATATAGACAGTGTAGGATTGATCGGAGAATAAAATATTTAATGAAATAATCCCCCTGAATTATGGGGGATTATTTTTGTTAGAAGTGACAAACAAGAGCTGTATCAAGACAGTTGCGTTGATAATCATCCCAAAAACCTGAAGGATGGCTTTTAATATCACTCTCTAACAACATTGGTTTATGCCATTCAAATTGTAAACCTGCTTTATTGATTGCATCTGCATATTGTTCACGGCTCCAACGATACATCGTAAAAGGACTGAGAGGAGTCGTAATAAATTCAGCCTTTAAGAGGGTTGTGTCTTTTACTGGTTCTTCACTCAGAACCTTTATTTTATAATTTTCATAGTTCCCTTTTGCTAATCGATAATCAGGTTCAAAGGTATAAGCTACGAGTTTACCGGAAGGCTTAAGGTGATCTGCAATTACACGAAACATTGTTGTAAGATCTTCAAGTGATTCCGCATGGCAAAATAACCAGGCCGCGACTATTAGATCAAATTTCCCAAATGATTCCATCTCACAGACATTTCTTATATGAAACTCTATATCATCATTGTATTGTTGTGATTTATTTCTGGCAATTTCTATCATTTTGTCTGAGATATCGACACCAACAACTTTTGAAGCACCAAGATTCTTAAATTTCCGACTAAAAAGACCATATCCACATGCTAAATCTAATACTGATTTTCCTTGTATATCGCCGGCTAGATTGAGGATTGTTCTAATTTCTACCTCGATATGAGGAGTTGAGTCTGAAAAACTCTCGTAAAGATGTGCAATAGGATTATATAAGATATTATCGTTCATTATTTTTTGTCCTTAATTAAAGTTAATATGTTCTATTTGTCGATGGAATATATTATTTAATATTAGTGTAATGTTTACTGATTATTTTTTTCTTACATATATTAAGATGTCAGTAATGAATTAGATATAATTATTTTTATATTAGTTCTGCTTTTTGGTTAAGTATAAGAAATAAAGGTGGGATTATCTTCAAGAGGAATTAATTTATTGATAATAATATTAAGTATGTCTTGTTTTTATCAACCCACTAAATGTGGGTTGATAGCAGAATTATTCTTTTTCTAAAAAGCGATGAATTGCCCTGAGTACAGCTTCAGGTTTTTCTGCGTGAACCCAATGCCCACAACCTGCGACAACCCAGGCTGTTGCTTGTGGAAATTGGCTGATAATATCTTCTCTATATTCCTCGGTAATATAATCTGAATTTCCTCCACGAATAAACAGGGCAGGTTTATGCCATGCAGGAATAGTTTCCCAACCGATAATCTTTTCGTATTCACTTTGCAAAACGGGTAGATTGAATTTCCATTCCCCTTGGCGGAACGATTTCAGTAAAAATTGAATAACACCTTCTTCCCGAATATCTTGGTGCATAATCTCTGTTGCTGCTTGTCGGGTTTGTACACCGGCTGCTGTAACTTTATTCAGTGCTGCAAAGATGCTGTCATGGCGGCGAACTGGGTAAGCAACGGGAGCCATGTCAATCACCACGATTTTTTCGATGCGTTCTGGTGCAACGGCTGTCATGGTCATAGCGATTTTGCCTCCCATGGAATGCCCGATAATAGTGGCGTTGGATACATTCAGCTCATCAAGGAGCGTCAGGACATCCTGCGCCATATCGCGGTAATCCATGTTTTCCATGCGTGGTGAAATACCGTGGTTACGTACATCAATTTGAATCACCGGATAATGTTGTTGTAAATCACGCCCCAATACTCCCAGATTGTTTAAATCTCCAAAAAGCCCATGAATCAAGACAATAGGAGTTGAAGATTGTGGATTTTCCGAAGTGTGAAAATGATAATTTAATTGACTATTTGCCTTCATAATTTGCCTGAATTTAATACCATTTATATAATGTTTAATATTGATATGTTTAATATCATGACATGTGAACAGTGACAAACTCAATGGGACGAAAATGGGATAAAATAGTTGTAACTGATTGATTTATTTTAGAGGGAAGTCGCTTTCCTAATGATTCTCAATTTAAAAAAGAATCACTTTAAGTTATTGAAAGTTTAATTGTTTTGTTTTTTGGTATTATATCTTATAATCCCAAAATAATTTTTCATTAAGAACAGTACTGGATAGAAATGAAAACGATAGAAGTTGATGAAGACCTTTACCGCTTTATTGCAAGCCAAACTCTGCATATCGGTGAAAGTGCATCTGATATTTTACGGCGCATATTGAAATTGGACGCCGGGCAGCCAGTACAAATTACAGAGTCTGCCAACGATCCTGCACCTGTTGTTAAAGTCCCGGTTGCCCGTTCCCGTGATGCTGTCCGCGTTATTCGTGAATTATTGCTTTCTGATGAGTACGCTGAAAAGAAAAAATCTGTTGAGCGCTTTATGCTGATCCTGTCTACACTGTATAGCCTGAACAGCGAGAGTTTTTCCAAAACAACGGAAGCGATGCATGGTCGTACCCGCACCTATTTCGCGGGTGATGAACACACTTTATTAGCCAGTGGCAAGCAAACTAAGCCTCGTCATATCCCCGGTACGCCTTTTTGGGTGATCACTAATACTAATACTGACCGTAAACGTAGCATGATTGAACATGTTATGCAGGATATGAAGTTTCCAGCAAATTTGGTTGAGAAAGTGTGTGGCACTATTTAATGTGATTATTCATTTAATGAGATTCTTAATTTAGTGAAATTCTTAAGTTAGCGAAATTCAGCTAGTTACCCTACTAATCTAATCGTTTAACTTATTTATACTGTACTGGCTTATCGCCAGTGCAGTCTCTCAGGAGAAATACTAAAGTGGCAATTCATCCAAGAGCAGGGCAGCTCGCCCAGCAGCATGATTTAATTAATGTTGCCCAACTCACTTCACAGTATTACACCTTACAACCACATCCTGAAAATCCAGCACATAAAGTCAAATTTGGCACTTCTGGTCATCGTGGCAGTTCTGGACGCAATAGTTTCAACGAATTACATATCTTGGCTATTTCTCAGGCCATTGTCGAAGTTCGTTCGCAACACGGGATTACCGGACCGTGCTATGTGGGTAAAGATACCCATGCGCTTTCAGAAGCGGCATTTATCTCTGTATTGGAGGTATTAACGGCGAATGGTGTGGATGTAATTGTGCAGGAAAATAATGGATTCACACCGACTCCTGCCATTTCTCATGCCATCTTATGCCACAACTGTCAGGGAAAAAGTCTGGCAGATGGGATCGTGATCACGCCATCCCACAATCCGCCGGAAGATGGCGGCATTAAATATAATCCCCCCAACGGCGGGCCTGCCGATACCGATCTGACTGCAATTATTGAACAGCGCGCCAATGAATTACTGGCGAACGATCTCAACGGGCTCAAGCGACAACCTTATGAACTGGCATTAAAAAGTGAATGCCTGCATCCTCAAGATTTGATTGATCCTTATGTTACTGCGCTGGGTGAAGTTGTGGATATGGACGCGATCCAGAACGCCGGTTTGAAAATTGGTATCGATCCGTTGGGCGGTTCTGGGATTGCTTACTGGCAGCGGATTGGGGAGTATTACAAGCTCGATCTGACACTGGTTAATGATAAGATCGATCAGACATTCCGTTTTATGACACTGGATCATGACGGTGTGATCCGCATGGATTGCTCGTCTCGTTGGGCAATGGCAGGGTTGTTGGAGCTGCGCGGTAAATTTGATCTGGCCTTTGCCAATGATCCTGATTATGACCGTCATGGGATTATTACACCAACGGGTTTGATGAATCCTAACCATTATTTGGCAACGGCTGTGGATTATCTATTCCGTCACCGTCCTCAATGGCCTGAAAATATCGCCGTAGGTAAGACACTGGTTTCCAGTGCCATGATTGACCGTGTTGTAGCTGATCTGGGGCGTGAATTAGTAGAAGTTCCCGTCGGTTTTAAATGGTTCGTGGATGGATTATATAAAGGCGAGTTGGGCTTTGGTGGAGAAGAAAGTGCTGGTGCATCTTTCCTGCGTTTTGATGGCACCCCGTGGTCAACCGATAAAGATGGCATCATCCTTTGCTTGTTGGCGGCTGAAATGACTGCAATTACCGGTGAGAACCCACAGCAACGTTACGACAAACTGGCAGCCAGATTTGGCACGCCAAGCTATAGTCGTATTCAGGCTCCGGCTACTCATCAGCAAAAAGCATTGCTGTCCAAACTGTCACCAGAAATGGTCAAGGCGGATGTATTGGCGGGCGATCCGATTACTGCTCGCCTGACAACCGCATCAGGTAATGGCGCTTCCATCGGTGGCTTGAAAGTAATGAGTGACAATGGCTGGTTTGCTGCCCGCCCTTCTGGCACGGAAGAGGCCTATAAAATCTATTGCGAAAGTTTTCTCGGTGCGGAGCATCGGGAAAAAATTGAGCAAGAAGCACAGGAAATCGTTAATCAGGTATTTTCTGCTGGTTGATTGAGTCCTCTGTTTCTGATTAGAAAAACAAAAGTCGCAGCGATTGCTGCGACTTTTGTTTTATGGTTCTGATAATGATTCTAGTGATGAAGTTTGTTGTCGGTACTACAACCTGAAATCTATTGGGTATACATCAAAAAATAATTCATCCTTTATTCTCCTCCCCATTTTTATTAATAAAAGGATGAGGTAAGAATGCCTATTCCCCTATTTAATCACTGTTTTTATTTTTATTTTTATTTTTATTTTTATTAAAAATTAAAGAATTACTGTTATCTTTCATTAAAAGGGTTTGGCTATGAAATCTGACTTTTGGAGAAAGATTTACCTTATTTTAGGCTGCGGGTTATTGATTTCACTACTTACACATTGCGTTCCAAATAAAACTGACTTGTTGAAAAATCAGGAGAAAGTGATGGTACATAGCTTGGATCAGGTATCAGATAGTCAACACATCTATCTCAGCCGTACAGGAACTGCTAATTTTGAACCCGTAATTTCTCAAGCTTCCGCTCACTGGGTCGATAAGCAGACGTTATTGTGGTCAGATAATAAAACATGGTCAGGTGGGGCAGGTAAACCTATTGTTCGCCTATATTACAATCACAATAATAAGGTGGAGGCCAATGACCAAGGCTATTTCACTGATAATTATCTGACACTCATTCCGACGATATTAAGTCAAAAAACAGCAAAGGAGTTCCCTCATCTGGCGAAGTGGCCCGCCTTCCGTTTGCCTGAAAATACGGATATTGATCGATTGCTGGCCGGGGATTTGGTGGTTTTGTCGGCCAATGAGCAAGGTTTATCCCTATCGGCGACCCAAGTACAAACGGCTGGTGTACTGGATGATCGTTTCTCTGATGCGGCTGATAAATTGGAATATGGGGCGCGGATAGATAATAAGGAGGTGATTTTCAGATTGTGGGCACCCACGGCACAAAAGGTTAGTCTGATTATTTATAATCAAAATAAACAGGCTATCGCCAATCACACAATGCAACGTGATGCAGCGAGTGGTTCTTGGTCATGGCAAGGCGGTAAGGAGTTGATCGGCGCTTATTACCGCTATGATTTACAGGTTTACCACCCGCAATCTCGCAATGTAGAACGCTATGAGGTTACCGATCCCTATTCTTATAGCCTGTCTACTAATTCGGAATATAGTCAGGTCGTCAATCTGGATGATGAATCCCTCAAGCCTCAAAACTGGGATCACCTGTCGGCCCCATATTCACAAAGTACACCGACGGATATTGCACGTATGGCTATCTATGAAGCGCATATCCGTGATCTTTCCGTTGCAGACAGTACGATACCAGAAGCCTGGCGGGGTAAGTATCTGGCGCTGACTGATAATAACAGTGATATGTTCAAGCATCTTGAGGCGTTGAGTCAGGCGGGAATGACTCATATGGAGTTGCTGCCTGTGTTTGATATTGCTTCTGTTAATGAATTCAGCCAGCAAGTGGCTGATCTTGAACACCCTTTTAGTCGTCTGTGTCAAATCAATCCGATGGTGAAAAATGGTCGTTTTGCCGATTATTGCCATAGTTCATTGACCGTGCGGGAGGTTTTGCAGCAATTGCAACGCGATGACAATATCAATAACCCGCAGGTGCAAGAACTGAATACAATAGTAGCAAAAACGGATTCCTATAACTGGGGTTACGATCCATTTCACTATTCAGTGCCGGAAGGCTCTTATGCCACTAATCCGGAAGGTTCCGGCCGCATAAAAGAATTTCGTTCCATGGTACAGGCTATTAAGCAGCAATTGGGCATGAATGTGATCATGGATGTTGCCTATAATCATACTGATGCGGCAGGCCCTACTTCCCGGACGTCGATATTGGATAAGATTGTGCCTTGGTATTATCACCGTTTGGATGAAATAACAGGCAAGGTTGAAAATAATACTTGTTGTTCTGACACTGCTCCGGAGCGTCGCATGTTTGCCAAATTGATCGAAGATTCACTAGTGACGTGGGTTAAAGATTATAAGATAGATGCGTTTCGGTTCGATTTAATGGGTTATCACCCCAAAGCACAAATTCTATCGGCACTGGAAAAAGTGCGAACTATTAACCCATCGATCTACTTTTTCGGAGAGGGATGGAATTCCGGGCAGGATGATCGATTCGAAACCGCTTCTCAGCTCAACCTTAAGGGAACAGGCATTGGCACGTTCTCTGACAGGTTGCGGGATGCGGTACGTGGCGGCGGGCCATTTGATGTAGCCGATAGTCTTCGCAGTAATCAGGGAGTAGGCAACGGTGCTGAAATATTGCCTAATGAAATTTCCCGGTTAGATGCGGATAACGTTCGTCATTTATGGGATTTGGTACGTATTGGCATGGCTGGCAATTTGGCTGATTTTGTCATGATCGATAAAGATGGGGCAGTGAAAACAGGCCGCGAAATTGATTACAAGGGGACTGCTGCGGGTTATGCGTCAGATCCGATTGAGGTGCTGAATTATGTATCCAAGCACGATAATCAAACATTGTGGGACATTATCAGCTATAAAGCTGCCCATGAAGCGAGTCTGATGACGAGGGTTCGTATGCAGGCAATCTCCCTTGCTACGGTATTTCTTGGACAAGGCTTGGCTTTCGATCAACAGGGTTCAGAATTATTGCGTTCAAAATCCTTTACCCGCGATTCCTATGACGCTGGCGATTGGTTTAATCGTGTTAGCTATGGCTATAAAGACAATAATTATGATGTAGGGCTACCCGAATACAGCAATGATGGTAAGAATTATCCATTGATCTATCGGGTGAAGAATCAGGTGAAAAAACCAGGCCAAAATGAATTATTACAGATGATGGCGTTTTATCAGGAGCTATTGCGATTACGTCAACTTTCACCATTGATGACTCTTGGTAATGGTGCTGCTATCAGGCAACGTGTCGATTTTGTTAATGTTGGCCCTCACCAGCAAATAGGTTTACTGATAATGACGATTGATGATGGCAATATGACCCAGAGTGATCGTGATTGGCGGTTTGATGGCTTGGTCGTCGCTATTAATGCCGCACCTTGGTCTGTGACTGTCAAAGATCTTAATATCAACGGGTTGAAATTAAATGATATTCAACGTGAATTGGGTAAGGCATCTTTGGCCGCGGGGGTGAGAATAACAGAAAATGGTGAGGTAATAATGCCAGCATGGACGGCAGCCGTATTGGTTCTGCCACAAGAAGGAATTCGTGGAACAGGTTTGCCTGTTCGCAGGAAATAACGCAATCAGGCAAATTACTTGATCATTTTGAGCCTGAATATTTTATTTACTCGTCAGGCATAAACCGATAACCGATTCCTGTTTCTGTCAGCAAATGCTTAGGACGAGCGGGATCGGTTTGACCATACTGATATTAGTTGTATTCACGTTAGCGATACTCACATATCCTCGAGAGCATTTTCAATTTTTGGTGGATCTTCCAACGGTAGAAGAAAATGAAAACTAGCTCCACCTTTTTTATTGTTAGCCGCCCATATCTTTCCACCGTGGATTTCAATAATGGAGCGGCAGATCGCCAATCCTAGCCCGACACCGGGTATGGCTGATTCTTTGCTGGCGCGGGAGAATTTATCAAAAATAAGTTTTTCTTGCCCTGATGGTATTCCTGCTCCCGCATCCCAGACTTCAATATGCACCTGTTTTTGATCGGTTTTTTTCTCAATAGTGGCTTGTATGCCCAAGGAAGTCTGTTCATTGGTGTATTTAATGGCGTTTTCCAGCAGATTGAGAAAAACACGTTCCAGTAAGGCGGCATCACAATGTAGCAATAAATTGTTGGGCAAGGAAATATCTACTGTGTAGCGATTGAGGGTATATTCCAGAGAACGCAAGGCATTGCCGACAATTTCTTCCAGTGAATACCATTCAAGATTGAGCTGAATACCACCTGATTGGAGCCGTGCCATATCAAGCAGATTATTGACCAGTCGTGAAGTGCTGAGAATTTGCTGGCGAATTTGGTTAACTTTTTGTATATGCGGCGAATTTTCTGCGGATAAATCCAACATCAGTATTTCTGACTGCCCGAATAGTACGGTTAACGGAGTGCGTAAATCGCGGGATAGAGCTGCCAATAATGAATTACGTAATTGCTCCCGCTCAGTTTCCAGTTTGGCGGATTCTGCGCTGCGGGCAAGGTATAACCGCTCCAGTGCGTTGGCGATGAGTCCTGTGAAAGTTTGTAATAGCCGTTGTTGCTCCGGTATCAATAATTGGCGCAGGTTGGGGGATTCAATGGCAAGAACGGCAAAGACCTGCGAGGGTGTGGCGATCGGCAATAATTGGTAAGGTACTCCCGGTAATGTGTCAGTGCCTGCCCCAGCCGATTGTTTTTTATCAAAACACCATTTGGCAATCGCTTCGTCAATTTGCATTTGACCACCATTGCTGGATTTCACTTGATATAAATGATGGTCGCTATCTGGCAGCAGTAACCCCGTTTTTGCCTGAAAACTATTGGATAGAAAGTGATAGCTGATACAAGCTACATCTTCTTCGTTCAGGGCCTTGCTCAATTCGCGTGTTATTTCATATAAGTGTCGTGTTCGCTGTTCGCGATAACGGGCGACTCTGGCCTGATAGCGTATGCCTGCGGTGAGGTTTCCGACAACAGCCCCGACAATCAGCATTACAGTCAGTGTGAGCAAATATTGCATATCTTTGACTGCCAATGACCAGTGTGGCTGGACAAAGAAAATGTCGAAACTGATGACATTGATGAAAGCAGCAAAGACGGATGGCCAACGACCATAAAACAGGGCGATGATGACAACGCCGAGCATGTAGAGTGTCACTAAGTTGGCTTTATCAAGAGTTAGTAAAAAAGCCCGGGAAAAAAGAGTAATGAGGGCACAGAGTACAATTGCCATCAAAAAACCCTGAATCGGGATTCGCCATTTGTCATAGAATGTTCGGCTATCTTTTGGCTCTTTGTCCCCGCGTTTTTTATCTTCCAACGCAACAATAATCAGATCTAAATCAGGGCCGAGTTTTCCCAGTCGTTCTGAAAAGTCACTGCGCCATTTAAAGCCAAAGAAATTTGAATGGGCGTTGTAATAGCGGCCAATAAGGATTTTCCCTAAATTATGTTCTCTGGCGTAGTGCAGGATTGCATTTTCTTCATAGGAGTCGGAGAGTGTTGCGGTTTCAGCCCCCAAATCTTGGGCCAGTTTCAAGGCTTGTAAAATAGTACGTCGTTTGCTTTCTGGCAATTGGTGTAGTTTGGGCGTTTCAACATAAACAGCATGCCAGATGCAATTGAGTTTTGCTGCCAAGCGAGCAGCTTTCCGAATCAGTTTTTCATTGCCCGCATTATAGCCAATACACAGCAACAAATTTTCTCGCGTATGCCATACGGGTTCTTTTCCTCGGGTATCACGAAAAGCGCGCATTTGCTCATCTACGCGATCTGCCGTGCAACGTAGTGCCAATTCACGCAGGGCAATCAGATTTCCTTTGCGAAAAAAATGTTCAATGGCACGCTCGGCCTGACTTGAAATATAAACTTTGCCATCATTGAGCCGCTGACGCAGATCATCAGGAGGCAGATCAACCAGAACAACATCATTGGCCTGATCAAATATATGGTCGGGAATGGTTTCCCGAACACGAATACCGGTAATACCACCGACAACATCATTCAAACTTTCCAAATGCTGCACATTGATAGTAGTCAGTACATCAATGCCAGCTTCCAGTAATTCTTCTACATCTTGCCAGCGTTTCGGATGGCGGCAACCTTCAGGGTTACTGAATGCCAGTTCGTCCATCAGAATAATGGCCGGATGGCGGGCAAGGGCAGCATCAATATCAAATCCCGCTGTTCTGCGTTGATGGTAGCGGAAATATTTTGGTGGTAATTGAGGCAAGCCTTTCAGTAGGGCAGCGGTTTCTTGTCGATCATGGGTTTCAACAACACCGACAATGACATCTAACCCTTGTGCCAGCAACCGTTGAGCTTCTTGCAGCATGGCGTAAGTTTTACCGACACCTGCACAAGCCCCGAAAAATATTTTTAGTTTGCCACGTGGTTTTTCATTTGCCAGTATCAGTAAGTCATCAGGATCGGGGCGTTTTGGCTCGTTTTGCACCATATCTTATTTGCCTTGTGGTTTGCCTTGTGAGTCTAGGTTATCCAATGCCAGATTCAGCTCCAGTACATTGACTATCGGCCGCCCCATATATTCCAGCAGGGGATGTTGAATATGCTGCTCGATGAGTTTATGAATGACTTCGAGCGGTATGTGACGGGCTATCGCTACACGTGGTGCCTGAAATTCAGCGGCTTCTGGGGATATATGCGGATCGAGTCCGCTACCGGATGCCATGATTAAATCAACGGGGATCGGATATTTTTGCGGATGATTGAATAAACTTACCCGGATAATGTTTTGGTCTATCTTGTTTTTCAGTTCAGGATTGGTCATAGCGAGATTACTACCCCCTGATGATAGGGTGTTGTACGGTTTCCCTGCCGTCATGGAAGGCCGGCCATGAAAATAGGTGGATTTAGTAAAATTTTGACCAATTAATTCAGAACCAACGAGTTTGCCATTCTGCTCTATTAGCGATCCTTTGGCTTGATGAGGAAATAAAAATTCTGATATTCCCGTCACCAGTAATGGATAGGCTATGCCAGTGATTAAGCTAAGAAATGTCAGCAGAACAATGGAAGAACGTAACCAGATCATTTTTCATCACCTTATTTGAAGGCCTGATTATTTAAATACAGATTAATTAAAGATCGTCAGTTAAAAAATTAAGGCAGTGAGCAATATATCAATGAGCTTAATACCGATAAAAGGCACAAGCAAACCGCCAAGGCCATATATCCATAGGTTTCGGCGCAAGAGTGACAATGCGTTCATTGGGCGGTAGCTGACGCCTTTTAGCGCCAATGGCAGCAGAAGGATTATAATTATCGCATTGAAGATAACAGCAGACAGTACCGCAGATTCCGGAGAATGAAGGTGCATGATGTTCAATGCATTAAGTTGTGGATATGTAACTGAAAAAGCGGCGGGAATGATGGCGAAATATTTAGCAATATCATTGGCAATGCTGAATGTTGTCAAAGCACCGCGGGTCATTAACATCTGTTTGCCAATATGTACAACTTCAATCAACTTGGTAGGGTTGGAATCCAAGTCAACCATATTGCCTGCTTCTTTTGCTGCCTGTGTACCTGAATTCATGGCAACGGCAACATCTGCTTGTGCCAGCGCTGGCGCATCGTTTGTACCATCGCCAGTCATGGCAACCAGACGCCCTTCGGACTGATATTGGCGGATCAGGGCGAGTTTCGCTTCGGGAGTGGCTTCTGCCAGAAAATCATCAACGCCAGCTTCGGCTGCAATGGCCGCGGCAGTTAGGTGATTGTCACCTGTAATCATGACGGTCTTGATGCCCATTTTACGCATTTCAGTGAAGCGTTCTTTAATCCCGCCTTTCACAATATCTTTTAAGGCGACGACTCCCAAGACCTGCTGATTTTCAGCAACAACCAATGGTGTTCCTCCTTTATACGCGACTTGTTGTACCAAATGATCAACCACATCAGGGAAATGACTGTGGTTGGCTTCAATATAGCGACGAATGGCATCGACAGCGCCTTTGCGGATCATGCGATTATCAATATTGACTCCGCTCATGCGTGTCATGGCAGAGAAAGGAACGAATGTGGCTTTTAATTCTCGAAGATCTCGTTCACGCATATTGAAACGTTGTTTTGCCAAGATGACGATGCTGCGCCCTTCCGGTGTTTCATCTGCAAAAGAAGAGAGTTGGGCAGCATCAGCTAACTGTCGCTCTGTTACGCCCGGAGCAGGTAAAAATTGAGACGCCTCGCGATTTCCGAGTGTGATCGTGCCAGTTTTATCGAGTAGCAGAACATCTACATCTCCAGCCGCTTCAATAGCACGCCCGCTGGTGGCGATGACATTGGCTCCCAACATGCGGCTCATACCGGCAACACCAATGGCTGACAGTAAACCGCCAATGGTAGTGGGGATCAGGCAAACCAGTAAGGCAATCAATACAGTGAGTGTAATGGGCGCGCCAGATTGGTTGGCTTGGACGCTGAACAAGGAAAAAGGCAGTAGGCTTACACAGACCAGTAAGAAAATAATGGTTAGTGCAGTAAGCAAAATAGTGAGGGCTATTTCATTTGGTGTTTTACGTCGCTTAGCCCCTTCAACCATTGAAATCATTCTGTCTAAAAAGGTTTCGCCCGGATTGGCAGTACATTCGACGATTAGCCAATCTGATAAAACTCGCGTACCTCCAGTAACAGAGGAAAAATCGCCCCCTGATTCGCGGATAACTGGTGCAGATTCCCCTGTAATGGCGCTTTCATCAACGGAAGCTCCTCCTTCAAAGATTTCACCATCACAAGGAATAGTTTCTCCTGCTTCCACCAGCACGATGTCCCCTTTACGCAAAGTGTCAGAAGTGACTTTTTCTTTTACGGCTTCACGGCTGGATGATGTCAGTTTGATCGCCCAACTGGTTTTTTTTACGCTTTTCAGGCTGGATGCTTGGGCTTTGCTACGTCCTTCCGCCAGTGCTTCTGCAAAGTTGGCAAACAGCACGGTAATCCATAACCAGAGAGCAATGGCTCCGGTAAATAACATATTGCCCGTTAGTTGTCCCATTAATATGCCAATCCATAATGCGGTGGTCAGACAACTCCCTACATAAACAACGAACATGATCGGATTGCGCCATTGTTGAGCCGGATGGCATTTTTTTAACGAGTCGATAAGTGCTTGACGAATCAGAGTAGGTTCAAATAATACTTGTGGTTTATTTTTCATATTTTACCTCATGCTCTTTTTATCTCATGCTTTCACGGCCAAAGTTGTAGGTGTTCTGCAATAGGGCCAAGCGCCAAAGCAGGGATAAATGTGAGAGCACCAATCAGTAAAATGACCAGAATTAATAATCCAATAAAGAGGGAACCGTGGGTCGGTAAAGTGCCACTGCTAATAGGCTGGCGTTTTTTGTTAACCATGGAACCAGCGATGGCCAGAACAGGCAGAATGATACCAAAACGTCCAAGAAACATGGTTACCCCCAACAGCAGGTTATAAAAGACGCTGTTGGCATTGAGTCCGGCAAAGGCACTCCCGTTGTTATTGGCTGCGGATGAAAAAGCATAAAGCACTTCAGTGAAGCCGTGAGCGCCGGGATTTGCAATAGCGCTGCGACCTGCATCGATTGAAATAGCCAGAGAGGTTCCTAATAAAACAAGCGACGGGGTAACTAAAATCGCCAGTGCGACCATTTTCATATCATGGATATCAATTTTTTTACCTAAGTATTCTGGTGCCCGGCCAATCATCAAACCTGCAATAAATACGGCAAGCAGGACGAACAGCAATATGCCATAAAGACCAGAACCTGCCCCACCGAATATGACTTCACCAATCTGCATCAACCAAAGCGGTATCATGCCTCCCAGTGGAGTAAAGGAATCATGCATTGCATTTACGGCACCACAGGAAGCGGCTGTCGTCACAACACCATAAAGGGAAGAGGCAAGGATACCAAAGCGGGACTCCTTTCCTTCCATATTAACGTGGTTACTGATATTGGACTGTATAAGATGAGGGTTATCGGCGGTTTCGGCATACATCACGATACTGGCGGCAATAATGAAAACAATGCTCATTGCCCAGAGCAGAGCATATCCCTGGCGGTTGTCTCCGACAACCAGACCGAATGCGAAACATAATGCACAGGGGATCAAAAAAATAGCCAGAACTTGGACAAAGTTACTGAGTGAAGTTGGATTCTCAAATGGGTGAGCTGAGTTTGCCCCAAAAAATCCTCCGCCATTGGTGCCCAAAAGTTTTATGGCTTCTTGAGAAGCAACGGGTCCCATAGGAATTAATTGTTGTTGTCCTTCAAGCGAGTGGGTGAGTACATAGGAAGAGAAATTTTGGATAACACCTTGACTGACAAAGAAAAAAGCAAGGATGATCGCAAGCGGAAGTAAAAGATATAAAGTAATACGTGTGATGTCGATCCATGCATTTCCCACGGTTTTCGTGCTTTGACGGGAAAACGCCCGCATCAAGGCAAAAGCCACAGAAATGCCGGTTGCCGCAGACAAAAAATTCTGAACAGTCAATCCGGCCATTTGGCTCAGGTAACTGAGGGTATTTTCTCCGCTATAAGCCTGCCAATTAGTATTAGTAATAAAACTGATTGCGGTATTCAGTGCCAGATCCCATTTCATACCAGCAAAATGTTGTGGATTCAGTGGTAAGTGACCTTGGCTAATCAGCAGGGTAAACAGTAGCAATAGCCCCGCTATATTGAATATGAAGATCGTAAGTGCATACTGCCACCAGTTCATTTCTTTGACATTGTGGCCGGGTTTTTGCAAGCCACAACAACGCCATAGAATGATTTCTGTTTTTGTCAGCCAGCGAGGCAATTCTCCTTCGACGAGTCTGGCGATCAGATTGCCAAGAGGCTTGCTCAATAGAACCAGTATGAGCAAGAAGCTGGCAATCAGTAAAAAAGCGGATGCTGCCATTTAGAAATCCTCCGCATTCATCAACGCATAAATTAGATAGCCCAGTAATAGCGTCACCAGAAAAATGCCAAGGATGAGGTATATATTCATGGTTTATCTCCTTGCTTATTTCTTTAAGAAATAGCCGGTTACCGCATAGGAATGACCATACAAAGAAGTTATTGAAAGAGTTCCTGAAAGCGTAAAAAAGTATAAATAACCTGCGGAATTCATCGACAAAGTATCATTAAGGCAAGTGTAGCAAACAATTTATGGTTAATTTTTTGTTTTGAAATTGTTGGTTTTGTTTCTGTTTAAGTATGGTTTTGTAATTAAGTTACACAGCTAGAAAAAAAAGGTGATTTGTACCACTAAAAAAGTGGTCGGATGAGTAGTAAATTTTCACTTTATCAGATAAAATTTTATGCATCTTACAGGTTATGCCCATGAGGAGGATATCAATGTCTATATATCGTGAATACTCTTTGCTCCAGATTCTCTTGCGGCGTATTGGCGCTGTATCATTGGGCGTCATTGCGCTTCCTGTCATGCTGTTTCGTCGCGATCGGGCCCGTTTTTATAGCTATCTGCATAAAGTATGGGTTAAAACCAGTGATAAGCCAGTGTGGCTGGAATGTTTAGAAATAGCTTCAGGTACTCGAAATCGCTAGCACAGCATTATGATGGAGTCTAATGACCTTTCCCGTCCCTCAGGTTTCCATTCTTGGTTTTTTCTGCCTGAGCGAGTATTTTGAATATAGCATCTTGAATATAACACCTTGAATATAGTTTTTGACACCTTGCTGGTTTATGCTGGCAAGGTGTTTTGTATGTAATTAAGGCATACATTTATAACCCAAGATTTTGATATCCAATCTATTTCGAGCCTGGCTTGGAAGATGGCGGGCATAGGCAATTTGGCGAGTGAATTGACTTAATTCATGGCAGGTATGTATTTTATGATGAATAAAAGGCTAAGTGACAAGGGGAATGCGATGAACAATGTTGAATTGGAGCATGTGCTCAATACGGAATTGAGAGTCCGTGAATTTCAAGACTATGCCCCCAATGGATTACAGGTGGAAGGCCGTTCCCATGTTCAACGGGTGATTACTGGCGTGACAGCTTGTCAGGCATTATTGGATGAAGCCGTTCGTCTTGAAGCGGATGCTGTCATCGTTCATCATGGATACTTTTGGAAGAATGAATCTCCCGTTATCCGTGGCATGAAACGCCGTCGTTTGCAAACACTACTCTGCAATGATATCAACCTGTATGGCTATCATCTTCCGTTAGATGCCCATCCGGCTTTGGGCAACAATGTCCAATTGGCACGTCAGATGGGGGTGAAGGTTATAGGTGAGATTGATTCTTTTCTTCCTCATGGTGCTTTTGATCAACCTATTACGCCAGCAGAATTGACTGAACGCCTTGAAAAAAATCTGGAGAGAAAAGTACTGTATTGTGGCGATAATGCGCCAGAAGAAATCCGCACACTGGCATGGTGTACAGGTGGCGGCCAAAGTTTTATTGAACAGGCGGCTGAATTTGGTGTTGATGCCTTTGTGACGGGAGAAGTATCAGAAAAGACTATCCATGTTGCCCGTGAAATGGGACTGCATTTTTTTGCGGCAGGGCATCATGCAACCGAGCGCTATGGTATCAAAGCGCTCGGCGAATGGCTGGTGAATAATTATGGGTTGGATGTGACTTTTATCGATATCCCTAATCCGGCTTAATCTATATAGCCCCCAGATTTTATTTCCATTTTGGGAGCTGGGGGCTTTTTATTTTTGTTTAAAAAGGGATGCTTGAACAAGGGACAAAACAATCGTGCTTATCCCACAAAATATCAGTACACAGCCCAATGCTTGACTCCAGCCTGCCAATGCCAAACCAAGGCCCAGTAGTAAATAGTAAAACAATCCCAGTAAAGCACCAGCAGTACCCAATCGCTCTGAATAGTGGGTTAATGCAGAAGCCAGAATATTCGGAATAGCCAGTCCATAAGCGATGACAATCCCCAACATTGGAAAAATAAAGAGCCAGCTATTTTCGAGTAGGTATACACCGCCCCCACTCAGTAGGCTAATCAATGAAGCGAGTGTGACTAATTTGGCAGGTATCCATTGTTGTTTTAATAGATACTTGTTTAATAAAGAGCCTAGCCCAGCCCCAAAAGTCATTAACAAGCCAGTATAACCAAATGTTTCCTGTGACACTCCCAGTTGTTCAAAACGGAATGGTGCTAATTGGTAGTAACTGAACAAACAAATATTGAAAAATGCGATCAAAAACGCACTTCGCCAAATTGAAATATCTTTGAGCATCATGATTGCAGTGCTGAATAAAGACACTTTTGCCACGTTATTTGGCCGAGTTTCGGGCAGCCGAGCGATAGACCAGCTAGTCAGGATAATCGCCAAAATGGTTAGCCCAGAAAAGACTGCTTTATAACCAGCAAAATAGTTCAATGTTGAGCCGCTAAGCATACCAATGGCAGGGCTGACAGCTAAGGCAATACCCATGATGGAAAAGACGCGCGTCAATTCTTCTCCACGATAAGTATCACGCATAATAGTTTGTGTACCGACAGAGCCAACTGCTGCGCCGAAAGCAGACAGTATTCTGGCAACGAGTAGTAACCAAAATTGTTGAGTCAACAATGCCAGCAGGGAAGCGAAGCCATAGAGTGACAGGCCAGCAATGATGGTCGAGCGTCTGCCAATCACATCACACATGCGCCCCCAGACGACAACCCCGAGGGCAAAAGCAAAGAAGTAGAGTGATAATGTTTGAGCGGCTTGCTCTGAGCTAACCGAAAACCCATTGGCAATATTGGTTAATGCAGGACTATAGATAGTTTCTACGATCTGCGGAAACATCATCAAGGCAATGGCAAGCCAAAGTGATGGTTTAGTTTGCATGATTTTTTCTTCTGATGATAAGTAAGTAATAACTCGAAAGGTTAGCATTCTGATTGCTGTCTTTTTATGATAATAAAGACAGATTATTTATTTAATCAGACATTGAATCAGGGGGAGTAACATGGCGTGGCTACAACAAAGTGATCATTTTGATCCTGATGGTTTGAATGATAGTTTGAATGTGCCAGTGGTAGGGATCGCAGCAGAGATGGGACAACACGATTCAGGTTTTCATCAGCATGATATGGGGCAATTGCTATTTACCCAACGGGGCTGTATCAAGATCACATTGGCAAATCAAATCTCTATTCTGCCGCCAACCAGAGTGGCATGGATACCTCCGAAAACACTGCATCGGGCAGAAATGCGTGGCTCGGTAGGCTACCGCTCTATTTATTTTGATACTCATTATTTGAACACCCACTATTCGAATGTTTCTGGAATAGTGTTAATTTCGACACAAAGTGAAGTGTTGGAAGCCACGCCACTGCTACAGGCGCTTTTGGAGCGAATAGCTATATCTTCTTTCGATTCTGATTGGTATCAGGGAAAGGGGACAAATTTGTTGGCAGTCTTTTTTGATGAAATCCGTGAGGCGCGTAGGGAACCGACTTTATTGCAGTTGCCGTCTGATCGGCGTTTAGCGCGTTTATCATTTGAGCAATTGCCGCCATCGTTGAATATATTAGCGACTTATATCGGCGCCAGCGAGAAAACGATTACTCGGATATTTCAGCGTGAAACAGGAATGAATTACCAACAATGGCGGCAGCAATGGCGATTGGTAAAGGCAATAGAGTTGCTGGCACAGAACAAAACCCTGTCCTATGTTGCACAAGAACTCGGTTTTGCCAATGATAGTGCGTTTGTGACGTTTTTCCGCAAAGCTATGGGGAGACCGCCACGGGAATATATGGCGGGTTCAGAGAGATAAAGGCATTTGTGCGTACTCTACCAGATAAATACACCGCTATCGCTTGAACTTCTACTGCTCATATATCCTTTTCGTTATTAAAACGAGTTTCAAAACAACTGGTTGATATCGAACCATAAAAAACTACACCCCTAATATCAGGGTAAAACTGATATGAGAGGTGCAGAAATACACATATTCAGAATATGAATAGTGCGATTGGAGTGACTAAATTATTTTTTTAACTGGCTCTTGAAGTCACGTTTACTGTGGCCAGTGTAAAGTTGACGCGGACGTGCGATCTTCAAGCCCTCATCGTGCATTTCATTCCAGTGTGCAATCCAGCCAATAGTACGGGCAATGGCGAAAATCACGGTGAACATGGACGATGGAATACCCATGGCTTTCAGGATAATGCCAGAATAGAAATCGACGTTTGGATACAGTTTTTTCTCAATGAAGTATGGGTCGTTCAGGGCAATGCGTTCTAATTCCATCGCCACTTCCAGCAGACTGTCATTCAGACCAAGTTCATTCAGAACTTCATGGCAGGTTTCACGCATCACTGTTGCGCGCGGATCGTAGTTTTTGTAAACGCGGTGACCAAAGCCCATCAGGCGGAAAGAATCATTTTTGTCTTTGGCGCGGGCGATGAATTCGGGAATGTGTTCGACAGTTTGGATCTCTTCCAGCATCCGCAAGCAGGCTTCATTTGCTCCACCATGTGCTGGTCCCCACAGGGATGCAATACCCGCAGCAATACAGGCGAATGGGTTGGCACCAGAAGAACCCGCAGTGCGTACCGTTGAGGTTGAAGCATTTTGTTCGTGATCCGCATGCAGAATGAAAATGCGATCCATGGCGCGTTCTAATACTGGATTAACCTTATATTCCTCACACGGTGTTGAGAACATCATGTGCAGGAAGTTGGCTGCATAAGACAGATCATTGCGTGGATAAACAAAAGGCTGCCCAAGGGAATATTTGTAACACATTGCCGCAACAGTCGGCATTTTGGACAGCAGGCGATAAGCAGTGATTTCACGGTGGCGGGGATTATGGACATCCAGAGCATCATGATAGAAGGCAGCCAATGCGCCCGTAACACCACAAAGTACAGCCATTGGATGGGAATCACGGCGGAAACCGTGGAACAGACGCGTGATCTGTTCGTGGATCATAGTATGGCGAGTCACCGTTGTTTTGAATTTTTCATATTCTTGGGATGTTGGTGGTTCGCTGTATAGCAGAATGTAACAGACTTCCAGATAGGTTGATTCCGTTGCAAGCTGATCGATGGGAAAACCACGGTGTAGCAAAATGCCTTCATCGCCATCAATATAGGTGATTTTCGACTCACAGGAAGCTGTGGAAGTAAAGCCAGGATCGTAGGTATAGAAGCCTTTTGAGCCGAGGGTACGAACGTCAATCACTTCAGAACCTAGGGTCGGCGTTAGTACGTCTAGTTCGATAGCAGCTGAACCATTTATGTTCAACGTAGCCTTTTTATCAGCCATTTACATCTCCTTAGCGCTTATTTTTATAACCCCTAACAACCAGATGGGCGCAATTTATACTGTGCCGAAGGCATTGTGCTACCGGAGAGAATTTAAAATCAGGCTGGTATCACATTTAACGCTGAAATCTCATTACGGATGACAATGGTTTTCAGGTTGTTAAAAAGTTTTTGGGAATTATGTTTGAAGTATTATCCACATAAAATGTTATCATTTTGTGTTTATATGATACTCCCACATAACTTTTATTTTTCATGAAGATTAATTCTTCATCATACGATGACGCCAAATAATATATAGCGGCATATATGTAAGATAAATGTTTAATCTTTGTCAAACAACATAATAGTTTTTATGATAAATGTTTGAAGCGTGATCTTTCTCACTGTTCAAGCTAAATGTTAACAATCATATTGTGTGGGAATTGTAATAACAATGTGAAGTACTTATACTTCCGTGAGGTCTCCGGATTACCCTGATGTAGGAGCACCCAGCGTAACCAAATCACAACTTTTGATGAACAGTAAGGATTGTTGAGTTAATTATGTTGTGTCTTTGTATCCTCTTAGCGCTGTCTGATTCCCGCCCAGGACCGGAGGATGGAAAATAAAAAAAAGCTTTGTGGGCAAAATTGTGAAAAAACAAAGACCTGTCAACCTTGATCTGCGGACGATTAACCAACCCGTCTCCGCGATAGCATCGATCTTGCACCGTATCTCAGGCGTCATCACCTTTATCGCAGTCGGTATTCTGCTGTGGTTGTTAGGTATGTCACTGTCTTCGCAGGAGGGTTTTCTACAATCATCTGAAATCATGACTGGCTTCTTCGCCAAATTTATCCTGTGGGGGATATTGACGGCGCTGGCTTACCATATCTGTGGAGGCATACGCCATGTGTTGATGGATTTTGGTTTCTTGGAAGAAAATCTCGCTACCGGTAATGCATCTGCCAAAGTGGCAATAGTCATCGCGGTTATTCTGTCTATTCTGGCTGGGGTATTATTATGGTAAGCAACGCATCCGCATTGGGTCGTACGGGTATTCAGGACTGGCTGCTGTTACGTGCATCCGCAATTATTATTGTTTTGTACGTCCTTTACCTCGTCGGTTTTGTCGCAACAACGTCGGATATTACCTATGAAGTCTGGCGTGGTTTCTTCTCTTCATCCCTCACTAAAGTATTCACTGTGTTGACTCTGCTTTCTATCCTGATTCATGCATGGATTGGCATGTGGCAGGTACTGACAGATTATGTCAAACCGTTTGCACTGCGTTTGGTTCTGCAACTGGTGATTATTGTAGCGTTGTTAACTTATTTGATTTACGGAACATTTGTTGTGTGGGGTGCATAAATGAAACTGCCAGTAAGAGAGTTTGACGCTGTTGTTATTGGTGCTGGTGGTGCAGGTATGCGTGCTGCACTGCAAATTTCACAAATGGGTTTATCCTGTGCCTTGATTTCCAAGGTATTCCCGACTCGTTCCCATACTGTTTCAGCGCAGGGTGGCATTACTGTTGCTCTGGGTAATACCCATGAAGATAACTGGGAATGGCACATGTATGATACGGTGAAAGGCTCCGATTATATCGGTGACCAAGATGCCATCGAATATATGTGTAAGACTGGCCCAGAAGCAATTTTAGAATTGGAGCACATGGGTTTGCCATTCTCCCGTCTGGATAATGGCCGCATTTATCAACGTCCATTTGGTGGGCAGTCCAAAAATTTTGGTGGTGAGCAGGCCGCTCGTACTGCCGCCGCTGCTGACCGAACTGGTCATGCTCTATTGCATACTCTGTATCAGCAGAATTTAAAAAACCACACGACTATCTTCTCTGAGTGGTATTCGTTGGATCTGGTTAAGAATCAGGATGGCGCAACTGTTGGTTGTACTGCTATTTGCATTGAAACCGGTGAAGTCGTTTATTTCAAAGCTAAGGCGACTATTCTGGCAACCGGTGGTGCTGGCAGAATCTTCCAATCCACAACTAATGCGCATATCAATACTGGTGATGGTGTGGGTATGGCATTGCGTGCAGGTGTTCCTGTTCAGGATATGGAAATGTGGCAATTCCACCCAACCGGTATTGCCGGAGCGGGTGTTCTGGTCACAGAAGGTTGCCGTGGTGAAGGTGGTTACCTGTTGAATAAAGATGGTGAGCGCTTCATGGAGCGTTATGCACCAAATGCCAAAGACCTTGCTGGCCGTGATGTGGTCGCACGCTCTATGATGATTGAGATCCGTGAAGGCCGTGGCTGCGAAGGCCCATGGGGTCCGCACGTCAAATTGAAACTGGATCATCTGGGCAAAGATGTATTGGAATCCCGCCTACCGGGTATTCTTGAATTATCCCGTACTTTCGCTCACGCAGATCCTGTGAAAGAACCGATTCCTGTTATTCCAACTTGTCATTATATGATGGGGGGAATTCCAACTAAGATCACCGGTCAGGCATTGACATTAAATGAAAAAGGTGAAGATGTAGTGATTCCTGGCCTGTTTGCTGTGGGTGAAATTGCTTGTGTATCTGTTCACGGCGCAAATCGTCTGGGCGGTAACTCACTGCTTGATTTAGTGGTATTTGGTCGTTCCGCAGGCCTGCATTTGAAAGAGTGCCTGATGGAACAGGGTATTAGCCGTGATGCCAGCGAATCTGATGTCGATGCAGCACTTCAACGTCTGAACCGTTGGAATAATACCCGTTCAGGTGAAGATCCGGTTGAAATCCGCAAAGCCCTGCAATCTTGTATGCAGCATAATTTCTCGGTATTCCGTGAAGGTGATGCGATGGCAAAAGGATTGGAAGAGCTGAAAGTGATCCGCGAACGTCTGAAAAATGCTCGTCTGGATGATACTTCATCAGAATTCAATACCCAGCGCATCGAATGCCTGGAGTTGGATAATCTGATGGAAACGGCCTATTCGACAGCAGTTTCTGCGAATTTCCGTACAGAAAGTCGTGGTGCTCACAGCCGCTTTGATTATCCAGAACGTGATGATGCTAATTGGCTATGCCATAGCCTGTATTTACCGCAAACTGAGAGTATGGCTCGCCGTGAAGTGAATATGCAGCCAACGCTGCGTGAAGCTTTCCCGCCGAAAGTGCGTTCTTACTAATTGCGTTGCTGATATTCCAGTTGCGGAGAAATAGATTATGAAACTTGAATTTTCGATTTATCGTTATAATCCAGATGTAGATGACGCACCCCGTATGCAGGATTACACACTGGAAGCACAGGAAGGGCGCGACATGATGTTGCTGGATGCGCTCATCCAGCTAAAAGAGCAAGATCCAACCTTGTCATTCCGTCGTTCTTGTCGTGAGGGGGTTTGTGGCTCTGATGGCGTGAATATGAATGGTAAAAATGGATTAGCATGCGTGATGCCAGTTTCTGCGTTGCGTCGTGGCAATAAGAAAATTGTTATTCGTCCATTGCCTGGCCTGCCAGTGATTCGTGATCTGGTTGTCGATATGGGGCAGTTCTATGCGCAATATGAGAAAATTCGTCCTTATCTGATTAATGACAATAAAAATCCCCCCGCGCGTGAGCACCTGCAATCACCGGAACAGCGAGAAAAACTGGACGGATTGTATGAATGTATCTTATGTGCCTGTTGTTCAACGTCCTGTCCATCATTCTGGTGGAATCCAGATAAATTTATTGGTCCAGCCGGTCTTTTGGCAGCATACCGTTTCCTGATTGACAGCCGTGATACTGAAATAACGTCACGATTGGATAACCTGAATGATGCGTTCAGTGTTTTCCGCTGCCATGGGATCATGAATTGCGTCAGTGTATGTCCTAAAGGGCTGAATCCGACAAAAGCGATTGGTCATATTAAGTCTATGTTATTGAAACATAGTGCATAGTAAAGAAAAGTTTCGTACATAAATAACACATAAATAGTGTGTAAATAGTACATATATAGTACATATAATGTCGCCCTCCACAATTTTGAAATAAATATCAAATCGGTGGAGGGCATAAAGAATGAAAAATGATAGATTGCCTACTGCTAAAAACGCGATATGTTTCCAAATAAAGGAACCTTTAAAAACTGAATCCCAGTTTTTAAAGGTTCCTTGAAGGGTAGGAAAACCCAAAAAAGAACATGCAATAAGCACGTCCAAATGAACCTTTTATCAACACCGCTAATTAAGCGGTATTTGTTAACCACGGCGAAAACTAAAGCTTTTAAAGCTTAAGGGATCACAATGCAGAACGGCGCAATGAAGGACTGGCTGGACTCAAGCTTCCTGGCTGGTGCAAACCAGTCTTACATAGAGCAAATCTATGAAGACTATATAACCGATCCTAATTCCGTTGATGCAAGTTGGAGAGAAATTTTCCAACAATTACCGGAATTAGGATTTAGCGGGGAACAACTTCACTCACAGACACGCGATTACTTCCGTCGTCTGGCAAAAGATGCTACGCGTTACCACACTTCAGTCAGCGATCCAGCAATGGATGCAAAACAAGTCAAAGTTTTGCAGCTCATCAATGCATTCCGCTTCCGCGGACACCAAGATGCAAACCTTGATCCATTGGGATTATGGAAACAGGAACCTGTACCGGATCTCGATCCTGCTTTCCATAATTTAACAAAAGCGGATTTTGAAGAAACGTTTAATGTAGGCTCTTTTGCCATTGGTAAAGAGACAATGAAATTGGCGGATCTGTATGACGCACTGAAAAGCATTTATTGCGGTTCAATTGGTGCGGAATATATGCATATCACCAATACAGAAGAAAAACGTTGGATTCAGCAACGTCTGGAGTCTGTGATAGTTGGTTCCCAATTTAATGCAGAAGAAAAGCGTCGTTTCCTGAAAGAATTAACATCAGCGGAAGGTTTGGAACGCTATTTAGGTGCTAAGTTCCCGGGGGCGAAACGTTTCTCCCTCGAAGGCGGCGACGCACTTATCCTTATGTTAAAAGAACTGATCCGCCACGCAGGTAAACAAGATACCCGCGAAGTTGTGTTAGGAATGGCTCACCGTGGCCGCCTCAACGTTCTGGTCAATCTCTTGGGTAAAAAACCTGTAGATCTGTTCGACGAATTTGCAGGTAAACATAAAGAGCATCTGGGTACAGGTGACGTAAAATACCATCAAGGTTTTTCTTCTGATTTTGAGACCGAAGGTGGTTTGGTGCATTTGGCACTGGCCTTTAACCCGTCTCACCTTGAGATTGTCAGCCCTGTTGTTATCGGTTCTGTACGTGCTCGCCGTGATCGCCTTGATGAAGGTCGCAGTAACATGGTTCTGCCTGTCACCATCCACGGTGATGCGGCAGTAATAGGGCAAGGGATTGTTCAGGAAACGCTGAACATGTCTCAGGCTCGCGGTTATGAAGTCGGTGGTACTGTTCGTATCGTAGTTAACAACCAGATTGGTTTCACCACTTCTAATCCGAAAGATTCTCGTTCAACACAATATTGTACTGATATTGTGAAAATGGTTCAGGCACCGATTTTCCACGTTAACGCGGATGATCCGGAAGCTGTTGCATTCGTCACTCGTCTGGCACTTGACTTCCGTAATACCTTTAAACGTGATGTCATGATCGATCTGGTTTGTTACCGTCGCCATGGTCATAACGAAGCTGATGAACCAAGTGCAACTCAGCCTCTGATGTACCAGCAAATCAAGAAACAACCAACTGCACGTAAAATCTATGCAGATAAACTGATAGCAGAAGGTTTGCTGGCCGCCAATGATGTTACTGAGATAGTAAATCTGTATCGTGACGCATTGGATCACGGTGAGTGTGTTGTTGATGAATGGCGTCCAATGGGGCTGCATTCATTCACATGGGAACCTTACCTGAATCACGAATGGGATGAAGAGTATCCGCATCAAGTGGATATGAAACGTCTGCAAGATCTGGGCAAACGCATCAGTACTATTCCTGCCGAAGTAGAAATGCACTCACGTGTTGCGAAAATCTACGGCGACCGCGCAGAAATGGCTAATGGCAATAAATTGTTTGACTGGGGTGGTGCAGAAACATTGGCTTACGCGACACTGGTTGACGAAGGTATTCCTGTGCGTCTCTCTGGTGAAGATGCGGGTCGTGGTACTTTCTTCCATCGCCATGCGGTTATTCATAATCAAACCAACGCTTCTGTTTATGTACCTTTGGCAAATGTTCACAATGGTCAAGGCGTATTCAAAGTATGGGACTCTGTACTTTCAGAAGAAGCTGTACTGGCATTTGAATACGGTTATGCAACAACCGAGCCTCGTTCCCTGACGATTTGGGAAGCGCAATTTGGTGACTTCGCCAACGTGGCCCAGGTTGTGATTGACCAATTCATCAGCTCTGGCGAACAGAAATGGGGCCGTATGTGTGGCTTGGTTATGTTGTTGCCACATGGTTATGAAGGGCAAGGCCCTGAGCACTCATCAGCACGTCTGGAACGTTATCTGCAACTGTGTGCTGAACAAAACATGCAGGTTTGTGTGCCATCGACTCCGGCTCAGGTTTATCACATGCTGCGTCGTCAGGCTCTGCGTGGTATGCGTCGTCCGCTTATCGTTATGTCTCCTAAATCATTGCTGCGTCATCCATTGGCAGTATCTAATCTGGATGAATTGGCGAACGGCAAATTCGAGCCTGTGATTGGTGAGATTGACGCCTTGGATCCAAAAGGTGTTAAGCGCGTTGTACTTTGTTCCGGTAAAGTTTATTACGATCTGCTGGAACAGCGTCGTAAGAATGAACAGGCCGATGTCGCTATCGTGCGTATTGAACAGTTGTATCCATTCCCACGTCAGCATTTGCAAGCTCAGGTTGAGCAGTATGCTCATGTTCATGACTTTGTCTGGTGTCAGGAAGAGCCATTGAACCAAGGGGCTTGGTATTGCAGTCAACATAATTTCCGTGAAGCAATCCCATTTGGGGCTTCTTTACGTTATGCAGGTCGTCCAGCATCTGCTTCCCCGGCTGTGGGATATACGTCTGTTCACCAGCAGCAACAGCAAGCACTGGTTAATGACGCACTGAACGTTGAATAAATAAGGATAGAAAATGAGTAGCGTAGAAATTCTGGTTCCAGACCTTCCTGAATCTGTTGCAGATGCCACTGTTGCCACATGGCATAAAAAACCAGGTGACACCATAGAACGTGATGAAGTGCTGGTTGAAATTGAAACCGATAAAGTTGTTCTGGAAGTACCTGCAAGTGAAGCGGGTGTCTTGGAAGCTATTTTGGAAGAAGAGGGTGCCACTGTACTGTCCAGACAACTGCTGGGTCGTATTCGTCTGGGTAACAGCACTGGCATCCCAGCTGATGTAAAAGAAAAAACAGAGGCAACACCAGCACAACGTCAGACTGCGTCTTTGGAAGAAGAAAGCAACGATGCATTAAGCCCAGCGGTTCGTCGTCTGATTGCAGAACATGATTTAGATCCGGCTGCAATTAAAGGCAGTGGTGTTGGCGGCCGCATTGTTCGTGAAGATGTAGAAAAATATATCGCTGCGAATAAAAATGCGAATAAAAAAGAGAGTGATAAACCTGCTGCGTCTGCTGAACAATCATCCTTATTGCCGCATCGCAGTGAAAAACGCGTCCCAATGACCCGTCTGCGCAAACGTGTTGCAGAACGTCTGCTTGAAGCGAAAAACAATACTGCGATGTTGACGACTTTCAATGAAGTCAACATGAAGCCAATTCAGGAATTGCGCAAGCAATATGGCGATGTATTTGAGAAACGTCATGGTATGCGTCTGGGCTTCATGTCTTTCTATGTGAAAGCAGTTGTTGAGGCATTGAAACGCTACCCAGAAGTGAACGCTTCTATTGACGGCACTGATGTGGTTTACCACAACTATTTTGATATCAGTATTGCTGTATCTACACCACGTGGTCTGGTTACACCAGTATTGCGTGATGCAGATGCATTGAGCATGGCTGACATTGAGAAAAACATCAAAGAGCTGGCGATTAAAGGCCGCGACGGCAAACTGACTGTTGAAGAACTCACTGGTGGTAATTTTACTATTACTAACGGCGGTGTTTTCGGCTCCCTGATGTCCACCCCGATCATTAACCCACCACAAAGCGCGATCCTTGGTATGCATGCCATTAAGGATCGTCCAATGGCAGTCAATGGTCAGGTTGAGATCCTCCCAATGATGTATCTGGCGTTGTCCTATGACCACCGTTTGATTGACGGTCGTGAGTCAGTTGGCTTCCTGGTGACCATCAAAGAAATGCTGGAAGATCCAACACGTTTGTTGCTGGATGTATAGCATCACTATCGGCGGAGGGTGTTAACTCCGCTAAGTCTGAAGTAGTACGATGTTGATGTAAAAATGTATATGCAGGCCAGCCCTTTGGGCTGGTCATATCCAGAGCAACGAATATATACCCGATAGATTTCGAGTTTTATCGCGGCGGTAAGTGATGGAATCCCAGGAGCATAGTTCACTATGTGACAGAGATGAATGAATGCAGCCAACAAAGAGACAATTCGAAAGATGAAGGGGTTAGAAGGTAATTTACCTTTCTTAGATCAAATTATGGATAGAACATCATGAATTTACACGAGTATCAGGCAAAACAACTTTTTGCACGGTATGGTTTACCAGCACCAGCTGGTTATGCTTGTACCACTCCGCGCGAAGCAGAAGAAGCAGCATCCAAGATTGGTTCAGGCCCTTGGGTCGTTAAATGTCAGGTTCATGCAGGTGGACGCGGTAAGGCTGGTGGCGTAAAAGTCGTCAACAGCAAGGAAGATATCCGTGCTTTTGCTGAACAATGGCTGGGTAAACGACTGGTAACTTACCAGACAGATGCACAGGGGCAACCTGTTCATCAGATTTTGGTGGAAGGAGCGACCGATATTGCCAAGGAGCTGTATCTCGGTGCTGTTGTTGACCGCGGTACACGTCGTGTAGTGTTCATGGCCTCTACTGAAGGTGGCGTCGAAATAGAAAAAGTGGCGGAAGAAACGCCCGAGCTGATTCATAAAGCAATTATCGACCCACTGTCTGGCCCTATGCCGTATCAAGGCCGTGAATTGGCGTTCAAACTCGGTTTGACTGGTAAGCAAGTTGGTCAATTCACCAAGATTTTCTTAGGATTGGCAAAATTGTTCTTAGAGCGTGATTTGGCAATGGTCGAAATCAACCCTCTGGTGATTACAACTCAAGGTGATCTGGTTTGTTTGGATGGTAAATTGGGCGCTGATGGTAATGCGATGTTCCGTCAGGCCGAAATGCGTGAAATGCACGATCCTTCACAGGAAGATCCTCGTGAAGCCCAAGCTGCACAATGGGAGCTGAACTATGTTGCGCTGGATGGCAACATTGGTTGTATGGTGAATGGTGCAGGTCTGGCAATGGGAACTATGGACATTGTCAAACTGCACGGTGGTGCACCGGCAAACTTCCTTGATGTAGGTGGTGGTGCAACAAAAGAACGTGTTACTGAAGCATTTAAAATCATCTTGTCAGATGAAAATGTCAAAGCTGTTTTGGTCAATATCTTTGGTGGTATCGTCCGCTGTGACTTGATTGCTGACGGCATTATTGGTGCGGTGGAAGAAGTTGGAGTTAACGTACCAGTAGTCGTTCGTCTGGAAGGCAACAATGCTGAACTGGGCGCTAAAAAACTGGCAGACAGTGGTTTGAACATCATTGCAGCTACCAGTTTGACAGACGCAGCTAAACAGGCAGTAGCAGCAGCGGGGAATAAATAATGTCTATTTTAATCGATAAAAACACCAAAGTGATTTGTCAGGGTTTTACTGGCAGCCAAGGTACTTTTCACTCCGAACAGGCGATTGCCTACGGTACTCAAATGGTTGGCGGTGTAACACCGGGTAAAGGTGGCACTGAACATTTGGGACTGCCTGTATTTAATACCGTACGTGAAGCCGTTGAAGCAACTGGCGCGACGGCTTCTGTTATCTACGTTCCGGCACCATTCTGTAAAGATTCCATTCTGGAAGCGATTGAAGCAGGCATTAAACTGATCATCACTATTACGGAAGGTATCCCGACACTTGATATGCTGACAGTTAAGGTAAAACTGGATCAAGCGGGTGTTCGTATGATTGGTCCTAACTGTCCGGGAGTCATTACACCTGATGAATGTAAGATTGGCATCATGCCTGGTCACATTCACAAATCGGGTAAAGTGGGCATTGTCTCCCGTTCAGGCACATTGACTTATGAAGCCGTTAAACAGACCACTGATGCTGGATTAGGGCAATCTACCTGTGTTGGTATCGGTGGTGACCCGATTCCAGGCTCAAACTTCATTGATATTCTGAAACTGTTCCAAGAAGATCCACAGACAGAAGCAATTGTCATGATTGGTGAAATTGGTGGTACAGCTGAAGAAGAAGCTGCTGCTTACATTAAAGAACATGTGACTAAACCTGTTGTTGCTTATATTGCAGGTGTGACTGCACCTAAAGGTAAGCGCATGGGTCATGCTGGAGCGATTATCGCGGGTGGTAAAGGTACAGCAGATGAGAAATTTGCTGCACTGGAAGCTGCAGGTGTGAAGACTGTTCGTAGTCTTGCCGACATTGGCGATGCTGTAAAAGCGTTACTGGCATAAGAAGCTCAAAATAAACTATTTTTATAGAAAAAGGCTGCCTTAGGGTGGCCTTTTATTTGTTATTTATAATATTAACAGTAGGTTAGTTCATTTATAAGATGGAGTGCTTTTAAATTTAATTGAACTGGATTTTAGATAAATCTATTTATTTTATTAATTAAATCCGAAATATTGAAAAAATATATTTTTTAAAGAATGAAAATAAAAGGTTAATTTTCTAATGCTTTTTACAGCAAAAAATAAATTAAGACCCATTGCGGATAACAATTTATTAACACGTAGTAAACCATTATGAAATAATAAATGTAAAGCTTAACAAAACAAGGAAAAAATTGACTAAAATCAATTTATTACTCTGTTTTTAATTCACTAAACTTGATTAAATTGATCTAGTATATATAGATATTAGCCTGAGAGTTTATGGCTTTGTTGACCTATATTCAGGAATTCTAAGCTGAGTCACGTAAAATCTATTTATTGTATGTGAATATAGGCGTAATATTATTGTGGTAGCTATGAATTTTTCATTTTGTTAATAATTTATTATTATGTCTGAGGCATTTATTGCTGGTAGTTACGAGGCTTTCGTTTTACGAAGTCGGGTTGCCGCAAGTCGGTGTCTTCCTGCTGGGAGCAAGGAGTCAAGATGTTTGATATTGTCGAACTGTCACGATTACAGTTTGCCTTAACTGCCATGTACCATTTTCTGTTTGTACCATTAACGCTAGGTATGGCGTTTTTGCTTGCGATCATGGAAACGGTATATGTCCTTTCTGGCAAACAAATCTATAAAGATATGACAAAATTCTGGGGTAAGTTATTTGGTATTAACTTTGCTCTGGGTGTCGCAACGGGCTTGACCATGGAGTTCCAGTTCGGAACCAACTGGTCATATTTCTCACATTATGTTGGTGATATTTTCGGTGCTCCTCTGGCCATCGAAGGTCTGATGGCATTCTTCCTCGAATCCACGTTCGTTGGTCTGTTTTTCTTCGGCTGGGATCGATTGAGTAAGAAACAACACTTGGCGGTTACTTGGCTGGTTGCATTAGGCTCTAACTTCTCTGCATTGTGGATTCTGATTGCGAATGGTTGGATGCAAAACCCGATTGCGTCTGACTTTAACTTCGAAACCATGCGAATGGAAATGGTGAGCTTCAGCGAACTGGTACTTAACCCAGTTGCTCAGGTGAAATTTGTTCACACCGTTGCAGCCGGTTATGTGACGGGTGCCATTTTTGTATTGGGCATCAGCTCTTACTATCTGCTTAAAGGGCGCGATTTAGCATTTGCCAAACGTTCTTTTGCGATTGCAGCAAGTTTTGGTATGGCTGCGATATTGTCTGTCATTGTTCTGGGTGATGAATCTGGATATGAAATGGGGGACGTGCAGAAAACCAAATTGGCAGCCATTGAAGCAGAGTGGGAAACTCAGCCGCCTCCAGCCTCATTCACACTGATTGGTATTCCTGATCAGGACAAAATGGAAAATAAATATTCCATCCAAATTCCTTACATTTTAGGTTTGATTGCTACCCGTTCCACAGATACGCCTGTCGTTGGTCTGCGTGACCTGATGAGCCAGCATGAACAACGTATCCGTAACGGTATCAAGGCCTATGAATTACTGGAAGAACTGCGTTCAGGCAATATTGATCCAAATGTTCGCAGTGCATTCAACGAAAGTAAAAAAGATCTTGGTTATGGCATGCTCGTGCAGCGTTATACCCAAAGTGTAACTGATGCAACAGAAGAGCAAATTAAAGCTGCAGCGAAAGATTCTATTCCACGCGTAGCACCGCTCTACTTTGCATTCCGCATCATGGTGGCAGCTGGCTTTGTTATGCTGCTGATTATCGGTTTGTCGTTCCTGAGCGTTCTCCGCAACCGTATCGGTCAACATAAATGGTTGTTGCGTGCCACATTGTTCAGTATTCCATTGCCGTGGATTGCCATTGAAGCTGGTTGGTTTGTCGCAGAATATGGTCGTCAGCCATGGGCGATTGGTGAAGTGTTGCCGACTGCTGTTGCGGCTTCAACGCGCAGTGTAGGCGATCTGATTTTCTCAATGGTGCTGATTTGTGGTCTGTACACTTTATTCTTGATTGCAGAGATGTTCTTGATGTTCAAATTTGCCCGTCTTGGCCCAAGTAGCCTTAAGACCGGACGTTACCATTTTGAACAAAAAACAATTTCTTCAGCGAATAATAATATTGAGTAAGCAGGGGTCCACTTATGCTTGATTATGATGTATTACGATTTATATGGTGGCTGCTGATTGGTGTGTTATTTATCGGTTTCACAGTGACTGATGGTTTCGATATGGGAGTAGGTATCCTGCTGAAAATCATTGGTAAAAATGATACCGAACGCCGCATCATGATTAACTCAGTTGCCCCGCACTGGGATGGTAACCAAGTTTGGTTAATTACCGCTGGTGGTGCTCTTTTTGCAGCATGGCCAACGGTATATGCTGCTGCTTTCTCTGGTTTTTATGTGGCAATGATTCTAGTCTTGGCTGCATTATTTTTCCGTCCGGTTGGTTTTGATTACCGTTCAAAACTAGAAAGCAGCAAATGGCGAAATATGTGGGATTGGGGACTGGTTATCGGTAGCTTTGTACCTGCATTGGTTATCGGGGTTGCATTCGGTAATTTGCTGCAAGGCGTACCGCTGGCTATTAATTCCGACCTGCGCGTCTCCTATGAAGGTTCATTCTTTGGGCTACTGAATCCTTATGGATTACTGGCTGGTGTGATTAGCCTGATGATGATTGTGACGCAAGGTGCAACTTACTTGCAAATGCGCACAACCGGTGAGTTACACCTTCGCTCCCGTACCGCAACTCATGTTTGTGCCGCGATAACAGCAGTTGCATTTCTGTTGGCAGGTATATGGTTGATTTATGGTATTGATGGTTATGTTGTAACGGGAGGATTAGATGTTAATGCAGCATCGAATCCGTTGCATAAGGAAGTGGTTCAGCAGGCAGGTGCATGGTTGACCAACTTCAACAATTATCCGATTCTGTGGGCTATACCTGTGTTGGGGGTACTTCTCCCTCTGCTGACTATGTTGGCTACTTGGATGGATAAAGGTGCTTGGGCATTCCTGTTCTCATCATTGACGGTAACTTGCATTATTCTGACTTCAGGTATTGCTATGTTCCCGTTTGTGATGCCATCAAGCCTTGATCCGAATGTCAGTCTGACCATGTGGGATGCAACATCCAGTCAGTGGACGTTGCAAATTATGTTCGTTGTTGCGCTTATCTTCATTCCTATTGTGTTGTCTTACACCATTTGGTGTTATTACAAAACATTCGGGCGTTTGGATAAGAACTATATTGAAAACAACAAACACTCACTGTACTAAGGAGCATAGGCATGTGGTATTTTGCTTGGATTCTCGGAACGCTCTTGGCTTGTAGTTTCGCTATCATTGCTGCCTTGGCACTTGAGCATAGCGAATCACGAAAAGCGTCTGAGAGTGACAAAAAATAATGTTGGCAGATAAATGCTACCAGCTTATGGATAAGAGCCTGTTGAGGGCTCTTATCCTCATCATGGCCTTAACACTTGCTGCATGTGTGTTTTGGGATCCTGCCCGTTTTGCTGCGAATACCAGTTCCCTACAAATATGGCAAGGTATTTTATTGATTTGGGCAGTTTGTTCTGGCGTCACTTTTGGTGTCGGTTTTCATCCTAAGCGTATTATCTGGCGTTTGTTTTTTCATCCATTACCTGCATTTTTCTTTCTTCTTTTTGGCTTATATCATTTCTTTAAGTAAACTAATTACAATTTTATCGGCTATCAGCCCATAAATTTTTTTACTAACAAGTCATTCCAAAGCGCTATTGTCTTAAGTATAGTGACAGCGTCAATTCGCCTAATTAGGATTATATGAGTAATATGTTATTCCGTTGGCCTATCCGTGTTTACTACGAAGACACAGATGCTAGTGGTGTGGTTTATCACGCTCGATATTTGGTCTTTTACGAAAGAGCTCGTACAGAGATGTTGCGTGAAAAAGGCTTCCACCAGCAGTATATGTTAGATAAACAAGTTGGCTTTGTTGTTAGTCGTATGACGATTGACTATCGGAAACCAGCAAAATTGGACGATCAGCTGGTTGTGGAAAGCGAGGTTACGAATATCCGTGGCGCTTCTCTGACATTTATTCAACGAATAGTTGATTGCAATGGCGTAATTATCAGCAGCGCAGAATGCTTGGTTGTCTGTGTGAATTCATCTCAAATGAAGCCTATTGCGCTTCCAAAGTCTATTGTCGCGGAGTTTAAGCAGTGACTGACATGAACATCCTTGATTTATTCCTTAAGGCAGGTTTATTAGTGCAGCTGATCATGTTGATTTTGATTGGCTTCTCTATCGTCTCTTGGGCAATCATTATTCAACGAACAAAGATCCTTAATGCTGCAAGCCGTGAGGCAGAAGCATTTGAAGATAAGTTTTGGTCTGGTATTGAATTATCTCGTCTTTATAAAGAAAGTCAGTCGCGCCGTGATTCGTTAAGTGGTACTGAGCAGATATTCCATTCTGGGTTTAAAGAATTTGCTCGTTTACATCAGGCAAATAATCATGCACCAGAAGCTGTTATCACAGGCGCTTCCCGCGCGATGCGCATTTCACTCAATCGTGAACTGGAAACATTGGAAAATCACATTCCGTTTTTGGGAACAGTGGGTTCTATCAGTCCTTACATTGGTTTGTTTGGCACGGTGTGGGGGATCATGCATGCCTTTATTGCTTTGGGTGCCGTTAAACAGGCAACTCTGCAAATGGTTGCGCCCGGCATTGCCGAAGCCCTGATTGCAACAGCTATCGGTTTATTTGCAGCCATTCCTGCGGTGATGGCTTATAACCGTCTGAACCAGCGTGTTAACAAGCTAGAACAAATGTACGATAATTTTATGGAAGAATTCTTGGCTATTCTGCACCGTCAGGCTTTTGCTTCCAATACCAACAAGTCGTAATAAATCGTAAGGGGAAATCAGCGAATGGCGCGCACTCGTAGTCGCAGACGTGAGCTAAAATCCGAGATCAATATCGTCCCCTTGCTGGACGTGTTGCTGGTATTGCTGCTTATTTTCATGGCAACAGCACCGATTATCACGCAAAGCGTAGAAGTCGATTTACCTGAAGCGGTGGATTCAAAAACAGTTTCCAGCACTGATAATCCACCGGTCATTGTGGAAGTTTCTGGGGTAGGGCAATACAACATGGTTGTTAACCAGGAACGTTTGGAATTGTTACCTGAACAGCAAATCGTTGCAGAAGCTCAAACTTTGATTAAAGCTAATCCGAAAACAATTTTCCTGATTGGTGGTTCTAAGGAAGTTCCTTATGATGAAATTATCAAAGCGTTGAATATGCTTCGTCAGGCGGGTGTAAAATCGGTGGGTTTAATGACTCAACCTATCGGGGCCTGATAGCGGCTGTCACTTAAAGTTTCTGGATGTCGAGCGTGGGAAAGACAAGCGAACAAAACAATAGGCTGAATCGCGCCATTATCATTTCTGTAATATTGCACATTATCCTGATCGGTTTTCTGATTTGGGGTTCTCTGGTGCAAAAAACGGAAATGGGTGGCGGTGGAAAAGACGGTACTGTCATTGATGCTGTGATGGTTGATCCGAATGCCGTAGTTCAACAATATAATCAGCAGCAACAGCAACAAGCCAATGCAAAATTAGCGGAACAACAGCGGAAGAAAAAGGCTGAACAGCAGGCTGCTGAATTGCGTGCAAAGCAGGCGGAAGAACAAGAACGTTTGAAAGTAGCTGAAGAAGAGCGAATTAAAGCACAGCAGACGGCTGAAGCGCAGAAAAAACAGTCCGAAGCAGTAGCTGCCAAAGCGCTTGAAGAGCAGAAACAAGCTGATGCCGCGGCGGCTAAAGCCCGTGAAGAGCAAAAACAGGCAGAAGAAGCGGCTGCAAAAGCACTGGCAGAAAAAGAAAGGATCTTAAAAGAACAGGCTGAGGCTCGACAGAAAGCGGAAGTTCAGGCAAAGAAAGAAGCTGAAGAGGCGGTAAAACGTAAGGCGGCGGCTGAGGCAAAAGCTAAAGCGGAAGCAGAAGCTAGAGCAAAAACTGAGTCGGAAGCTAAAGCTAAAGCAGAAGAAGAGGCTAAGGCGAAATCAGAAGCTAAGGCTAAAGCGAAAGCAGCGAAACAGGTTCAAGCAATTGATGATTTATTAGGTGAATTAACCTCCAATGCACCTAAGCCGGGTGGAGCTGCTGCTGCAGGAAAAGGTAGTGCTAAGAAAAGTGGCCCTTCTGATTCCGATATCAGTAATTACAAGGGGCAAATTCAGGCTGCGATCCAACATAATTTTCGTGATCCGGCTCTGTATATCGGCCGTACTTGTGATTTAAATATAAAACTGGCACCAGATGGATTATTGATTGATATTAAAGCAGGGGCTGGTGATCCAGCTTTGTGTAGAGCAGCGCTTGCAGCAGCTCATCAGACAAAGAAGATGCCACGCCCACCAAGTGCAGAGATTTATGAACATTTCACGAATTTCACTCTAGACTTTAAGCCACAGTAAAGTAAATATTTAGTGTGAACGTGTTATTTGTTAGGTAAATCTTCGAATTATTTATATGTACAAACAAAATTATTAGATTTTATTTAGGTATCTAGTTTTGTTTGTTGGCGTTTGTTAGAATCCGGCGGATTATTGCGGGCATATAAAAGATCGCGATAAGGGAGAAATGATGAAGCAAACTTTTGAACAAATGTTTAAACAGAAGTTTAGAATAATATTGGGCTTTCTAATGATGTGGGCTGCGCTTGCTCATGCAGAAGTTCGTATTGAAATTACACAAGGTGTTGATTCTGCTCGTCCTATTGGGATTGTCCCATTTAAATGGTCTGGTGCAGGAGATGCCCCTGAAAATATTAGTTCAATTATTGCTGCGGATTTAAGAAACAGTGGGAAATTTAATCCGATTGATCCAAATCGTATGCCGCAACAACCGACGATTGCCTCAGAGGTAACACCTGCTGCTTGGTCTGCGCTTGGAATTGACTCTGTGGTTGTCGGGCATATTCAGCCAAGTGCAGATGGTAAATTTCTTGTTTCTTATCAGCTTGTTGATGTTGCTGGTGCACCGGGAACTGTATTGGAACAAAATCAGTTCACAATTGAGAGAAAATGGTTGCGCTTTGCAGCACACACAGTCAGTGATCAGGTTTTTGAAAAACTGACAGGTATTAAAGGTGCATTTCGTACCCGTATAGCTTATGTCGTCAAAAACAGCAATGAGGGTAAATTCCCATATGAGCTGTATGTTTCTGATTATGATGGTTATAACCAAACTCGAGTACATCGCTCACCGGAACCACTAATGTCACCTGCATGGTCTCCAGATGCTTCCAAACTTGCCTATGTGACATTTGAAGGTGGTCGCTCTGCGTTGATTATTCAGACTTTGGCAACAAGTGCTGTACGTCAGGTAGCTTCATTCCCTCGCCATAACGGGGCACCTGCATTTTCTCCTGATGGGACTAAACTTGCTTTTGCATTATCTAAAACAGGTAGTTTGAATCTTTACGTGATGGATTTAGCTTCTGGTCAAATCCGTCAGGTCACCGATGGCCGCAGTAATAATACTGAGCCAAGTTGGATGCCGGATAACCAGACATTGGTTTATACCTCAGATCAGGGCGGTCGTCCGCAGTTGTACAAAATTGATATTAATGGCGGTGCTCCACAACGCCTCACTTGGGAAGGATCACAGAACCAAGATGCAGATGTTAGCCCTGACGGTAGTTTTGTCGTGATGGTTAGCTCGGCAAGTGGCAGTCAGCATATCGCCAAACAAGATCTGGCAACGGGATCTGTCCAAATTTTGACGGATACGTTTCTAGATGAAACGCCGAGTATCGCACCTAATGGCACTATGGTGATTTATAGCTCCACTCAAGGGTGGGGAACTGTATTGCAGCTAGTTTCGACTGATGGGCGTTTCAAAGCGCGTCTTCCGGCTACCAATGGACAGGTGAAATCTCCTGCCTGGTCGCCGTATCTGTGATGCATAATAATATGTATGGCAAACTATAAAAGGATCAAAGAGATGCAACTGAACAAAGTGCTAAAAGGGCTGATGTTAGCTTTACCAATCATGGCCGTAGCAGCGTGTAGTACTAACAAAAATGGCAACAATGATCAGTCTGGTGTAGGCACTGTTGATAATTCTTCTAAATCAACAGGTCTGTCTGCTGAAGAATTAGCACGTCAGCAGATGCAAGAGCTGCAGAACAAAAGCATCGTATACTTCGGTTTCGATAAGTATGATATCAATAGCGAATTTGCTCAGATGTTGGATGCACACGCTGCATTCCTGCGTACTAACCCATCTGTTAAAGTGACTATCGAAGGTCACGCAGACGAGCGCGGTACTCCAGAGTACAATATCGCTCTGGGTGAGCGTCGTGCGAACGCAGTGAAAATGTATCTGCAAGGCAAAGGCGTTTCTGCTGATCAGCTCGCTATCGTTTCTTACGGTAAAGAAAAACCGGCTGTACTTGGCCATGACGAAGCAGCGTACTCTAAAAACCGTCGCGCTGTAATCGTATACTAAGAGTAATGCATGAACAGTAACTTCAGACGTTATATGTTGGGTCTGTCGTTATTGGTTGGCGTAGCGGCTCCTTGGGTCGCTACTGCCCGAGCGCCAATCAGTAATGTCGGCTCAGGCTCCACCGATGAGCGCCTCTCCCAGTTAGAGCGTATTTCTGACGCTCACAGTCAATTATTAACCCAACTCCAGCAACAGCTTTCTGATTCACAACGCGATATTGATATGCTCCGTGGTCAAATTCAGGAGAATCAGTATCAATTAAATCAGATCGTTGAGCGTCAAAAAGATCTTTATTTGCAGTTAGATAAAATCACTAATCCATCAAGTGCAGAAAGTTCAGACTCGGAAAATCGTAATGCTGCGCCTTCGGCACAAGGTGATAATAGGCAATCCGCCACATCTGCGAGTACGGGAAGTGAAAAGGGTGATTACGATGCTGCCATTTCTTTGGCTATCAACACCAAAGAATATGATAAAGCGATTTTGGCATTTCAAAACTTTGTCAAAATCTATCCTAAGTCTAAGTATTCATCGAATGCTAATTATTGGTTAGGACAATTGAATTACAACAAAGGCAAAAAAGACGATGCAGCTTATTATTTTGCCACTGTTGTGAAAGATTATCCTAAATCGTCAAAAAGCAGTGACTCCCTGTATAAAGTTGGTTTGATCATGCAGGAAAAGGGACAAAAGGCTAAAGCGAAAGCTGTTTATCAGCAGGTGGTTAAGCAATATCCAGGTACTAATGCAGCAAAAATGGCCGAGAAAAAGCTTCCTGGGATGTAATAATTATCCCTGAAAGATCAAATATCGGTCTTTTGGGGATATTTGTCTGATTAATAGACATTTAAACGGTTTTTCTAAAATAAATGTTGCGCCCTGCTGAGAAATCAGTAATATATGCCGCCGTTGGCAAGGATAACTGCCAAACAGATTTAGATGGGTCGTTAGCTCAGTCGGTAGAGCAGTTGACTTTTAATCAATTGGTCGCAGGTTCGAATCCTGCACGACCCACCATTTAAATCCTCAATTCATGCACTCCTTAGATGGGTCGTTAGCTCAGTCGGTAGAGCAGTTGACTTTTAATCAATTGGTCGCAGGTTCGAATCCTGCACGACCCACCATCTAAATTTTCCATTTATGCACTCCCTAGATTGGTTGTTAGCTCAGCCAGTAGAATTTTGACTTTTAACCAATTGGTCACAGGTTCGAGCCGAGCGAAGCGAGACAACGATGCAGCAGCATCGGCCTAAAAACTTTAAAATACTTAAAGACTTTTTTATTTAAATTGGCTATCGTGTTTAGTATGTAAAACCAAAAAGAGCAAAATAACCTATTTGTCTCGTAATTTCACGTTTGTTATATAGATATACTAAACATTATTTATGGTAAGGATAAGAAAGCATGGATTTTTTCAATATCAATAACATATTAGTACATATACCATTAGGAACAGACGGTTATAACCTTTCATATATTGAAGCGATTGGTACGATAGCAGGGTTGTTATGTATTTGGCTCGCCAGTCAGGAGAAAATCATTAATTACCTATTTGGGCTAATTAATGTTTCACTGTTCGCTGTTATCTTCTTCCAAATTCAACTCTACGCCAGCCTCATTCTGCAAATCTTTTTCTTCGCGGCCAATATTTATGGCTGGTATGCATGGAGCCGGATGAATGAGCAAAAACAAGTAGAGCTTAAAATTCGTTGGCTTAATCCTAAGCAGATGGCTATTGTTGCCGCGATTTCAATTCTTGCCATATTGATCATGACATTCAATATCAATCAAATATTTGGTTATATGGCAAAAGTGGTAGTGCTTGTTCTACAGGGAATGGAGTCTAATATCACTATGCCTGAGCTACAGCCAGATGCTTTCCCATTCTGGGATTCAGTGATGACGGTATTATCCATAGTGGCTATGATTCTGATGACTCGTAAGCATATAGAAAATTGGCTGATTTGGGTCATCATCAATGTTATTAGCGTAGTGATTTATTATTATCAAGGTGTTCTGGCGATGTCGTTGCAATATATTATTTTGACAGGTATCGCACTAAATGGTGCTCGCCTCTGGATCAAAGCAGCTAAACATAACGAACAACAAGCAAAAGAAAATATAAATTAAAACTGATCATCGGCCATAGGTAATTAACTTATCTATGGCCTGTTATTTGGTATCTTTGCTGCAAAGTATTTTTTTCTTGTCAGTCTATTTATTTGAATTAACATCATTTTTACGTTCAATGACTTTTTCTATCAAAAAAGTACCCTATTTTTACTCACAAAGATTATTTACAGCACAACGCCTAACAGTTAGATTGAGATCACAAAATTATTTCAAATAACTGTGAACACATTAGGTGAAAGGACAATGAATTACCAGAATGACGATATAAGAATAAGAAAAATAACGGAATTACTGCCACCAGTTGCATTACTCGAAAAATTTCCTGCGACAGAAGACAGTGCTATTACTGTTCACAAGGCACGTGAATCTATTCATAATATTTTAATTGGTGAAGATGATCGTCTATTGGTAGTGATTGGCCCATGTTCAATTCATGATCCGCAAGCGGCATTAGAATATGCAGGGCGCTTGAATAAATTACGTGAAGAACTGAAAGATGATTTGGAAATCATCATGCGGGTTTACTTTGAAAAGCCCCGCACAACCATAGGCTGGAAAGGACTGATTAACGATCCAAACATGGATTGCAGTTTTGATATCAATGATGGATTACGTACTGCTCGTAATCTATTGCTTGATATTAATAATATGGGGCTGCCTGCTGCTGGCGAGTTCCTTGATATGATTAGCCCCCAATATTTAGCAGATCTCATGAGCTGGGGCGCGATAGGAGCACGTACAACAGAATCTCAGGTTCATCGCGAATTAGCATCAGGGCTGTCTTGTCCGGTTGGATTCAAAAATGGCACGGATGGAACAATTAAAGTCGCCATTGATGCCATCAATTCAGCCAGCTCATCACACTGTTTCTTGTCTGTCACGAAGTGGGGTCACTCTGCGATTGTTAATACGACAGGTAACCACGATTGCCATATTATTCTGCGTGGCGGCAAAGAACCTAATTATAGCGCCAAACATGTCAGTGAGGTTAAAGAAGAGCTAGGAAAAGCTGGCTTGGCTCCTCGCGTGATGATTGACTTTAGCCATGCAAATAGTGCGAAACAGTTTAAAAGACAAATGGATGTAGGTGTGGATGTCTGTGGTCAGATTGCAGGCGGCGAAAATGCGATCATTGGTGTTATGGTTGAAAGCCACTTAGTTGAAGGGAATCAAAATCTGGAGAGTCATAAGCCTTTGGTTTATGGCCAGAGTGTGACAGATGCTTGTATTGGTTGGGAAGATACAGAAACCTTACTGCGTCAGTTATCTCAGGCTATCAAGAGCCGCAGAAGCTAATTTATTGTAAGAACATCATAAAAAAGCCGGAAATCAATCCGGCTTTTAACATTTCTTTTGCGTGATCTTTGAGGATTACTTCGCTTTACCCTGATTTGCAACTGCTGCCGCTTTTGCTGCGATTTCATCAGCGTTGCCCAGGTAATAGTGTTTGATAGGTTTCATGTTCTCATCAAACTCGTAAACCAGTGGTACAGCAGTTGGAATATTCAGCTCAAGAATTGCTTCTTCGCTCATATTATCCAGATACTTCACCAATGCACGCAGAGAGTTACCATGAGCAGCGATGATAACTTTTTCACCTTTTTCTACGCGTGGCTTGATAACGTCTTCCCAATAAGGAATAACACGCTCAATAGTCTTTGCAAGGCTTTCAGTTACTGGGAGTTCTTCAGGTTTCAGATTTGCGTAACGAGGATCGTGGCCTGGATAACGCTCATCATCTTGGGTCAAATCAGGAGGAGTAATCGCGAAGCCACGGCGCCACAATTTAACTTGATCATCACCGTATTTAGCTGCGGTTTCTGCTTTGTCCAGACCTTGTAATGCGCCGTAGTGACGTTCATTCAGTTTCCAGCTTTTTTCAACAGGCAGCCATTGCTGATCGACCTGGTCCAGAATATTCCACAAAGTGTGAATGGCACGTTTTAAAACGGAAGTGTAGGCAAAATCAAAAGTGAAGCCTTCTTCTTTCAGCAGTTGACCAGCTTGTTGTGCTTCAATGCGGCCTTTGTCAGACAATTCAACGTCAGTCCAGCCAGTAAAACGGTTCTCTTTGTTCCACTCACTTTCTCCGTGCCTTACAAGAACCAGTTTAGTTACAGCCATAGCTTAAACTCCTATCAGTACTTTTTAATACGAAATGAAAAGATCGCTGCGGGCATTATATGGCGCGATAGACCAAAACGGCAAACAATAGTCTCGTATCACCTGTTTTAAATCATGTTTGTTGATAATTACGGCGATCACATATTTGATGAGGAGAAAGGAATGGAAGGCCGTGTTTGATCTGAACTGTATCCCGGTAATAGAGGGTGACAATTCAGATCAAATAAAATTTAGTTTAGTGTATGACTACTGATTTTATTGGGTAGGTGAAAAACAGCAGGTGCATCAGATTGAGTGAAAAATGGAAAGCAACAGCCACCCATAAACGACCACTCCACATCCATGTCACACCATAAATTAACCCTGCCAGTGTGGCGAAAATCATCAGTAAACCACCACCAGCAAAATGGGCTAAGCCAAAAATCAGAGAGGTAATGACAAGAGCTAAGTAAGGGTTCATCCATTGACTTAACTTCTGCTGAATATAGCCACGAAACAGCGCTTCTTCAGCCAAAGAGACAAAGAAAATATTAGCGATGACAAAAGCAGGGAACCAATTAGGTAAATGAAGTTCAACCGATAATCCGCCTAATGCTGTTGCAAGCCATAATAATGCCGGGATGGTTGCGATCAACAGTGCCCATCCATGAGGAGGTGCCTCAACCAAAGGTTTTCGGGTGAACAGAGTAGGCATACAAAATATTAGGACAAATGGCAGCAGTGCCTTATCAAAGTTGAAATACATTGAAAAAGGTGCGCTGAGCGGGCCAGCCTGTACTTTGTCCAGATATTTGAGGTTATGAAATCCTGGAATGTAATGCATAAACAGCAAAATACCGCCAGTAAGCAATAACAACTCGATAATAATTTTGAGGACAAAATATTTTTTGCTGTTTTTTTTACAGTCGCTATTTTTTTTACAATAAATGTGTGCCGCGCCTAATAGAGTCATCACTGTCAGCGTGATGATAGCAGGATAAGTAAGTATGTTAGTGCTGATCCCAGCAATGATAGCGAAGAGTGCAATGAAAAAAGCAATTTTCTGGCGACTATCTAAAAGAGCCAATGAAGCGGCAAGTAATGCCCAAGCCATATAATTCCCTATTATCTTTAAAAAAACCAATGGAATAGTCTAAAAATAGGCGGTGATTTTATAGTAATGGTTAAAAAATTCAAAAATAATAATAAAAAATATCAAAAAAATATTACTTGATTTTAAAAAGAGTGATTGAGTAGAGCGATAACACCGGATTCCCCTCTATCAAGAGAGGAATCACAGCAATGTAGAGGGCGAGGAAAGGAGACTACAGCGATTCCAGAGAAACACTCTCAGTTTCATATCGATAAATATTACCATCAGGAATAAATCGCAGGCGATGAGTAATACACTTCGGCGCATCTTCCTGATGATGGGAAACAAACAGAAGCTGCGTATCGCCATTAGAAATCATAATATCAATGAAACGCAGAACTAACTGGCGGTTTAAGGGATCAAGCCCCTGCAAAGGTTCATCCAGAATCAATAATGCGGGATGTTTCACTAGAGCGCGGGCAATTAAAACGAGCCGTTGTTGCCCCCATGACAAACTATGAAAAGGGCTAATTGCTGTTGAAGCAGATAATCCCAATAAGTTCAGCCATTCATCAGCTAACTGTTGCTGACGATCTGAAACAGCCTGATAAAGTCCGATTGAATCGAAGAAACCTGAAAGGATGACATTTCGAACGCTGGTACTGACACGATACTCAAGATGAACACTATTACTGACATAACCAATGTGACGTTTAATGTCCCAAATCGTTTCTCCACTTCCCCGTTGACGGCCAAATAATATTAATTCATTGCTATAACCTTGGGGATGATCGCCTGTAATCAGATTAAGGAGTGTCGATTTTCCAGCACCATTTTCACCGATGACCTGCCAGTGTTCATTAGGATTCACTTGCCAACTTAAGCCGTGCAAAATAGGTTTGTCATTGTATTGAACAATAACATTATGCATTGACACCAATGATTGATCTGTCGGGAGTTGCTCGTCAGCCCGGTATTCATCTGTTTCGGGAAGATAAATATTTTTCAGTTCCTCACTGTGCGCCAACTGTGCCACGAGAGATTCTGCCAAAATATGCTCTTTTTTCCCGGTCAACGTCAGGTGGCAATCTGCCAGTACACCGATTTGTTCGACAAAATCAGGAATTTCATGAAATCGGGTCAAAACCAAAACTAAAGTAAGGCTTTTTGCAGCCAGAGAGTTCAATAACTGGGCAAGTTGATCTCGTGCATAAGCATCCAGTCCATCAAAAGGTTCATCAAGGATAAGCAGGTCAGGATTTACCATCAATGCCTGACACAGCAGAACCTTACGAACTTCCCCCGTTGAGAGATACTTGAATCGTCGCGAGAGCAAATCCTTAATACCAAAATACTCGCTTAATTCAAGGCACAATTCATTGTCTTTATGATGAAGTTGAATGATGTCTGCGGCCGTGCGTCCGGTATCCTCTTCTCCTTCACTGAGTAAATCTGTGTTATTGCGTTGCCATTCTTCATCAATCAGTTTTTGCAATTGTTCAAATGATAGACGTATTGGTGTATGAAACGAACAATGACGTTCACCTGCCAGTTGAATTAACTCATCCGACAGAGCACGGGCTAACGAAGATTTTCCACTACCATTTGCGCCAACAAAAGCCCAATTTTCCTCAGAAATAATTTTCAGTGACGGTAGCCGTAGGGTACGGGTGTCACTTAAACGGAAACTACCTTGCGTTATTTGCAATTCAGACATTCTTCTTCCTTTTTAAGCAACATCAACTAAAGGGTCATCAGAAATAAGCGGAATAATGTTCAATGTCAATGCGTAGCTGTCTGTTATTCATTGAAGGTTAATAATTTTTGAAATCGATTGGGAATAGTTTTAGCGGGACGCCATATTGCAGAACAATTGCAGAACATAAGAAGAATATGAGGAAGAAGCGGGGAAACCAGGGCATCCCCCTGACAAGCAGGTTTACAGGGGGGAGCACCGTTAGTATGGGATAGTATAGGAACTTAGCACTTAGCACAGAGTGGCAATAATCACTTTATCAGCATTGAAAAGAGCAGTGACAGAATCATGGGGCTGGAGCTGTAAACGCGACACTTCTTGATTAGATAACGTCACGCAAAGGGATTCACTGCCATCAAGTGTCAGAATAATTTCACTGAATTCTACTCCTGCTTCAATATGGCTAATTTGGTAGGGTAGGGCATTATCGAATGAAGCAGCAGGGGCATGATCTTTAGTTAAGGTTATCCACGGAGCTTTAATCAACACCAGAACTTCTTTCCCTTTTACTAAATTCAGTCGATTTGCACTTTGTTCTGTTAAAGCCGCAGAGATTGATGTTTTACCATCAGCCAGCAGAACACGCACATTTTGTTGAATATTCTCGTGGTTACGTTCAATAATCGTACCGAAGAATTGATTTCGGGCACTGGTTTGTAGCGAAAAGCGAGATATAGCGGCGAGTAAGCTGTCCAAGGGTAGAGAATCCTCTTTCAGGGCATCAAACGCTTTTTGTTGAATTTTTTCCAACAGATCATAAAGCTGCAACAGGCGCTCACCATAATGCGTAAGTTGAGCACCGCCGCCGCCTTTTCCACCTGTGGCGCGTTCCACCAATACTTCATCTGCGAGCTGATTCATTTCATTGATGGCATCCCAGGCACTTTTATAGCTGATTCCAGCCTGTTTTGCTCCCTGACTGATAGAACCCGTGATTTTAATCTGTTTAAGCAACTCTATTCGTCGGGGATCAGCGAACAGACGTTGTTGCAATTTCAGTGTTAACAATATTTGGGCTTGCATAGTGATTCATTTCGGGCAAATATTTGAGAGTTTTTACAACAGAACCATAAGAATCGCACGTTTCGTCGGTTACTGTTACTTTTTTATTGTCTAGAATAGCTAGATTAACGTCTGTGTCATATCAGAATCAGATATGACACAGTTAATTTGTTAGTCATTCAGGAATGAGGTTAGCATGTTTGAATTGCTTAAAAGTATGGGATTTTCACTGATTATGGTTCCCGTAGTAATGGCTGCTATTTTGGCGTTGATTTACGCGTTGGGAGGATTGTTTAATATTATTTCCAAAAGTGAAACAAAAGGTAGTGAAACAAAAGGTATTGAACAGTAGTTTTGGTCTAATTCTATTTCTATCTGGTTTCTCCTTCATAGGCCTGTACATTCCGGAACCAGACCGCTGACAAACCCCGTTTGAAACAACAGGGTTTGTTTTTTCATTATACTATCCCGGCAAGAATCTACCCTTTGTCCCTACAGCATTAGATCCATTTGGCTCATCTCTTTCCCCAGCCAAATCACCGCCACCAGAATTGAGATACAAAACAAGGCAAAATCAGCGAAATTGAAGCGTTGATTGTCATTATTGCTGCTGGTTATTACTGATATTTTTACGCCTTGCACTGCAACCTTTACATTGAATTAATATAAAAGCTAAAACTGGCTCACAACTTGCCGATTAATCTAGGAATAGCATTTTCATTTAACGTTGTATCTTGTTATATACAACGCACCATATTGATTATCTTAGGTGAATGTAAAATGAAAAAGAAAGTTTATCAGTTGCTGACAGGGGCTGTGATCTCTTTTGCGCTTATTGGAAACGCCTGGGCGGCAGATAAAGTGACGGTTTTTGCGGCGGCTTCATTAACTAATGCACTTGCTGATATTGCGGCACAGTACAAAAAAGAGAAACAGGGCGATATCGTTGTCTCCTATGCTTCATCTTCGACGCTGGCACGTCAGATAGAGCAGGGAGCACCTGCGGATATTTTTATTTCTGCCGATCAACAATGGATGAATTATGCTACTGATAAACAATTAATTGCTGAGAATACCCGTCATACCTTATTGGGTAACCAGCTTGTCCTGATTGCTCTCAAAGAGAGCAAATTAGACAAAATTGATATCAACCGAGAAACAAAATGGAAAACTTTGCTGGCGGGAGGGCGTTTAGCGGTTGGCGATCCTGATCATGTGCCAGTTGGCATTTATGCCAAAGAATCGCTGCAATATTTGAATGCATGGGATACGGTCAATCCACTGATGGCACGTACTAACAATGTACGTAGTGGTATGGCGCTGGTGGAACGAGCGGAAGCCCCGCTGGGTATTGTTTATGGCTCTGATGCCGTTGCCAGCAATAAGGTGAAAGTTGTGGGTGTTTTCCCACCTGAAAGCCATAAACCGGTGGAATATCCGGTTGCAATAATCAAAGGCCATGAAAAACAGGCTGTTCGTAATTTTTATGATTATCTTAAAACTCCTGAAACCGCAGCAATTTTTAAACGCTACGGTTTTAGTCCACTGTAGGAACTGATCTTTTGGAGATGTTAAGTGAATATGAATGGCAGGCAATTTTACTGAGTTTAAAAATTTCAGGGATTGCTGTGTTATTCAGTTTACCATGCGGGATCTTAATGGCATGGATGCTGGCTCGTTGCCAGTTTTTTGGGAAGTCCCTGTTTGACAGCATTATCCATTTGCCACTGGTATTACCGCCAGTGGTGGTGGGATATCTGTTACTTATCAGCATGGGACGCCGTGGAGTAATTGGTGAATTCCTTTATGACTGGTTTGGTGTCAGTTTTGTATTTAATTGGACAGGAGCTGCGTTAGCTTCGGCTGTAGTGGCTTTTCCGCTGATGGTCAGAGCCATTCGGTTATCGCTGGAGAGCATAGATCGGCGCTTGGAACAGGCTGCTCGAACTTTGGGGGCGAGTTCGCTTAAAGTCTTTTTCACTATAACCCTGCCGCTGTCATTACCCGGTATCATTGTTGGTGCGGTATTGGCATTCGCCCGATCGTTGGGGGAATTTGGGGCAACCATTACCTTTGTTTCGAATATACCGGGGGAAACCCGCACTATTCCCCTTGCTATGTATACCTTGATAGAAACGCCTGGTGCGGAAACAGCCGCAGGCCGTCTGTGCATCATTGCAATAGCATTGGCACTGATTTCATTAATGCTTTCCGAATGGCTGACACGTTGGGGGAGAAAACGTTTGGGGGCAGCATGTTAGAACTGGATTTTGAGCAGCATTTGGGAGAGCTGCACATGCAGGTTGATACTACGTTGCCAACAGAAAGCATTACCGCCATATTTGGGCTTTCAGGGGCAGGAAAAACCTCATTGATCAACGTCATTGCGGGATTGAGTCGCCCACAAAAAGGTCGCATTGTTTTAAACGGCTCCACTTTAGTGGATACAGAACAAAATATCTTTCTGCCACCAGAAAAGCGCCGAATTGGTTATGTTTTTCAGGATGCACGCCTTTTCCCACATTATCGTGTGAAGGGAAACCTACAATACGGTATGGCACCAGAGATGAAACCGCAGTTTGACAGCATCATTGGTTTATTGGGGATTGAACATTTACTGTCACGTTTTCCCATCACATTATCTGGTGGAGAAAAACAACGGGTAGCGATTGGTCGTGCATTGCTGACTGCACCTGAAATCTTGCTGATGGATGAGCCATTGGCATCATTAGATTTACCACGTAAGCGTGAGTTATTACCCTATCTCGAAAAATTGTCCGAAGATGTCAAAATCCCGATCCTGTATGTCAGCCATAGTTTGGATGAAATTTTACGCTTGGCAGATAATGTCATTGTCATGGACAAAGGAAAAATCAGGGCGACAGGGACTTTGGAAGACGTTTGGTCGAGCAGTGCACTGCGTCCGTGGCTGCAAAAAGAGAGCCTTGGCAGCATACTGAAAGTATCGGTTATGGAACACCATCAGCGTTATCAAATGACCGCAGTAGCAGTGGCTGACAAAATTCTTTGGCTACCACAAACTAATACCTCTCCGGGAACTGATTTGCATATCCGCATTGATGCATCAGACGTTTCTTTAGTTTTGGAGCCTCCAAAAGCCAGTAGCATCCGTAATACTTTACAAGTAAAAGTCATTGAGTTTTATGAAGAAGATGGTCAGGTTGATGTCAAATTGGCACTGAGTGAACATAGCCTATGGGCGAGAATTACATCTTGGGCACGGGAAGAGCTTAATCTGCGGACAGGGCAGTGGCTGTACGCACAGATAAAGAGTATTTCCTTAAATCGTCACTTATGAATTATGAATATGCAGAAAGCCATATCAATAGAGAGCTATATCAATAGAGATCTATATAAACATGAAACTATATTTATAGGCGATTATGCATATAGGGAGTTATGTATGTTAGGGAGTGCAGCAGTGAGCCATCTCATCTCATGACTGATTCACACCCCCATTAATGCCAAAGGTAATTACAGAACGTATTTTCGAAGGACTTCAGCGATGCCGGGTTGGGTGTTATCCCGTGTGATAATATCTGCCCGCTCTTTGACAGCATCGACGCTATTCCCCATAGCGACCCCCAATCCAGCACTTTCCAGCATACTGAGATCGTTATAATTATCACCAAAAGCAATCACATCTTTCATGCTCATGCCTTGCGACTCCACCCATTGCTGTAACCGCATGCCTTTGCTATTACCTTTTTTAGCTATATCTATCTGATCAAACCATGACCATTCACACTCAAGGCCAACATTTTCCTCAATTTGTTCACTAATCTCACGTAGTTTTACTAAATTGGGTGAGCTGGTGGCGAATTTCCAAATGAAATTCACATTGTGGATCGCATCTCGAAAGCTTCCTGTTTGCTGAATATTAGGGCGTTGGTGTTCAGGCAGAGAATCCGACCATGCAAGGGTTCGAGCTACGGTGTGAGGAAATTGATATAAAATGGCATCATCAACATACAGCAGATGCTGAATTTCCGTATTTTGCAGATAGGAAAGTGCTTGAGAGGCTTCTTGAATGGAGAGTGGATTAGAAGCCAAGACTTTCTTTTCATGATAATCATATGAATAAGTTCCATTACAACAAATGGCAGGAGTATCAAGTTGCAGCGCTTGATAGAAAGGATGGATGGCGACATGATGGCGTCCAGTCACAATCAGAACTTTAATACCTGATTGACGGGCTTCATTTAGGGCTGCCAGTGATTCTGGCAAAATATGTTTTTGTGGATCGAGTAGTGTTCCATCTAGATCCAGCGCGATAACGCGATATGACATGAGTTGGCCTCTGGGTTGTCTATGATATAAACAAAACAATATACAGTAGTTGAACATAATTAAACTGTCATATGAGCAGTTTAGCAGACAAAACTTTTCAAGAATCTTTATAGATCAATGAAATGGTAATGAAGCATTAAGGAGAAAACATGAAACAGGTGGTTTATACAGCCAGCCCAAACAGCCGACAAATTCACGTATGGTCGCTTAATGTGGCAGGGGAACTTTCGCTTCTCCAGACCGTGAACGTGCCAGGTGAAGTACAGCCAATGGTCGTTAATCCTGATGGCAAACACTTATATGTGGGAATTCGTCCTCAATTCAGTATCGTGACTTATGCCATTGACGAAGACGGGTGCCTTGAACAGCAGGCCATTTCACCATTACCGGGTAGTCCGACCCATATATCCACTGACAGAACAGGACGCTTTTTATTTTCTGCTTCTTACAGCTTCAATAACTTAAGTGTCCATCCTATTGATGAAAATGGAATCGTCAAAGCACCGAGCCAAATTGTAGAAGGCCTACAAGCACCACACTCTGCCAATATTGATTGTGAAAATCGTCAATTACTGGTTCCATGCCTGAAAGAAGATCATATTCGTATTTTCAATTTGGACGAGCAGGGGTATTTGACAGAAAACCGAGCAGATGCAATTACCACAGCAGCGGATGCAGGCCCACGCCATATGGCATTTCATCCGAAAAAACAGGCGATTTACTGCATTAATGAATTGGATTCAACGGTTGATGTTCTGCATAAATGGGAAAAATACCGTATTGTGCAATCAATTGATTCGCTACCAACAGATTTTTCCAATGTTCGTTGGTCGGCAGATATTCACATTACACCTGATGGCCGACACCTTTATACCAGTGAACGTTCAGAGAGCCTGATCAGCCATTTCCGTATTTCAGAAGATGGCTATCATCTGACATTAGCGGGACATTATCCGACAGAAACCCAGCCTCGTGGTTTTGCCATTGATCACAGTGGTCATTTCTTGATTGCGTCAGGGCAGAAATCGGATCATATTTCAGTGTCAAGTATTGATAAATATTCCGGGGAATTGACTCAACTGGCACGTTATCCGGTTGGTAAAGGCCCGATGTGGATTACAGTATTGGCACTGTAAACCTGAGCCGCGCTATTTTGGGCGCGGCAACATTTTTTAATGGGTTATTTATTAAAATATTAAATAAAATATATTTTCCACAAAACTTTTTTCTCTTCTAAAAACGCCATTTATTATTTTCATTTTCTAATGAAATTAAAATAATGTTATGATAAGTATTATTCATTGTCTTATAAATATAAATTTATTTTTTTATCAGAAAGTTATTACCAAATCAGTAAGAGAGCTTGCAGCCACATAGCTAGCTATGTGGCTGCGAACAATGATAGATGCAGTAGTTGTCTAAGATTAATATAATAGTTTGCACATTAAGGCAGCTTGCCAGTTGGCAAGCTTTTGAGTCCCACCAATCCATATAATGTAATTTATTCAATCGGTGGGTTTAGTGCTTATCATGGGTTTTATGGATAAGCTTTCTCATTTGTTGGCATTCATATTTGGGTATTGGTGCTATGCTAGGCATGATTCAGCCTGTATTGTGATTTGTCGTGATTAATTAGATCGCAAAAATCGGACTGAGCTCTCTCCAAGTGATTTGCTATTTCGAAAACTTATTTTATAAAGATTTGTAATTCTAATTGTGACGATAATGATCTTGGGCTAATGTTGCAAGTCATAAGGATTATAAAATTCCTTCAATATGTCATGGATTTAGACGCCATAATTCAATGTGTTACATAAGATTTTTTGTATATACCCAATTTGAAAGGCGAAGGATATATTAAAGTTAATTGTTGTGAATGAATATATGAACCAAATAAATGTAGGTGATCCTTATACAAGTGAGTTTTTCCGCTTTGATCAAAAATACTATCGACCTAATAATTATATTTCAAAGGGGTTATGTTTTGGCATTAGCTTTTGTCTTTTATCACATTTAGTATATAAACAAAATGTAGCGAAGTTATGTCCAAAGAAGTCATTCAGCCTTGCAGAAGAATATATGATTAAATTCAAATTATCATATTCAAGGTCTGATAGTATGTATAAATAAATTACGGAAAAACAACAGTCAAATTGTCAGAATAATTATTTTAGGTCGTCAAAAAATATAGATATAGAAGAATTAAATGGTTATGGTATGTTATCTATGGTGCGTATTGATAATGATAATAATCGTAGTAATTCCCCAAGTTATCATTATAGAAATTACAAATCAATTGATAATCATATGGGAGTTATAGTTTGGAATAACAACAGCTTATTTATATTTGAACCGAATTGCGGTGGAGTTTTATATCATGCAGGTTGTGGATCTTTCAATAAAGAGATGCTTCCTCAGCTCATTGATAGCCTAATTGATAGTATGTACAGAAAAACGGCTCGTAACGGTCATTCCAGAATTAAATACATCCACCGTCCAGACAATTCAAGGCATTACTTAAACGATAATGCTGTTAAATAAGCATTTAAAATGCTCGATCACTTTCTCACCCCTTGCAGAGCAAGGGGTGAGGGATTTTCATAGCAGAGTGTATCACTATTATAAAAATTTATTTAGTGATTAGATTCAATAATATCTTGGTTATAAAATAATAATTTAATTTATTGATATGGAATCAAGTTAAAAGTTCCAATACCAGATAGAACAATAGGATATGTAATTAATATGTGATTTTGTTGTACGGAATATAAATCACCCAAATAAACGTTTCCTTTAAGAAGACGCAAGATGATATTTCTTGGATAAATATAGAGTTGAATGTTTAATGGTGTATTTACAATGGAGTGAGGATATTTTACTACTCCACCAAGATGAATGTTATTAAAATTCAAGAGTGGAGTATTATATCCGCCTTGAATATAGCCATTGAAGTTAGTCTTTCTTCCTACATTGGGTGCATGTCCAATGGTAGTGGAGTGAGATGATATTTGGATAAAGGGAAAGCTGCCATATTGGTGATATGTATTAATGTTAAAATACCCACTAACAAACTCTGTTTGATTCAAAACAGGGATGGTTAATGAGTCTGGTTTAACATTATCTGAAAACAGATGAGCGAGTTCAGGTTTTTCTTTTACCAGAGCTTCATAATGTGCGATTTCTTGTTCATACCTATTTTGAGATAGCTCAAATACATCTTGATTTTCTTCATTGGAAGGTGTGAATAAATTTTCTGTATTCATGATATTTTCCTTGTTGTTTAAATAAATTTGATTGCATGATGAATATATCAGAGAATTTATTTTATGGTGATATAAGAGCCATTATTTTGGTAATTAATATTTGTCAGAGAGTGTTTTTTGAGTATAAGTTAATAGTCTTTTATTTTTTATTAGAGATATGATTATTAAATATTGGTTAATGTCGTAAAATAGCATTGGATACTATTTTTGCTGTTTTTTTAACTTATATTTAAATCGATTTTTTTACTGGTTTTTTGTTCATGTGGCCACATGAATAAATATGTGACCGGGGTGAGTAAGTGCAGCCAACAAAGAGGCAATTTGAAAGACGAAGGGTATAGATATATTGTTCTTTAATTTATTGCACCAGCAATAGCAGTTGTCAGTCTCGATAGCTGTTCTGGTTGAATAATATAAGGAGGCATCAAATAAATTAATCGCCCAAATGGCCTGATCCATACACCATGTTTAACGAAATGACATTGCAATGAGGCGATATCAACGGGCTGTTTCATTTCAACAACTCCTATAGCCCCCAAGACCCTAATATCTTTGACCGAATTGTGTGGCTTGAGGGGGAATAATTCAGCTTTTAATTGAGTTTCAATTGATTGAATACGTTGTTGCCACGGGCTATCTGAGAGTAATTTCAGGCTGGCATTGGCAACAGCACAAGCCAGAGGATTTCCCATAAAAGTTGGGCCATGCATAAAACAGCCTGCTTCACCTTGGCTAATAGTTTCAGCAACATGACGGGTAGTCAGTGTTGCGGATAATGTCATATATCCCCCCGTCAATGCTTTGCCTAAGCATAATATATCCGGTTCAATCTGTGCATGTTCACAGGCAAATAGCTTGCCAGTTCGACCAAATCCGGTAGCAATTTCGTCTGCAATCAACAAAATCTGGTATTCGTTACAAAGTTGGCGAACCTGACGTAGATATTCAGCGTGATAAATCCTCATTCCGCCCGCACCCTGAACAATAGGTTCTAAAATGACAGCGGCAATTTCATCATGGTATTGCAACAATAATCGCCTCAAAGAATCAATATCTTCCGGTTGCCACTCATTACCAAACTGACATTGCGGAGCATCGGCAAACAGGTGATTGGGGAGATAGCCTTTGTACAAATTATGCATGGAATTATCTGGATCGCAGACAGACATAGCTCCGAAAGTATCACCATGATAACCATGACGCAGTGTCAGAAAGCGATGGCGTTTTTTCCCTTTGGCTTGCCAATATTGCAATGCCATTTTTAGGGCGACTTCTACTGCAACCGATCCTGAATCAGCCAAAAAAACACATTCCAGAGAATCAGGTGTCATTGCGACTAATTGTCTGCACAGTTCAACAGCAGGAAGGTGGGTTATGCCGCCAAACATAACATGAGACATCTTATCGATCTGTGCCTTTACCGCCTGATTGATAACAGGATGATTATAACCGTGGATAGCAGCCCACCATGAAGACATGCCATCAATCAATTTTCGCCCATCTGATAAAACCAGCTCCACACCTGTGGCTGATGCGACGGGATAGGTAGGAAGTGGATTAGTCATTGAGGTATACGGATGCCAAATATGGCGCTGGTCAAATTCAAGATCAGAAGGAGTCATAATAACTTTGTTGTAAACCTTTTTGAGTTCATTTTGGTTGACATGATAACGGCGTTATTTAAACTGACAACATTTTTTACATCGGAGATGTTATTGTGAGCGAGCGTCAACAATGGACAATCAAGCAGGCACAGGGCTTGTTTGATAAACCTTTTTTTGAATTATTATTTCAGGCACAACAGGTACATCGCGAGCATTTTGATCCACAACAAGTACAAGTCAGTACACTGCTTTCGATAAAGACAGGGGCTTGCCCAGAAGACTGTAAATATTGCCCACAAAGTTCCCGCTACAAAACTGGCTTGGAAAAAGAGCGGTTGATGGAAGTGGAAAAAGTCATTGAGTCAGCACACAAAGCTAAAAATGCGGGTTCAACCCGTTTTTGTATGGGGGCAGCTTGGAAAAACCCGCATGAACGTGATATGCCGTATTTGGAAAAAATGGTCAAAGAAGTTAAAGAGCTGGGAATGGAAACCTGCATGACGCTGGGAATGCTGAATCAATCTCAGGCACAACGCTTGGCAGAGGCTGGCCTGGACTATTACAACCATAACTTAGACACCTCGCCAGAATTTTACGGCAATATCATCACCACGCGCAGTTATCAGGACAGACTGAACACGTTGGATAATGTCCGGGATGCGGGCATTAAAGTTTGCTCGGGCGGTATCGTTGGTTTGGGAGAGGAAATTCGTGATCGTGCAGCGTTATTGGTGCAGTTGGCGAATTTACCTAAACCGCCGGAAAGTGTACCGATCAATATGTTGGTGAAAGTAAAAGGGACGCCACTGGAAGACAATGAAGATGTCGATCCTTTTGACTTTATTCGAACTATTGCCGTGGCGCGAATCATGATGCCAAAATCTCATGTCCGTTTATCCGCAGGACGTGAACAGATGAATGAACAAACTCAGGCCATGTGTTTTATGGCAGGGGCCAATTCCATTTTCTACGGCTGCAAATTGCTGACCACACCAAATCCAGAAGAAGATAAAGATCTGCAACTGTTCCGTCGTTTAGGCATCAATCCTCAACAGACAAGAACGGCATTTGGTGATAATCAACAGCAGGAGCACTTGACTGAAGCCATTATTCATAATGCGGATAACGAACAATTCTATAATGCGGCAATATGATGAACTGGTCAGATTCTCTCTCCCGACGTTTAGCCGAACGTCGGGGCACTTCGCTATGGCGTAATAGGCAAGTCCATCAGGGATCTGATGGGCGTTTACTATGCACTTCAAACGGCCAGTATCTTAATTTCTCCAGTAACGATTATCTTGGATTAAGCCGACATCCCCAGATTATTGCTGCCTGGCAGCAAGGTGCCCAACAATATGGTGTGGGCAGTGGAGGCTCAGGACATGTTACGGGTTACACCGTTGCACATAATATTCTGGAACAACAATTGGCTGAGTGGTTGGGATACTCGCGCGCCTTACTGTTTATTTCTGGCTATGCCGCTAATCAAGGCGTGATTGCGGCTTTGATGGAAAAAGAAGATTGCATTATTGCTGATCGCCTGAGCCATGCATCGTTGATGGAAGCCGCAATGCACTCTCCGGCACAATGTCGGCGTTTTCTGCACAATAACATGGGATCTTTACAACAACATTTACAACAACGCTTGGCGAAAGCGTGTGCTGGCAAAACGCTGGTAGTAACGGAAGGTGTTTTCAGCATGGATGGAGATTGTGCTCCGCTTGAATCTATTGTACAGCAAGCGAAATCTACAGCGAGTTGGTTGATGGTGGATGATGCTCATGGCATCGGTATTCATGGTGATGAAGGACGTGGTAGTTGCTGGGTGCAAAATGTTAAGCCGGAGATTTTGATCATCACCTTTGGTAAGGCATTTGGATTGAGTGGAGCCGCAGTTTTATGTGATGAGCAAACCGCAGAATACTTGCTCCAATATGCCAGACACCTGATTTACAGTACCTCAATGCCACCTGCGCAGGCAGTGGCACTTTCCGAAGCAGTACAACAAATCAGAGCAGGAGATGAGTTGCGCCAGCGATTGCAAAATAATATTCGTTACTTTCGCCGTGAAGCGCAGCAGCTACCTTTTGTATTGATGAATTCAGAAACAGCCATCCAGCCATTAATCGTTGGTGACAATGAACGCTGTACCGCACTATCTCATGTGCTCAGGCAAAAAAAAGTGTGGGTCAAAGCGATACTTCCACCAACGGTTCCCCCTGATGGTGCACGATTACGCATTACGCTGACAGCAAATCATACACAGCACGATATTGATACATTACTGGAGGCGCTGCATGGATCTGGTTGTTAAATCTGTTGACAAACAAGCAATTGCAGGTGCTTTTGGACGCGCGGCTTCCAAGTATGACACTGTGGCTAAATTGCAGCAGCAAACAGGTGAGTATTTGATGGAGCTGGCACAAGCGGAAAATATCGGTATACGGGTATTGGATGCAGGGTGTGGAACAGGTTTTTTTAGTGCTCGCTGGAAACAGCAGGGTAAACAAGTTATTGCACTGGATCTGGCTTCCGGCATGTTGAGCCATGCCAAGAGACAGCAAGTCGCCGATTACTATCTGCAAGGGGACATTGAACATTTGGGATTGGCGGATAACAGTGCAGACCTCTGTTTCAGTAATCTGGCGGTACAATGGTGCAATGATTTGCCATGTGCATTGCGGGAATTTTATCGTGTTACCCGTCCCGGTGGCCTTATCGTATTTTCCACGCTAGCGCAGGGTTCGCTGAATGAATTGGAAGCAGCGTGGGAGCGCGTGGATGATTATCCGCATATCAATCAATTTCTGCCATTAAGGGCAATCATGCAAGCATGTCAGCCCTATCGACATAAAGTCATTAACCGGGAATATCACCAGCATTACCCACAATTGTTGCCCTTGCTGAATTCTCTAAAAGGGATCGGCGCAACACATCTTCATCATGGTCGCCAACAGGGATTAATGACGAGAAAACGTCTCAATATTCTTGCTGAAGCATATCCACGGAATAATGGGAATTACCCATTAAGCTATCAAATTGCTTTTGGAGTCATTTATTGTGACAAATAAATATTTTCTTACAGGAACCGATACTGAAGTAGGTAAAACAGTTGTTAGTTGTGCTTTGCTGCAAGCTGCCAATAAAAAAGGATATCAGACTGCGGGTTACAAGCCTGTGGCATCAGGGAGTGGGATGACAGCTGAGGGGATACGTAATGGTGATGCACTGGCTTTACAACGTAATAGTGCAGTGTCATTAACTTATCAGGAAGTAAATCCTCTGGTATTTGTTGAACCTACATCGCCTCACATTGTAAGCGCAGAACTTAATCAACCAATAGATTTTTCTGTTTTATCAAAGGGTTTGGGAGCATTGGAAAAGAAATCTGATTGGGTTTTGATTGAGGGGGCGGGGGGATGGTATACACCACTATCGGACAATACGACTTTTGCTGATTGGGTGATTCAAGAGAATTTACCGGTAATTTTGACTGTCGGTGTCAAATTAGGTTGTATTAACCATGCAGTATTAACCGCGAAAGCTATTCAGTATGCTGGATTGAAACTGGCAGGTTGGGTTGCTAATGAAATTGAGCCGGCAGGCAAACATCAGGCGGCATATTTGGAGACACTAAAGCGCATGATCCCTGCACCTTTATTGGGGATTATTCCTCATTTGAGTGAATCAGATGATAAAAGTAATATAGGTAAATACATTACTATTGATTCATTGGTTAACTAATTATTTACTTTGAGTTAGTTAAAATTGGTGTCGAGAATGGTTGTTCAGTCGATTTTTTTTACATAAAAAGTATTTTATTTCAACAATGATTGAGATGTTTTTGAACAACAAATAGCGAAAATCAATTCTAAAACAGCATAAAATATTTCGCCATTGAAAAAATTTATAAACAAGAATAACCCCGCAATCGCCGATGCTTGATAGGTTTTGCTGGGTTATCCACTATTGTTGTGGATAACTTTGTGTATTAGTTTTAGAAAATCATCCTCGTGCAAGGTAATACGCGGTTTGCGCAAGATTTGCTGCTATTCTCGACTTGTATTTTTTTTATGAAAAAAATCAACTGGTTAAATAAAATCAATCTTTTTTGGTTCTCCTCTGCTATTCAGAGCTTTGCGATTTCTATTGCTAATACAAAAATAAGAAAAATCAAGCCCATTATTTGAGGCTAAAAATAGCCATCATTAATGTTAATTAAAGGTTAATATCATAGTGTGAATATCACATTTTATGAATATATAAATAAGCAGTGGCTTGTTTCCAAGGAATCTTTCCAGATCTTTCTTCAAACAAAAATAATATTATTTTATCAACTTACTTGAAGCTGGTTTTTTATCCAGTATCATAAAAGGGTTTTGTCAGTGTACGGATGGCGTGGGGAAAATGAGCAAAGAAACGAGCAAGGTATTCAAGTTACATTCTGATTTTAAGCCGGGAGGCGATCAGCCATCGGCCATCAGACAATTACAGGAAGGGCTGGAAGATGGATTAGCCCATCAGACGCTTTTGGGGGTTACGGGGTCAGGTAAAACTTTTACGATTGCGAATGTTATCGCAAACTTAAATCGTCCCACCATGATCCTTGCTCCCAATAAAACATTGGCAGCACAGCTTTATAGCGAAATGAAAGAGTTCTTTCCTGAGAATGCTGTGGAGTATTTTGTATCCTATTACGATTATTACCAGCCAGAAGCCTATGTGCCCAGTTCCGATACCTTTATTGAAAAAGACGCTTCAGTAAATGAACATATTGAGCAGATGCGTTTGTCTGCTACAAAAGCCTTGCTGGAACGCCGTGATGTTGTTGTGGTGGCTTCTGTCTCTGCAATTTACGGTTTAGGTGATCCTGATAGCTATTTGAAAATGATGCTTCACTTAACTGATGGTATGTTAATTGACCAGCGTGCTATCTTACGTCGCTTGGCAGAACTGCAATATGCCCGTAATGATCAAGCATTCCAGCGCGGAACATTTCGGGTACGTGGTGAAGTGATTGATATTTTCCCGGCAGAATCGAATGAACATGCATTGCGTGTGGAATTATTCGATGATGAAGTTGAGCGCCTTTCCTTGTTTGATCCGCTGACGGGACAGGTACAGTACAATATCCCGCGTTATACCATCTATCCCAAAACTCACTATGTTACACCGCGTGAACGTATTCTTCAGGCGATGGAAGAGATCAAAACTGAGTTGGTGCAACGGCGCAAGGTTCTGTTGGCATCAGACAAGTTATTGGAAGAACAGCGCATCACCCAGCGAACACAATTCGATCTCGAAATGATGAATGAATTGGGTTACTGCTCCGGCATTGAAAATTACTCCCGTTATCTATCTGGTCGTTCCGCTGGTGAACCACCTCCAACGCTGTTTGACTATCTCCCGGCAAACGGTTTGCTGGTGGTGGACGAATCTCACGTGACCATTCCACAGATTGGTGGAATGTACCGAGGGGATCGCTCCCGTAAGGAAACATTAGTGGAATATGGTTTCCGTTTGCCGTCAGCGCTGGATAACCGTCCATTGCGGTTTGAGGAATTTGAGGCATTGGCACCACAGAGCATTTATGTTTCAGCCACTCCTGGTCACTATGAATTAGAAAAATCTGGCAATGACGTTGTTGAACAAGTTGTGCGTCCGACGGGGCTAATTGACCCAGAAGTTGAAGTTCGTCCTGTAGCAACTCAAGTGGATGATTTACTGTCTGAAATCCGAATTCGTGCGGCAAAAAATGAGCGAGTGTTGGTAACGACCTTAACCAAACGGATGGCGGAAGACTTGACAGAATACTTGGAAGAGCATGGTGAGCGAGTACGTTATCTTCATTCCGACATTGATACCGTTGAACGGGTAGAAATTATCCGTGATCTTCGTCTCGGTGAATTTGATGTTTTGGTTGGCATTAACTTATTGCGTGAAGGTTTGGATATGCCGGAAGTTTCCCTCGTGGCAATTTTAGATGCAGACAAAGAGGGCTTCCTTCGTTCAGAGCGATCTCTAATCCAGACTATCGGCCGTGCAGCACGTAACCTGTATGGTAAAGCCATTTTATATGGCGACAAAATCACGAATTCAATGGCGAAGGCTATTGAGGAAACAGAGCGCCGTCGTGCTAAACAACAGGCATTTAATACAGAGCACGGTATTGTACCGCAAGGGTTGAACAAAAAAATCGGTGATATCCTGAAAATTGGTCAACCCGTTCATGGTAAAGGAAGAACCAAAGGAAAAAGTAAAGTTGCCTTGGGCACGGATGATTACCACAATTTATCAGCCAAAGAGCTAGAGAGTAAAATCCGTGAGTTGGAAGAAAAAATGTACCAACATGCACGGGATCTTGAGTTTGAAAAAGCGGCCAGCATTCGTGATCAGGTTCAGGAATTGCGAGCACAATTTATCGCTAATTCCTGATGGTCGCCGATTTAACCCAATTTTTGCAGGGTGTGTTCAATTGCCTGGCGCAATAATTCACGATCATGGCGGTAAGGGATATCCTGTGCTTCTAAAACTTGTTGTGTCACGATCCGATCACTGAAAGGACTGATATCGGTACATGGGCCGACAATAAGCGCATTAATCATCTTACGGCCAATCTTACTCTCCATGGTTTCGATTTTATCTTCTAACGATAACTTAGTCGCGGCATGGCTAAGTTCTTTCCCTAAGTTACCGATATAAATCATATTAGCGTTACTGCGTCGCAGGGATTGTGTTAAATCTTCTAATAACAACAATGGCATTAGGCTGGTGAAAAAACTACCGGGGCCGATCAGAATTAAATCTGCTTGCTCAATGGCATCCAATGCTTCTTTAGTGGCGTTGACGCGAGGGTAAAGCGATAGCTCTTGTGGTATACAATTGAGCTGATCGACATTCACTTCGCCATGCACGGTATTGCCTTGATCATCAATTGCCATTAAATCAACCGATTGTTCCGACATGGGAATCAACTTTGCATTGACTTTCAATAGGTTACGGATCAAGTTAATCGCTTCAAGAGGGCGGACACTTAAATGATCCAGTGCTTTCAACATCAAATTGCCCAAATTATGCCCGGATAATTCGCCATTGCCGCTGAATCGATATTCAAACATAGTCGAAGCAATAGTGGGTTCCGTGATTAACTGATTGAGGCAATTACGCATATCTCCCCACGCTATTCCGCCTTCTGAGCGTCGTATTCTACCGGTTGAGCCACCATTATCAGTTGTCGTTACAACTCCTGTCAGGCGGGTTCCGAGGGAAGAAAGGGAAGACATAACGCGTCCAAGTCCATGGCCGCCGCCGAGGGCGACAACGCGATCCAAATCAGCTAATGTGCGATTTCGCATAGGATTCCTGTTACTGACTAAACGTAGAATTTAATAAATCTTATCTAATTTATCATAAAATATGATGCTTTCAGAAACTGATGTAATTTTGTGCCGTTTTTTGCTTGATATTTTCGTGCGGCAGCTTAGAAATACCGTAATAACCTGGTGTCATTGTGAATGGTTAACTCGTTGTATAATAAGGTATATATCGGATTGGGCATTAGCTTTTTGTTATCTTAAGAGTTAGAATCTTTGGCGAGCACATCGTTACTCGCGTAATTATTCATATAAAAATTTAACTGATATTAACTCCTAGCCTCTGTGTCTAAGTCGCTGTTCTATCAAATGGATACCACATTGATATGATGCTCTGGCCGTGGCTCCTGAGTCACCAAGATGCAAGGTAGAAATGCCGGCATCTCCCGTACTTGGAAGGTGTTATTGTGGAACAACTTGTTGATGCATTCTTGCGCAAGTTCTATTACTTGAGATTATCTATTACCGATGTGTGTAACTTTCGTTGCACATATTGTCTACCTGATGGATACCGGCCTTATGGCCATAAATCATTTCTTTCCCTGCCAGAAATTCGTCGCGTTAGCCGGGCATTTGCTGAACTTGGCACAGAAAAAATCCGCTTAACGGGGGGAGAACCCACCATGCGCCGTGATTTTTGCGACATTATCGCAGCAGTTCATGAAAATCCGCAAATTAAAAAAATTGCTGTCACAACTAACGGCTACCGTATGGAGCGGGATGTATCCCAATGGAAATCGGCTGGCCTGACAGCTATTAACGTCAGTGTTGATAGTTTGGATCCCCGACAATTTTACGCCATTACTGGGCAGGATAAGTTTTTCCAGATTATGCGTGGCATTGACGCGGCTTTTGAGGTGGGATTCAACACAGTGAAAGTTAACGCAGTGCTGATGAAAAATGTAAATGATATCAACCTGTCAGCCTTTCTTGATTGGATTAAATATCGCTCTATCCAGTTGCGTTTTATTGAACTGATGGAAACAGGGGAAGGTAGTGACATTTTTCATCGTCATCATGTTTCTGGGAAAGTGATTCGCCGCCAACTATTGCAACAGGGTTGGCAACAGCAGCAGCGTGAGCGTAGTGACGGGCCGGCTCAAGTTTTCCATCATCCTGATTATCAGGGGGAAATTGGCCTTATCATGCCGTATGAAAAAGATTTTTGCCAAAGCTGCAATCGCCTGAGAGTATCCGCGATTGGCAATCTTCATTTGTGCTTGTTTGGTGAACAGGGCATTCCATTGCGTGATTTATTGTCCGATGATGCATCACTCGATGCTTTGAAACTACGCATTCAAGGTGGGTTGCGTCATAAGCGTGAGACTCACTTTTTACATCAGGGTGACAGTGGTATCACCCAGAATCTTTCTTTTATTGGTGGTTAACCTAACTGCAAGATTCATTTTCAGGCGCAATTTTTTAGGAGCAAAGAATGTCTCAATTAACCCATATCAATACTGCGGGTGAAGCTCATATGGTGGATATTTCTGCCAAATTGGAAACTGTGCGTGAAGCACGGGCAGAAGCATTTGTTGAAATGCAGGCTGAAACTTTAGCCATGATTATTGCTGGTGATCACCATAAAGGAGATGTTTTTGCTACTGCCCGTATTGCAGGTATTCAAGCGGCAAAGCGGACGTGGGAATTGATTCCGCTTTGCCATCCGCTGTTACTGAATAAAGTAGAGGTTCAACTGGAAGCACAAACAGAACACAACCGTGTCAGAATCGAATCTTGTTGCCGTTTGACCGGAAAAACAGGTGTGGAGATGGAGGCTTTGACAGCGGCATCGGTAGCCGCTTTGACGATTTATGACATGTGTAAAGCCGTGCAAAAAGACATGGTCATCGGGCCTGTACGTTTATTGGAAAAAAGCGGTGGCAAATCAGGGGATTTTAAGGTGGAAGCATGATAAAGGTACTATTTTTCGCTCAAGTCCGTGAACTGGTGGGAACAGACTGCCTTGAATTACCGAATAATTACCCAACTGTAGCGCACCTTCGTCATGCACTGATTGAAAAAGGTGAAAGATGGGCGCTGGCATTAGAAGAAGGCAAATTGCTGTCTGCCGTGAATCAATCTTTTGTTCATGCCGAACATGCCTTAAATGATGGTGATGAAGTGGCGTTTTTCCCTCCTGTGACGGGGGGATGAAATGGGAAATACGCGGATTAGTGTTCAACGGGGGACATTCAATGTTGGTGAAGAATATCAATGGCTCTCGCAGTGTGATGAAGATGGTGCTGTTGTAACCTTTACGGGTAAAGTTCGCAACCATAACTTAGGAGATAATGTTAAGGCGCTAACACTGGAACATTATTCGGGCATGACAGAAAAGATGTTGCAGAAAATTGTTGATGAAGCGCGCCAACGCTGGCCTTTGCAACGAGTCAGTATTATCCACCGCATTGGTGAACTTTATCCAGGGGATGAGATTGTATTTGTTGGTGTTACCAGTTCTCATCGCAATATAGCGTTTATGGCGGCTGAATTCATTATGGATTATCTGAAAACCAAGGCACCATTCTGGAAGAAAGAATTTCTTGCAGAAAGAGAGCGCTGGGTCGAGACGAGGCAGCGTGATCAGGATGCGGCAAATCGCTGGTAAAATAAATTATTGGCAATAATTACTGATAATAATAAGATGCTGAAATCAGTCTGGTGGCTCATATTGTGAGTTATCTCGAAAATTGGACAGATAAATAAAGTATCAATGGTCATTCATTGGCGGATGGTTTTGCTAATATTCTATGCTAATGTATAGTTTTTGAGTGGGTTGTTTTTTTAAACAGTCTTAATCTTTAATCATTATCATGAAAAGGTAATCATCATGGATCGATATCAACGTTCTAATGATTCGATTGTCCAGAAAGCTGGTTCTGGTGTACAAACTTACATGGCGCAAGTCTACGGTTGGATGACTTGTGGCCTGTTGTTAACAGCATTTGTTGCGTGGTATGTGGTAAATACTCCTGAAATTTTACTCACCATTTTATCAAACAAAGTTGTTTTTTTTGGCTTGGTTATCGCACAGGTTGCACTGGTGTTTGTTCTGTCTGGTTTGGTTCATAAAATGAGTGGAGCATTGGCAACAGGGTTGTTTATGCTGTATTCCATACTAACGGGATTGACACTTTCCTGTGTTTTGATTAAGTATACGGAGAGTTCTATTGCCAGCACGTTCTTCATTTCAGCGGGAATGTTTTGTGCACTGAGCATTTATGGTTATACCACTAAACGTAGCTTGAGCGGTCTGGGTAGCTTCCTGTTTATGGGGCTAATCGGTATCCTTCTGGCTTCCCTGATAAACATCTGGTTGAAAAGCCCAGCATTGATGTGGGTAATCACCTATATTGGTGTTGTAATTTTTGCGGGCTTGACTGCATACGATACCCAAAAACTGAAAGAAATGGGTGAAGAACTGGATGTGAATGATAAAGAGAATTTGCGTAAATATTCTATTATTGGCGCGTTGACTCTGTATCTTGACTTCATTAACTTGTTCTTGATGTTGCTGCGTATTCTGGGTGATCGTCGTTAATCGCTGATATAGCAAATTATCTGTTCATATAAAAACCCTGCTTGGCAGGGTTTTTAGTTGGAAATAATAAATAACTCATTGTGGTGAGTGGTAAGTAAAGTCTATATGTTCATTATAAAGTATCTTTATATTATTAGTATATTTGTCCACTAATTGATAACTTTCAGAAGTTATTATAAAAACAACGAAATCATCCGAGCTTAATAATACTTTATCTCTTGAATTCCATTTTCACATTTTCACTTCTATTATAAATGAATAAATTCAATGAAATGTTGAGTTTTAAATATATATATATTATATGAATTTAATCTTATCCGTTGCGGTTGTCACGTGAGTATTCATGTGATTGCTATGCAAGAATCGCTGACATAAAACTTACCACAACTGTATCGCCATCAATCACAATGCAATATACACGTTGTTGCTGGATGGGTAGTAGATGAAATGGGGGTTCAGTCAGGTTTTTTTGTCACTCTGAGCGCTGGCATCGTCGTATTCTTGGCGGCAACCTGTGGTTATCGATTGATGCAACATGATATTACACAATTATCGGTCTCAGATATTTCCTGAATCAAATATCTTCTGAAAAAAGAAAAAATTGAGGAAGAGAGCCAGTATCTACCAATATTCGCTCTCTCCTATTATTGAGGTCTTATATTTTGAGCTATTATCATGCAATCTTACTGCGGAATAGCCGATAAGCAATCCCACCAGTTGTTGCAGTAATCACTAATAAAGGCCATAAATTCGGCCAAATAACGGATAGATCCGCCCCTTTCAAATAAATCTGCTTGGTGATATCAGTAAAATGCTGGATTGGGTTAATCCACGTTATGTTCTGTAACCAGACGGGCATATTTTCAACCGGAGAGATATACCCAGAAAGTAAAATAGCGGGCATCATAAACACAAATACACCGATAAATGCCTGTTGTTGAGTGGAACAAACCGCAGAAATTAGCAAGCCGAAGCCAACCAGAGATAATCCATAGATCAACATGCAGCCATAAAATAACAATAATGAGCCAGCGAAAGGAATTTGATAGAACAGCGTTCCAATCAGCAAAACAAGGCTGGCTTGTATAGTTGCGACAACCAGCGCCGGAATAGCTTTGCCAAGGAAAATTTGCCATGTTGCCAGCGGAGAAACCAATAATTGATCCAGCGTTCCTTGTTCACGTTCACGTGCGACTGACAATGCCGTTACGATCAGAACACCAATAGTGGTAATCATGGCAACCAGCGATGGCACGACAAACCACTTATAATCCAAATTGGCGTTGTACCAGTTACGGATGATTAACTCACTGTTATTAAAGTTGGGGGGATTTCCCAATAGCTGTTTCTGGTAATCCATCACAATTTGTTGAATATAATTGGCAGCAATTTGAGCACTGTTTGAATTACGTCCATCCAGCAAAACTTGAATTGAAGTTGGCTTCTGGTGGGCAATATTCGCGCTGAAATTTTGAGGAAAACGCACCAGCAGTAGTGCCTTACGGTTATCCAGTGTAGGACGAATTTCTTGCGAGCTGGTTAGCAAGATAACATCAGGAAATGCTTTCGATTTTGCCAGCCGTTGAGTCAATTCAATTGATGCCTGTCCTTTGTCTTCATTATAAATGGCAATGGCGGCGTTTTTGACCTCCAATGTTGCTGCCCACGGAAACAGGATCATTTGTATAATCACTGTCAGAATCAGAATATTCCGTGTTTGCGGCTCTCTCAGAAGAGACTGCAACTCTTTCATGATAAGTGTATACAGACGGTAAAACATGCTCTTTCCTTTTTAATCCAGATGCCGACGGGTTTTCCACGCGGTCAGACCAATGAAGACGATGGAGCTGGCAATCAGCAAAAGCAGATTTGTAATCAACACAGTGCCAATATTTCCAGCCAGAAAGAGTGTCTGTAGGCTGCTGACAAAGTAACGAGCAGGTATAACATAAGTCGAAGCCTGAATAAGCACAGGCATACTGTCTATTTCGAAAACAAAACCAGACAACATAATGGCAGGTAAAAAAGCCGCATTCAGAGAAATCATCGCCGCATTGAACTGATTGCGAGTCAGGGTCGAAATCAGTAAACCCATACCCAAGGCAGTGGCGAGATAAAGGCTGGAGACCAGCGCCAATATCCAAAGCGAACCACGATAGGGAACATCCAGCACAAAAACTGTGAATATCATGCAAAGTACCATGACAAAAGAACCCAGAATTTGGTAGGGCAATAATTTGGCAAGCAATAATTCAGTTCGGGTGACTTGGGTTGAAAGTAGTGCTTCCATCGTTCCGCGCTCCCATTCACGGGCGACCACGAGTGAGGTTAGAATTGCGCCTACCACCGTCATGATAATTGAAATGGCACCGGGAATAAGAAAATGCCGGCTAATGGCAGCAGGGTTAAACCAATAGCGAATGTCTGTATCAATCAAAGGAGTGGTCGATACACCACGATTTTGTCCTCGTTGTTGTAGCCAGATTTGCCAGATGCCTTTGGTATAACCCTGAACAAAATTGGCTGTGTTGGGTTCACTGCCATCGGTAATAACCTGAATAGGGGCGTGGCTGTCTGCGCGGGCAAGCTGGGCATCAAAATTGACTGGGATGACGATAATGCCGCGGATTTGGTTTTCCTGCATTTTTTTGATGAGGAGCTGGCGGTTGTCGCTGATAGTGGCATCAATATAGGGCGAACCTGTAAATACATTCACTAATTCACGGGCATCTTCGCTCTGTTGTTCCATTAAAATGCCGAGACGAAGTTTGCTGGAATCAAGGTTAATGCCATAACCAAAAATAAACAGCAACATCAAAGGAATAACCACTGCAATCAAAGCACTGCTGGGATCACGGATAATCTGTTTAGTCTCCTTGATACAGAGTGCTTTCAACCGGCGCCATGAGAAACCCACTGCTTTTGGGGAGGTTGCAAGTTCAGATGTGACATGTTCATGATGACTCATTGTGGCTCCTTATCGTAATTCACCACGAGATCGATAAAAGCATCCTCCATGGAGGGATTAGGGAGTTCATCCGTGGCGACTAGCTGTTTCAGCTCATCAGGTGTCCCTGCTGCAATCAACTTGCCTCGGAATACCAGCCCGATACGGTCACAATATTCTGCCTCATCCATAAAATGGGTTGTTACCATCACTGTTACCCCTTTATCCACCATGCCATTGATATGCAGCCAGAATTCCCGGCGAGTAAGTGGGTCAACGCCTGAAGTGGGTTCATCCAAAAACAGAATGTCAGGCTCATGCATTAATGCGCAGGAAAGGGCTAGTCGTTGCTTAAATCCGAGCGGAAGGCTATCAGTCTTTTGATATAAAATTGGCTCGAGATTGAAAGCACGGATCATGCCAGACATCTTTTCTTTTTGATGGTGACCTTTCAGGCCGTAAACACCAGAAAAAAACTTAAGATTCTGCTCAACAGTTAAGTTGCCATAAAGTGAAAACTTCTGAGCCATATAACCAAGACGTTGGCGAGCCTTGCCTGAACCGATTTTTAAATCCATATCCAGAACCAGTGCTTTGCCTGACGTGGGGATCATCAAACCACACATCATTTTGAAGGTAGTTGATTTCCCTGCACCATTCGGTCCCAATAAGCCGAAAATTTCTCCCCGCTTCACCTGAAAATCCACATGATCAGTGGCAGCAAAATCGCCAAATTTTTTAGTCAGGCTACAAGCTTCTATCACGGTTTCTGTCGGATTTGGCGGGATTTGCGGCATGATTTCAGCCAATTCAGAACGATGAGAGGGGCCGCCACCCAATAAATCGATAAATGCATCTTCAAAACGTGGTTCGGCATCAAAGATACTGGCTTCAGGCAGCCTTATTTGTTGGAGTAATTCGCTTTTATCCGCCTCTTCTTTTAAGATCAGACGAACATATCTCCCCTGAATTACACCATCAGTAACTTGTGGCAAGGTGAGGGCATGTTGCAGCATCTTGCGCCGGGCACTTTGTTTAACATCAAGCAAAAAAGATCGGCCCGCAATACCTTGCGTTAAATCTTGTGGTTGACCGCGATAGAGCAGTTTTCCCCGATTCATGAGCAAAACATCACGACATAACTCGGCTTCATCTAAATAAGAAGTACTCCACAGGATCAACATTCCGTCGGAAGCGAGTTCATGTACCATTTGCCATAACTCACGACGGGCGATGGGGTCAACGCCTACGCCCGGTTCATCCAGCAGCAAAATTTTCGGGCTGCCCAATAATGTACAAGCAAGCCCCAGTTTTTGTTTCATGCCACCGGATAGTTTTCCTGCCAATCGTTCGGTAAAGTGGGTTAAGTCCGTGAAGTTCAGTAATTTTTGAAATGTTGTGTTGCGTTTCTCGCCAAGTACACCACGGAGATCGGCATATAAAGTCAGATTTTCCATTACGGTTAAATCTTCATACAAGCCAAATTTCTGTGGCATATAGCCAAGTTCAGCACGTACTTGAACGCTGTCCTTGATGGGATCAAGCCCCATGATTTCAATATTGCCGCTATCAGGTTTCAATAATCCGGCTAACATTCTTATCAGCGTGGTTTTTCCAGCGCCATCAGGACCGACAAGACCCGTCACTGATCCGCCCTGAATTTCTGCCTGGAGATGAGATACAGCTGGGATCTCCAAACCTGGAAAATTTTTCTCCACGCCGTTCAGTTTTATCGTATAAGCTGAACTGGTCATGTTATCGCCTTACTTGTTTGTTTCAGTAAAGTTTTTTGCTTCAGGCAAATTAGCTTTAGTAAAATTTGAATCGGCAAAACGCAAGGTGACAGGCATTCCTTGTTTCAGGCCGCTATCGGGATCAAGGACAATGATCCGCATACGATAAACTAAGTCTGTTCTTAGATCAGGTGTCTCGACATTTTTAGGGGTAAATTCGGCGGTTGGAGAAACAAAACCGATTTTGCCATGATAAGGCTGATTTTTCCGGCCATCGGTATAAATCAGGATTTCCCGCCCAGCGATGGCCTGATTGAGGTTGGGTTCATCAATGTATGTCCTGATCCAAACGGGATTGGTGAGTGACAGGGTGAAAACAGTATTGCCAGCTGCCAGCATTGTGCCCGGTTCAATGGCTCTGGTCAGGATCACACCTGCTGATGGTGAGGTGAGTTGGGTATCTTTTAAATCGAGTTCAGCCTGTGCGACGGTCGCGTCTGCTTGAGCAAGCTGAGCTTTTGCTGCCGCAATTTCTTCTATGCGATAACCAGTTTCGAACTGATGCAATTTATCTTTTGCCGCTTGGTAAGCGGCCAGTGCTTGATTACGTCCGGTTCTGGCATTTTCCAGATCATTGGCTGAGATGGTTTTACTTTGCCACAATCCTTGCTGACGTTTCAGGAAGTTATTCGCAAAACGGAATGCTGACTCTTTTTGAGCAACTTCAGCACGTACTTGGGCTATTTCTTCGCTACGATAACCTGCTTCGGTTTTGGCAAGATTTGCCTTGGCGACATCACGAGCGGCTTTGGCTTGATTCAATGCATTGATAAAGGGTGCCTCGTCGAGGCGGCCCAGCGTCTGGCCCACAGTAATGGCATCACCTTCATCCACTTGCAGAGCAGACAGCTTGCCTACAACCCGAAAACTAAGGTTGACCGTCCTGACATCAACGTTGCCATACAAGGTCAGCTCCCTGCCATTTTGTTCCTGATAATAATAAATACCAACAATAGCACCGATAACAACAATGAGCGCCAATAGGGCAAGAGCAAACTTTTTACTGTTCATACTATCCCTTATGCCTTGTTCAATTTATACCCTCTATCTTTCAAGCGATGGTTTCGTTGGTTATACCGCCAATTGAGAAGCTATTGGGTATATACGTTTTAATGCTTATGTTTTTAATGATTATGTTTTTAATGCTTAAATACTGAGTTTATTGCTGACTGAATGACTGCTTTCTTAATCCATCAAGTAATAAATTGATGTGTTGGGATAAAACCTGATTGATTAATTCGTATTCTTTGGCACCAATATTATCCCATCCTGTTTGGCGTAATAAAGCTTCCCGAGCCAGACGGAAAGAAAGAATCTCACCCAATAAGGCATGGGTGTGGATTTGGGTGGAAATCTGGCGTTCATCAGCGCCGATATAATTGGCGATGAGTTTATTCAGCCGGGAATAAATTGGAGCCAGTCCCTGATCATGTATGACACTGTAGGCCTCTGTTGGCGTTAATTGTTCATGGGACATGATCCGGCTGATATTGATACTACTTTTCTCGAAAATCAGTCGGTTATAGCTAACCATTCCCTGATGAATAAATTCCAATATTTGGTCTTGAGGATAGGGTTTCGGTGTTTCAGCAAAAAAACGATCTATTGTTTCAATGAGGGGGGAAAACTCTGATTTTAGCTTATCGGCAATATGTTGTACAACTGCAAGGTATAATCCTTCTTTGGAACCAAAATAGTATGCGATGGCTGCGATATTTTGTTGTGCGTGTTGGGCAATGTTGCGGGTAGTAGCACCATCCAGACCTGATTTGCCAAAGATTTCTATTGCTGATTCTAGAAGTTGCTGCCTGGCTTGTTCGCCTCGTAATGTCTGAGCCGTCTTCGCTGCCATGTTAAGATATTTCCTGTTGCAAAGAATTTTCAAGAATGTCGAAAAAATATATCAATCGTATGATTAACTTTAAAACTAAAGTAGGTCGATGTAAAGTTGACACAAATTGTCTTTTTAATAGACACCAATAAAAAAGCTAAATTCCTGTTACTAACCTGTCACTGAGGAGCTTCAATCAACTTTATCCTCAATTATTCAACTTTATCTTCAATTATTGGCTTCTTTAGGTCTGCGTAGAAAAACATATCTGTTATAATGCCGCGCTACTTATGGTGCATTGCAGTTTGTGTAATTTCTTTGCGTTTTATCGCGTCTGTTTTCTTCCCATAAAACTGCCCCTGAATTGATATCAGGAATGGTGAAGTCTGGAGCATTTCTTATTTATGAATTTTGAGTCACTCGGCTTGAAGGCTGATATTTTGCGTGCCGTTGAAGAACAAGGTTACGCGGAACCTACCCCTATTCAGCAGCAGGCCATCCCTGTTGTGTTATCCGGTAAAGATCTACTGGCCAGTGCCCAGACAGGCACGGGAAAAACAGCAGGGTTTACTTTACCTATCCTGCAACTCTTAAGTGAATCCCCGGTTCAGGCAAAAGGTCGCCGTCCGGTCAGGGCATTGATTTTAACTCCGACTCGAGAACTAGCGGCTCAGGTGGGTGAAAATGTACGTAATTACAGCAAATATCTTAAATTACGTTCGTTTGTTGTGTTCGGTGGCGTCAGCATTAATCCACAGATGATGAAGTTACGGGGTGGCGTGGATATTTTGGTCGCAACACCGGGGCGTTTGTTGGATTTGGAGCATCAAAATGCCGTGGATCTTTCTCAGATTGAAATTTTGATCCTGGATGAAGCGGATCGCATGTTGGACATGGGATTTATTCATGACATTCGTCGTGTGTTAAATAAGCTGCCAGCGAAACGCCAAAACTTACTCTTTTCTGCGACGTTCTCTGATGAAATCAAGAGCCTTGCCAGCAAATTGCTGAAAGAGCCAGTAAGCGTGGAAGTTGCACGGCGTAACTCGGCTTCTGAACAGATTGATCAATCAATCCATTTTGTAGACAAAAAGCGCAAGGGTGAGTTGCTTTCTTACATGATAGGCAGCCAGAACTGGCAACAGGTGTTGGTATTTACGCGTACCAAACATGGTGCAAACCGGTTGGCAGAACAATTGAATAAGGATGGCGTGACGGCTGCCGCGATCCACGGTAACAAGAGTCAGGGGGCGAGAACCCGTGCATTGGCTGACTTCAAGACCGGGCAAATTCGTGCGTTGGTCGCAACAGATATCGCTGCCCGTGGACTTGATATTGACCAGTTGCCATATGTCGTCAACTATGAATTGCCAAACGTTGCCGAAGATTATGTTCATCGAATTGGCCGGACTGGTCGTGCAGATGCTACAGGGCAGGCAATATCGTTGGTGTGTGTCGATGAACATAAGCTCTTGAAAGATATTGAGCGTTTATTGAAGCGAGAAATTCCACGTATTGCCATTTCGGGTTATGAACCTGACCCTTCTATCAAAGCTGAGCCAATCCAAAATGGACGCAGTAGCCGTGGTAGTTCTCCTCATGGTAGTTCTCCTCGTAGTAATGCTTCTCATGGGAATGCTTCTCGTAAAAATAATTCTCAGGGTAATGGCTTCCGCGATCATCACCCATATAGCGAACAGCCTAATGGTCAACGTAAAAATGGCAAACAAGGCCATTCCAAACAAAATCAGGCTAATGCTAATCAAGGAGGCGATCGTCCGCGCAGTCACAATCAAGGTGCGCCATCGCGTCAACGCCATCAGCGCACAGCAACCAAAGCTCCACGTGCTTCGGTAGCAGGAGAGTAATCCATGCGCGTTTTGCTGGCTCCGATGGAAGGTGTTTTGGATTCTCTGGTTAGAGAATTGTTGAGTGAAGTCAATGATTACGACCTTTGTATCACAGAATTCTTGCGTGTGGTTGACAGCTTACAGCCGGTAAAATCTTTTTACCGGCTGTGTCCTGAATTACATCATCAGAGTCGTACCCCATCGGGAACACCGGTTAGAATTCAGCTCCTGGGGCAGTATCCCGAATGGTTGGCCGCAAACGCAGTTAGGGCAGTTGAGTTGGGCTCATGGGGTGTTGATTTAAATTGTGGCTGTCCGTCCAAGGCCGTAAATGGCAGTGGTGGAGGTGCTACATTACTGAAAGATCCCGAACTCATCTATCAGGGAGCCAAAGCTATGCGTGAAGCCGTTCCTGCACATTTGCCAGTGACGGTAAAAGTACGTCTGGGATGGAATTCTGATTCACGCCAGTTTGAGATTGCGGATGCAGTCCAGCAAGCAGGGGCAACTGAACTGGTTGTACATGGACGAACCAAAGAAGATGGTTATAAAGCAGAACGTATTAATTGGGAGGCGATAGGCGAAATTCGGCGTCGTCTTTCCATTCCAGTGATTGCCAACGGTGAAATCTGGGATCGGCAAAGTGCTCAGGAATGTATCAAAATTACAGGATGTGATGCTGTAATGATAGGTCGTGGTGCATTGCATATACCAAATTTGAGCCGAATGATTAAATATAACGAACCAAGAATGCCTTGGGGTGGTGTGCTTAAGCTACTGCAAAAATATACTTATCTGGAAAAGCAGGGAGACACGGGATTGTATCATGTTGCCCGTATCAAGCAATGGTTAGGATATTTACGTAAAGAGTATGATGAAGCGGATGAATTATTTATGCAAATCAGGGCATTAAAAAAGTCTGCTGAAATTGCCAATATTATTTCCTACGCAGTGAATAGATCTTTACCGCTATATGAAATCGAGCCAGAACTTCAGGTTTGTTAAATTGAAAATAGTCATAGCCAATCTATTGGGTTATTGTGCATATTTATTGATGGAAAAACTGTAAATAAATCTTATCAAGTTAGTGTATTGGGAAAATGTAAATTGAATTGATGAATGTTATTTTTCATGTTAACCATTTATATTAATACTGCTAATTATTGTTATATACCTTTTCTTATAATTTGCAATTCTTTTCATTAGTGTCTTAAATTAAGACATAGAAATACAATTAAACATGTACCCTAAGAGGCTAAACAATTTTTGGAGGAGTATATATGGGTATCCTGTCGTGGATTATTTTCGGCCTACTTGCTGGGTTTCTTGCTAAGTGGATTATGCCGGGGGACAACAACAGTAGTGGCATTACGACGATGATTCTAGGTATTGTGGGGGCTATCGGCGGCGGGTATATCAGTAGTAAATTATTTGGCGTGGCAAAAATAAGCAGTTTTAATTTGGGGAGTTTAATTATTGCGGTTATTGGCGCGATGGCTGTCCTATTTGTATATAACAAAATTTCTAACCGATAGCTTTGCAGTTTTTCTTAACATTCAAAATCCATATGATTAATAACAAGAAAGGGCATATTACTTTTATGCCCTTTGCTATTATTCATGATTTCCAATAAGCTATTTTTCAGTATTTATTTTTCAATATTTATTTTTCTAATGGCAGTGAATCATTGGCTCCCCATTCGGCCCAAGAACCATCGTATAATTCTGCTTCTTTGTGGCCAATCATATCAAGCCCCAAGACTAAAACAGCAGCCGTCATTCCAGAACCACAGCTGGTAATAATAGGTCGGTTTAAATCAATGCCTTGTTTACGGAATATCGCCGCGATTTCTTCTACTGATTTATAGCTTCCATTATTAATCAAGGTCGTCCATGGAACATTTTTAGCACTGGGGAGATGCCCCATTCTCAAACCCGGACGAGGTTCTGGCACTTTTGCCTGAAAACGATCTTCCGCTCTGGCATCAACAAATTGTACCGGCACATTGTTATGGATGACATTAAGGATTTGTGTCTGAGAGCAGATTTTTTCAGGGGTAAACTGGATATTGAAAACCTCGGATGAACGGGTAACTTTTCCCGACTCAGTTCGATAACCTGCTTGCTGCCAGCCTTGTAATCCTCCTTCAAGAATACGGACATGGAGTGCACCAAAGATTTTGAATGTCCACCATGCCCGTGGAGCAGAGAACATATTTCCCTGATCGTAAATCACCACCAAATGATTTTCGCTGATACCCATTTTGTTAACAGTTCGGCGGAAAGTTTCCGGTTCTGGCAGCATGTGCGGCAGGTTGGTCTGTAGATTGGCGACTTTATCAAGATCAAAAAATTGTGCACCCGGAATATGCTTCTCTAACCAGAGTTGGTGATAGTCAATGGATTGATTGGGCATTGGTGCACTGGCATCAACGACAACGACATTCTCATCATGGAGATGCTCGTTTAACCATTGTGGACTGACAAAATATTCATTCTTCATACGCTTCCTCATCTGGTGTTACGATAAAAGCCAATATATTTAATGTTGACCTGTCGGAATATGTTCCTGCTGAGTCTGTTGTGGCTCTTCTGCGGGCGTTGTTGACCGAGTATACATATTTAACCCCGCCAGAAAGACTCCACCAATTGAGCCAATAGAAAATAATATGATGATAATGAGCAGGATTTTTTTCATTTTTGTATCCAATAAAGTTTTAATAAAAGGTCTTAAGAAAGATGTAACAGCTATAAGAAGCTAAAAGATAGAAAGCCAAAAGTATATCGGCTTCTACACGCCAGACAAGCGATAACCACTTTTCTTGCACTGACTGTCTCGCACTGGTTTTCTTGCCTTAATTTTCGCACTAAATTTTTGCACTAATAGCAAAAAGCTGGAAACGTCTTCCCAGTAATGACCATATAAGGCTGATTTGAGAGCAACTCTATGGGAGAATAGCCCTCCCATTTTAAAGTAACAAAGCTCATGGCACTTTCCAGTTCAACAAAAAATCAAATTAGTCAGTGGTATAAGTCATTATCTATCCATATTGATGGTTTCATTCCACGCGCACCCCAACGTCAGATGATTGCAGAGGTTGCAAAAACGTTGGCGAATGAAGAAGGGCGGCATTTAGTAATAGAAGCCCCAACGGGAGTAGGAAAAACGTTGTCATACCTGATTCCGGGAATTGCCGTCAGTCGGGCAGAACAGAAACCGTTGGTAGTGAGTACAGCTAATGTAGCTCTGCAAGATCAAATTTACAGCAAGGATTTGCCGTTGCTGCGTAAAATTATCCCTGATCTTAAATTCACAGGCGCTTTTGGTCGTGCACGTTATGTCTGTCCACGTAATTTGGAGGCAATTTGTGCTACAGAGGGGGAGCAGATTGACTTGATGTTTTTGGTCGAAGACCAAACAGAAATTGCTAATAGTGAAGAACGGGAACTATGCCGTCGATTACGCAACGATTATACGACATTTATATGGGATGGCTTACGTGACCACCATACATTGGCATTATCGGATTCACTGTGGACAAAAATCAGTACAGATAAAATGAACTGTTTGGCACGAAATTGTCAGTTTTACCATCGTTGTCCATTTTTTCTTGCTCGTCGGGAAATTGAAGATGCCGATGTTGTCGTTGCCAATCACTCCTTGGTTATGGCTGCGTTAGAAAGTGAATCTGTTTTACCGGAGGCAAAAAATCTGCTGCTGGTTTTGGATGAGGGACATCATATTCCTGAGGTGGCAAGGGATTCACTGGAAGTTGGAGGAGAAATTACGTTATTTCAGCTTAATGGACAGTTAGATTTATTTATCCGTCATGTGGAGCAATACCTGATTCAATTTCGGCCGACGAAACCGCCTGCTTTGGCAAATATCCCCCGATTACAGACTCATTGTGAAACAATTCGTGAATACTTTAAGGAGTTGGCGGAGATGACTCAGGCACTCTTGCCTGAGCGTGGTGAAGCGGATGAGTATCTATTTGAGCTGGGAAAATTACCGGATAGTTTACTGTTGTGCTGTCAGCAATTATTTAAACTCACTGATGGATTACGTGGTTTAGCAGAAGCGATTTTAAATGATTTGAGCGATCAAACTGCCAAACAGGATATTGTCCGATTGCATCGTGCTATTTTGCAAACCAGCCGAACACTGGGCTATTTTGAGAATATGGCAAAATTGTGGCGTTTGGCTTCACAAGAAGAATCTTCCCATGCGCCGATATCAAAATGGTTAACGCGCCGCTATGAGAAAAACCAATCACATCTTTATTTTCACTGTTCGGGAATTCGGGTCAGCGAGCAATTAACCCAGCTATTATGGCGCAGCATTCCCCATGTTGTAGTGACATCGGCTACGTTGCGTTCATTGAATAGTTTCTCTCGCATTCAGGAACTCACTGGATTACACGAAAATCATGACGATCGTTTTGTTACTTTGTCATCGCCTTTTGAACATGTCCGGCAAGGGCGTTTGATTATTCCCCAAATGACACAGGAACCGACCATTCAAAATGAAATGCAGCACCTTGAGGAGATGTCGCGTTATTTTCGTTCTCAGGTGATGGAAGAGAAGCATCGGGGAATGTTGGTGCTTTTTAGCAGCCAACGAGCAATGGAAGGATTCCTTACTTTTGTCACAGATTTGCGGTTAATGTTATTGGTACAAGGTGATCAGCCCCGCTATCGATTGGTAGAAACACATTGCAAGCGTATTGATGAAGGACAAGCCAGTGTGCTGATTGGATTGCAGTCGTTTGCAGAAGGATTGGATCTAAAAGGTGAATATCTTTCACAAGTCCATATTCATAAAATCGCATTTCCCCCTGTAACCAATCCCGTGATTATTACTGAAAGCGAATGGCTGAAATCGTTGAAACGCTACCCATTTGAAGTGCAGAGTTTACCCAGTGCTTCTTTTAATTTGATTCAACAAGTGGGAAGGCTAATTCGCAGCCATGAGTGCTATGGTGATGTGGTGATTTATGATAATCGATTATTGACCAAACGTTACGGGCCGCGTTTATTGAATTCTTTGCCTATATTTCCAATTGAACGACCAAATGTGCCATCGGGAAAAGAGTTGGAGATAATGAAAAAAGATAAATAATATAAAATTTAATATTATTTATCTTTTATTCAAAAATGGGTTTGTAACCGTTATTTATCCTATTTTTTTCAGGAAACAGGTTTTTAGAACTAACCCTTTGATTTTGTCAGCATTACACTCAATTTCATCTTCGCGATGGGTCAGGCGGATGTTTTTGATTAATGTGCCACGTTTCAGCGTCTTGGATGTGCCTTTGACTTTCAGATCTTTGATAACCTGAACTGAGTCACCATCATTCAACAATGCGCCGTTAGAATCTTTGACTTCGATATCCATCTTATAGAGTCCTCATATTTATTTTTAAATCAGACAGAGATTATAGAGAGAAAAATGATTTTTTTAAAGGTTAGTGTAGTTTTTAAGGTTATAGCTTCTGTTTTTTAATGTTTTTTTCCATTAATCATGATAATTGATGTAAAAAAGGCCACAGATGTGGCCTTAACTTAATGAAAAATAATATTTTTATTTTATTGCTCAATATTTGCTTCTATAAACTATAAAATTTGTCTAAATCACGGGCTGCAGCAGTGAACATATCCGCAGTATCTTCGTTTTTCGCATCAATAATCGCCTGACGGATATCATTGGCAACGACAAAATAGCGATCTGCCAGAGCCTTTAGATGATCCTGTACATTTAAATTAATTATTCTACTCTTTCTATTTTGGTTTTTTGTTTAATGGTCAGGGTAGAACCTATAGAAGCACAAATAATGCAGAAAAGAGCAATCCATTGAATCATTGCCAAATGCTCATTAAGGAAAATAATACCTGATAATGCTCCCAATGCAGGTTCAAGGCTCATTAATGTCCCGAATGTTTTGGCTGGAAGGCGAGTCAGGGCAATCATTTCCAGCGTGTAGGGAAATGCGGTGGATAAAATGGCGATCCCCAGGGCAATAGGCAGTAATGAAACATTAAACAGTACTTCAGGGCCAGTCTGTATTAACCCGATTGGGAAGAAGATAAAGGCCGCTATCAGTGAACCAATAGAGACAGTCGCAGCACCATAGCCCGCTCCAGCACGTTGCCCGAAGATAATATAAAGCGCCCAAAAAACACCGGCTCCCAGTGCGTATAAAATACCGATGGGATCGAGGGTATTGACGCTATCTCCAATTGGTAACAGGAAGCCTAATCCGGTAATGACCAAAGCAATCCAGAGAAAATCCAAAGGGCGACGAGAAGAAAACATTGCGACCGCCAAAGGCCCGGTGAACTCAAGTGCAACGGCAATACCGAGAGGAATTCGAGATAATGACATATAAAACAGGTAATTCATTGCCCCGAGTGAAATGCCGTAGGCAAAAAGAGGAATCAATGAAGATCGCTGAAATTTCAGACGCCACGGTTTAAAAATCAGAAATAGAATAATCGTTCCTAATGCAAGTCTCAGGGCTGTGACACCCGGCGCTCCAATGACAGGGAATATTGTTTTAGCCAGTGAGGCTCCGGCTTGAATTGATGTCATTGACAGTAATAATAAAATCACAGGAAGCAACGGAAAAGAAGCGGCCCGATGTTTGGAAAGAGACATTTAGAAAACCTCAGTTACAACATATTATTTAAAGGGTGTCATCTTCGCAGTGAAACAGATATAACTCAACTGTATTATTAGCTGTATGCTTGTTAGGTTATCTTATAATCAGAAACTAAAACAACAATAATGGAGTTTGGCAATGAAAGAGATTATGGTGAAAAATTCTTTATAACTAAATGATTATGTAAAGAATATCGCAGTTTATTGTGGTTCAAGCTTAGATATATCTGAAATTTATAAAGAAAGTGCGATATATTTTTCGAAATAGCTGGTTAAAGGCTCCAGTGTAAAGGGCATGGGGACTGTTCCCATAAGAACCTATCTGAACTTCATGTTGTAGAAACCATGCATCAGCGCAAAAGCAAAATGATTGAACTGGCAGAAGGTTTTGTGGCTTTACTTGATCGCTTTAATGATTACACAGTTCCTTCGGTAATTAATTGATTGGAAAACTCGGGAAAATATTATGGTAATAAGAACAGCTTCTATGCAGGACATTGAGACTATTTTATCTCTCTATAATATATTGTTCGATGAAATGGCTGTGTTGCAGCCAGATAGATTGAAATCCACTGAACAAGACAGAGATTTCATTGTTTCCGGTGTCAATAATGATAAGTTTCATTTGCTTGTTGCGGAAGATGAGAATGGTGCTATTAAAGGTTTTTCCATTGCACAGGAGCAAAAGACACCTCCTTTTAACTGTATTGTCCCCAGAACTTATGGCTATGTTATCGATTTAGTTGTCAGTCCAGATGCCAGAAATTTCGGAATCGGTCAGAAGTTACTGGCTGGAATAAAAAGATGGGCACAGGAAAACCATTATTCACATCTTGAACTGAATGTATTATCTAAGAATATTGATGCAATTCGCTTTTATACAAGGGAAGGGTATCAAGAAATAAGTAGAACCATGGCGATTGCTTTGTGACCTGAAAAGAATATATTAACCATCAAGTTAGCCCTTGATGGTTAATATCGCAATAACTGGCTTAGAATTGTATATACCAATCTCTTATATTTCACCAATAATTTATAAAAATGAAAAAATGGCCAGCCAACATGCTAAACATTTAAATAATATCTATTTAAAATTTTTTGTATCTATGTTTAACAACCGCATCCTGAAATTTATCATAATCATCGCGATTTTTCAGAAAATACTTTTGAATAGTCGCACCAGGTATATCTTTAATATCGATATCACTAGGGATGGTTCGATTTCAAAATCATGTTGATCTAACTAATTGCATTATATCTGAATTTTGAATCTTTCATTTCCATTAATTAAAAATATACTAAATCGTCAACGTACCCATTCCATATTTATTAATTAACTAATATAAGTAATATCGTTATCAAGGATTACAAAATTAATTGCCTTTATCTGAGGTGAATGCATCATACAGTCAATTACCTTCAACAGAACTTAAATAGTACTTGAAGCAGAACGATATTCTTTTAGTACCTCATCAATAACCCAGCTAGTGCGAGCGGCTGATTCTCCATTGGATGGGCAACTGTCATTACCTTGTATTTCATTAATAACTGTCTGAATTAACGGCATTTGAATATGTTTCGGGTTTTCGAAATGATATTGATGTAGTTGGTTATTCTCGTCATAGTATGAAATAGGAGAATCGCCAAATGTTGCAAAAATTATTTTTCCTTTTGTCCCGATAATTTCGACTTTGTCTTCACGAGAACTGGCGACAAAATTCCAAATTCCAACACCTTGGATATGGTTCTCGAACATAAATGACATGGAAACACAATCTTCGGCAGGATAGGCTTTTGCTTGTGAGTTGGCATGGCCTTTAACTGAAATAATTTTACCAAGCAGAAAATCTAATATATCCAGTGTATGGCAAGCTAAATCAACAAATAAGCCACCACCAGATATTTCTGGTTTTACAAGCCACGGTAAATTATCAGTATCCTGATAGATAGAAGCCATTTCTCTGAATTGCATACAATTTACAATTCGTGGTATGCCAATTTTGCCAGAGTCAATTAACTCTTTTATTTTGATAAACCGAGGCAATGCTCTGCGATAATAAGCGACGAACAGTGGGACTTTTTGAAATCGGCAGATGGCAATCATTTCGTTGCATTCTTCGAATGTTAATGCCATTGGTTTTTCAACATAAACACTTTTTCCGGCTTGTGCTGCCAAAATAGTATATTTTTTATGGGTTGAGGGCGGGGTAGCAATGTAAACGGCATCAATTTCCGGATCATTAATCAGAGATTCGGCATCCGAATACCATTTTCGGACATTGTGCCGTTCAGCAAAATCTTTAGCTAAATCTGCATTGCGGCGCATGACTGCGACTAATTCAGTATTTTCCAATTTATAAAAAGCAGGGCCACTTTTTACTTCAGTGACATTACCACAACCTATAATACCCCATCTCACTTTTTGCATCGTATTTTTCCGGTATATCAAATTGTTGAGTCTTAAAATTCAGTATATTACTTGATGTGTCGCTCTGATTTTACAGCTAGGTAACGCATTCTGGCGATACTTTTTTCCTGTTGTGGCATAATGTGCGGCTATCTATTTTATAAATTCCCTTTTTACTTACTTTAAGAGCAACAGTTGTGTTAAGTACAAACAACATTACTATGCAGTTTGGCAGCAAGCCACTGTTTGAAAACATTTCTGTCAAATTCGGCAACGGCAACCGTTATGGTTTGATTGGTGCGAATGGGGCAGGTAAATCTACTTTCATGAAAATCTTGGGCGGGGATTTAATCCCAACTTCCGGTAATGTCAGCCTTGATCCTAATGAGCGTCTGGGTAAGTTGCGTCAGGATCAGTTTGCTTTCGAAGAATATACCGTGTTGGATACCGTCATCATGGGGCACAAGGAACTGTGGGAAGTCAAACAGGAACGTGACCGCATTTATGCGATGGCAGACATGAGCGAAGAAGATGGCTATCGTGTGGCTGATCTGGAAGTCGCTTATGGTGAAATGGATGGATACAGTGCTGAAGCGCGTGCTGGCGAACTGTTGCTGGGTGTCGGTATTCCCGTAGAGCTGCATTATGGCTTGATGAGTGCAGTAGCTCCGGGCTGGAAATTACGTGTGTTGCTGGCGCAGGCACTGTTTTCCAATCCTGATGTTCTGCTGCTCGATGAGCCAACCAACAACTTGGATATCGATACTATCCGCTGGTTGGAGCAAGTGCTCAACGAACGTAACAGCACCATGATCATTATTTCCCATGACCGCCATTTCCTGAATACTGTATGTACTCATATGGCTGATTTGGATTATGGTGAACTGCGTTTGTTCCCTGGCAACTATGATGAGTATATGATCGCGGCAACACAAGCTCGCGAGCGTCTGCAAGCAGATAATGCGAAGAAAAAGGCCCAGATTGCTGAATTGCAGTCTTTCGTTAGCCGTTTCAGTGCTAACGCTTCCAAATCTAAACAGGCGACTTCTCGCGCCCGTCAGATTGATAAGATCCAGTTAGAAGAAGTGAAGGCTTCCAGCCGTCAGAATCCTTATATCCGTTTTGAACAGGATAAGAAACTGTTCCGTAATGCACTGGAATTGGAAAGTTTGACCAAGGGTTATAATAATGGCCCACTGTTCAAAAACCTGAATCTGCTGATGGAAGTCGGCGAAAAGATGGCGGTAATCGGTGAAAACGGTATCGGTAAAACGACATTCCTGAAAACGCTGATTGGTGAAGAAAACCCAAACAGCGGCACGATCAAATGGTCTGAAAACAGCACCATTGGTTATTATGCACAGGATCATGCCAGTGATTTTGACTGTGATATGACGGTTTTTGAATGGATGAGCCAATGGAAGCGCGAAGGCGATGATGAACAGGCCGTGCGGGGTATTCTCGGCCGTTTGCTGTTTGGTCAGGATGATATCAAGAAGAAAGTTGGTGTGCTTTCCGGTGGTGAACAGGGCCGTATGCTGTTCGGCAAGCTGATGATGCACAAGCCTAACATTCTGCTCATGGATGAACCAACCAACCACTTGGATATGGAATCCATTGAATCTTTGAACCTTGCGCTGGAACTTTACCAAGGAACGTTGGTTTTCGTCTCCCATGACCGCGCATTTGTCAGTTCACTGGCCAGCCGTATTCTGGAAATTAAATCTGATAAGGTTGTTGATTTTAAAGGTACTTACGATGAGTATCTGAGCAGTCAGGGGATTGCTGAATAATTTTACCTGATGTGATGTTCGATGTGATGTTAATGGCCCCGATGATTTTACGGGGCTATATCCATCCATCGTCTTTCAAGTTGCAGCTTTGTTGGCTGCATCTTGAAATTCACAGGGGAAATGCTCAATGAATCCGACAAATCTCACATTGAGGATCTTTAGGCAATTTTATTTCACGAAATTGCATTGTCATGGCATCGAATAGTATCACCTTACCATGACAACTTTTTCCATATTGAGTCAGTAGCTTAATTGTCTCCATCGCTTGTAAGGAGCCGATAGTTCCTACTAGCGGTGCCATTACCCCCGCCTCAACGCAAGTCAGACTGTTTTCACCAAATAATCGGCTCAGGCAGCGATAACATGGCTCTTCCGGTTGGTAAGTAAAGACAGAAAGCTGGCCTTCCATACGAATGGCTGCACCAGAAACCAATGGTATTTTATGTCCATGACACAGATGATTGAGTTGTTCGCGGATGGCAACGTTATCTGTACAGTCGAGCACAATTTTATGTTGGCTGATTAATTCATCTAATGCCGGGTCATCTAATAGCCCTTCTATAGGGTTGATGGTAATGTGTGGATTAATTTCCCGCAGGGTCAGTGCCGCAGAATGCACTTTTGCCATACCAATGCGCTCATCGCGGTGGAGAATTTGCCGTTGCAGATTAGAAAGGGAAACTGTATCAAAATCCAGCAGGGTAATTGTTCCAAGGCCAGCCGCAGCAAGATATTGGGAAGCCGCACAACCGAGGCCTCCTGCACCAACTATCAGCACCTTGGCAGATTTTAGTTTTTCCTGCCCGTCGAAATCGAAACCACGCAAGACAATTTGTCGGTTATAACGCAAGGTTTCTTCATCGGTAAGTTCGATAGTCATTGTTTTATTATCTTATTGATTTTTCAGTAAGTGGTTGAAAAATTCGATTTGTACTGTTTCACCCGCTGCGATGTGCCCACGTTCCCGCTCCAAGACGATAAAACAGTTACCGAGACTATAGGAACTAAAGATATGGGAACCCTGATGTCCTGTGGTTTGTACCTCTAGTTCCCCATTTTTATTGATGGCAGCGATACCGCGTTGGAAATCCAATCTGCCGGGGGATTTTTTCAATGGTGTTGTCGTCTTGGCTGTCAGGCGCATTGGTGGTCGCCATGCGGTGAAACCCGATAGGTGCGCAATCAACGGTTGTACCAATTGATAGAATGTGAGCACGGCAGAAACAGGATTGCCCGGCAAGCCGCAGAACCAGGCATTCTCCAATTTACCAAAGGCAAAAGGTTTACCGGGTTTAATGGCGAGTTTCCAAAAACTGATTTTTCCTACTTCATCTAAAATCTGTTTGGTGTAATCCGCTTCACCAACAGAAACGCCACCGCTGCTGATCACTAAATCAGCTTGTTTATCCGCTTCAATAAAGGCTTGCCGCAAGGTATCAGGGTCATCGCGGATCACGCCCAAATCGATAACTTCACAGTCCAGTTTTTCCAACATAATACGAACAGCAAATCGGTTGGTATCGTAAATTTGCCCTGCTTGTAAGGGTTCTCCGATGGCCTGCAACTCGTCACCGGTAGAAAAAATAGCCACTTTCAGTTTGCGGACAACATCAACCGTTGCAATGCCGAGTGAAGCAACCAGCGGTAATTGTGCAGTGGAAAGCTTGATTCCTTGTGGCAGTACCACTGCATTTTGGGTGATATCTTCCCCAATGGTACGAATGTTTTGCCCCTGTTTTACCGGATGTGTGAAGCAAACTCCCGTTTCAGTGACCTCAGTTTGCTCTTGCATCACAACGGCATCGGCGCCAGAAGGAATGGGGGCACCAGTCATAATGCGGATGCAACTGCCAGTTGGCCATTCCCCTTGAAATGGCACACCAGCCAGCACTTTTCCTGCCACTGGCAAGATCTGATTTTCATTAAGATCGGCAAGACGGACAGCATAACCATCCATTGCTGAATTATCAAAAGGGGGGACGTTGATCGGGGAAATGATATCAGTAGCAGTAATTCTACCCGTGGATTCGGTCAGATTAATAGTTTCTGTCGTTACCAGAGGGATAGCAGTCAGGGGGACGGTTTGTGCCAGTAATTTTTCTAATGCCTGTTCAAGTGAGATTAAGCCTGAAGTATGACAGTGATCCATAAGAAACTCCCTATATGCCGCACATTGCGGTTATCACAGATTGTGGACAATTATTTATTCTTTAAGCATTTATTTTTGAAACACCTATTCTGCATTGAATGCATTATGGCAAAGATTACGTTGATGGGAAATGTCGATGGCGGTAAAGAAAAAGGGAGTTAAGAAAATATATATATTATATTTATGATTTGTTATAAATGAATAAAGCCTTCTAAAACAACTAATTCCATTACTATTTAATCACTATGAAAAATCAAATTGTTGCACCTCAGAGTCGTAACTATCAAGCTTTTCAGATTGCATTAAGCGGTTTTCTCGCTTTGGTTGTAGCAATGGGGATAGGACGTTTTACTTTTACCCCACAAGTTCCATTGATGATTGCAGAATCCCAACTCACATTAACAGGGGCGGGAATCGTCGCAGCATTCAATTATCTCGGTTATCTGGCGGGTTCTTATGATGCAATGCGGGCACAGCGTTGTGTGGAATACCGCTTGTGGAGCGGGTTATGGGGAGCGGTAATTATCACCTTGCTTTCTGCATTGTTGGATGGGCCGATATTACACAGTATTGCCCGTTTTTTTATTGGCTGGGCAAGTGGTTGGTCATTGGTATTGGTAGCTGCATGGACAAATGAGGAATTGGGAAGATTGAACCGCCCAGGATTGAGTGCGGCTGTTTTTTCGGGGCCAGGAATCGGGATCTTTATCAGTGGCATACTGGCAATTGGAATCCAATCTTGGCAGATGAGCGCAGCCAGTGCATGGATGCTATATGGTATTTTGGCGCTGCTGTTCAGTATTTATGTTAGCTGCCATCTGCCCCGCAGTGGTGAATTGCATCGTCCGCAAACTGCGATCCAAGCCCTGAGCCTAACACCGGAAATCAAGCGATTGGTGTGGAGTTATAGTCTGGCTGGATTTGGTTATATTTTGCCTGCGACATTTCTTTCTCAAATAGCGACAGCGCGTTTTCCCGATAGCTTGTTTGCTCAATTTGTCTGGCCAATATTTGGTGGTGCATCGGTCATTGGCATTATGCTGGGAATTTTGCTGCGTAATGTATCAACACCTCAAACCCGTTTGGCGATTACGTTATGGCTTCAGGCGTTGGGCATTTTGATTGCGGAAATGTTGCCGGGTATTAGTGGCTTGATGATTGGTGCATTGCTGGTAGGCGGCGGATTTATGTGTGTGGTACAGCTGGCTTTGCAATATGGTCGTGAATTGGCTCCCAATCATGCCCGTTATATGGCAGGACTGTTGACCACAGGCTATGCGCTGGGGCAGTTGGTAGGGCCAATGTTATCCGCTGTTTCGACATGGCTGACAGGTAAATTGGAACCTGCTTTGTATGTCGCATTTATTGGATTGCTTATTGCCGGGTTATTGGTATTTTATCGCCCCAATACTCGTCGTGAATCACTCTGATCTGGGTGATTGATGATGTACAGGTATAACAGGTATAGTTGTGCGCACATACGGTATGTGCGTAAAACGGTCTGTGTAAAACCGTATGCGTAAAACCGTATTCGTAAAACAGATATCGTGTGGTGTTATATTCACTGATATGTTCATAAAATAAACGTCCCAATTTTCTGTCAGTTAACCGAAAGTCAATTAACAGAGAGTCAATTAACGGAAAGTATTACCTTGGAGAAACTGATGTCATCCCTAAGTACAGAAGCTGCGCTGGTGCATTCGGCGCTGATTGCCCGTGGTCTTGAAACCCCATTGCGTGAACAAACTTTGGAGCCAGAGGTGCGTAAAGTGCGCATTGAGGAACACATGACTGAAATCATGAAGCTGTTGAATCTCGATCTAAGTGATGACAGCTTGGCGGATACGCCGGCCCGTATAGCGAAAATGTATGTGGATGAAATATTCTCAGGATTGGATTATAACAATTTTCCCAAAATTACGCTGATAGAGAACAAAATGAAAGTGGATGAAATGGTAACAGTGCGTGACATTACGATGACCAGTACTTGTGAACACCATTTTGTCACTATTGATGGCAAAGCCACGGTTGCTTATATCCCTAAGGATAAAGTGATTGGCTTGTCGAAAATTAATCGCATCGTCCAGTTTTTTGCGCAGCGCCCACAGGTGCAGGAGCGTTTGACACAGCAAATCCTGATTGCACTACAAACGCTGCTTGGCACGAATAATGTTGCTGTTTCCATTGATGCTGTCCATTACTGCGTGAAAGCGCGCGGTATCCGCGATGCGACCAGTACTACAACGACGACTTCTCTGGGAGGGTTATTTAAAACTAGTCAGAATACACGGCAGGAATTCTTACGAGCCGTACGTCATCTGCATTTATCATGATGAATTTCTATTTCTATTTCTATTTCTATTTCTATGGAGCGTAATTTGAATGAGGTAATGAGTAAGAGAATTGAGGCAATTGATAGTTTACGTGGTTTTGCCATTTTGGGGATATTGTTGCTGAATATTTTCTCTTTTGCCTTACTATCTGAAGCTGGTCTGGGGCCGTTTTATAAAGATTCAGTCCCATTTTCTGATGTGGCGATATGGTCTGTTTTAAACATCTTTGCTGAGGGAAAATTTCGGTTCATCTTGACATTGTTGTTTGGGGCATCACTTGAATTGCTTCGGCAGCGTGGGCGTGATGGAAATATTTCCAGATTACTGGTTTTGGTTGTTATTGGTTTATTGCACGGAGCTTTGCTGTGGGAAGGCGATATTTTGTTGTCATATGGCATTGCTGGCTTACTGGCATGGTATTTTATCAATACTCGCCAAAAATTATTTGGTAAAGCGGTTATTTTCTATTTATTCGGTGTGATGATGCTTTGTCTTCTATTGTTCTTTTTTATAGAGGAAGGTTATTCAATCTGGCAGATGCAGGCTACACCGGAAGATATCCTTTATGAAAGCTACTGGAAAACGTATGGCGGATTATGGGCCATAGAACACCGCATTCATGAAATAGGTGGGGTGGTGGTTATGGTCATTGTGCAATACGGTTGGCAAATAGTGGGTACTATGCTTTGTGGTGCAATGTTAATGCGTAACGGCTGGTTGAAAGGGGAATTTAGTCGTAGGCATTACCGCCAATTGGCATTATGCCTAATTCCTGCTGGTATGGCGATTCAATGTATTGCATTGTCGATACGATATTTAGGTCACGACAATTATTCTGTATTACCGGCTATCTTCAATACCATTCCTGAATTGGCAATACCGTTGTTTGGACTGGGTTATATCGCGTTGATTTATGGATTTTGGTCTGCCATTTCGTGCTGGAGAATCACTTTTTGGCTCCGGCAGGTCGGAAGAATGGCACTGAGTAGTTATTTGTTGCAAACATTGATTTGTACCACGATTTTTTATCGCTTTGGGTTATTTGAGCAGTTTAGCCGTTTGGAGTTGATGGCATTTATTCCCTTTATTTGGGCATTGAATATCGGGTTTGCTTGCTGGTGGTTGAAACGTTATTCTCAAGGGCCAATGGAAAAGCTCTGGCGCAGTTTAACAGCAAAATTGGCGAGTTTGGCAGGTAAAGTTGCAGGAAGTAAGGCTTAAGGGAAATACTTTGCCAATAGTTCTAAATCTAATAGATTTCAAGTTGCAGTTTTGCAGGTGAACTGCAACTTGAAAGATTTAGGGCATAAAACTGTTTAAACAGATCGTATTGATTTGTTGTCCATTTTTATTTCTTGTGTGATTTTCTTTCTAATTCCTGTAACTCTTCCGGTGATACCGCAGGATACCCTTGTATTCCTGTTGGTACGGTATGTTGGATAGGAATGGATTCTGGTTTACCTAAATAGCGAGGCTCGCGCTTTAAAATATAGAGATCAGTCAAAGCACCGAGACGTGCCAATACTTCTCTGGAACGAACCATCATCATATTTTTAGGGGAGGGAACGGCATAACACTGTGCTTCTATGTTTGAATACATGGCAATAAACACAGCTCGTTCACAATGGAAACGCTGAGTGATAATAGTAAAATCGTCGGTATTGAACACTTTTTGGGTTCTGACAATCGAGTCCAATGTCCTGAAACCTGCAAAATCCATGACAATTCTGCTGGCCGGAACTCCTGCCTTGATCAAATCTGTCCTCATAGTCAGTGGCTCATTATAACTTTGTTGAGAGTTATCCCCACTCAATAGCAAATATTTAATTTTTCCACTGTTATAAGCGTTAACAGCACCTTGGATTCGGTAGAAATAATATTGATTATATCTGCCGCCTTTATAATATTTGGATGTGCCAAGTACTATACCGACTTTTCGCTCAGGAAGTTGCCTGAGATCATCAAAAATGTAAGGAGAGGTTTTCCAGCCAATCCAACGATCAAGCATAATAGCTGTCAGAATAAGGACAGCTATGATAAAAATGAGGCCAGTAATCAAGCGCTTCAACATGATTTTTGTTTGCCTTATATGTGCTGATGAGCTAATGCCCTAAAGGCTACTTTACTTGAAATACCGAAGCAAGTTTTCAATGAGTGATATCAGAACTACAGAAATATAAATATTATATTAATGTCTGTTTAATCTTTTACAGTTCATAAAAATTAAAGTTAATGACAAACAAGGTCTTTGGAAAAATAATTCATCACCTTACCTGACTCTTTTATTATGAAAGCTCGGAGTGAAGATACCACCACCTTTCATTTGGGAAACTAAAGCCTGCCAATAACATTGGCAGGCTTATTACGAATATTATCAGAATGAAGTGCGCTTATAGACGCGATATTCTGGTTTCCAGAAATTGCGCTCAATGGCTTCATCCAATGCATCTTCCGATGTAACAATCGCTACACCTTGAATTTGGGCTTTTTTTGCCACTTCTTTGGCTATTTTACGGGAAACATCTTGGATATCATCAATCAGCGGCAACAATGGGCCAGAGCCTGTTTGCGCCAGCGGTGAACAATCCGCCAATGCGCGGCTGGCAACCATCAACATATCATCTGTAACACGTTTAGCACCGGAAGCGATAACGCCTAACCCGATCCCCGGGAAGATATAGGAGTTGTTGCATTGTGCGATGGGGTATTCCTGACCGTTATATTTTACTGGTACGAATGGGCTTCCTGTAGCAACCAGCGCTTTGCCATCCGTCCATTTGATGATGTCTTCCGGACGAGCTTCCACACGTGATGTCGGATTGGATAGCGGCATCACGACCGGACGTTCACAATGTTTATGCATTTCACGGATGATCTCTTCAGTGAACAGACCTGATTGACCAGAAACACCAATCAAGACAGTAGGCTTGGCGTTGCGAACCACGTCCATCAATGAGAGGGAATCATTGGCGACATCCCACGATTGCAGGACAGAGCTTTTTTGTACCAACGCACTTTGGAAATCCAGTAAGTTTGGCAGTTTGTCTGTCAGGAGACCAAAGCGATCAACCATGAACACACGGGCATGAGCCTGCTCATCACTCAATCCTTCAGATTTCATTTGGGCAATGATCTGCTCTGCAATACCACAGCCAGCAGAGCCGGCACCAAGGAATGCCACAGTTTGATCTTTCAATTGGCGGCCTGCGGCACGGCTGGCTGCAATCAGGCTACCCAAGGCAACGGATGCGGTGCCTTGGATGTCATCATTGAAGCAACAAAGTTCATTGCGATAGCGGGTTAACAGCGGCATGGCGTTATTCTGGGCAAAATCTTCAAATTGCAGCAGTACGTTAGGCCAGCGACGCTTCACTGCCTGAATAAATTCATCCACAAATTCATCGTACTCTTTGCCAGTAATGCGTGGATGGCGCCAGCCCATGTACAGTGGATCATTTAGGCGTTGTGGGTTGTTTGTCCCTACATCCAGAACCACGGGCAAGGTGTAAGCAGGGCTTATTCCACCACAGGAGGTATACAGTGACAGTTTACCGATAGGAATACCCATGCCCCCGATTCCCTGATCCCCCAGACCAAGAATGCGCTCACCATCAGTAACAACGATAACTTTGACATTCTGCTTGGTTGCATTTTGCAGCATGTCATCAATGTACGCTTTGTTTGGGTAGGAGATAAACAGACCACGGGCACGGCGGTAAATATCAGAAAAATGTTCACACGCTTCACCAACGGTTGGTGTGTAGATAATAGGCATCATTTCGCTGAGGTGGGCGTCAAGGAGTCGGTAGAACAACGTTTCGTTGGTATCCTGAATATTCCTTAAATAAATGTGTTTATCGGCGTCATTTTTGAAATCGCGGTATTGACGATAGGCGCGTTCGGCCTGCTCTTCTATTGTTTCAACGGCCTGCGGCAATAAGCCATGCAAGTTGAAATTACTGCGTTCTCCTTCTGTAAAGGCACTGCCTTTATTCAACAGAGGAAATTCCAACAAGATAGGACCAGCGTAGGGAATATAGAGAGGACGTTTACTTTCGTGTTCTAGTTCCATGATGCTTACTCTTTGAACTTATCAATAACAAAATCGGCTACAGATCCTAAGAAGATAAAAAAAATAAGTACAGTAAATGTTACTTAAATATGATTATCATGAGTAAAAATGAGAGATAACATACAGAATTGGCTAATTAAATGTTATTGAGTTTTTTCATTTCACCCCTCTTGGAGGATATTGAGGGGGAGATTGCCATTTTGTTAAGTCACTACTCTTTTCTTATTTTAAAATGTGTGCCGCTGTACTTTTGTGCAACCAAGAGCGGTTAATGTGGACTCTGTAGCATTCCATTGTGATAAATGGTTATTTTCGCTTTCCACCAAGACGGCTCGTTTGATGGATTGACAATTACCGCGAGCCATATTCATGAATATCAGCGCTGCCTGTAATGGTGGCAAGCTTGGGTTGAATGCGGCATTTTCCGCATAACGGCCAGTATAAATTTTCCCTTGTTCATCCTGTAGAGCAACCCCTGAGTGGGATTGGCTATAAGGTGCATGGCTACGGTTTGCCGCATCCAAGGCAGCTTGTACCAATTCGTCACTGATAGCCAGTTGATAGCCATGATTAACTGTATCCAGCAGCAATGGTGTATCGGTTAGATCTCGTGGGCCAAAGGCTTCTGGCAGGTAGTCGGCCAGCGTTAATCTTGGACGGTTGGGGAGGTAAATTTCCAGTTGCGTTCCACTATTCAGTTCATTCATAAATTGCCGGCAATGACCGCAAGGCGAATAGTTGATAGTGATGGAAACCAACTTTTTCTCACCACGTAACCAAGCATGTGTTATGGCTGATTGTTCTGCGTGGACAGTTTGCTGTAATGGCACTCCGGTGAATTCCATATTGGCACCGAAATAGAGATTGCCACTTTCTCCCCGTGCAATTGCACCAACGTAAAAATGGGAGATAGGAGCAAGGGAACAGGCCGCAGCAAGTGGTAATAAAGCCAATGCCAGTGCCTGATCATCAAATTCGCTGATCTGTTTGATTGATTCCACTTGCTCTGCTGTCAGCATGGCTGGAAAATCGTCGTTGCCAATATAAGGTAATAGGGCCTTTTGCAGTTTAGGCGTGATTTCTGACCAAATAGCGTGAAAACGAGCTTGCATAGAATGATCTCCAAATTAGTTGAAGGTCATTCTAGGACGTCTATTCAGATTTGTAATGTGATAAAGGCCATATAATCAATGAAATTTGTGTAATAAAGATATTATCTTAGTGATTTATATCAAATTTTCACTACCCTGATAAATACGCTTACCTTTTTGTTACAGTTTTACAACGAATAAAACCATCTCAAGCCATTACTGTTGATCGGAATAGTTATTAATAAAATGATTAACCAAACAGATGCAGCAATATCGGAAATAGAAAAGGCGCGATCAGTGAGGTAATAATGCCGCAGGTCATTAAGGCCAGTGAACTGTATGCCCCTTCAATGTGATTCATTTCCGCACAGCGGGCTGTTCCCAACGCATGGGCAGCAGTACCCATTGCCAACCCTCGTGAAGCCTGAGTTTTTATTCTTAGCATGTTAAATAGATTGTGACCAAAGACTGCGCCAAAAATACCTACCGCAATGACACAAGCTGCGCTGATGGCAGGAATTCCACCTATGGAATCGGCCACAGCCATGGCTATTGGGGTGGTTACAGATTTAGGTAGAACAGAGGCTGCAATTTCAGGCGTTGCACCTGCCCATAATGCAATAGCTGTTCCCGTGACCATTGCGACAATGCTGCCAATAAAACAAATACTAATAATTGATTTCCACTGAGCACGGATTTGATGGAGTTGTTCATACAGAGGGAAAGCTAAGGCAACAACGGCAGGTTGCAGCAAATCGTTCAATATCCGGCTGCCAGAAAAATAGTGTTTGTAAGGTGTATGAGTCATGAGCAGCAAGGGAATGATAACAGCCATTGATATCAATAACGGATTGAATATAGGCAGTTTGAGTCGCATTGATAGTTTCTTAGCAAAGTAAAAGACAATCAGAGTTAATGGCAGTGACCACCAAATATGGCTTAACATTTTTTTTTCTCTTCCGATTCTTGTGGCTTAGTACCGATAATAACGCGTTCACGATGAATATAGTGGGAACTGTAAGCAACGATAACCATGATAATAACGGTACTCACGATACAAGAAAGGAGAATTGGAAACATCTGTTGGCTAAGTTGTGAATAATAATCCATGATTCCCACGCCGATGGGCAAAAAGAGCAATGTCATGTTTTTCATCAGCAGGCTACAGCTTGGTTTCACCCAGTGTGAGGGAATAATTTGGAATGCAAGTAAACAAAACAGAAGAAGTAAGCCAATAATGCTACCGGGGAGAGAGAAGGGAAGTAGTGCTGAAATGATATTCCCCGCGATCAGACACAAATAGAGCAGCGCGAATGCGCGCAGATATTGCCAGCCTATCATCAGCACATTTTGGAAAGACATAATCAATAATTCCTCAATATAACGAGAGTTTTATCATACGACTAACGTTGTAAATGTGCCATACATCACATTAAAAAGCGGGCTTTTTTTGAGCCCGCTTTATTATCTGGTTGATAATATTAATATCTTTTCAAGAAATACAATTATTATTTAACCTGCATACCCGGTTGAGCACCGCTGTCTGGGCTTAACAGGAAAATATCTTTTCCACCCGGGCCTGCTGCCATTACCATGCCTTCTGAAATACCGAAACGCATTTTGCGTGGTGCGAGGTTGGCAACCATTACTGTCAGACGATTTTCCAGCGCTTTTGGATCAGGATAGGCTGAACGAATACCGGAGAAAACTTGGCGAGTTTCACCACCGAGATCAAGAGTCAGCTTCAACAGCTTATCTGAACCTTCGACAAAATCAGCCTGTTTGATCAATGCGATTCGCAGGTCAACCTTGGCAAAGTCATCAAATGCGATAGTGTCCTGAATCGGCTCATCGGCTAATGGGCCTGTCACGGTTTTTTGTGGTTCGATGCTCTCTTTTGAGTCAGCGACCATTGCTTCAACTTTAGCCATCTCAATACGATTGAACAGTGCCTTGAATGGTGAAACATCATGGTTCAACAGAGGTTGTTGGATTCCATCCCAAGTCAGTTCAGTATTCAGGAAAGCTTCTGCACGCGCAGTCAGGCCTGGAAGCACGGGTTTCAGGTAAGTCATCAGTACGCGGAACAGGTTAATGCCCATTGAGCAGATAGCTTGCAGATCAGCGTCGCGGCCTTCTTGTTTCGCCACAACCCACGGTGCTTGCTCATCAACATAGCGGTTGGCAAGATCGGCCAGTGCCATAATTTCACGGATTGCCTTGCCGAATTCACGGTTGGTAAAGTCTTCCGCAATAACTTGTGCTGCATCGACAAACTTCTGGTACAGCGCAGGATCAGCGAGCTGGTCTGCCAGTTTGCCCCCGAAGCGTTTATTGATGAAGCCCGCATTGCGTGAAGCAAGGTTAACCACCTTGTTAACGATATCGCTGTTTACTCGCTGAACAAAATCTTCCAGATTCAGATCGATATCATCAATACGGGAAGAGAGCTTCGCCGCGTAGTAATAACGCAGGCAATCTGCATCAAGGTGTTTCAGATAGGTATCAGCCTTGATGAAGGTTCCACGGGACTTGGACATCTTCGTGCCGTTAACTGTGATGTAACCGTGGACAAACAAGTTAGTTGGCTTACGGTAGTCGCTACCTTCCAACATGGCCGGCCAGAACAGGCTGTGGAAATAAACGATGTCTTTGCCAATGAAATGGTAGAGATCCGCTTTGGAATCTTTCGCCCAGAACTCATCGAAATTCAGGTCATCACGTTTATCACACAGATTTTGGAATGAACCCATATAACCAATTGGGGCATCCAGCCAGACATAGAAATATTTACCCGCTTGATCTGGGATTTCAAAGCCAAAATAAGGCGAATCACGGGTGATATCCCACTGTTGCAGACCAGATTCGAACCATTCCTGCATTTTATTTGCCACTTGTTCCTGCAAGGTGCCGGAACGAGTCCATTTTTGCAGCATATCGCTGAAAACAGGAAGATCGAAGAAAAAATGCTCTGTATCACGCATTTGTGGTGTTGCACCAGAGACAACGGAGCGAGGGTTGATCAGTTCTGTTGGGGAATAGGTCGTTCCACAGACTTCACAGTTATCGCCATACTGATCTTCTGCCTTACATTTCGGACAGGCACCTTTGACAAAACGGTCTGGTAGGAACATTCCTTTTTCTGGATCATACAATTGAGAAATTGTCCGGTTTTTAATGTAACCGTTCTTTTTCAGTTCCAGATAAATTTTGGAGGCAAGTGCTCTGTTCTCTTCGCTATGCGTAGAGTGGTAATTATCGTAGCTAATGGCAAAACCGGCAAAATCCTGCTGATGCTCTAAGTTCACCTTGGCAATCATCTCTTCTGGTGAGATCCCAATCTGTTGGGCTTTCAGCATGATTGGTGTACCGTGGGCATCGTCGGCACAGACAAAGTGAACCTCTTTGCCGCGCATTCGATGATAACGAACCCAAATATCAGCCTGAATGTGTTCCAGAATATGACCGAGATGAATTGGACCGTTAGCATAAGGTAACGCACAGGTCACCAATAATTTGTTCGCGACTTGAGACATAGTTAGGATCTGACTTCCATAAAATTAAAAGGGTTTTTGATGTTACCTGATAAGAAGCGTTGTCGCTAGGGTAACGCGAGATCTTCATCACTTTTACGTTGCCTTATCCGAAGTCGTGAGCTTCTGTTATGATGGCTGAACAGTTTTAGGTTGAAAAAGATAAATCAAAAGGAGCCGGGATGAACTTACAATCCCCCGAGCAGACCAATCCTGACCTGCTGAAAGAACATGTTGCGAAAATATTGGCAACTTTCAAACATCCGACATTAGAGCGAGATTTGATTGCCCTGAAAGCATTGCATCACTGCACCATACTGGATGGGATACTGCATATTGAATTAATCATGCCTTTTGTCTGGAAACGCGCTTTTGAAGTATTGAAGAAAGAAATAACCCAACCTCTGCAATCCGCGACGGGAGCAAAATCCGTTGAATGGCGATTAACCCTCAATATCAGCACATTGCGCCGGGCCAATAATTTGCCGGGCGTCAATGGCGTGCGCAATATTGTAGCAGTCAGTTCAGGAAAAGGCGGAGTGGGGAAATCCAGTACAGCGGTGAATCTGGCGCTGGCGTTGGCACAGGAAGGGGCTAAAGTGGGTATTCTGGATGCGGATATCTATGGCCCATCTATCCCCAACATGCTTGGTACAGCGAAAGAGCGTCCGACTTCCCCTGATGGTCAGCATATGGCACCAATTATGGTACACAGCATAGCAACCAACTCCATCGGCTATCTTGTTACTGATGATAACGCGATGGTCTGGCGTGGCCCGATGGCAAGCAAAGCCTTGATGCAGATGCTGCAAGATACACTGTGGCCGGATCTGGATTATCTGGTGATTGATATGCCACCGGGAACAGGGGACATTCAGTTAACGCTGTCCCAGAATATTCCGGTGACAGGTGCGTTGGTTATTACTACGCCGCAGGATATTGCCTTGATCGACGCGATGAAAGGCATCGTCATGTTCCAGAAGGTCAATGTGCCAGTGTTGGGCATTATTGAGAACATGAGCACCCATATTTGCAGTAACTGCGGTCATCATGAACCGATTTTCGGTACGGGTGGGGCAGAAAAGCTGGCAGAAAAATATGATTGTCAATTATTGGGGCAGATCCCGTTGCATATCTCATTGCGTGAAGATCTCGATCGTGGTGAACCAACGGTGAGCAGTCAACCAGACAGTGAATTTGCAGATATTTATCGTGAAATTGCTGACAATATTTCTGCGAAGATGTATTGGCAGGGTGAAAAAATCCCAACTGAAATTTCCTTCCGCGCAGTTTGATTTGAGTAGTCATTTAATCACCTGTGTAACTAATATACGATAAACGCCGTTTTGGTTAATGATTTTTGCGGGACGGCGTTTTCTTAGATTGATTTAAATATTATTTAATTTAATTAAATATCTTCTGGTGTTTTGTCTTGTGGCAGTACCTTGGCGTTCACCGTTTCAAAATGTATTTTGCCCACCTTAAAGAAACTTATGTATAGCTTCAGGGCGTAAGAGCGCATCAGTAGGATAAGGGATCAAGTTCCTTACAGTTTTAAGAATACTTTTAAAAAATAGTTTTGGGGCTTTTAAGAATAGTTTTGGAGCTTTTAAGAATAGTTCTGAGAGCGCTTTTAGGTATAGCTTTGGTACTCGTATTTGAAAATTACTGATAGAGTATCCTCCATTTAAAGCATAAAGTTGCGGGATTTTTATGCGAATCGTATCGAAAAAAACGAGACTTATCTTGTTTACTCTGGAATAGAAGTCATTAACTCCCTATAATCCGCCAAACATGGTATTAGCGAATACTATGTTCCCACTTTATTTTTTTCTTTTTTAACCAGGTTATTTCTACTATGGCTGATGAAGCACATAAGTGTACAATCGTAGGTATTTCAGGTGCCTCTGCCTCAGGCAAAAGCCTTATCGCCAACACGATTTATAGAGAATTACGGGCTCAGGTTGGTGATCACAATATCGGTGTTATTCCAGAAGATTGCTATTATAAAGATCAAACCAATACCCCGATAGAAGAGCGTTATAAAGTTAATTATGATCATCCAAGCTCAATGGATCACAGTTTACTGTTTGAGCATCTTCAGGCATTGAAAGCCGGAAATTCCATCAAACTGCCGCAATATGACTACGTCGAGCACACCCGCAAACCTGAATCCATTCATTTTAAACCGAAAAGAGTCATTATTCTTGAAGGTATTCTACTATTAACGGATAAGCGTTTGCGTCAAGAACTGGATTTCTCCATTTTTGTCGATACACCACTGGATATCTGTTTGATGCGCCGCATTAAGCGTGATGTGAATGAACGCGGACGCTCATTGGATTCCGTTATAGAACAGTATAAAAAAACCGTACGTCCAATGTTCCTGCAATTTATCGAGCCATCAAAACAATATGCCGATATTATTGTTCCTCGTGGTGGGAAAAATCGCGTGGCCATTGATATCTTAAAAGCTAAGATTGGCCAATTTTACGAATAATCTGTTATTCAGGCATTCATAAGTATCATCGTATTTGAGAGGAAATAATGCGACTCTGTGACCGTGACATTATTAAATGGCTAGATGAAGGAAAGTTGGTAATTACCCCACGTCCCCCTGTTGAACGTATTAATGGGGCAACTGCTGATGTGTGCCTTGGGAATCAGTTTCGCGTTTTTCGTGGTCATACTGCTGCTTATATTGATTTGAGTGGCCCTAAGGCTGAAGTCAATGCGGCACTTGACCGTGTCATGAGCGATGAAATTACTTTGCCGGCGGGAGAAGCATTTTTCCTCCATCCTGGTGAATTGGCTTTGGCGGTAACGCTGGAATCTGTCACACTACCTGATAATTTAGTGGGGTGGTTGGATGGACGCTCATCTCTGGCGCGTCTTGGCCTGATGGTTCATGTGACTGCACATCGTATTGATCCGGGTTGGCAGGGGCAAATTGTTCTGGAATTCTATAATTCAGGCAAACTGCCTTTGGCTTTACGTCCTGGTATGGTTATCGGCGCATTGAGCTTTGAACCGCTTTCAGGTTCAGCTGAACGGCCTTATAACCGACGTCAGGATGCTAAATATAAAAATCAGCAGGGAGCCGTAGGTAGCCGCATCAGTGAGGATTAACCTTTTCTGGTAAAGCTTTCTGATGAAACTGGTTTTTTGGTGAAAATAGCCTTCTGGTGGAAATAGCCTTCTGGTGAAAATAGTCTTCTTGTGGACATGAGGCTGGGGAAGTCATGAAAAGATTGTTGACGACACTCGTTATTTTGTTGGTAGTCATTGTGACTGGCTTAACTGCACTGGTTATGTTGGTTAATCCAAACGATTTTCGTGGCTACATAGTTAAACAGGTACAAAAGAAGAGTGGTTACCAGCTCGTGTTCCGGGATGACTTACGTTGGCACGTTTGGCCAAAATTGAGCATTCTGACTGGTGAGATCTCTTTAACTGCCGAGAATGCTAAAGTACCGGCTATTGTGGCAGAAAATATGCGTTTGGATGTGGAGTTACTGCCACTGTTGTCTCATCAACTTTCAGTTAAAGAGGTGATGCTGAAAGCGGCTGTCTTGCGGCTCACTCCAGATAGCCAACCGAAAAAACAGCTTGAGGCCCCAATTGCACCAGAAAGCGATACCCACTATCCAATCATTGCGGGAACTCAGGCTTGGAAATTGGATATTGCCAGAATCAGGGTAGCGGATAGCTTATTGATCTGGCAATCCAATGAAAATTCCCAAATAAATGTCCGTGATATCAATTTATTGTTGGAACGAAGTGATCAGGATCACGTTGATCTTAGCCTCCGCAGTAAAATCAATAAAAACCAGCAAGAACTGTCATTTGAACTCCATTCATCAGTAGATATTTCTGATTACCCGCAGCAGCTAACGGCTGACATTGATTCCTTTGAATACCAATTACAGGGAATTGGGTTTCCGTCTACGGGTACCCAAGGGAAGGGGAGTGCCATAGTGAAATATCAGGCTTCACCTGAATCAATTTCGCTGCAAAAAATGGCATTGACGCTGAATGATGGAGATGAGCTTAAGGGGAATATTACTGCCATCCTGAAAGATAAGCCGCAATATTCCATCAACCTGTACTCGCCAAAGTTCAATCTGGATAATGTGCTGGGGTGGGAGGCTTTATCGAAAAAGACGCCACAGGAAAAACATGATTATCGGGTTGAAAATAATTCATTAAAACCGGTAATTGCGACATCAGTCTCGGCATTATCCAACTATGATCTTACATTTTTGCAAGGGTTTGATAGTGATATCTCGTTCACGGCGGATAAATTCATTTATCAGAGGATGGCTATTGATAATTTTGCTCTGAAAGCAGCCAATAACCGTGGCGTGGCGGAAATCACTAAATTAAGTGGCAACGTGTTTGGTGGATATTTTGCGCTACCGACATTGATTGATGCTACGGTTGTTCCTGCAAAACTGCACACAAAGCCGCGCTTGCAGAAGATTGAGATACAACCTTTGTTAAATGCACTGGCATTACCATTGATATTCAAGGGTCAGCTTAATGTAGACGGTGATCTTCTGGGGGAAGGTTATGACGAATATGCCATTTCTCATTATTGGCAAGGTGGTTTGAATATCGACCTGAAAAACGCGCGTCTGGAAGGGTTGAATATTCCTCAGCTTATTCAACAATCTTTTGCACGGGCAACAGATCAAGTTAGCCAACCCTCGAATACGGGTAACTTTACTGAAGCTACTAGTATGTTAGTGAAAGCACAATTGGATCGCGGTGAGGTTAAAATTAGTGAACTTGCAGCAACTTCAAGCATGTTCAATATTAAAGGGCAGGGAAAAGCCAATTTACTGAAACAGAACACCGATGTTTCATTATGGGTGCAATTGACCAATGGGTGGGGCAAACAGAACGAATTTGTCCGTCGCTTGGTGCAATTAAAAATCCCGCTGCGGGTTTATGGTGACTGGAATAACCTGCAATATAAGTTGAATGTGGAATCCATGTTACGTGATGAATTACAGCAGAAGGCCAAAAAATCTATCAGAGATTGGCTCGAAAATAACAGCGATAATAAAGATCTTAAGAAGCTAGAGGATCTACTGAATAAAAAGTAGGGTCAGCCATGTGGAGAGAGAAAATTTTCTGTGGTAGTTAAAATAGCTTCACGCTCATTGAGATGATCAACTCACCTTATTTGCTGATGGTTGCAGGAGTATTGGCACAAGAGGTGAGTACGATTGGGTTTATCAGCGGTCTCAGGTGATCGCCGAGGCGATCACCTGATTTATTGGGGTTTTAGAGAAACTATTCCATTTTACAATGCTGTTCCATTCTAAAATAATGAACTAGTGCTGAACTTACTGTTTCTGCTAATACCCTACAACCTGATAATAAAAATTTGGAACCCAACCCGTTTGAGGAGTCGTGACGGATATTGTCAATGTATCCTTAGACAATCCGATTCCATTTGAATTATCTCTCTGTATTTTGACATCAGCCAGATAACCGGGGCGTTGGTGATCAAAAGCATCCCCCACAATACTTGCCTGACATGAAATAATGCCATTTGGCAAAGCCGTAGGCAGTTTGATTTTGTAGAAGTGAGTATAGTAAGTCACTCCACCGATCACAGATTGGTTAAGTTCACCAATTGGTTCACTGGCAACGGCAAGCCCGTTGATCATGAATATCTCACCGATCTTGATGATGGTGTGCTCGTCCATGCTTCGGTGTGACTCAATACCTAATCCAACCAGATCACCTAAGCCTAAATTCCTCACAAAGGCCGGTTTATCTAGGATATCCGCCCCATTCTTACTTTTCTCCAGTCGGTTTTCAGCGTCAGCTTTAGCTGCTATCGCATTGACATTAGCATCATTCGCTAATTTCTCAGCTTTGCCAACGCGAGTATCAACTTCTACTTTGCCATAAGCTCCTACATCAGAGGCAGTAAGTCTAATATCGGTTAATAGGGCCTTGCCATTTACAGTGCGCGTGAGTGGTACTCGGCTATCCGCGTTGTTGTTAGCCTCATTTGCCAGATCGTTAACTTTTCCAACGTGAAGATCTACCTCTCCTTTGGTATAAGCATTTATATCAGATGCGGTCAATTTAATATCGGATAACAGAGCCTTGCCATTTATGGTACGGGTTAATGGAACCTTGCTGTCCGCATTGTTATTGGCTGCGTTTGCCTGATCTCTAGCTTCATCAATAAGGATGTCGATATGTGCCCTGTCATAGGTATCTACATCATTAGCAGTTAATGTAATATCTGCTACCAGCTCTTTACCATTCACCTTACGCGTTGATGGTACTCTGCTGTTAGCATCCTGAATGGCCGTGGTGGCGTTGTGATTGGCGGTTTCTGCCAGTTTATCCACTTTGCTGATACGGTTATCGATTTCTGCTTTATCGTAGGTATCAACATCTGCCGCCGTCAGTTGAATATCTACGGACAGCTCTTTGTCATTGACCTTGCGGGTTGATGGGACTTTGCTGTTGGCCTCCTGAATAGCTGAATTGGCGTTGCTATTGGCGGTTTCGGCCAGCTTGTCCACTTTGTCGATACGCTCATCAATCTCCACTTTATCGTAGGTATCAACATCCGCCGCGGTCAGTCGAATATCTACGGACAGCTCTTTGTCATTGACCCTGCGGGTTAATGGGACTTTGCCATTCGCGTCTTGAATGGCCTGATCAGCGTTCTTATCGGCGTGCTCAGCCAGAGTCCTAACGTCCTTGATCTGGCCGTCAGTTTCCTCTTTATTGTAGGCACCAATATCCGCCGCCGTCAGTTGAATATCTGCTGCCAACTCTTTGCCATTGACCTTGCGGGTTAATGGTACTCTGCTGTTGGCCTCCTGAATGGCCGTGGTGGCGTTATTACTGGCAATATTAGCCAGTTGTTGAACATTATCGACTTGTGTTTTGACGCCATTGATAAGGTCATCGATTTCTACTTTATCGTAGGTATCGACATCCGCTGCCGTCAGCTGAATATCGGCGGTCAGCTCCTTGTCATTGACCTTGCGGGTCAGGGGAACTTTGCTGTTCGCGTCTTGAATGGCCGTCGTGGCGTTGCTGTTGGCGGTGTCCGCCAGCTTATCCACTTTGCCGATACGCTCATCGATCTCCACTTTATTGTAGGTATCGACATCCGCCGCGGTCAGCTGAATATCGGCGGACAGCTCTTTGTCATTGACCTTACGGGTCAGGGGAACTTTGCTGTTGGCTTCCTGAATGGCTATGGTGGCGTTGCTGTTGGCGGATTCGGCCAGCTTGTCCACTTTGCTGATACGCTCATTGATCTCCACTTTATTGTAGGTATCGATATCTGCCGCTGTCAGTTGAATATCGGCGGTCAGCTCCTTGTCATTGACCTTGCGGGTTAATGGGACTTTGCTGTTGGCTTCCTGAATAGCTATGGTGGCGTTGCTGTTGGCGGATTCGGCCAGCTTGTCCACTTTGCTGATACGCTCATCGATTTCTGCTTTATCGTAGGTATCAACATCCGCCGCGGTCAGTTGAATGTCAGCGGACAGCTCCTTGTC
>NZ_JAQRFN010000050.1 GCF_028598555.1 Xenorhabdus anantnagensis
ACATTCAGGTGGAACGGCTGGGAAAAGCCTTCCGTCAGGGTGAAGTCGGTGACGACAAAGGTCTGAATGTTTTGCAAACTCAGGTGATAAATCGATGGCTGGCAATAGATTCCAAACTTGTAGTTATTGTGAATAAAAATGAATAAAAGGCGGGTATTTTCGGCGAAAAAAGGAACTTCCTGAGTGACTTAACATGTTCTATTGCAATGGGTATATATACAGTATTTATTTTGCGAGCCGCTTCGCAAACGCCGGTTTTGATGATGGAAAGTTGCTCAGGTCGGGGATAATGTAGGCAATGAAATCTGAACGCGGCTTTACCGTGGTGGAACACGATAAAACCGCTAACCACAACAACTATAGAAGGTAGTTATTATGGCTAACACGCATTCTAATGCAGGAACCCGTATTTACAAAATTTCCCAGCCGGAACGGTATCAAAAAGTCGTTTACCGCCCCCAAGGACCCAACCGTACTATCCCCGCCATTAACTTAAGCGGAAAATGGTTGCTTGAAGCCGGATTTTCCATTCATGATCCGTTAAAAATCAGAGTGATGCCGGGTTGTTTGATCATCACCGCCCAAAATTTTCATGAACTGTGGCACTGCTTAAAAAGCCTGAATGAAGGCGAATGGGATGATATCGCCGTTGCTGGCTGGTTACAGCAATTTCCCGGCAAGTTGAATAAAAAGCTGTTGTAGATCAGTAGATCATAAGATAACAATTTGTTTTATCAGTAAAAAATAAAAACACTGACAAAGCGGGCGAACGGCTTTCCATCCCTTGAATGACAACATTTTCATTTTGGGAAACGGTTCGCATTTATATCATGCTAAGTAGCACAAGGAATGTATTAATGAGTCTTCATCTTTCATCTCACCTTGCCGAACTGCCAGAATTTGTAATTAGCGGTGACACATTGCAAGAAATCGGATTTATGGCCGATGCGTTATTCCATATTGCGCAATTTTCCAATGGCTTAATACTGTCCCTGATTGAGCCTGAAACCGGGCCAGATCTCGCTACGCTGTTTCATGAAATCGAGTGTGATCCACATCAAGGCATTGATGGGGTACGCGACAATGGCGAACTTTACCTTGTCGGTGACTGGCTGACTGAAAGCGGTTTATTGGATCATCCTGTTACCATTGAAACCGCGTATGGCACCATTGTAATAAAAGCCGAACTGCCGGTTTTGTTAGCTTGAATATCAGAAAGCTGAGTATGCCTAGATATTCCAGTTTTTTCATCAATCACTTGAAAACAGAAGCTACTGTCTTTGTGATAGTCAACTATTCACCGAGGTAAATAGCCGCCAATACCGAACGTTATTACACCGTGGGATACGTGCCGCAAAATAACAAAGCCACAGCCACAGCGCCGCCCGCTATCCACCTGAAAGGCCAATGGCTTAAGGCCGCCGGGTTTGAGATTGATGGCACACTCACCGTTAAAATTATGGACGGTTGTCTGGTACTTATTCCTGACAGCGATGACACCCGCACCATCAAGCAACAGTACCAACGCCAGCAAGACCAGCTCAGTGATATTAAGCTGCGAATGCGCGAGCTGATTGGCGACTATAAAAGTCGCTAAGGGCAGGAACTGAGCGGCTCTTAAAAAAGAAAAAAGCCGGAAGATTTTGGGGTCAGTTCACTTTCCGGCTTTTCTATTTATATCACGGTAATAATGTTCTTAAATTAATTATACGCCTGCACAAGCGAAAACAATTTCTTTCGTATTAGCATCAATATAAACATTAAGGTCATCATCTAATAACTCATATTCCATTGCATTCTCAGGCGTTACTTCTCTGGGATAAAAGCTCACAATATAATATTTTCGATCTTCTATTAAATCTTCCTTATAACAAATATCTATGTGGCAACCGATAATATCAAAACCATCATTAGCTGCCTTTTTCATAGCTATCCACAAAAATTCTGCGACATCTTTATTTATCTTATGCAAAATTTCGTATTTCTCTATGGGAGTTCCCATCCTTTATCCTCACAATATATCCTCTAATGGACTTCCACGACGCATTACCTTAAATTTTCCACTTGGCGTCCCCAGATAACTATCCCGATAGTTCGGAACTCGTTTATCTCCAGATAATCCTATATGAATATTTCTATCTGGCTGAGAAAAGGAATCACTATTATGTATATCTCCGGCTTTATTTGTCCGTTGCTTAAACGCATCTTCGTAAGCAGCATGTGTGTGATATTGACCAACAATGTCTTTATCCCCCAGTCCCTTCGGCATACCACGTTTTGTTACTTTCATTGATGGCGCTGATCTTCCTGTACCTAAGCGGGCACGGGTATGCCCATATGTACCATCCTTCGCTCTATATATAAGTCCACCATATTCACGGTTCATATGGATAGACATCGGGTTATACTTATTTAGTGCCGCCTTCGCCGCATCATCCGCAGTCGCAAAACCTTTACCACATTTTCGGCTAAGCCCGAGAGGGTCTATCCAAGACGTCGGATTTTCTACATACGAATAATGATTCACGCCTCCCAAAATCCCCAGTGGGTCTGGCGTCAGATAACAACTGGCAACAGGCGAGTAATACCTGTGCCTATTGTAGACCAGCCCGCTCTCGTCATCCAGCCACTGGCCTGCGTATTGTAGCCCCGGATTCAGTTCGGCATTTTCACCCGGTACACCCAGACGCAACCCGTACAGGCTCTGCGGCGGCTGGCGCCAGACCCGGTGCCCGGCGGCATCAAATAACGCCAGCGGCTCGCCCGTCGGCGCACACACCGCATACTGGGTCTGAATGTTTCCGGCGATAAGCTCATCCCGGTTTTCCGGGTTCGGGGTAAAAAACTGCACCTGCTGTGCCAGCAACTGCCAGCCCTCAAACACCAGATGGCGGATGCAGTGCAACCGGTTGTGCCGGTACTCGCGAATTTCTGCTGGCACATCGCCATCCCACAGATACGTCGTGCGCAGGCCTGCCTGTTCGCACACTTTTTCCGTGCGCCGCCCGAAGGCATCGTAGCGATAATCCCACTGCTGGCCGCCCGGCGTTTGCACGCCGATGAGTTGGTTCTGGCTGTTCCAGCGAAACTTGGTCAACTGAGAACGATGGCCTTCCTGCCAGAGCTGCATGGCAGTCATGCGACCGGCATCGTCATACTCAAACAGATGCTGGCCGAGCTGGCGTAACCGGTGGCCTTTCTGGTAGAGCCGCTCGCCCTCTATCTCATTGAGCCCGTCAAACCGGCGGGCAGGGTAGCCGGAGGCATCATATTGATAATGTTCCTGCAAACGATCCCGGTCACTGACCGAAGTGACCTGCCCGTTGCCGTTCACCACATAACGCAGCCATTGCCGCTCATCATTGGCGGCCACCAGGTTGAGCGCCGCGTCATAGCGATATTCCCTGTCCAATCCCGCCAGTGTCGGTTGCGGAATATCCGCGACTTCATGGGCTGCAAAGAATTCGGTGTTGCGTCCGGCACGTTGTGCGGTCAACTGCCCCATCAGGGCATGTTCCTGGCGCAGGATGAAGCCTTTATCCGACTGGCGATGCCATTCGTGTCCGTCTTCATCCCGCTCAAGGGTAAGTGTATGTTCGTTATTGAAACTGAATCGACACAACTCGCCAACTTTGTTGGCTTCGGTTTTCACCTGCCAGCGCTGGTCTGTCACCGGATGATATGTGCTTTCAACGATTGCGCTGTTGGGGTAATCACGCTGGATATCACCGTGAGTCTGCGTTTCTTTCACGATGCGGTCTTTATCATCGTATTCGAACGTCAGCGGTGTACTGTCAGGTGCCGTGACTTCCAGCAGACGCCCCAGAATATCGTAACAGTAGGTAGTGGTGCCTTCGGGCGTGTGCATCGCCGTCATGCGGCCGGCCGCATCGTATTCATGGCGGGTAATATTGTTCAGCGCATCGCGCTTTTCAATGCAGTGACCGTTGCCATCATACGCATAGTGCCACTGGGTGCCGGCATAGTCGGTTTCGGTAACCACCCGTCCGTCTGCATTCAGGGTATAACGGTAGCTTTCACCTTGTGGATTGACGACTTCCAGTAATTGCAGGCTGTCGGGGTCATAGTGATATTGCCAGCGATGGCCTTCCCCATCAACCCGCGCGACTGGCAGGTCAAACGGCCCGTATTCGATATGCCATTGTACGCCCCGCGCATCCGTCCACGCGGTCAGGTTACCGTGACGGTCATGGCGAAAACGCTCCAGACTGTTGTTCGGACGATCATTTAACGCCACCCGGTGATGGCGATCATATTCCCACAGCCACAGTGCGCCACCCCCCGAGGCCAGTCGCTGCAATCGGTCATGGCTGTCGTAACCCAACCGTAGGCTACGGTTTTCTTCATCAAACAGTTTGCTCAGGCGCTTATGTTCGTCATATTCCCATGTTCGTTTATGCCCTTCATCGTCTTCAGCCGCGATAACCAGGCCGAATTCATTACGCGTCAGCGTGGTTTTGCTGCCATCGGGGGCAATAAAGCATTCTGCATTGCCATGGTTATCGTATTGCTGCCACCAGACCCGTCCCAGCGGATCGGTCATGCTGACAAGGCGGTCAGTCTCATCATAGTGGTATTGCCATGTTGCACCGGTGGCATCGGTGAATTTGGTGACCAGCCCGGTATCCGCCAGATAATCTAACGTCAGGGTTTGCCCTTCCGGTAAAATCTGGTGGCGCAGGTTGCCCCATTCATCATAGTCATAACGCGTGACATGACCGCACGGGGTTTCGACCTGAGTTACCTGTTGCTGGTCATTGTGATGCCAGACGGTGGTGTGCCCTTGTGGTGTCGTTGAACGGGTGATGCCCGGTTCATAGGTCAGTTGCACCGGGTAGAACCCGCCACTGCCGACGCTGTGGATACAACGGCCTTGGGCATCATGGGTATAATCCACCGCCGTCTGGTCACCATCCGACCAGCGGCTAATCAGCCCCTGTTCGTTATAGTCATAGAACAGGTGAAATTGCTGGGTACTGTCCGCTTCGGCCAGCCAGCCAGTGTCATGATAGGCATAGCGTGCCATCAGGTCATTCAGCCCATGGTCAGTGCGGCGGATCGCTTCCAGCAGGCCCTCTTCCCGATAGAACAGCCGCAGTTCCGGGCCATCGCTGTGGGTGATTTTTTCCAGTTGATGGGTGTCGTTATGGTGAAAACGCACAGCATTGCCATTGCGGTCACGGTGTTCGGTGAGCAACCAGCGCTGTATCGTTTTCTCCCCGGTGGACACCAACCGGGTGAAGTATTTGCGTACCGGATTATGCCGTTCTGCCAGAACAAAGCCGGATTTTTCCCGGCTTAAGGTAAAGTCGGGATGCTCCGGGTTAATGCTGTGGTTAACACTTTGTGGCAGGGCAAAATGCAGGGAAGCCCCTTCGGTGGTCAGGATTGCTATTCTGTCCCCGGTGACAATGGCACATTCCGAGAAGTTGTCGAACCAGTTCTCGCCCAGCAATCCCCGCTGCCCCGGCGACCAGCTACGGGTAAACAGCAGCGGCAGCGTCTGTCCCAGCTCAATATCGGTGCGTTGATCAAACAGCGCCCCGGTGGTGACATCAATCGGGTCACCGCTAAAGAATTTTTTCGTACTGGCCCAGTAACGTTTTAATCCTTTGGTTTCTTTAAAGGCTGTTTTGGCGCACTTGAGTGTTTTGCCCCGAACAATCTCCCCGACTTTTTTCGCACCTTTAAATGCGCCCCTTACAATCGCTTTCTGTCCGGCTTTGGTAAAGAGCTTGCCTACCCCTTTTGCCAGCCCCCGCGAGGGGGGAACAATAAATTCCACGGCGATCAGCAACGCCCGTTGCCAGCCGGAAAATTCTTCCTCGATTTCCAGATACGTGCCCTGGCCGGAGCCAATAAAGACCTTGCTCGCCCCGCTCTTGATGGTGGCGCCACACACCAGCTTGTCATCCTTCCGCGCGGCGGGTTCGCCATTGATAAACACCGATTCACTGCCCTGTGCTATCAGCGGTGGCGGATGTTTGCTGCATGTGGCTAAATCCACGCTCGCCCGGGCCGCCGGTTTCCCCTCAATCAGGACATTCGGTGAACCTTTGCTGATTGCGCCATCCGGTGGCCCGATGCTGTCCACCATATTGGCCACGGCTGAGCTGACATCACTGATAAATCCGCCCAGGGCAAGGGTGCCCGCGGTGCCTAATGCCAATACCGCCGCGGTCGCTAACCCACCGGTGCCCACAATTACGGCCGATGCGGCCGCAAAGACCGCGGCGCCAATTAATGCGCCGACAACAACACCCGCCAACGCACCCAAAAAGCTCGAGTGCTGGATAATATCCCCTTCACGTGCCGCCGCCGGGCCGCGTGGTTGTGAAGGTGGCATGGCTCTGCCCACGGCATGGGTCGCCCCCACACGGGCAATCCGTGTTACGATTTCGTCACCCAGTCCCATGATGATCTCCCGTCATGCCGCCTGAAAACTGGTGATCACCGCCAGTAACGCAGTGCGTTGCCCTGCTTCAAAAGGGTGCGGTGACGTCAGGTTAAAGGCCAGTAACTGGCTGCCCCGGATTTGCAAGACCACCATCTGGTGCATTTCCCCTTCCGGGCTTTGCCAGTGGTAATCCAGCCGCCACGCGTCTTCACCACTGAGTGCCATTTGTAAACGCTGATGCTCCTGATAGCCCGGCAGGTGGGTCGCAAATTGCGCCAGCGTCTGTTCGTAATACGTTGCCGCCTCGGTGCCCAGCGGTACCGGTGTCCGGTTAATCACCAGATTGACCCCACTGTCATCCGGCAGGACAAAAACCTGCATGGTTTCATCGCGCCAGTTGGCCGGGAGCGTCAGGGTGCCTTCATTCATCCGGTAAGGTTGTGCGTTCATCGTGTTTCCTTTTTCACTTTTTTAAAATGGTTAACGGGATCAGTTCAGGGTGATCACTTTCTGGCCGTTGATAATGACGGTGTCGCCGGTAATATGGATGTTGCCTTCCTTATCGATCGAAATGCTGCCTTTGGTATTGCCGATATGGATACCCGCTTCGGTGGACTGGATAGTGATGGCGCCCTTGGCACTGAGCACACTGGTTTTCTCCACCGTTACCTGTCGTGTCCCGATGCTGCTGACTTCCGTCCCGATGATTTCCTTATGCCGGTCTTTGCGCACGGTAATCACCTGATTGTTGCCGACACTTTCCGTGTGGTCATGCACCACGCGGGTTGACCGGTCATTGAGGACTTCCGTGCTCATGTCCTTCTGGGCATGCAGGGCCAGCTTCTCGCTGCCTTTCGCATC
>NZ_JAQRFN010000051.1 GCF_028598555.1 Xenorhabdus anantnagensis
TTCGATTTCATAAGAACAAGCAGAAAGTCGGATTATCGGGTTATCGATTATAACAGTAATGCAGATAATTTATCTGATTAACTTAACAGACAATAACAATAAGTAATAGCCCCTATGGTTTTTTTCTCAACTCCTCTCATGTGTGCGCCATTGACTTATAAAATAAGGATGCTATCATTATTCTATGCATACACCAATGGCGTACTGAAACATGATATTTATTGAGACCCCTATATTCACCGAAGACTGTAAAGAGCTGTTAAGCGACGATGAATATCGTGAGTTTCAACAATATCTTGCCGATAATCCCGCTGCGGGTGATGTTATTCAGCACACTGGAGGCTTACGTAAAGTCAGGTGGGCATCCAGAGGTAAAGGTAAACGTGGCGGTGTACGCGTCATTTATTATCACAAGGTCGATGTCTCACATATAAGGCTGCTTCTGATTTATAAAAAAGGTATTAAAGATGACCTTAGCGAGTCAGAAAAGAAAGTCTTGAGAGCATTAAATGAAGGGTGGTAACAATGGACAGTAAATTATTTTCCAGACTCACTGAAAGCATGACACAGATGAACGAAATCATGAATGGCGAACGTGCTGCCTCTCGTGAGACCACTATTGAGGCAGTGAAAGTAAAAAACATTCGTCAGGCAACTGGATTGAGCCAGACGGGATTTGCTAAATTAATCTCTGTTAACGTTGGAACCCTGCGTAATTGGGAACAGGGAAGAAGAGAGCCAACAGGCCCAGCAAAAGCATTGTTAAAGGCAATAGAAAAAGATCCGGTTCATGTCTTAAAAGCACTTTCTATGTAGAGCTTAATATTACCAAACAGCCCCTAACGGGGCTTTTTTGTTGCTAGTGGAATATTATCTTCGCGTGTGTTAGCTTATAGTACATAATATATGTGCAGTCCTTTAAAAAAATCTGGTGAGTACCAGCCCTGAATATGCGTTAGGGTATCCTCCTAAACGGGAGGTTATTATTTTTGACCTGCTCTTTGAACAATTTAGGTGTGCTGACAAAGTACACGCTATACCGGAACGCTCTAGGCTTTCTTGGAGCAACCAATCCTCTAGAATAGGACTGGCTAATTACAATTAATGCCCCGCCCGTGTGGGGAGTTTTCGTTCTTTAATATCACTGTGCTGAAAAAGCACAAACTATCTTAGAATTAATGCATTCATTATATTCATATGTGTAAATTATAATGCGAATAAATAATTCTATGGCTTAAGCGGAAACGTTAATCTTTACTCATCCCAAAATCTAAAACCTCACAATTAATCTATGCAATTATTTTGCATCGGTCATTTTCACATGCTTTTTTCACAATTAAACCAAATAAAAAAGCCAGTAGTGAAATACTGGCTTTTGGCATCCTATTAAAAGGAGAAAACAAATATGTTGGATATGAATTTAGCAAATCAGTCAGTCGTTGTCACTATGTCAAGCATTGACTTCTTGAATGACATTATCAATCCAGCACGAGTCTCTGCTGGTGAAAAAGAAGTTGAAAATCGTCGTTTTATTGCACGCATTGAAGATGAACTGGATGATTTAGGGGTCGCGGAAAACTTTTACGTGACCACTTCTCAGGGCGCAAAGCGTAAGATTAAAGGCTATAACCTGACAATGGAGCAAATGACTCTTGTCGGTATGCGTGAATCAAAAGCCGTTCGTCGTATAGTTCTCGCAAAGTTGAAAGCCCTCACTAGCCCACCTCAACTTTCATCAGCAGAACTGATTGCCGCTATTGCAAACAACAATGTTCAACAAGAAAAGCGCCTGATTGTTGTTGAGCAAAAAATGGATCAAATAGAGCAAGGTACTATTCCTGTTGGTTATCAAGGTTACAGCTATCTACAGGCAACCTACGGTCTGAGTAATGCTAAGAGCAAGCAATTAGTTATGGCTTGGTCGGTTCCCCACAAGAAAGTTCCTCATGTTGCACCGGGCGGACAAGTTACGCAAATGTCAGTGGTATACGAAGGCGCATTCGAAAAAGCCTTGCATCAGATGATGAAAGAAGCAGAACAGCGTGGCTCACAATGGTATCACCCCAATATGGGTAGGTTTTCTATTACTGGCTGGAAAGAAGCGGCTTAAGCATTGAGAGCCACGGATGGCGATCAAATACCGATCTATTCAACAGGATTGATCAATCTAACAGCGATTACCAGTATTAACAATATGTATTTACACGCTATACGCGTGTAAATAGTTGAATATTCGAGGCACTTCGCAATTCACGATGGATTATCTTTACAAAAAGTTACAATCACGAGATAAATAGTGTCGCACTAAAACGGCGAAGCCCCCAACTACTGGTAATAGTCAGGGGCTTCTAATTTGTCAGAAACTTATCGAGGTAACCGACATGACTAGTATAGCAATTACCAAAACGAATAACACCGATCAGTTAACTTTCCGTAGCACTGTGTTTAATCCAGTATCTCATGCTAATGATATTTGGCTCACAGCCCCTGAGTTAGCTAAAGCATTACAGTATAAAAAAACAGATGCAATAACACAGATTTACGAGCGCAATTCCGATGAGTTTACACCTGCTATGACAATGACCCTCAAATTGAGTGTCAATGGAATAAACAATAGCTTACGTAAAAAAGTGGTTAGAATGTTCTCTCTCAGAGGTGCTCACTTAGTAGCTATGTTTTCCAAGACTGACGTAGCCAAAGAGTTTCGCAAATGGGTACTGGATATACTTGATCATGAAGTTGAGAAAGGGAATATAGATCTGTCATCTGAACTCAGAAACGCCAATGCTTTATATAAAAACCTAATGCACCTCAAAGATACGTGGGATACCCTCAATCCGCATTTATCTGTTTTAACACCTAGATATAGCGCACGCGTTTAATGGGGCATTTAGTAATGTGAGTGACCCTGTCTTAGCTCTTAAGAATGGGCTTAAGCGAAAAGTTAACTGCTGAACTAACCCCAAGCCATGGATAAATTACGAATGCGAAAAATAACTCATTCTGAACTCACGATTAAGCGACTGTGCATCTGTGCAGTCGCGCAACAATTGGGTGAGTTTATTTATGAAGAAAAGCCTCGCTGTTAAACGGCATCACATGTACCGCTTAAAGGTAAAACGCGGTAGGTATAATAATGCTGGTGGTCAACCTGATAAAACATCAGCAGGGATATGCTACAGAACACCTTGCCTATGCTCTTGCTGGATGTGCGCAAACCATCGCCATGTATTTGGTATGAGTATCAAGGAAATTCGGGATAGAGCTAAATATACTGATTAACCCCAAGCCACGGATGGCTTTAATGGGCGAACTTGTAAAAATCACAACCTAGGAACAGAGAAATGAGCAAACAAACTGATAAGCGAACAGACCTGATAGCTTCCACCGATGAGGCGGGGAGAGCGGTGAGCTTGGTCGCAGTGAAGCTCACGTTAAAGCATCTGATGATATCACGGAGGATCTGATTAACGAGGCGCTGGACTTGCCGCATAAAAACGATTAATGAAATATCAATGAGTCCCCAGACCTGCTTCGGCAGGTTTTCTTTTAGTAGCGACACGTCGGTTAGGTTATGAGTTAAAGTTTTATCACCCTCACAATTCGGGTAATTTCCGATCAACGCTTTAATAAAGTAATGTAGGGTGTTGCAAGTATTCGGGGCAAGTTATCGTGATTAGTCATGTACGATACGGTAACGAACTGGTTAAATAAACATCTTTCCCATTTTGGGAATTTAGGTGTAGAATCTTGCAAAGGAAACTTCTCAGCCAATGAAAATTATGGGGAAAAAGGAAATAGTTTCTTTTTGTGAAAAGCATAATCAGGCAAAGGGAGCGCTTAATGCTTGGGTAACCGAGGTGGAATCAGCGAGCTGGGGCTGTTCACAAGACATAAAGAATAGATTTTCTACTGCTAGCTTTCTGCCTGATAACAGAGTGGTGTTCAACATAAAGGGGAATGATTATCGCCTTGTTGTTCAAGTCAGATACGTTAACGGGATAGTGAAAGTTGAACGTATTGGAACTCACGCCGAATATGATAAATGGAGGCTAAAATGACTGAGTTTAAGCCGAGAATCATAAAAAATGATGAAGATTATGAGCTTGCAATGGCTCGTTTGACAGAATTAATGGGCTTAAACCCTCAGGATAATACCCCTGATTCAGATGAGTTAGAGCTACTAGCTTTGCTTATAGAGCATTATGAGTCAGTACATTATCCGATAGAAAAGCCATCTCCTATAGATGCTGTATTATTTAGGATGGATCAGGCAGGACTAACGCGCAAAGATATGGAGAAATATCTCGGTTCTGCTTCAAAGGTGTCTGAGGTGCTTAGTGGTAAAAGAAAACTGAGTATGACAATGATTCAAAAGTTGCACTATGGACTTGATATAGCTCTGGATGTTCTGATCCAAAAACCTGACGATATAGAATGGAAGGATGAGAATGTATCACCAGTGGCATTGATATGGGACGATCACAAGGAATACAGAAGAAGGGATGCGACGGTAGTAAAAGAGCCTCACTCTACACTGAATCCATTTAAAAAAGAATGGAACACGGAAAGGCAATTTACGGATATGGAAGAAATAAACTTAAAGGAGCCTGAGTATGCTCTTGCATCTTAAGAGTGCACAAAAAAAATTACAGATAGTGAATGTGTTGATTCGAGATGGTTATTTCTCTGTAAATCCCGAAATAAAAGTTACTTTTATGGATAAAATCTTCTCGGAGAATAAGACCAAACCCCAAAGTTATGAGGCGGTCACATTAGCACATGAACTATCTACAGATGATGATGAAAACCACGCTTATGTATTTGATTTTGATGTCAGCGTTCGTGTTGTGAAGATCAAGGAAAATAAAGACGAAGATATTGATGAAAAGGATGTAATATACATGATAAATGCTCAATTTGAGGCATTTTATACATCTAAAGAAAAGCTCACCGAAGAAGAAGTAAAGGCTTTTTCGAAAAACAATGTCACCTACCATGTTTGGCCTTATTGGCGGGAATTTGTTCAGTCTGCTTGTTCTAGAATGGGAACTCAGCCATTGCAAATACCAATGTTTAAGCTTAAATGATTCATCACCTCTATAACCCGCTTCGGCGGGTTTTTCACATCTATGCCGCCTAGTGCGGTTTTTTTACGTCCAAATCCAATGCCGCTTAACTGCGGTTTTTTCTTTTATAGGAGCTTGATATGGCTATTGACGAGTTTAAATGGCGAACTCAAATCCAAGATTCACCCAATGGTGAATTTAAACACCGAATTAAATCAATTGAATTTGGTGATGGCTACAAACAAGTTTCTGCTGACGGAATTAATCCAGAAAGTCAGTCATGGCCTTACTCTTATATTGGAATAAAAGAGGAGGTAGCACCCATATTTCAGTTTATTCGCACGCATACTTTGAAATCATTTATCTGGACGACTCCATATGGTGAGAAAGGGTTATACCGAGTGAAGGCAGATTCAATCACCATGATACCTATGGCGAGAGGTATCATGAAAATATCAGCAACATTTGAACAGGCATTCAGCGCATGACTATTAATGCAGATCTCCAGCGCCTTGAGGTGGGGAATAAGGTTCTATTGTTTTCGGTCGACGGCTCAGCCTTTGGTGGGCCAGAACTGTATTTTCATAATCACACCATTCCTTACACAGAGAAGGATTTGGAAGACCTAAGTAATTTACCCATTAAATCTATTTGGTGGCAGGGAGTGGAATATAAGCCGTGGCCTGTCGAAATTCAGGGACTGGAAATCCACAGTGATGGTAGAGTGGCTTCTCCGTCTCTCAGGATCTCTAATATAGACAGCACTATCAGCGCCTTGTGTCTGGCTTACCAAAATATGACTCAGGCCCGTGTCACTATTCGAATGACCTTTGCGCACTATCTGGATGCACGCAATTTCCCAGAAGGGAATCCCGAAGCCGATCCCACACAGGAAAAAATTGACGTCTTCTATATTGACAGTAAGACCCATGAAGACAATACAGAGATTCATTTTGCCTTGTCTTCTCCCGCTGATTTGCAGGGCATTCAGATCCCCACGCGTCAAATCCACAGTCTGTGCACATGGTGCATGCGGGGGCTGTATCGTAAATCCCCCTGTAACTATACGGGCACGCGGTACTTTGATGAGGACGGCAATCCGACCGATGACCCATCAAAAGATGCATGTGGTGGGCTGATGAATGATTGTAAACTTCGGTTCGGTGAAAATGCGCAATTACCGTTTGGGGGGTTCCCCGGCTCTGCTTTATTGAGACGTTAATATGGAAATACTACGCCCTCATATTATTCAATCCATCATGGATCACGCCAAAGCAGAGTACCCCAATGAATGCTGTGGTCTGGTGATTCAAAATAGCCGCAAACAGCAATATATCCGCTGCCGGAATGCCGCTCCCTCTCCGACAGAACAGTTCAGCCTGCATCCCGAAGATTACGCCAATGCTGAGGACGCAGGCACCATTGTTGCGATTGTCCACAGTCACCCCGACGCCACCACACAACCCAGTCAGTTAGATATCGCCCAGTGTGACCTGTCACAAATCCCGTGGGTAATTGCTTCATGGCCGGAGGGGGATATTCGTACGATTATGCCCACTGAGGGAATAAAACCCCTGTTGGGTCGCCCGTTCGTCCACGGTATTTGGGATTGCTATTCCATTGTGCGTGTAGTTCTTGACCACTACAACTCTGCATCCGGGGAGGAAGAGATGGCCATGCCCACCCCGCGGCGGGAAAATAAATCCA
>NZ_JAQRFN010000052.1 GCF_028598555.1 Xenorhabdus anantnagensis
TCAGAAATAGGCTGGAGTTAGTTAATTTAAGTCTGTATTGATGATTTTGGTTATTCATGGCGGGAAAACTTTCCGTGATATTTATCTCTTGCTTCCCTTGCTGCTAAATCAGCAAGTTCGATATCATCGAAATATCCACTAAATACGTATTTGTTATTTAATTTAACTTTAGTCATCCACTTTTTGGCTCTTTTATTCCAACTAACGCCTTTATATCCAGATGTATTATCAGATCTAATTCCTTTATTCATTTCATTTTCAGTGCGAGTACATTGCCGTAAATTACACCACCGGTTGTCAGAGCCATTTACATTTATGTGGTCAATTTCATGAGCTGGCCATTCCCCAGTCATATACAGCCAAACCAATTGATGAGCAAGATAAGCTCTTCTAGATATTTTGATGGTAATGTGCCCATTGCTGTTAATCGTTCCGGCTTTCTGCCCGGCAAGAGCACCTCGATTTACTGTTTTTCTCCATGTAAAAAATCCAGTATCAGGGTTGTAATCAAGAAGCTCTTTTAGGCTTTCTCTGCTAATTTTCATACTATCTCCTAGCGAGCCGTCACCCCGCCCGACTCCAGACGACGGCGGGTTTTGGTTTTGGTTGAATAGAGGGCCACCTCACTCATGCAGCAAGATCCGCTGTTGTCGTTCTTAATATCTTTCTTCAACTCAATCATTAATTGTGCCAGTACATCAATTTCATCCACTGGCTTAATGATTGAATCCCAAATTTCCTCGGTCGTTCTGGGTGCTGTCATCCTTGCTTCCATGCGGTTTTGCTTCCGCCTCAATTTATAACGTTGTCGTGAGTTCATATGTCCTCCGCAAATTGATTTTGGTGGTGTGGTGATCGCTACGTTGTGGCTCTATCGCAGATCGCACCTCTCGTAGTCCTGATACAGTCATCACCTGCGTTTGAGGACTGATTACTTCTAGATTCAGTCACCACACCCCAAAACCAACTTGTTTTGGCCTCCCATTTTCAAGGAGGAAATTAAATTGTTAAAGAGCGAAATTTCCTTTTATCTTTGGCTCCTTGCCTTGGATGAATACATTATTAACCGATAGTTAATTATAGTCAATAACCAATGGTTAATTTAATTAAAAATAAAGTTTAACCAACTGAATTTTCAGTTAATAAATTTTTAACCAATGTTGAAAATGTGATTTAGATCGGATATTTTTATGATGGGAACGCTGAATAGAGAGATAGCCGCTAACAATGCGGCTATCTTTATTTACGGAGAGGATGAAATCGGATTACCACGCCATCACTGACCAGTTAATAACTCGACCAATGATTTTTACGTCCTGAGATTCTGTTATTTCATCAGGGAATTCTACAGAGTTAAAACTGCGTACAATCAATTTACCGGGTTGGCGATATAGTAATTTAATGCGAAATAAATCACCTTGCTCAATAGCGTATATCCCACCATCAACAATATTCTGATGGCCGCAATCAACGGTTACAGTTGATCCATCTGGGATTACTGGAGACATACTGTCACCATGAACAGCGAACGCCACAACATTCGAAGGGCAAGCCCCATATCGACGAAGAGTCGAACGTGAAAACCTCAATTTTAATCCATCGTAATCTTCGTTAGTACAACAGCCGCTTCCAGCAGCTAGTTCTATACTTTTAAAAAACGGGATGACAACCTCATCATCATTGACTGGGGAAGATGAGTCCCAAGGCTCAACCTCTTCTCGTTCTACCTTTGATATTGATATTCCGTCTATTGTTTTAGAGCCTCGGCCATACTCTAACCACTCCGGCCTGACACCAAGCCATTTGCTCAACGCCAACATATTACTGGAGTCTGGAATTGACTCAGAATTTAGCCATTTCCAAACAGCAGGCCCACTAACTTTTATTTTTTGTTCGGCAAGTGCGTTAGTAATTCTCTTGCCTAGCCCACGCCCAGCATGGCCTGCATTTAAGCACGCCTCTTTTAGCCTAGCAGTGAACTCAACCTTATCAGTGCTTTTAACCATAAGTTAATTATCTTCCACACTTGACTTAACTGTCAGTTAGAATTTAGAATTAACTAACAGTTAATTTAATTAATAAGGATATTAACCGATGAACCCGGTTGAATTCGCAGTTAATGCCGTTGGCGGACAGGCCGCAGCGGCGAAAATCTGCGGGAAAAGCAGCGTTGCAGTTTGGAAATGGGTGCAAAACGGCTGCTTACCTCGCACTGAATACACGGGAAAAACCCAGTATTCAAAATTGCTGGCAGAGCATTCTAACGGAAAATTTACCGAAAGATGGCTACTGCAAGCAGCAAACCCGGATAAAGAAGTAGCGTAATAACCGATCTAACTGCTCTGACTGCTCTTTAATAATCTACTGCTCTCCTTGAAAACGGGAGAATTATTAACCTAATTATAGTCAGGTTAACGGTTATTTATTAAACAAAACTTAACTATAGGAACTGTAGCAGATGGAAGTCGCAAAAGTTGTCAAAAATACTCGCAATACGCGTAAAGCTCAGATGCTTGAAAGTCATTTCCACAAGAAAGTATTTGAGTTTGGAAATAATGGTCTGGCAAGTGAAATGGGGATTCATCCATCCGTATTAAGCCGCGATAAAAACCGGATAGCGAAATTAGCCAGTAGATTGATCGTGGAGCTGGGCTTGCCTGAATGGGCGCTTGAGTTATCTGAATCTGATAACAAACCCGTCGTAGTAATCGAGGGTGAGCACGCTGAGAGGTTAATTCAGGCTCTGGAACGGAAAGGCAAGATAAAAAGAAAAACCCCAACTGTTGGAGCAGTTGAGGCTTTTGAAATGCAACTTGAGATGGGAATTTAGCGGTTCCCGAACAACATTTCACGAGGTAATTATACATGAAAACAAAATTTAATCACAGCGGCGTGCATAAAAATAATGTGCGTGATCAGGTTGCCCGTTCGGTCACTGAGGATGGTGCGAAAAAACTGCGCGATGCTCTGGAGGATGCAAAATTACGGCTGGAGCACCGCGAGGAACTGACCGGAGGGAAACATGAGTAACGTAGCATACGCTGATTTTGGCGCTAAAAACAGGCAAGAGAGGCCGACGGTGGCAGATCTTGATAATGGATATACTAGGATAGCTAATGAGCTACTAGAGTCACTAACTCGCTCTGATTTAACAGCACGACAGTTAAGATTGATGCTGGCGCTAATTCGAAAGACGTACGGATTTAGTAAAAAGTTAGATCGAATCTCTGATTCACAATTGGCTGATGCTTCTGGCTTATCCAGACAGAATGTCAATAAGGCAAAAAAAGAGTTAATTTCAATGAATTATATTTTATTGGATGAAAATAAAATTGGCGTTAACAAAGAAACATCGGCATGGAAAAAACAACCTAGAGACACTGTCTCTAACTTGAAGACAAAAAGTGTCTCTAACCTAGAGACAAATCAAGTCTCTAATCTGGAGACACACAAAAGAAATACTTTAAAGAAAAAAGAAAAGATCCCCCTTACCCCCACGGGGGAAGAAAATTTCGCTCTCGAAATACTGGATTATTTTAACCAGCTCACTAGCTCCCGATTTCAATCAACGGCTCCGTTCCTGAAAGCGCTATCCACCGTGAAAAGCAAAGGGCTGTGCTACACAGCCGATGAAATCAAGTTGGTGATCGAATGGGCGGTCACTCAATGGAAATACGGCGAGAAGCTCAAGCCGGAGAACGTGTGTCGTATGACGAGATTTGATGGCTATCTGTCTGATGCCATCAAGTGGACAGAGAAAATAGACCGAAACCCTGTTGATTGCCCCCATCAAGAATTGATCGACCTCTGGAATAGCAAAGTTCCTGCTCGTGTTGTTGAGGTTCAGGAGTGGACACAACGCAGGCCAGCCTATCGAAATCTGGAATCGGTATGGAACGGCAAAACCAACAAGGGAAAATGGCGAGAGGTTCAGCACATGGCGACGTGTTTTGACCTAATCGGTCAGTCGTCCCTGTTTAGCCAAGTGGAAGAGAAGCCGTGGCTAACGCTGGATTGGATACTCAAGCCGGAGAATTGGTCTCAGGTCTACGAGCAGGCAAAACGGGAACACATCGCACGACGTAACGGAGCGTAATATGGAAAAATTTTCTGACATTCACGCAGAACAGGCGGTCATTGGCGGTATTTTGATTTCTGGTGATGAGTACGCTGATATCGCAATCAGTGCAGTTGAATCCCTGACGGAAAATGATTTCAGCTCTGTTGCTCACAGGCTGATCCTGAGAGGGCTAAAAAAGCTGAATGTAGCGGGTAGTAAATTTGACGTGGTGTTGCTGAACAGCGAACTTGAGCAAAGTGGTGACTCTGGTCATTGTGGAGGGTTCGCCTACATCGCTGAATGTTCAAAGGGCGTACCCAGTCTGCAATTGCTGTCTGGCTATGTTGATAAACTCAAGCAATTATCAATGACCCGTCAAATGTTATCCGTTCTACATACAGGCATCGCACGGATCACCGAGGGTGGCGTTCATGCGGTTCAGGATATTGTGGGCGACATAGAGAACCAGATATCAAATATTGGTAGCGCAAATGATGGTGGTACAGCTCACATTATGGAGGGTGTTGAAGAGTCAATAGAAATTATTGAATCGATGATTAACGGCGATATCTGGAAGCATAAGACTGAATTTGGAATGCCAGATATTGATAGGGCTTTTGGAGGGTTTAACAATACGGATTTTATTGTTGTTGGCGGTCGTCCGGGCATGGGAAAGACCATGATGAGTACGGCAATAACAAAATCAGTCTCATTGAAAAACAAGAAACCTGTTTTGTTTTTCAGTTTGGAAATGCCCAAGTGGCAAATATCTGAACGCGTTGCATTTCATCACGCCAGAGTTAATAAAAAGGATCTGTTAGGTGAAAATTGTTCATCATCCATGATGGACGAGGCGTGGGCAAAACTGGCTCATGCGCTGGATGATGTCAAAAACTCACCAATTCATATCAACGATAAATCATCAATGAGTATTAACGAAATTCGGGCGGAAGCCAGACGGATGCACAAAAAGACTGGTGGTCTGGGGGTGATCATTGTGGACTATCTGCAAAAGATGAAAATGACCAATCCCGACAACATGAACCAGTCAGTTGGCGAGATCGCTACAGGGTTAAAAAATCTGGCTAAGGAACTAAAATGTCCGGTTGTTGCTCTGGCTCAGTTAAACCGTAATTTGGAGCAGAGAACCAATAAACGGCCTGTTAACGCAGATCTGAGGGAGTCGGGAATTATTGAGCAAGAAGCTGATGTTATTTTCATGGTGTATCGTGATGAAAAATATAACCCTAATACGGAATTAAAAGGAATTACTGAGATTATCTGTACCAAATCACGTCATGCTCCCGGTGCTGAAAAATCGTATTATTTTACAAACGCGCACGGAGGGTTAGATCCCGCTGACCTCACCAGAGTTAAATCTGATCAGTATCAAGAAGACATTGAATTTTAACCCCACCAGAAGGATTTTTGAGATGAGATATTACAAACAATATCCCGTGATGCTGGAACATTATTTAGATCACCCAGTGTGGGCTGTTATAGCTGGATATGATGATTTTTCTATTTTTAAAATGCAAACAGGCGACACACCACAAATAGCCATATGCCGTGCTGTAGTGGCTGCACAGTTGGGCGACGAGGTAGAGATTCCAGATGAGCTGGAGGGGGTATGACAGATAACATCATCACTCTCAAATTTGGCGATGATAGCAAACCCAGCATTAGCACCTCAGTCACCCCTAAAACACCTGAACAATCCCGTTGTAAACACCCATCAATAACAGTTGACGAACAATATCGTGTTATTACCTGCGACCAATGCGGCTGCAATATCGAGGCGTTTGATTATCTGCTGGAGCGTGCATATGACGCTGAACACGCGGTGCGGGAAATTGTGAAATTATCCAAACAACGGGATGAGTTGAGAGCAGCGTGTGACGCGTTGTTACGGGAAGAGAAAAATACAAAGGTTCGGCTGCGGGGCGCAAAAACACAATTGCAATTTTTAGAAAACGATATCAGGAAAATTCAGGAACCAGAGGGCAAATGATGGAGGTTAGATGAATGACGATTTTTGCCTCCACAAATCTAATCTGAATTTACTCACAAACAAACTCACCGAACTCGCAAACACGGGTAAACGGTGGCGCATCAAAACCACCGAATGGCGTGACCTCCGAACAATCCCAATGAATCGCACGTGGCGAATGTGGATAAATACCACAGGTATCTGGCTGCGTGCGCGTGGTGTTGTTATCGACATCAAGAATGGTGCTGGCGAAGTGGTTCTGTCAAAGCCCATCACCGACGAAGAGACGCACGAATATTTTGTTGGCCACTGGCTAGGCCGTGACGAGAACGGAGAGCGTGAGAAAACTAGGGATATGGATAAAGAGCGGATGCTCTACATGATGGAGAAACACGAACAATGGTGCATTGAGAAAGGCATTCCAATCATCATTCCAAACGACAGCGAATACATGAAACTAAAACAGGAGCAGGAACGGTGAGCGAAATCAGAAACGGGAATTACCTGAAAATCGAGGGTGATCGATACCAGCGTATTTTTGTGGTTGGAGACCTGCACGGGTGCTATCAGCTATTGATGGATGAGTTACAACTGAT
>NZ_JAQRFN010000053.1 GCF_028598555.1 Xenorhabdus anantnagensis
GCTATACGCGTGTAAATAGTTGAATATTCGAGGCACTTCGCAATTCACGATGGATTATCTTTACAAAAAGTTACAATCACGAGATAAATAGTGTCGCACTAAAACGGCGAAGCCCCCAACTACTGGTAATAGTCAGGGGCTTCTTATAAACGTCTACCACTCTAGCAGGAGCATAGACATGTTAAGTATACCAGTTAATGAACCAAGTAAAACTATCAACGTCCCATTTTATGGCTCAGATCTATATGTCGTTAATTATAACGGTGAACCATACGTACCGATGAAGCCGATTGTTGATGGCATTGGTCTAGCTTGGCAATCACAGTTAGAGAAGTTAAAAACTCGCTTTTCAAAAGGTATCACGGAAATCGTTATACCTTCAAAAGGTGGTTCACAATCAATGACTTGCCTAGCCCTCCGTAAACTTGCTGGTTGGTTAGCTACTATCAGCCCCAATAAAGTTAAAGCGTCAATTCGTGAGAAAGTTATCCGGTATCAAGACAAATGCGATGATGTGCTTTATGAATACTGGACTACGGGTGAGGTTAAGGCGAAAGCTCCAGTAAAGCAGCCACCAAATTTCAGATATGTCGTCAGGTTGGAAGTTTACGATACTACACTCAATAAGACTGAGGTCTTTACAGGTGGAACGGAGACACCTAGAGAAATTGTTAGCGGAGTAGCAAAACGATACGGGTATTACATTGAAAATATGCTCTCACTGCCAATCAACGCATTTTAACCCCAAGCCACGGATGGCTTTGAATGAAATTTATGACAGGCGATTAATTAATCAAATAGTAAAAAGAAAATACCCGCTGTAGTGTGTGCTAGACAAAATAAAGAGGAGGATCAATCCATGAATCAATATATTGTTACCTATATCGGCCTTGGTGATTACAACTCAGTTCTGGTTAACTCGCAGATTGCTTTAGATTTTGATTGGAGTACGGGTGGGGTTAGTGATTTTTTAATTGCGGTGGAGAAGGAGGCGCTCACTCAAGCCACGGTACATATTAATAACTCTGTAGCAAGAATCTCTATTGTTAGAATATATACTCTGCAATAAATAACATATTAAATAACCCCCATGAATTCAAGGCTGCGCATTGCGTGGCTTTTTTTATTGGATCTGACTATGGACTTACTAAGCGGCTTTAACACCATGCGAGCTTCGGTGATAACTCGCTCTATTGGTGAATTTCAATTTGACTGCGTGGTTATCGAGAATCACAGTTCAAATCTACGCATTACTGAAAACCCTATCGAGTCGGGGGCGGCGATTGCTGACCATGCCATTCTGGAACCGAAAGAGATTACGATTGCGGGGATCATGGTGGGCTATCAGCCTCCGCAACATTTCAATAAGTTGATTGGCGGCGATCTTTCTGCCGCGATGGACAAATACCCGCTTCCTATCGAAATCCGAGCCATGACAAAGCAAGCTGAATCTATGGTGAATCGCTATATATCGATGGGTGAATCCATGCTGGAGCAAATAGGCTACAACCGCCCCTTAGCGCCGTGGTTGCCCAATCGTAACGGTTTGGCAGAGGATAGCTCTCAGACACTGGATAGGGTCGGTAAAGCCTATAATGACCTGCTTAACCTACAGAAGAGCGGCGAACCTATTACCGTCATGACTGGCCTGAAACAGTACAAAAATATGATGCTCGTGAGTATCAGTGTTACCCAGATGAATGAGGGATCGGCTGAATTCAATTTGACATTGCGTGAGATATTCATTGTTGAGACGCAAACGGCTCAGGGGTTGCATCCTAATCTGAAAAAAGCACCGAAGAAAACGAACATGGGGAAGACTCAGCCATCGTTATTGGATGGAAAATCGTCTGCCGTTTTCAATCTCAATGAGCTTGCTGGTGATCCTGCTGGAGCAGTTAAAAACTTTTTTAGTGGTATTTTCGGAGGCGGTAAATGATATACGAAATACCCGTTTCAACTGATGTTATCCAAGAGCAGGATTTTAGCCTGTTTGACATGAACTTGAGATTTACCCTCTATTTCAATCCAATATTTAACGGCTGGCAGTTTGATTTGCTGGATACCAACACAGATAAATATATCGCTCAACTGTATGGCCTGACGGTAAACAGCCCCGCATTGTTCACTAAAAATCTACCGTTCATCATATTAATGAGTGATGGCTCTGGATTGGGGATTAATTCAGTTCAGCGTAGTGAATTGGGGAAACGACTAAAAATATACTTTGTCGATAAAGAGGCATGGCATGAGGCAATTCGGACGACAGATTAAACTGAACATCGGCAACACTAAAGAGTCTATCGAAATTACTAACCTCAGAATCGCATTTGATATCTCCAAAACTATCACCAGCGAACCCAACCCTGCCACAATCCAAATCTACAACCTCAACCAGTCACACAGGAACCTGATCACCAGTAGAGCGTATAACCGCGTCAGTTTGGCAGTCGGTTATGAGAAATTGCGCGTGATTTACATGGGCGACATCATTGAGGCGATAACACAACGGGATGGACTGGATTTTGTTATTCAATTGACCTGTGGTGATGGTTATGAGGCGTATACGGGCGCACTGGTGAATAAGACTCTGGCGGCGGGGGCGACTGATGCCAGCATTCTGGCTGAGGCCACTAAATCAATGCGGGTTGGCAATGGAGTGGTGGATCTACCGAAAGACAGAGTGTTACCACGCGGTAAAGTGTTGACGGGGAATGCCCGCGACATCATGCACAAAATAGCCCGTAATAATGGGGCTGACTGGTCAGTGCAGGATGGCAACATCACCGTATTACCTAAAAGCAAGGTCTTAGCTGATAACGAGGGATTCGTGCTTTCTCAGGAGACTGGAATGATTGGCAGTCCAGAGAAAACCGACGATGGATTATCAGTGAGTTGTTTACTAAACCCAGCTATGCGAATAGGCGGACTAGTGAGAGTTCAGTCAATTATGCCTGAATATAACGGCGACTATAAAATCACAGAGCTGGAACATTCGGGTGATTTTATGAGTGATAGCTGGACGACAAAAATCACCTGCATTGGCGGTAAATATCAGAAGGTGGAGAAACAGAGTGAAAAACCCAACGCTACTTGATGTCCTGAATAGCAAGGCAGAAAACGAGCGTCTTGATATTCATACTGCTTTACCTGCCAGAGTTATCTCATTTAATGGACACGCTGCCACAATCGAACTGATGATCACCCAAATATTACACAGTGGTGAGATGCTGGAGTTGCCACCGCTGGTGGATGTTCTTGTTCAGTTTCCACGAGCGGGTGGATTCTGTTTCACGGTTCCTGTCTCTGCTGGCGATGAGGGATTGGCGATATTCTCCGAGCGCTGTATCGATGGTTGGTATGCAACTGGCAATAAATCCGTGCCGCTGGATGCGCGGCTACATGATTATTCCGATGCGTCATTTATTCCTGGCATTTGCAGTCAGCCTAAAAAAATCCCTGACTATTTCAGCGGCGGCGCTTCCATGCAAACTGACGATGGCTCAACGTTCATTCGTATGACACGCGGGAAAATCACCATTCAGGGTGATATTGAACATCTAGGGAGCAGTAAACAGATCGGAAATCATCAACAGGCCGGAAACTGGAACCAAACCAGCGGCAACAGTGAATCAAGTGGCACAATAAGAGCTGCCAAAGTTATTGGTGGTGGTGTGGATGTTGAAAACCACACGCACCCTGATTCACACGGCGGCAATACAGGGAGGCCAAATAAATGAGAGTGAGGCGACTAGATAACAATCACGACTGGACATTCGGTAACGGACGCAGTGATTACGCTATTAAATCAGAGGCGATAGCGCAGTCAGTACAAACACGACTCCTGTCCCTGTTCAATGACTGGTTCCTCAACCCCGATCATGGTGTGAGATGGTTCGATTACCTGCGCAAAAATCCTAACCTGATGACAATGGAATCGGAATTAAAAACGACTGTTCTGAATGCGGATGGTGTGACGGAAATTACCCGATTCGATATCCAGCTCAATGAGAACCGAAAAACGACCGTGATTATTGAGTATATCGATATTTACGGCAATAAAAACGAGGTCAGTACAGATGCTCCAGATTACTGAGACAGGAATTGTTATCGAACAGCTCTCTGCTATTCACCAACGATTAGAGACAGGGTTCCGGCGTATCTATGGCGAGGATATCAATCTGGATGCTGATTCACCGGATGGTCAGATAGTTGGACTATTCTCACAGGAACTCGCCAATATCAATCAGGTCATTGCGTTTATTGTGCAGATGTTAGATCCCTACAATGCAACCGGTGCATGGTTAGAGCAGCGGGCTATGTATGCAGGACTGGTTCGCCGGGGTGCAGAGTTCAGTTATTTATACGATGTGGTAATCACAGGGAATGCAGGTGTGACAATACCAGCAGGAACGGTACTGACAGATGATAATCGCGTTAAATGGATAACACTGACTGATGCAATACTCAATCACAATGGCTCTGCTCAGGTTGGTTTACGTAGTCAAGAACCCGGTTCATTTGCATTGCAGCCTAACAAAGAGCTGAAAATGGAAACTGTCATTGTAGGTGTTGATCAGGTGGTAACGACGAGAGAGTCCAAGGCGGGTAATGAGGAAGAGACTGACGGGAATTTCTTACTGCGGTTTATGCGCTCACACTCCATTAATAATCATGATGATAGGCAGGGAATAGAGACCGCATTACTGGATCTGCCCGATGTGAAACAGGCGCGAGTTTATGAGAATTACACCAACCAGACTGATAAAAATGGTGTGTCACCGCATTCCATGAATGCGGTTGTCATTGGTGGACGAAATGACGATATAGCACAAATCATACTGAGGAAAAAAATTGGCGGATGCGGATTGATGGGCCAGATTTCTAGCCATTGTGAAATGGCTGGAACGCCACGAGAGGTGAGATTCGACAGGGCCGAGATGGTTGATATCAGAATGAGAATCATTATCGAGCGCATCAACGGATTTCAGGATATTGACACAGATGGAATTAAAAAATCACTGGCTGCCACTGAGTTTGCTATTGGTGAATCTGTGTATGCCATGAGGTTAACGTGTCGGGTTAATACCACCTCAGGATTCTACATCAAATCAATCACTGTTAATGGTTCTGACTCAGCCCTAATTGGCGTTCGTCAGTGCGCTCAGATCAAACCTGAACATGTGGAGGTACTGATTGAGTAAACGTGAGGATTTTTTAATCTGGCAATACAGAGGAAAACCGAAGGCCCGACAAACAGTCGGGCTTTTGCTTTCTGAGACCAAAACAATATTTGAGACGGTATTACAGATCCCCGAAATACTCGATATCGATAAATCAGTGGGCTATGGACTGGATTTGATAGGCAAACATGTTGGTATTGGTCGGGCAATGCGGTCATTTGTCCCGAAAGATTATTTCGGCTGGTTAGGGGTGGAGGCTGCATTAGGATTTAACAACGGCCTGTTTTATCGATATGGCGATTCGTTGCAACAATCCGTCAAATTGGACGATTCGGATTACCGGTTCTTTATCCGGGCAAAAATTATCAAGAACTTTCAGCGCCCAACTATTGAGGGGATCACTCATTCCCTCCAACACCTATTAGGGGAATATTCATTTGTCATCGATAACTATGACATGACCATGAATGTTGTTGTCCCCGCTGATTACCTAACACCATTTCGATTACACGCCATTTTGAAACTCGACATTTTGAGTAGACCCATCGGGGTTAAATACCAGTTCGTTGTTATTAACAGTGACCGTCCGTTTGGGTGGGCGCATGACGCTCACACCTTTGGATTTGGTGACGGAAAATTTACGAGGATTATCAATGTCAATCATCAATCGACCTGATTATAAAATATTCGCCAATGATGCGAAAACAGGTGAAACAGAAACATTCCCCGATCTCCTGCGTGGCTGGGGTGTAACCATAGACCGCACAGCCGGAAAACCCCCGATGGAATGGTTTAATGCTATCGGTAAACGTGCTGATGAATGGCTGATGTATCTGTCTCAGCGTGGATTGCCTGAGTGGGATGTAGCCGTGGACTATCCACAACACGCCGTTGTACAACACGCGGGTAAATTTTACTCTGCCAAAAAACAAACACGTGGACAGAGACCAGATCAATCACAAAATGAGTGGATGTTGTTCTCTGATGCTATTGGCATTAGAAATGCCTCAACCACTCAACCCGGTATCGTCCAGCTCAGCAATGCCACGGATAGCAACAGTGAAACAGAATCGGCAACCCCTCGTGC
>NZ_JAQRFN010000054.1 GCF_028598555.1 Xenorhabdus anantnagensis
GCGCAGTTTAAGCTGGGCTTTGCCAACCGCACGCTGGGGTATCGCCTGCCCGCCAAAAAACTCAAGGCAGGTGAGGAAATCCGCCGCCGCTTGCGGGCATCAGGCATCATGCGGGAGTCAGGGCATGAACATTTTGTCGGCTCGCTGGTTGTGCCGGTGATCGACCTTGAGGGGCAGGTGCGGGAACTGTACGGGCGTAAAATCGGCGAGCGATTGCGCGGCGGCACGGCCGCACATCTCTATCTGCCGGGCAAACATAGCGGGGTCTGGAATGCAGCGGCGCTGAGTGCCTGCAAATCCCTCATCCTGTGTGAATCCCTCATTGATGCGATGTCGTTCTGGGTCTCCGGTCATCGTAATGTCACCGCCGCCTATGGCGTGAACGGCGTCACCGCAGACCACTGGCAGGCGGTTGAACAATACGGCATTAAGCAGGTGCTGATCGCGTTCGACAATGACAAGGCAGGCAATGAGGCGGCGGTGAAACTGGCGGCCGCGCTGGCCGCCAAAGGGATCACGCCGCTGCGCGTGGTGTTCCCGCCGGAGAGGGATGCGAACGGCTATCTGTGCCAGATGGCGGAGCCGGGATCGGCCTTTACTCTGCTGCTTGAGAGCGCAGTGCCGATGCAGGAGGTGGCAGGTATGGTGACCGTTGAGCGTTCGGCCGTTGACTCCGTCACTGTGCCAGAAGTGGCTTCTTCTTTAGCGGCTGAACCCGCGCCCAATGTGGCACCGGGCGTGGTCTGTGAGTCGGGTGACCATGGCGAGTTGCTTATCTCAATCGGCACACTGCAATGGTGCTTACGGGGCATGGGCGCAGTAAAAGCCGGCGCTGCTGCGATGAAACTCAATGCGCAGGTACTGGACAAACAAAGCGGCGTCCTGTTCGCCGACGGGGTTGACCTGATGAGTGCCCGCAGCCGCAACAGCTATGCCAGACTGGCCGCCACCGAACTGGGGTTGGGAGAGGCTGAGTTGCGGCGTTCACTGGGGCAGGTGTTGCTGGCTGCCGAACAGGGGCAGCAACAGACGGCATCGGACACGGAACACAAAGCAGCGGAAATGAGCCTGACCGAGCGAGAAGCGGCACTGGCGTTGCTGGAAAATCCCTGTCTGACTACGCAGATCACCGCAGACTTAGCGGCCTGTGGCGTGGTCGGCGAATCCACCAATCTGCTTGCGGGCTATCTGGCGGCGGTGAGCAGAAAGTTGTCCAAACCCTTAGCCGTTCTGATCCAGAGCAGCAGCGCCGCCGGAAAATCGTCATTAATGGACGCCGTGCTGAACCTGATACCGGAAGAAGAGCGCGTACAATACAGCGCCATGACCGGGCAGAGTCTGTTCTATCTGGGGGAAACCCATCTCCAGCATAAGATTTTAGCGATAGCGGAAGAAGAAGGCGTGCGGCAGGCGGCTTATGCGTTGAAGTTGTTGCAAAGTGACGGCGAGCTGACGATGGCCAGCACGGGCAAGGATGAAGCCACAGGCAATCTGGTGACCAAAAGCTATACCGTGAAAGGCCCGGTGATGCTGATGTTAACGACCACCGCCATTGATGTGGATGAAGAATTACTGAACCGCTGTCTGGTGCTGACGGTGAATGAATCCCGCGAGCAGACCGAAGCGATCCATGCGTTACAGCGCCAGAAGCAGACGCTCGAAGGCCTGCTGGCCGAGAACGAGCGGGACTATCTGATGCAACTTCACCAGAACGCCCAGCGGCTGCTGAAACCGCTGAATGTGGTCAATCCGTATGCGCACCAACTGACCTTTATGTCAGACAAAACCCGCACCCGCCGTGACCATATGAAATACCTGACGCTCATTCAGAGTATTGCGCTGTTGCACCAGTACCAGCGGGACATCAAGACAGCAGAGCATCGCGGGAAAACGCTGGAATATATCGAAGTGACCAAAGACGATATCCGGCTCGCCAATCAGTTGGCGCACGACATCTTAGGCCGGACGCTGGACGAAATGCCGCCGCAGACGCGCAGGCTGTTGCTGCTGATACAGACGTGGGTCAGAAACAGCGGCCAGCTCCGCCACGAAATGTTGTTTACCCGCAAACAGTTACGGGATGCGGTGCAGTGGGGCGATACCCAGCTCAAGGTGCATCTCTCACGACTGGTCGAAATGGAATACCTGTTGCTGCACCGTCGCGGCCTGACGTTCGTCTATGAACTGCTGTTCGACGGGGCAGACAGCGAGGCCGCCCACCTGAGTGGCCTTATTGTTCCCTGAGCGGGCAGTATGACGTTATCCGGTCGGGGTTAAAGCTCAATCGGTCGCCTGCCAGTCGGCCTGTTGTCGGCAGGCAGTCGGGATAGCTCAATCCCGGCAAAGGCAGAGACTGCAAGGCTTCCCATCAAAGTGGTCGGCATCAGCCAAAAAACACTGTTCCGGCCACTTCAATCAATCCCATCCGGCCGTACAGCCCCCTCTGCTACCCACACAACAAAAAGAAGGAGAATCCGATGACAAGCCCACATAATCCCCTGCTCGCCACCTTACGCCAGCAACTGGAAGCGTACCTTGATACGCAGGCCGCACAGGGAAAAAGCCCGCGCACGCGGGAAAGCTACGCAACGTAAACCATAATTTACTCAAGAAACACAAAAAAGCCCGCGCACGCGGGAAAGCTACCGGGAACGGCTGCTGCCCTTCGTGGACTGGTGCGAACAGCGCACCGTGCAGTATCCGGCACAGGTCACGCTGGGGTTGCTGGAAAGCTGGCAGCGTTATCTGCGTGCCTACCGCAAGGCAGACGGTCAGCCTTACAGCAATAACGGCCAGCGTGAACGTCTGGGCACACTGCGGTTATGGTTCCGCTGGTTACTGCAACGTCATCACATCCTCTACAACCCGGCCGAACAGTTGGTGTTGCCGAAAGAAGAGAAACGATTACCCGCCCAGATTATGAGTGAGCGGGAAACCGCGCAGGTGCTGGACAGCCTTGATGATCCCAGTGTGTTGGGGCTGCGCAACCGGGTAATGCTGGAGATCCTCTGGAGCAGCGGCATCCGGCGCATGGAGCTGCGCCAGCTCCGGCGGGGGGATATCGACTTCGAACGCGGGGCGGTGGTGGTTAATCAGGGCAAAGGCCATAAAGACCGGGTTGTCCCCATCGGCGAGCGGGCGCTGGGCTGGCTGAAACGCTATCTGATACAGATCCGGCCACAGTTGGCAGAAAGTCATGACAGCGGTTATCTGTTTATCTCGCAAAAGGGCAGGCCGCTCAGCCCGGGGCACCTGACGCATATCGCCGCGAAAGCCATCCGGCAGCAGGCTCAACTAGACAAGCCGGGCGCTTGTCACCTGTTCCGGCATTCAATGGCGACCCAGATGCTGGACAACGGGGCCGATATCCGCCATATCCAGGCGATGCTGGGACACGAAAAACTCAATACCACCCAAGTGTATACGCGAGTCGCTATCAAACAGCTCAAGCAGGTGCACAGCCAGACCCATCCGGCCGAGCGTGAGCATCCGGCATTCTCAGAAGCAGATAATCATACCGAAGCACCGAAGAGCCGTTCAGGCCGTGCTAGCGGAGAGCTGGACACCGAACCGACACTACCGCGCACCGGACAGCCCGATCGTCCCCGTTGAGTTCGCTGGGAGCGGTGCGGGGGCAGACCGTGGCCGGACTGCCCGTCAGCCTCGGTGCTCGCGGGGGTACGTGGGCAATGGGCGGCCTGAGCCACGGTGTCCCCGTTAAGAATGTGCAGGCCGCCCAAAGCCCACTCAACATAATGTGGGGGAATTATACGCACTGCGCCGATGAGCAAGGGTAACCGCCTGAGCATCAATGAGCGGCTTAATGCGTATAATTAACATTATGTCTGGCGCCCCCGCTGGTCAGCATCGCCGGGTGTGGCGCACAAGGCTGTGCCTTCTGCTGTCAGCACCGGAGCCAGTCCTCGGCAAAAATCGGCGTTCTTCTTTAGCTGCCGTGCCATCGTCAGGCCAACAACGCTGTAGGCAGGTCGGCCTGCGGCCTCCGTTAATTTACCTCCCCCGCCCCAACCCTGCTGCACTGGCTGCGCGCGGCTCGCAGTCGCTGCCGTGCTCGCCATCTCCGCCCCGTGCAGCCCCCGTAGGGGGCTTCCCTTGAAAACACGGTGCGGTCATGCAAAGCCGTGCTCCATCTGAAACATCGGTGATCCCGAGCGTCGCAGGGCGCCGCTTGCAGGCTCTATGCCGCCCGCACCCGCAGAACGTGCACCCACCGCCCAGACAAGCTGGTCGGCGTTCGCCCGTTGCCGAAAGTGAAAAACCGCACAAAATCAGGCTCTTCAGCCCATCACAAGGAAAAAGGGGCGCTATACTGCACAACAGCTTACAGCGGTAGCAGGGCAAAAGCGCCCCGGAGCAAAGTCTCAAAACAGGCCAAAAACGCACATCGGCGTTTTAGGTTCGTGGGCGTGAGCGAAACGGGTAAAAAGGGTTCTTTAATAAGCTGATAATCAAGGAAAAAATCGCTTAAAAAAGTATAACCACATCTGAACCTTCCCTAAGACCCCATCGGGCTGCTGGGTGGGTTTAATCCTTACGGTTACGTGCATAATCCGGTCAATTTTGTTGACCCTTTCGGGCTAACAAAATGCCCTACTTTACCTAATGGTCAAACAGTTGCAGAGTTTGAAAAAAGCCTTGTTCGCTTACCTGTACAAGAAAGAGTTCCGGTAGTAAGAGAAATGGCAGAAAGTGTAGCCAAAGAAAACAACTGGAAAAGAGCCAAAAACATCGAGAAATTAAATAAGGGAAGAATAATATATCAGGATGATAAATATTATTATTCTGTTGATACACAACATGGACGATTTGAAAAAGTTGCTCAAAAACGAGGAAATCATTTAGGTGAAGTAGATATGAAATTAAATGATATCCCTAATAGTTTTGATAAAAGTGGCGGACATGATTTAAAGGTAAAATAATTATGATAAAACTTGTTGATTATAAATCTGACAGTATATCTAGAGGATGTGTATTCAGATTCCCTGCTGTCTGGCCATATGAAGATTTTGTGGATCTTTTAGTGGTGAATATTCCCGATGACTATTCTCGCCATGGACTTGTTGTATCTACTGGGCATAAAGCAGGATTATTATTAATTCAATTACCCAATGAGAGCGAACATATAGATAAAGTAGCTTTAAAGAAAGAATGGATAATATCTAATTGGAGTAAGTGGATTTATCCAGAATGCGATGTGAATGATGTATATATTATGGAGCATTATTCACCACCATTAGAAATTAACTAAATAAATGCCGGAAAGATCTTCGTGATCTTCCGGCCTTCTTTTTTGAGAGCTGCTCAGTCCCTGCCCTTAGCAGCTTTTGTAGTCACCAATCAGCTCCCGCATTCGCAGCTTAATTTCGCTGAGCTGGTCTTGCTGGCGCTGGTACTGTTGTTTAATGCTTTGGGTCTCATCGCTGTCAGGAATAAGCACCAGACAGCCGTCCATAATCTTCACGGTGAGTGTGCCGCCGATATCAAAACCGGCTGCCTTAAGCCACTGCCCTTTAAGATGTATCGCGGGCGGGGCGCTGGCCTTGTCATTTTGCGGCACGTATCCCACGGTGTAATAACGTTCTGTTTTGGCGGCTTTATTTACCGCCCGGTTTTGCTTAGAATGCGCCTTAGCCATGTTCAACTCCTATTAGTTGCTTATGGTGAGCGGCAGAAATGAGGTGCGAACTCACTTCCTGCCGCGCTCTTTCAACGCTTGATACTGCCTAGTCCCATCGCCTGCTCAACCAT
>NZ_JAQRFN010000055.1 GCF_028598555.1 Xenorhabdus anantnagensis
GCCGGGGAGTTTTTAAGGTTCATCAGGCGCAGAACTCATCGTGGCGCGGGTATCCATACTCATAGAGACGCCGGATAGATTTAAGCAAGCCAACCATACATCAAAATGAGTGTTGCAAAAACGGGGAGGACCATAGATTGTTACGGTGGCGGATCGGGAGCGGATTGCCCGGTACTTCCTTGATTATTTGAAAGACAATGGCATCAAACTCCGGCAAATGGATAGCCTGAAGGTGAAATATATTGAGCACTACATCGCTGAACGCAAAGCCAACAATATCAGTCATCGGACACTGCAAAATGAAATGTCGGTGCTGCGAGCCATTTTAGCGCAGGCGGGAAAGCACAAGCTGGCTGATCCCGATAATACCCGCCTGAGTAACCGGGCATTGGGTATCGCTGATACCAGCCGCAAGGGAACGAAAATGGCGCTGGCACCGGCTGCGTTCCGGGATATTTTTCAGCAGGTGGAGCAAAAAGACCGGCGTGTCGCGGCGGTGATGCAACTGGCGTATGTGCTGGGACTGCGTACCAAAGAAGCGGTGGAAGCCTACAAATCGTTAGCGACCTGGAAGAAAGCACTGGAAAACGGGCATACGTCTGTGCGGGTGGTGTTCGGTACTAAAGGTGGACGCCCCAGACAGACGGTCATACTGGATCGGGAAGCCCTGCAACACGCGATTGTTTATGCTGAACGCGAGCAGGCCGGGCGTGGCGGTAAACTGATTGATAAGCCGACGATCACGCAGGCCATCGACCGTTACCGCTATATTGTCAGACGTGCAGGACTGAGCGGCAAGAAAGCGCCGCATAGTATGCGTTATCATTTTGCTCAGCAATCCGGGGAGCATTATATAGCGCAAGGATTTAACGAGCGGGAAGTACTGGCGCTGGTGTCGATGGATTTAGGGCATGGTGACGGGCGCGGACGTTATATTAAGCAGGTGTATTTCCAGAATATTGAGGGCGAATAAGTTGTATTGGAGCACACACGGTCTGCTGCTCTGGTCATTGGAATATGAGCAAAGCAATCTTTAATCTTAGGTGATTATTAATATGTTATTGCTAACTCGCTTCTGGACAGAAATGCGTTAGAGTTTCTTCTCTAACGCTTTCTAGCTTCAGATTAGTAAAAAGATGTTGAAGAGTTAAATCTTTGTTAGGCAAAAAAATCAGTGAATAGTGTTTGGGCTTGTGTACGATTACACAAAGTCAAAGCAAGAGGGCTTAATTTCTTTCTGTTATTGCTTTTTCTTTCTTGATATGAATGCCTTACCAATAATAGCTGCATATGCTATACAAGATTCAAGCCCTTTTTTGTCTGCAAATTCTATCAAGAAACGACCAAGTTGTTGTTCGTTAAAACCATTTTTGATTAAAGATGTTGTTATCTCATCAATGTCCAAGTCATTACTTTCATTATTATCATAATTAAAACTATTTTGCTCAGATCTATATGTGTGTTGCACTGAATTTTCCTTTCTTGCAGGCTCATCGAGTTGCGTGACGTCTATAGAACGAAGCTGTGTAATCTCAACAGTTTTAACGTTGCCAGTTTTACTCTTAATTAAAATTGACTGTCCAAAGTCAAATTTCATCCACTGCCATGAATGTGTTTTCGTTTTCGAGATATTATTATCAATAGGATTAACAGTGCCAAGCCCTATGACATAATAATTGCCTTCATAGTTTCTTACTAAGGTGTCGCTTTGTGTTTGTGGCGGCTGCCATTTATTTATATTAGGATAAATGAAACTTGTCGCAATGTTCCCTTCGGAAATTTTATTTAACCTAATAGACTCTTTTATTATATAGTCACTATCTTGTATATCCCAATGGGGAATATCGTTGTAGCAACCTAATATTGCACCTGCCATGCTTGCAATTGAATCAGTATCAGTGCCTAAAAAATTAACACAAGAAATAATGGCCTCGTATGGAGAACAGTCCTTAAATAAGTGGCATAGCAAACTGCTAGCAATAGCAGTATTAGTGGCAGCCCCTCTTCTCTCATTTTTATCACATTTTAGAGCAACAATTACAGCCTGATAATTTTCAGATGGTTTGCTTGTTTTCTTTAAGGCATTTACAGCACTTGATAAGTACTCTTTGGATTCCCTACGAATTCGCTCTACTTCATCATATAAATTCTTTCTGCTAATGTTTTCCCAGTTTGGCAACCAGAAATTCTTCAACTCATAGACGCTATTTATAATGTCTGGTATGGCTGAGAAGTTATCTATTATTTTCTCGAGTTCTACAGGACTCGCTGGCTTTCCATTTAGTAATGCATATTGTAATGTATCTGCATGTAGTATTGCCCCACATACGGATAATAAATGCCCGTGAGTGACCAGAGAATCTTTAATGACAGAAACTTCATATTTTCTTTCGATTAAATTTTTACAGCTCCAAACATGAGGTTGTATCCTCATGGCTGTTCCATTCCCCCCTGAATTTGTATACTCAATGTAATTATTTTTATAAAAATTTGAAAACCAATTGGTATCTTTTCGCATAAGGTTAGTAGCTGCAGCTTTAGTTGCCCTTCCCGCACCTAATGCATAAGATAACCATACAGGAAGTTCAATCTTAGCGAATGATTCAATATCAAATTCGCCATTTCCCCTTATGCATCTTGAAATAGCCAATCGCAGCTGAGTATCATCAGAATATGTACCAGCTGGCAGATTAACATTAACTCCTGAATATCCGCCGATTTTTCTACTCCAGTTTACTGGCTTTTGCAGATAATTGTCAGAGATTCTCCGTTTTAATCCCTCATCAGCAAGCTCTGATATCCACCCAATAGAATCACCAGCGGCAGCCCACAGTGCAGAATTTATGACTTTTTTTTCTCTGAGTGAGTTCATTTTACCCTCTTAGAGTGTGTTAGGCACACCGGAAAACTTTTCTGGACAAATAATAACATTTACCCGGTCAAAACCAAAGGTCCTAAGTGTTCCATGTATCGACGCAGCATGTTCTTCATTTTGAACATAGACGCACCTTAGAAAATTCATATCAAGTGGGTTTGGATATAAGACTTCAGCTTGTTCACAGGTAGTTAAATGATTAGCTCTTTCATTTCGGGAAATATGATTACCTGTCCATCTTATAATTGTTTCATCAAACATTGCTTGTAACCCAGCCAAGTCTGGTGTTCTAATCACCGAAGTATAAATGTTGTTTGTAGTTGTAAAATATACACCTAGATGGGTTAATATAATAGGATCGAAAGACATTATACACCACCATTTATTATTTGAACCACTAAACCAGCGCTTTGCTGCATTGAAATATCTAGTGTTAATTTCACTAATGGAAAGATTTATATAATCTAACCAGTCTTTATCTTTATTAAATACTTCTTGTGCCTCTTGGCGTTCACTTGCTACAGGAGACGCAATATAACTCAAGTATTGATCTGTATCCAATGCTTTCCGTGATAATACAGTTCTTGAGCCTGCACAACCTGTAAGCCCTTTTTCCGATGTAAAATGCAGAATTTCTTTTATGCCATTATCTTTAATAAATTGTTTAATTGTCATTTATAAATTTACCTCGTCAAAGGTTCCATTTGTGAAATAATTTACTAAATCTGATTTTTCGGATTCTTTGTATCCTATAACAACGGACTCTCTTGCTCGACTGATAGCCATTGCTAATAGACGTTTTAATTGTTGCAACTTATCATCATTTTCATCGTCGAGGTGTTGCATATTAGTATTGCTCAAACCTAATATAATAACGTGATCAAATTCAAGGCCCTTAGCCGAATTCATTGTTGATAGAGCAATGTTTTCTGATCCCCTGGGCCATACTTTATTCTTTGTGATTGTTATGTAAGAGAGTCTGCTATTTGTTAACTGTTTTTTTATTTCGTTGAACTAAGCCCCGCCTTTAGGTTTTAGAAATGCTAAGGATTCAGTTTCTAAATCTACATGCCTACGAATATAATCAATTGCATAACTAACTTGCTGAGAATATAAGCCTTTACAAACAATTGGCTTCGGTCCATGCCTAGTTGCTTGTGTAAAATCACTGACGCTTCCATCGTCATCTATAGTTAAACCTTGAGTAATAGAGGCAGCAAAAGTTGCAATCTCTATTGTATTTCTATGGTTTTCTTTTAGCCTATAGTATGTTGCATTTCTCATGTCTAAACCTGTCTCAGCCCAAGTAAACCCACGAGGATATAGTCGTTGTATTGTATCGATAACAAATGTTAAATAGTAATCTTCCTTGAGGTGATTGAGAATTGCCCTAATTTGATTAACTGAAAAATCTTGTGTTTCATCAACAACAATTATGTCATAATCTAAACAACTATTTGAGATCATTTTCTCACATTGTGTGTGCCAATCATCTAATTTTCTTTCTTCAAGATATTGCACATATTCTCGAACTATATTAATTAGAATCTGGCGTGTTGATCTAGTTACTTGAGGAGATAATCCACGGCCGGTTCTTTCTATAGTTAAATACCTATCTAAATCGGAATAAAGAAACCTACCTCTTAAATAATCTATTTCATCAAGGATGAAATTTAAGTCATAGCCTAATGAGATACATTTATTTAATAAATATGAAGTTTGCTCTTTATCTTGTATTAATTCAGTATTTAAATGAACCTTTGCCCAGTTAGCAAAAGTATCATTTTCAATTTGTACAGGTATCGCGCCAGTTTGAATACTATCGTTTATAAGACCTTCTATGTACCCAGCTAATGTTCTATTGAATGAAAGAACTAACGTTTTGATAGGGGCTTGATCATTATTAAGTGTTCTACGATATGATAGGGCGTTGACTATTGCAGTCAATCGAAGTAAAGCACTTGTGGTTTTACCACTGCCTGCGGCACCTCTAATAACCACAATTCCAAACGTGTTTCTACTTACTATCGGCAATTGTTCGCGTGTAGCTCGATGGTTGGATAAAATTTTCAAGAATTCTCCTCATTCTATCTTTTCATATCAAAGTGTTTCTTGCTTATCTAACAGATAGTTAATTTTTAGAAATAGTATATATTGTTGTTATTTCTGATCCTTACTATTTCCATATCAAATATAGAAATCACCAGGTGTTATATTCTATAAACCTCAAGTTACAATTTGCAAGGCGAAAGCAGATTATTATTTCCTGAATAGTGGAGGATAATAAATGCATCTTGAAATACGATGATATAAAAAATGCGTTGTGACTTTCCAATCTTCCAGATAAGAGATTTACTATTTAGGTCATAATATATTTAACCATAAATATGGTGTTCTATTAGATAGAATAAAGTCAACAAAAAAAATAGTAAGATATCTCAGATTTAATATTAAGTTAATCAGATAAATTATCTGCATTACTGTTATAATCGATAACCCGATAATCCGACTTTCTGCTTGTTCTTATGAAATCGAAGATAACACTTTCTGAGCCTGAACGAATGACATTGCAACAACTTGCTTTGAATCACCCACACCGGGACATCCGTACGCGAGGAACGGGTTTGCTCATGCTTGCCAGGGGAGTCAAGCCGTCCCAGATCACCGCTGAGATAGG
>NZ_JAQRFN010000056.1 GCF_028598555.1 Xenorhabdus anantnagensis
AAATATTCGCACTATCGGTCAGTAGCCGACATTATCGAAACGGAGTCAATGTCATTGAATTTCCTGAGGGGGTAAGGGGAATGGATTGCACAATGGAAGAACGCATGGACACAGGGCAGTGGTCGATGAATGAGTTAACAAAATATCTCATTGACAGGGATTTACTGGATAGTTTCATGGAGGAACTGGGAAAAACTCAACGGAGGGTAGCATGAGACATTTCGATTGCAACCCCTGCGGCGCTCAGGATGAGCAGCAGGAACGGAAATTGGAGGCAGCCGCATATCAGGATGCCACTGACGAGTATTTGGATAGACGGGCTAATAACCGATTAGGAAAATTACCGGACAACACCCTGTCCGATGAGGTCAATTCACTATTAGAAATGGCTGGCGACAAACGGTCTGAGTTAATGAATGGGTATCACACATGGCTATTTGATGTTTGTCGGGCAGCGGAGGAGCAGATGATATGAACCCCGGTATCTATTACGACATCTCTAATGAGGACTATCACAGTGGTGAGGGAGTGAGTAAGTCGCAGTTGGACATAATTGACCAATCCCCCGCTGAATTGATTTGGCAACGGACTGCCCCTGTTGATGATGAGAAAATTAAGTCGCTGGATATGGGAACTGCGTTGCACTGCCTGTTACTGGAGCCGGACGAATTCGGCAAGCGTTTTGCAATTGAGCCAAAGTTAGACAGGCGTACCAAAACCGGAAAAGAAGAGGCCGAAGCATTCGACCTGGCTAATCAGGACAAGATAGTCCTCACCCAAGAAGAAAGCAGAAAGCTGCTGATTATGCGTGATAGTGCGATGTCCCATCCAATCGCCAAATGGTGTTTGGAGGCAGCAGGTAAATCTGAAAGCAGCATCTATTGGAACGATCCTGAATCGGATGTTTTGTGCAGATGTCGCCCGGATAAGCTCATTTCTGAGCATCATTATATAGTGGATGTCAAAAGCACCGCCGATATGGATAGGTTTGACAGAACATTTTACGACTACCGCTATCATGTGCAGGACACATTTTATTCAGACGGATATAGGGCGCTCACGGGAGAAATACCAACATTTGTTTTTCTGGCTGTTAGCACCACGGTGAATTGCGGTCGTTATCCGGTCAGAATTTTCATCATGGATGAACAGGCCAAATTAGCAGGGCGTGCAGCCTACCAACGAAATCTAGCAACCTATGCTCAGTGCCTAAAAACGAATGAATGGCCCGGCATTAGAACGTTGTCACTGCCCCACTGGGCTAAGGAATTAAGAGATGAATAATACCCCACCATTAGCACAAGCCGATTTACAGAAAACCCAGTCACAAACAAAAGTTGCAGCCACCAAAGATCAGGCGTTAATTCAATTCATCAACAAGCCCAGTATGAAGGCACAATTGGCTGCTGCTCTGCCACGCCATATGGCACCAGACAGGATGATCAGGATTGTCACCACGGAGATTAGGAAAACTCCAGCACTCGCTAACTGTGATATGCAAAGTTTTGTCGGCGCAGTTGTTCAATGCTCGCAGCTTGGATTAGAGCCGGGTAGTGCATTAGGTCACTCCTACCTACTCCCGTTCGGAAATGGAAAATCCAAAACAGGCCAACCTAATGTCCAGTTAATCATTGGCTACCGGGGAATGATTGATCTGGCCCGTCGTTCCGGTCAGATAGTCAGTATTTCCGCACGCACAGTCAGAGATGGCGATCAGTTCCATTATGAATATGGACTGAATGAGACGCTAACGCACGCACCCGGAGAAAATGAGGACACACCAATAACTCATGTCTATGCAGTGGCTCGACTGAAAGATGGGGGCGTTCAATTTGAAGTGATGACAACCAATCAGATTGAAAAGGTGAAATCTCAGAGCAAAGCCAGTAGCAATGGACCGTGGGTAACTCACTGGGAAGAAATGGCGAAAAAAACCGTTATCCGCCGCCTGTTTAAATATCTGCCTGTCTCTATCGAGATGCAAAAAGCCGTGGTTTTAGACGAGAAAGCAGAGGCCAATATCGATCAAGAGCACGCCGCCATTTTTGAAGGAGAGTTCGAAGAGGTAGCTGAGTAAATAATAAATAGGAACACTAATCATGAACATGTACATCACCATACGAACTAACCGCGTCGGATCTGATATGGAACTACCTCTCGGTTATACAGAGAGCGACTGGGAACAAATGTCATGGGATGAGCAGCTAGACGTTATAGCTGCTGTCATCACAGAAAACGTTGATTATTCACTCAACGCCAAATAACTAACCCCACCCCATTAACTAACGCTACCTCAGTGGCGGGAGGCATTTTATGCATATCGAAACATCAAATGTTGTGAAACTGCAAATTACGGTACCGAGACATGACCCTATTCATGTTTATTTGGAGGATTATGGCGACGGTCAGGGGAGAATAACTATCTCTGAATATGGTGAATCATGGACAGCGTATTGGGGAGCGATGGGCGGTTCGCTATCTGATTTTATTCTCAAAGCTGATAACGGATACATCATCGGATATCTGGATGGCGTACTAAAAATGCGTAGTCAAAAATACAAATTTATGGACTCTCGTCTAAATGCCGTGAAAGAAGCATTAAGGAGATTGCATGTACACACCGTGGAACCCCAACCCCAGAGCAGCACAAAGGGTCAATGACCCTCTACCCATTCCCACCCAATGCCGATGCTGCCATAACCACGTCACGATAGCCCATCACACGGAGGTGTATAGGGAGGTTCGCAGCCGCTGGCCGTGGTTCTATGTCTGCTGGTCATGTGATGCGCGTGTCGGGATGCACCCGGAAACTAATATTCCACTGGGATATTTGGCTGATGAACCGACACGGAGAGCGAGGCGGAATGGCAAACAGGAATTTGAGGAGATGCGAAAGAGAGGGAATTTTGAACGCACGGAGGCCTATCGATGGCTGGCATGGAGGCTGGGAATTAGTTTCAGGAAATGTCATTTCGGCTGGTTCAGTGCCGAGATGTGCCAACGGGCAACCAATATATGCAGGGAGTTTAAATAATGACTGATTTTACATCACTGGCAGACGGTGGCGAATTATCCCGTGAAACATGGGCTGATTTTGTTAATCGATTGGAATATCGGGGCGTTGATTGGCACGGCGCGGCGTATCCATCATTTACAGTCAGAGAGCGAGTTAGGGTAACCGGCTCTGAGGATGACGAGGCGGGAATATATTACGATTGTGAATCGTATTATTTCCCAGAGGATTTAATAGCTATATTAGACGATGAACAGAAACAGGCGATATTTAATTACGCACAAAACGAATGTTTGTTTGAATTTGACGAATTATATGATATAGACAAATATAAATGCATAGAGTCTGTATTAGATGACGCATATATTTTTTATTGGAAATGCGATTATAGAACTGTAAATACACATTTAACCCGCGAAGCAGCAGAGAAATTTATTCAACGCAAACAACATGACTATGGAGAATTATCTGTTTATGTTGAGTCGTTCTATTGGTGCTGGGAAATGCGCACACTAATTGATGGAATATTGACAGGTAAAATTAAATATATAGGTGGTAATAATGAGAAATGAATTTAAAAATAATACCGTGAACGATATAGCAAGCAGATTAAAAGTAGCCGCTAATGTAGCAAAAACATATAGCGGAAATGAAATTACAGTTAACTGCGATGAATTATTAAAACTCTGTGAAGCCGCAAAGAAATTCGCTGATTATGAGATTATTATTAATGCGTACCATCAGGATGATGCGGACTGGCATAAATTAGCTGACATAAATGGCTCAGCCATATGTGCGTTAGTTGATGGAATTATCAAGCTGCAATCGAAACTCGCTGAATATGAAAATATGGAGCCGTATATTTGGGGAGTTTATTCCAAGGAATTTGACACAATAATTGGTTATGAAATAACTGAACATTCTGCCAAAGTAGTTGCTGATAGTTTAACTGAAAATTCGCCCTCCGGGGATTTGCATAGCATATTCCCCCTCTATCGCCACCCTAGCAAATAGCGAGAAATAACATGGATATTATCGACGCAGCGAATGAATTAAATGAGCTGAATATATCTCATGCCCTCCAGAACCGGCCATCAGCATTAACCAGCATCAACGGGATGTGTAGGTGGTGTGAGACTGAGAAAGCGACACACGGTGCATTTTGTAGTCGGGAGTGTGGGGAGGATTATGAGCGGGAGAATAGGAAAAATGGATGATAGTGAATTATCAGATTTCGGAATTAATAAACGGATAGCAGAACATATTGGAATTACACCAGATAATATATTCGACAAGGAGGAGGTGGTTTTTAAACCAGTTGGAAATGATGAATTTGAAAAATTCGACCCCTGTAATAAACCAGAACATGCAATGCCAATTATTATCGAGAACGGAATCAGCCTGATATTTGAAAATGGAATATTTGAATATGCAACCAATGATGGTGATATTGAGTGCACTATCGATAATCCATATAAAGCGGCGATGGTTATTTATCTACACATGAGGGATAAGGAGAAATGAAATACGGCCTCATATTGTGCGATCCCCCGTGGCAATATAATAACTCAGCTAGCAACGGAGCAGCCAATAACCACTACACCACCAATGACTAACAAATTCGAGAACGGAAAAAATATCGGCTGACTATTTAGCGTCAACCGTTTTACAAATTAAATAGAATTTGTCAACCGAGCATCATGAATAACCAATCATTCGAGAACGGACGACGACAGGTGGCGAGGGAATGCCTGAACGAGTTAAATAACCTGCCCAAATATGACGACAGCGCAGTGACTGCAATTCTCGATAAATACGCCCGCGATTTTCAATTAATCATGACTGATCATCAACGAGCGAAATCAACAGCCAAGAATTGGTTACGTCAATACATAATTAATTTGCAGAAGGAGATGAAATAGTGAAGACAGCATTTCTATTGATGGCTGAGTTTGAGACATCTCAAATTCTACTATCAGACATAGCAGAGAAATATCTCAAGATGAGTGCGGCTACAGCGGAACGGAAAGCAAATGAAGGGAAATTAAGCATTCCGACTTATAGGTTGAATGATAGCCAAAAGTCACCAAGGATTGTGCATGTGCATGATTTAGCTATATACATAGACCGACAAAGAGAGGCTGCTGTATTGGAAATTCAGAGATCACAAAGCAAGAAAAATACCCGTCAAAACATAAGACCGCATTGAGTTCTTTTCATACAAAAAATAGAACAGCACCCCTATAGCACCCCACAAACACATAACTATTTGAATTTTATATATAATAA
>NZ_JAQRFN010000057.1 GCF_028598555.1 Xenorhabdus anantnagensis
TTACCTAATTGTGCAGCGACCACAGCGCGGCAGATGGCAATAGTGGGAGACTCGCCGTCTTCAATTACACTTTCAAGCTCTTCGAAATTAAATATGTATGCCGCCCACTCTTTGCTGACTGAATTAAAATTCAATTCAACATGATGCGTCTCAATCAACTGCCCACACTGCGCCCAATCGGTTGAGGGTTTAAATGAATAATACCGGCTGTTTTTATCTACAAAATATCCGCTGGGTAATTCCAGAAAACGACCGTCACTAATCCTTGCTCCGAGAGCCAAACACACAGCCCAGTCCAACGCCCGGCCTGTCAGTTCACTTGTTTTGATTTTCATTTCACCTAATCCTCAACTGAAATACACCGACTTACCACACCGAGGGCAAGCCTTGAGATACTTGTTATAAACATTCAAGCACTTATAGCAGACAACTTTTTCATCTATCATCTCAAGAGTCCTTATGGTGGGTTTGGGGTTATTGCGCTTCGCCGCCGAGCGCATCAACCAAACTGTCGAACATCCGCGACAGCTCACCGGAGAACAGCACAAAGTCAGCATCGAATCGCTGAGCAAAATCTTCACGATCAATATCGTCATTCTGTTCGCGCAATGCGTCGCTGAACTTGATTTTCTTGATGGTAAAATCATCAGACAATGTAAACTGAATACGCTCTTCCCATTCCAGCGCCAGTTTGGTGACGTACTTGCCAGATTCAATGTGAATGGCAATTTCATCGGTGATTAAGTCCTGATTCTTACAGCGGATAACGCCGCCTTCTTCCAGAATCGCTTTCAGCTCGGCTTCGTCCTGCAACATAAATTCTTTGGGTAACTCGTTTTTACTCACCCAATCAGTCAACGTTAATTCGATAGGACTAGCGAACATCATCGGTGTGACAGGCAGTGAGCCTAACGTTTTCCGCAGGAGTGCCAGAGCATCCTCGGCACGTTTTGCACTGTTGGCATCAACAACAATTCGCTGATTGTCGTTATCAATCCAGAGGTAGGTCTGTGATTCTTTGCTGAATGCCCGGGGTAACAGGGTGTGGATGACCTCATCTTTCAGGGAATCTTTCTCGGTCTTTTTCAGTTTCCGATGCTGCTCACCTTCCAGTTTTTCAATCTTGCTCCATAACTCTTTTTTGATGACCGACGAAGGCAATATTTTCTCTTCGCGCTGCATACAAATCAGGATCTGATTACCTGCCGCATGAGTGAGCGCTTCTCCATGAGAACCCATTGGAGAAACCCAGCCAACTCTCATCATGTCTTGGCTGGCGCAGGGGGTGAATGCCAACGCTGCGAGTTGATTTTCCAGTGTTTCCGCTGAAATTTGGATGTCACGAGTCATACGATAGACCATCGCATTTTTAAATTGCATGATTATTTTCCTTATAACTTATTGAATTGTTTTATTTTTCGTACAGAGAGAGGGGTTAAGCCGTTCGCTGACGTGATCGATAGCTCTCCCACGTAAACGCCAATGTACACCCGCCACCATCATTCATGCGATCCAGTACACGTTCACCGATAAACTCTGATAACTCATCTTTGGGTAAATTACTGAGCAGGATGGTTGGCTTCATGGATTCATAGCGGTTATTGATAATTTCAAAGAGGATTATTTTTTCTGCGTCACTGCCAAATTGAACACCTATCTCATCAATGATTAATAGGTCTGGTGCTGAATAGCGATTAATGACTTCTGATTCAGTCTGCTCGGAACTCTTAGACCATGTTGATTTGAAGTCACGCGCTATTTTGATTGCCGACGTGAATTTGACCGATGATTGATGCTTCTGAATAACATGCTTTCCAATGGCAATCGCCAGATGATTTTTCCCCGTTCCCGGCAAACCACACATCACCAACCCGCCCCCTTGTTTCAGTCTGTCCGGCCATTTTTTCGCGTAGGCCTTGCAAACTTTCAGGCAACGTTCCGCTTCATGAGTGACGGGTTCGTAGTTATCCAAACTCACCCCTTCAAATCGTTTGGGAACATCAAATTCAATCATGAGGTTTCTGAGTGTTTCAGCAGATACCCATTCATTGTATCTGGCTATTTTGGTTTCCATTTCAGCTATGCGCTCATTTAGGCAATGAGGGCATTCGGTGCTCGTTTTGATAGTTGGCATTTTTTCCATGTATCTGATGTGACATTCAAATTCACCATGTGTCTCACATTGTTTCATGGATGTATTAGCAACAGCGCCGTCAATCGACTCGAATCCCTGTATGGCTCTCTCCAGTTTGCCGTTGAGGGATTCGAGTTCAGTCTGGTAATTCATCTAAACCTCCGCCCAGTTGGGTATATCTGATTGTCCGTAATTGCGATCTGAGAATTTGCCAGACCGCTTGACAGGTTTAACCTTGTTGCCTGCCTGTGAGTTCTGGTAATTCAGTTTCTGACTGGTAGTAACAAACCAATTTTTAGGTTGTTCAGCCTGAAACTCGATATCCAGCCGTTGCAGCTGAGTATCCAGATCGATGTGAGGGAAAATCTTTTTCCAGTTGTCATAGTCCTTTTGGTTGAGTTTTATAACTTCCCCTCTGAACGCATGTTTATTTTTACTTTCCACACGAGGAGCGTTAGCGACTTTCGCTATTGTTTTTATAGGTTCATTGACTGGTTCAAAAGAGTGACTGGTTCTGGGTGCAGAATTTTCACTAGGGGGTGGTGCAGCAGTTTCACTAGGGTGGTGCAGTAGTTTCACTACCTCTAGTGCAGAATTTTCACTAGGGGGTGAAATTTTTGCACCATCTAAATCTAAGATATAAATATTCGATGAATTGCCTTTTTCACCCGTCCGGTAAACTTTTTTCACCAGACCTTGTTTACATAAATCATCAATGTGACTAATGACACTCCTACGACTTATTTCACACTGATCAGCGATATGCCGGTAAGAGGGAAAGCACTCACCTTTATCATTGGCATTATCTGCCAGTTTAAGTAATACCAATTTCCGTGCCGGATTACCGACCTTCATTTGCATGGCTTTAGCCATTAAAATCATGCTCATTTTTTTATTCCTTGGTTGGGTCTTTCACCAAAGTTTTATGCACGCCGCTGTGATTAAATTTTGTTTTCATGTATAATTACCTCGTGAAATGTTGTTTTGAGAGGGACTTGTATTTCCTCTCAGTCGTTAAATCGACATCTCAAGTTGCATTTCAGAAGCCTCGTTGGTTGCCGCCTTCGAGGTTTTTCTTTTTACCTTGCCTTTCCGTTCCAGAGCCTGAATCAATCGTTCAGCGTGTTCACCCTCGATGACTACGACGGGTTTGTTATCAGATTCAGATAACTCAAGCGCCCATTCAGGCAAGCCCAGCTCCACGATCAATCTACTGGCTAATTTCGCTATCCGGTTTTTATCGCGGCTTAATACGGATGGATGAATCCCCATTTCACTTGCCAGACCATTATTTCCAAACTCAAATACTTTCTTGTGGAAATGACTTTCAAGCATCTGAGCTTTACGCGTATTGCGAGTATTTTTGACAACTTTTGCGACTTCCATCTGCTACAGTTCCTATAGTTAAGTTTTGTTTAATAAATAAACGATAGATATCGTCTATCCTGAATAGATGATGGTGAGTTGCCCTAACACGTATTCAGGGCGGTGTTGCTACCTAGGATGTTAAAGAGCGGTAACTATTACGCTATTTCTGGGTAAAGGATTGCTAGTGGCAATCCTGTGGCCTTGCGGAATTCGGCAATTTTTGTTTTTGGTAAACTACCGCCTCGTTTTTTTAAATTACTGATCGCTTGCGGCGTCAGTCCGACTAATTTAGCTAATGTTTTTTGTTTACCACCGACAGCATTCACTGCTATCTGTAATGGTGTTTGCGAAAAATCCATATGAGTAACTCCATGTGTATAAAGTAAACATAATGTTAATCTCAACACGAGTAAAAATCAACACATAGATGATTGAAAAAATTCACATAATGTTTATATTTTAGGCTCGGGGGATTTATGACTTTGAAAGATAGACTGAAAATTATTCTGAGCCGAGAAAATTTAAAACAAAAACAACTGGCGGAATCGCTAAATGTCAGTGCTCAAACAGTAAATAACTGGTTGCGCAGAGACTCTATAAGTAGAGAAGCAGCACAGAGTATCAGTGAACAATTCGGATACTCACTGGACTGGTTACTAAATGCAGTTGGTGAACCAAAGCTGGGAAATGTGTTAAAACAGAACAGAGCTAAATCTGATATTCCTCCAAAAAATGAATGGAACTCAGTTACCTCATGGGATGGCAACACTCCATTAGATGATGATGAAGTGGAGGTGCCGTTTTTGAAAGATATTGAATTCGCATGTGGCAATGGTAGATGCATTGACGTGGACTACAACGGCTTTAAGTTGAGGTTTTCTAAAGCGACGTTACGGAGAATCGGTGCTCCGACAGATGGATCAACAATTCTATGTTTCCCTGCAAAAGGAGATAGCATGGAGCCTGTTATACCAAATGGAGCGGCTGTAGCCATTGATATAGCTAATAAGACTATTTGTGATGGAAAGATTTACGCCATCGAGCAGGAAGGACTAAAACGGATAAAATGCCTATATAGAAAACCGGGCGGAAAATTGCTTATACGCAGCTATAATCGTGACGAATACGAGGATGAGATGGCGAACGAAGATAACGTAATCATCATTGGTAAACTGTTTTGGCACGCAGTACTGCATTATTAATCACATCATGATTTATTCACATCAAACCCCACTATGATGGGGTTTTTTTATTCCCTTCTTAAGAAAATGCCACATAAATCACAATAATAAACACTAATCAAAAAAAATCCTCTTATAAATCAAATAAAAATAAACTAACTGAATATTTTAATGAAAAATAAATCAACATATTGTTGACTTATAAATTCACATGATGTTTAATTTAATCATCCAAGGCACACAGCCAAAGATAAATCACC
>NZ_JAQRFN010000058.1 GCF_028598555.1 Xenorhabdus anantnagensis
TACTGCTAAACCTAGTGCTACGTTAATTCTATTTATCGAATCATCTACATCTTCATATGCCTGTAGCGGCTACTTCGTGGGCATCCTGCCTGTTCGATGTGGTTAAATTTAAGATAACTTAACAAGGAAGTCAATAGCGGAAGTTAAATAAACTTAAATTTAGATAAAGAGACCTTGAATAATACGAGCTAGAATGGGGAATAATCTAAGATAGATGTAGGTAACAGGTAGGTAAAACCCTCCGTAAAGGGTTTTGATATGGATTATGGCAGTCTTGCGATTTTTGCATCCACAACAACACCAATTATTTTACAATTCCCATTGATTGATATCATTCTGTATTGCGGGTTGAGGGGTTTAAGGTAATGATTTCCAGCATCAATAATGTACTGTTTAAACGTCGCTTCGTTCTCACTCTCTAGTTTAGCGACAACCAACTTGCCATTAATTGGCACTATTTCAGGATCTACTAAAATCATCATTCCTTCCGGGATGCTTAGCCCGGACGGCGATGTCATTGAATCCCCCTTTACTTCTAGCCAAAAGGAATCACCAGAACAACTGACGGTAGTTTCATACCAGTCATCAATAGATCTTCTATGGTAAGGCTCCACCGCTTCACTCCAATTTCCAGCACAAACCCAACTAATTAGCGGATATTCCCCCCTTGCCCTATTGAATCTAAGGAATGAAACGTTTGAATTATCATCAACGGCACCTTTAAGAATATATTCGGCTGAACACCCTAAAGCAGATGCCAGAGCTAATAGGTTATCTCCTTTTGGCTCTGTATCTTCTTTTTCCCATTGAGAAACAGCTACATGCGAAACTCCGACAAGTTTACCAAGTTCTCTTTGGGTGAGCTTAAGCTCTTTTCTGCGTAATCTAATACGCTCGCCAATAGTCGTTTTCATAGTTAAGCAATCTTAAATCCTCTTGACTTAAGATTCCTTTAGTTGAATAATTAAAGTCATCTTAAATGGAGGTTGTAAATATGTTCAAAGACGAAGCAGTCAAGTTTTTTGGTAGTCAGAGAGTTATCGCTGAGAAGCTGAACGTATCCGACGCGGCAGTTTCTCAATGGAAAGAAGTTATCCCTGAACGCGCTGCTCTCAAATTAAACCGGATCACTAATGGTAAATTGAAATACAAACCGAGCTTATATAGCAAAGCAGTGTAGTAAATCCCGCTCTTTAACATCCTAGGTAGCAACACCGCCCTGAATATGCGTTAGGGCAACTCACCATCATCTATCTCAGGATAGCTGATTATCTATTCGTTTAGTTAAACGAACATTAAACATGTTAACCAAATTTAACGTTAGGAATTTTACCAAATGGAAGTTGCAAAAACTGTCAAAAATACTCGTATTACGTGTAGTGCTCAATATCTGGAGAGTTATTTTCTCAAATCAGTTCTGGAGTTTGGAAACAATAATCTGGCGCGGGAAATGGGTATTCATCCATCCAAACTCAGCCGCGATAAAAACCGGATAGCCAAATTAGCCAGTTTGATGATTGTGAATTTGGGCTTGCCGGAGGGAAGTGTCGCAGCACCGGGATGTGAGGCGAATATCGTGTTGACTGGAGTTGAGGCCAGCAAGTTACTGTCATTGCTAGATAACCTCAGATACCCAAAAAGAAAAACCTCGAAGGCGGCTACCGACGAGGCTTCTGAAATGCAACTTGAGATGGGAATTTAGCGGTTCCCGAACAACATTTCACGAGGTAATTATACATGAAAACAAAATTTAATCACAGCGGCGTGCATAAAAATAATGTGCGTGATCAGGTTGCCCGTTCGGTCACTGAGGATGGTGCGAAAAAACTGCGCGATGCTCTGGAGGATGCAAAATTACGGCTGGAGCACCGCGAGGAACTGACCGGAGGGAAACGTCATGGGTAACGTAGCATACGCTGATTTTGGAGCGCGAGCGTCTTCAAGGAGCGCACGGATGGAAAACCAAAAACAGGGGCACTTTGCACTGTTCAGGAGTCTTCTGTCCAGCGGATGGGCTGAGGATACCGCCAAATTAGCATTATGGGTCAGGTTGCTGGGAATGGCTCAATACAAGCCTAAACGCATTGAATTTGGTGGTGTGGATTGGGATCTGAATACTGGACAATTAGTAACAAAAATATCGTTATTAGCCAGAAAATTGCAGGATGCTAAAGGGAATGAGAAGACACCTAAACAGGTCAGGGATATGCTCGAATTTTTCTCTACAGAGGGAATGTTAACGTTCAGTGGCAACCGTCACGGAACCGTGATAACGATCACAAATTATACCGATTATCAGGGTGATTTTGAGGTAACAAACGAGGTAACTAATCAGGTAACAAACAAACCCAGTAATGACGCTGCTTCCGTTGGGGGTCGGGTAACAAAGTTGGTAACAAAGCAGGTCAAACAGAGTAAGAAAGTATTAGAACAAGAATATATAACATCTAACGATGTTGGTGAGTTTTCTGACGAAAACAACCCGCCACAGCCAGTCAAGAAATCTCAATCCAAAAAAGAATCAGTTCCCTACCAAGCCATGATTGATGCCTATCACGAAATCCTGCCTGAAATGGCTCGGGTGACTGTCCTGCGAGACGGACGAAAATCCAAGATGCGGACATTCTGGCAACGAACTAACAAGGAGTACCAGACCAAACACCAGAAGCCGTTCACTCTGGAAAATTGGCGGGGATATTTGGGTTACATAGCCGAACACTGCCGCTGGATGATGGAAGACAGACCAAACGGCAAAGGCGGCTACTGGAGAGCCAAAAATTTGGATTACATCATCACCGACCAATGTTACGTATCCGTCAAAGAGGACAGAGCGAATGACCGTCAACATTAACCAAGTACCTCACAGTATCGAGGCAGAACAAAGCGTTATTGGTGCATTACTGCTGGACCCCCAGAGCGAAAACTCTCAGTACGTATTATCAATGCTCTCTCCTGACTCATTCTACGGCCAGCATCATAAACTGATCTACACCGAGATTAGGGTGTTAAACAACCAGCATCACGCGATAGATATTATTACCGTGGATGACAGCCTGAAACGTGTCGGTAAGTCAGATCAGGCAGGTGGGTTTTCATATCTGGCTGAGGTTGCCAAGAACACACCCAGCACGGCTAACATCGTGGCCTATGCCAAGAAAATCAAGGAGACTGCCGCCGAGCGTTACGCCATTGAGAAAACCAACGAGATCCATCGGTTACTGATGACGCCCAGTACACTGACATTTGCCGAGAAAATGGACATGGCTCAACGGTTGATGGGTGAGGCAGCGGAGAATGGTGTTACAGGCAAGAAAACAGGGCTTAAGCCTATTAGCGAGATTGCTGATCGCTTCTTCGAAAAACTGGAAGAGCGTTTTAACAATCCTGAACACAGAGGACTTAAGACCGGATTCCCCGATTTTGATGACATGCTGGCCCCAAAATACATTGTCAATGGTTCGCTGTTTGTTATTGGTGCACGTCCGAAGATGGGGAAAACCACGGTATTAACCGAGATGGCGAAGAATGTCGCTGCGAATGGTCAATCGGTATTGTTGTTCAGCATGGAAATGACCGACGAACAACTGTTCGAGCGCATGGTTAGCCAGAAATCAGGAGTTAATACAGACACGCTATATGGCGGAACTGATGACGATTACGAATGGGATCTGCTTTGTCGGGCAATAGGAGAGCTGAGAGACACACCCAATGTCTGGGTTGATGATACTCCGGCAATGACATTCGCTCATATCCAATCTCAGTGTCGCAAAATCAAGCGCAGGGTCGGCAAGATTGGTTTTATCGGTGTTGATTATTTGACCCTGATGAAGACTGAAAAAGCGGAGCGTAATGACATTGCCTACGGCAATATCACAAAGGGACTCAAGATACTGGCGAAAGAACTCGATACCGTGGTTGTTCTGCTGACGCAGCTTAACCGAAACATTGAAGAGCGGGGCAACAAACGTCCGATGCCATCCGATAGTCGCGATACAGGTCAGATAGAGCAAGATTGTGATTACTGGATGGGGGTCTATCGTGATTCGGTCTATCACGAGAAATCAGATCAAACACTGACTGAGTTAATTCTACGCCTCAACCGTCATGGCAAAGCGGGAACCACCTACATTGAACAAAAAGGTCTTTGTCTCTTTCCTCTCGATCAAGTGGAAGGAGAGCGCAGAGCCAAGCGAAACGAAGACAGACCTAATAAACCCCACCATAAGGACTTTTGAGATGAAAAGATCAACATTTAAACAGTTAGAAAGAAAATGGAGAGAGCAGTCTGCCGCAATAAGTAAGAGAAAATTCAATGCAGCAACAAAAGATGCTCAATCAAGAATGTTATTTGAGCATTACAAAGCATCACATAGAAAAGCAAAAAAACATTTTAGGATCCCAAATGTAGTTAGAAAAATGCACAAAATAGAATGGAAATATGGGAACCTGTTCATCATTCAAGGTATGAAATTAATAAAGCCAAATAGAGTCGTAGTATTTGGCAATTCAGGGAAACCCAAGCAAATAAAGGAGTTGACATGAAAATCAAAACGAGTGAGCTGACAGGCCGGGCGTTGGACTGGGCTGTGTGTTTGGCTCTCGGAGCAAGGATTAGTGACGGTCGTTTTCTGGAATTACCCAGCGGATATTTTGTAGATAAAAACAGCCGGTATTATTCATTTAAACCCTCAACCGATTGGGCGCAGTGTGGGGAGTTGATTGATAAATATCTAGATGATGTGACCTATATGGGTCGCAAAGATAATCACTGGGTGGCATCTGTTAGGGCATTGACAGTAGATGATTTTTCTATTTTTAAAATGCAAACAGGCGACACACCACAAATAGCCATATGCCGTGCTGTAGTGGCTGCACAGTTGGGCGA
>NZ_JAQRFN010000059.1 GCF_028598555.1 Xenorhabdus anantnagensis
CAATCACTGGATTATTACGATTCGAGCTAAGATCTTTTCCATAATTTAGAAAAACAACAAAACAATGGAAAAAATACTCCTATTTATCCCATCAAAAAACAACCAAAACGTCGAATTACTTCGAACAACACGAAAAAGAATAAATTTTGAACTAATTTACAAGCGGAAAACAAGGCAGTTACTCAACCAGTCAAAGACTTCTCCCATCAAAATACTCAACTTCACTACCCATTTAAAAACAAATAAAAATACAACCTATTAGTTTGATTATTAAATAAAATATCAAATCGAATTTGTACCTTCCCCCACACATCCCCAATCGAATGATTTCCCCCGCCTAATCCGCCAATATATCAGCACACCTTAACAGGAGAACGCTAATATGGCACAAGATTATCATCACGGAGTCCGTGTTCAGGAAATCAATGAAGGTACGCGTACCATCACTACCGTTAGCACTGCTATCGTAGGTATGGTTTGTACTGCCCCTGATGCAGACGAAAAAACATTTCCATTAAACACCCCAGTTCTGCTTACTGACGTTATGAGCGCCAGTGGTAAGGCTGGGAATAAAGGGACTTTATCCGCATCACTGAAAGCAATCGCAGCTCAGGCTCTGCCTGTCACTGTGGTTGTACGTGTTGCCGAGGGAGAGTCTGAAGAAGCAACCATTTCTAATATCATCGGTGGTGTCACTGATGCAGGTAAGAAAACCGGTATGCAGGCACTGTTGGCGGCGCAAAGCCAGCTCGGTGTTAAGCCTCGTATTTTGGGGATTCCAGGTCTGGATTCAAAAGCTGTTGCTGTTGAACTGGCCAGCGTTGCCCAGAAACTGAAAGCAATGGCTTATGTCAGCGCTTATGGCTGCAAAAATATCTCTGAAGTGATCAAGTATCGCGACAACTTCAATCAGCGTGAGCTGATGCTGATTTGGCCAGATTTCTTGAGCTGGGATACCGTCACCAATAGCGAAGCTATCGCGTATGCGACCGCTCGTGCTCTGGGCTTGCGCGCCAAGATCGATCAGGAAACCGGCTGGCATAAAACCCTGTCCAACGTTGGTGTTAACGGCGTGACTGGCCTGTCTGCTGATGTTTTCTGGGATCTGCAAGATACCGCAACTGACGCCGATCTGCTGAACAAAGCAGGAATCACCACGCTGATCCGCAAAAACGGCTTCCGTTTCTGGGGTTCCCGCACTTGTGCTGATGATCCACTATTCCAGTTCGAAAGCTACACCCGTACCGCTCAGGTTCTGGCTGACACCATGGCTGACGCGCATATGTGGGCAATAGATAAACCGCTGACTCCATCACTGGTGCGCGACATTATCGAAGGTATCAATGCCAAGTTCCGTGAGCTGAAAGCCGGTGGCTACATCATTGATGGTCGTTGCTGGTATGACGATAAAATCAACGATAAAGACACCCTGAAAACCGGCAAACTGACCATCGATTATGACTATACACCTGTACCGCCACTGGAAAACATGATGTTGCGCCAGCGTATTACAGATAGTTACCTGATGGATTTCGCGAAAAGTATCAATAAATAAGGGGCTAACTGATGGCATTACCTCGCAAACTTAAATACCTGAACTTGTTCAATGATGGCAACAACTATCAGGGGATCGTGGAAGAACTGACTCTTCCTAAGTTAAGCCGCAAGCTGGAAGCCTATCGTGGTGCTGGCATGAACGGCAGTGCAATGGTTGATTTGGGTCTGGATGAAGGCGCACTGGATGCTGAATTCACTCTGGGTGGCATTGAAGCTCAACTGTACAAACAGTGGGGCATCGCGAAAGCCGATGGTGTCATGCTGCGCTTTGCTGGCTCTTTTGAGCGCGAAGATACTGGTGACGTGGTTGCAGTTGAAGTTGTGATGCGTGGTCGCTTCCAAGAGTTCGATCACGGCACGTATAAACAAGGTGATAACACCCAGACCAAAATCACCGCCAAAAACACTTATTTCAAATTGACATGGGATGGCGAAGAACTGATTGAAATCGACACCATTAACATGGTTGAGAAAGTGGGTGGAGAAGATCGTCTGGAACAGCATCGCCGCGCAATCGGTCTTTTTTAATCGCTTCTTTTTAGCAATTAGCATTTTTAAAACTTATTTCCTGTCTCTTCGTCTCTGTTGAGACAGGTTTCAAATCGGATAAACAAGGTTGAACCATGACAGAAACACTGAATACTCAAAATGACGATCTGCGCACCATCGAACTGGAAGCCCCACTGGCACGAGGCAACGGCGAAATCACGGAAGTGATGGTACGCAAACCTAACAGTGGCGCGTTGCGCGGTGCACGTTTACAGGCACTGCTGGAAATGGATGTGGATTCTATGCTGCTTGTCCTGCCGCGTGTTACCACCCCTGCATTGACCAAAAATGACCTGATAATGATGTCACCTGGTGATCTGATTAATCTCAGTGTGGAGGTGGTCAATTTTTTGTTGCCGAAGTCGGTCAAGTCCGATTCCCAGAACGATTAACCGTTGATGAATTGGTGGCAGATATTGCCACCGTTTTTCACTGGTCACCGGCAGTGACAGATGAAATGTCACTACCGGAATTATTGGACTGGCGACATCGGGCCATTTTAAGAAGTGGTGCAGAAAATGAGTAATATACAGTCACAGCTTAACAAGGTATTGAGTACCGTTGGAAAGCTGACCAGTTCCTTTAAATCTTTTCAACAGCATCAGAAAAAACTGGTAGGTTCAGTAGATAAAATTTATAGCCAGTTTAAGAAACTTAATAAGACTGTTGAAGGATTAAAACCCCTTGTAGGTTATGCGCAGGAAACTGCGCGTATGCGTGCCGACCTTAAAGCCTATAATCAAACAATTAAACAATCTTTATCTACGCGGCAAAATTCCTCAAAAATGATGCAGGTTAGTGCCGCCAGTCAATCAGCCAATATTGTTCAAACTACCCAGATTATTAAACAGGAAAATTCATCCAGTAAAAAAAACGAATTTAATCTTGGTGTCACTGGGAATATGTCTAACAATTTTACATTGTTAGATAAGTTGGTTATTAATATTAATCCAAAGATAACAATTTTATTTGGCATTCTAACGAAAATTAATGCAGTTTTGAAATTAACGACTAATTCAGTAAAAGTAGTATTTCAAACTCTGGTTGGTCATATACAAATTTTCGGCAATATTGGCATAAAAATATTTGACTCTTTAAGAGTCAGTTTGAATATATTTGCACTGTTGGGAATTCAGGCTTTTGCTGAGTTAAGAGCCAGTCTGAACTTTTTTGTTCAGCTGGGCGTTCGGGCTTTTGTAGAGCTAAGAACTAGCCTGAACTTTTTTATCCAGTTGGGAATTCAGGCTTTTGTTGAGTTAAGAGCCAGTCTGAACTTTTTTGTGCAGCTGGGCGTTCGGGCTTTTGTAGAGCTAAGAGCTAGCCTGAACTTTTTTATCCAGTTGGGAGTTCAGGCTTTTGCTGAGTTAAGAGCCAGCCTGAACTTTTTTGTCCAACTGGGCATTCGGGCTTTTGTAGAGTTAAAAGCCGGCCTGAACTTTTTTATGCAATTGGGGCTTCGGGCTTTTGTAGAGTTAAAAGCCAGTCTGAATATTTTTGCGCAGTTTGGAATTCAGATTTTTGTTAATCTAAGAGTTAGCTTGGATAAATTTGCGGAACTGGGGCGTAAGGCTCTGGAAATGCTTAAGTCCAGCCTGGATGTGTTTGCACAATTAGGACTTAAAGCTTTTGAAGCGTTAAAAGCCAGTCTGAATTTCTTTGCCCAGCTTGGGATTCAGGCACTGGATAAACTAAAGTCCAGTTTGGATGCATTTTTACAATTAGGACTTAAAGCTTTTGAAGAATTAAAAGCCAGTCTCAATTTTTTTGCGCAATTAGGCATTCAGGCGCTGGATAAATTAAAGTCCAGTCTGGATGTATTTGTACAGTTAGGGCTTAAAGCTTTTGAAGAATTAAAAGCCAGTCTGAATTTCTTTGCACAATTAGGCGTTCAGGCGCTGGATAAATTAAAATCCAGTCTGGATATATTTGTGCAGTTAGGGCTTAAAGCTTTTGAAGCGTTAAAAGCCAGTCTGAATTTCTTTGCACAATTAGGCGTTCAGGCGCTGGATAAATTAAAATCCACATTGGATGCATTTGTACAGTTGGGTATTCAAGCTCTAAACAAATTAATATCACCTTTAGAGGTGTTTGCACAGTTGGGTCTTAAAGCTTTTGAAGAATTAAAAGCCAGTCTCAATTTTTTTGCGCAATTGGGAATTCAGGCACTGGATAAATTAAAAGCCAGTCTGGATGTATTTGTGCAGTTAGGACTTAAAGCTTTTGAAGAATTAAAAGCCAGTCTGAATTTCTTTGCACAATTAGGTATTCAGGCGCTGGATAAATTAAAATCCACATTGGATGCATTTGTGCAGTTGGGTGTTCAGGCACTGAATAAATTAACAGCGCCACTGGATATATTTGCGCAATTGGG
>NZ_JAQRFN010000006.1 GCF_028598555.1 Xenorhabdus anantnagensis
CAACTTAAGCACTTCAAGATTATCGCCTTCAATAAACAGGTTTTCCGTCGTATCCCAGTTAACACTCTCTTCCTTGCATGGACGTAGTGTGCCTGTTGATGGCGTCTGGGCAATTTGACGTGCGCGGGTTTTACCCTGCCAAGTGAAGTTATAGCGCTCATCTGAATCATCAACGACTTCACCCAGCACGGCTTTTAAAGCGTCAAAGTCGATTTTTCCTTCCAAAAATACCTCAGGGAAAAGTTGCTTAAGTTGTTCGACATTTTCTTGGGTGATATCCGCGCTCTTGGATTCAGGGTCGTTCAGGGTGATTTGTTCAATGGTCATCAGGGGCATTCCATTTATTGACAACTGAGCAAAAAAAAGGCCACGCCATGCGCAGCCTTGAATTGGTTATCCGTGATCAAATAACACTATCCGTTATCAAATGGCGTTATCCGTGATCAAACGGGATTTTGAACTACCTAGGATTTTTCGGTAGTTGGATTGTAAATTAAAAGATTTCACTCACCATATAAATTTTTAATAATCAACTTCATTTATCTTTTATTCATGTTTTATCCGAAATAAATCAGTTCTGGTTTTAATTCCGTTTAGTTGGGTATCTATATAATGCTTCATATTACACCAGAGTCATTCTAATTCTGTTGTGAGAATACCTAAAACCGACTGACTTATATTGAGGATATTTAACATTATGAAACGACTTGCAAAGGTTTTATTTAGCCTTTTATTGGTATTACTTCCCTTTTCGGGACACAGCTTTCAAGCGCCAGATACGGCGACAAACATACATCAAATCTCACTCATTAAGATTCCAAAAACCCCAAAAACCCCAAAAACTCCGAATAAACAAGGCAATGAATTAAGTAGCATTAAGCATACTTACAAATCAATCAAGGATGCACCGCAATATCCTAAAGGGTTTAGGCCAGTCCAAGATGGAACAACTCGGAATGTTGTTAACAATAAAAAAGTTTTGCAGGATCTAAGAGCCGTAAGAGCCGGGCAATGGTATAAAATCTATAAAAACGGCTATAGTGCCTCTAATCAGCGAGTGTCTATCCATTACTTTCAACACAAAAGTGGTCTTGTATTTGATGTGAAAGTCCATCATGGGTGGAGTATAAGGGGAAGTTAATGAAACTTTGTTATTGTATTGAAAAGAAACACGCAGAAAAATTTGTTAGCATTTTTGTCTTGGGGTTGTTGCATTCTCTTGATAAGAAACTGATTTCTATTGATGAAGCAGAAGGGTTTATATTCATGCCCTATGTCCCCGACGTATTAAAAAAAATTAAAGTATCCGACGAATTGATTAATATCATTGACCTCGGCTGTGAACTTGAAGACGTGGCATCTTTAATACCGGAAGAATTACCCGCTAGTATTAATGAGCTGATCGAGCAAACATTATTAGCCATTAAAAATAATGGTGAAATAGGAAGATTGGTGGAGAAAGAAATTCTCATAAAAGGTAAAGGCAGAAGAGGATAAATTACCCCATCTACAGCGTATCTATCAGCTTAAATGCAATGTGGCAGTTACCTATTCTGTAATGGATGCAAGGGTGACTGTCATCTTTTTAAGTCTGAGTCCTAGGTAACAAAAACCCCGCCGAGGCGAGGTCTGATAATTCAATAAGCTGTGTGACATTGCTATCACTCTTATCACAATATACCGACTTTTGTAATTACGCAACTCTATTAACGATTTCTTTTTGTACGCACTTGTCCAGTTCCAGAACCACATCAGAAACGGCCAGTACCCCTTCAATAAATCCCTCAGCAGCCTGTAACCGTTTTGCCACCTCGTTGTGGGAAATGCCTAACTTAGTCCCCATTGTTCTTAATGGTGAGGCCTTAATGTAGTGCAATACGATCAACTGGTAGGAATACGGGTTATGCTTCTTCAACCGCAGAACGGCGGCATCAATCGCAATTCCATCATCATCACAACATTGGGCACGGGTCTTTCTGGTGCTGGGAACCAGACCTTTAAACCCTGCGGCAATGGGTTCCCAGTCAACGTCACTATTCCCCTCACTGGCCCATGCGCCCCACTGATTAAGTATTATCCGCATATCACGCATTCGCACACTCCCCCACCAGATTGAGGATAATCCTGTCGGTCAGCTCACGATCATGGAACCGCTCTTCCTCCAGCACCCATTTACAGACGTCGATAGCCTCTTGGCGGTTCACGGCTTGGAGGGTGACTAGTTTTTCTTCAAGGTAATCTTCCCGGTCATAGACATAATATCGTTCATCGCCATACCCGCCGGGATTAAGTTCCTTGTCGGCCACATTGCGCATCTGATATAACCAGTCCCAATACAGGAACTCACGCACTACATCAGACAAGGTATGCGGTTCGGGAAGCTGTTCAGCAAACCCTTTCGCCGTTGCTTTGCGTAATTTTTCGGTTTCGTGAACACGATCACCACGCATACAGCCTTCCGCCAGCTCTTTTTCGTTCCAGTAGTAACCTGCCTCATAGATTTCTGCCAGTTCACCCACCAGCATTAATTTTTCCGGTTCAGTCAGTTCCAGTGCGCCTTCGTAGCTCTCAAAGGTTCCCCTGACTTTCGCTGCTTCACTGATCTGCTCCTTCGCACGATCAATATAGCCCTGTGGGTTATCCATGCTCAGGGTGCCAAAGGCAATCTGGAAGGCATGGGCACCCGATTTCATCAGGTAATCAGCGTATTTCGTTTGGGCCTCTTTGGGCGTGATTTTCAATTTCTTCAAGGCCGCTTCTGCTGCCTCAAGGTGGGCGGGTTCATTGGTCTTAATGACTGCCAGTACCCACAGGTAAGCATCCACCTGTTTATTGCCGGTGATCTTCCGCTGAACAGGTAATGGTTTCACGGTTGCCAGCGCCGTGCTGTAGCAAGGTTCAGGGATAGTGAAAAGGGTTTTGTGTGCTGTGTTGTCCATCATTATGTGTTCTCCCGCTGCTTTTTCATAAATTCCAACTGTCGGGCCTGATCGCCGTTCTGGAGCAGGTCGTTAAAATCCCCGTTATCACTCCAGCGGACACTGACTCTTTCCAAGTCGTTATTCGCCTTTAGGTTTTTAGTCGCGCACGCCATGGCCGCCGCATGGCCTGTGGCGCTCCAGTCCGTATCCGCGAAGATGATTAAATGCGTAACGCCCTTGGGCACCAGAAAGCGCTCCATAAACCCCGCGTGCACCACTGACCAAGTGTTGACCCCGTAAATCTGTTTGCAGGAAAGCGCGGTTTCGATGCCCTCAGCAATCCCCAATGTCGAATCGACCGGGAACAGGCGGATCGCTGGTGACTGGGCATGGTCGCGATAGTTATTTTCCTGTGTCGCATCCAGTTTCTTCTGGGGCGTGATGTCCGCCTTTCTGTCCCCGTCAAGGTAAGTACGGTGCAGATAACATAATGTTCCCTTCGCATCGGTCACCAGTGCCCAGAGCGCTTGCAGTCTCCCATTACGGACAGGCTGGTCGGGGCAGTACCTCACGTTGTCGGCAGGCAGAACATGAATGCCCCGGCTTCGCAAATAGGCTTCCCCTTGTGTCCCTTTCAGGCTGGGTAAGTTGGCATAGCAGGCGGTGACTCGGTTCCTGAATGTGGTGATATTCTTCTCTTCTTTCACCACACTGCGCTTGTCTGACTGGATACCCAATAGCTGATCAATCTCATCCGCCAGCACCTTAAATTCTTTACCCTGCGTCAATCTCAGTAGTGCCCAGCCATCACCCGCATTGCAGGTGCAAATGAATGTTCCGCGCCCGTCACGGTCATCAATGCGGAATTTTCCCTTTTGCTTACAGATTGGGCACATCCCTTTAAAGTGTTTCCTGCCTGTCACTGGCGGTAATTTGTAATAGGCGAAGATTTCAGGCCAGCGACCAATAACCGCCTCGGTCGTTTTTATTCTGTTCACGGTGTGTCTCCCTGATGTGGCTGAATGCCTAATTTTTCACGGATATCGCGCACTTTTTGATGAGCAACCTCAAGACGCATTTCCTGCTGTTCGTGGCTGGACGGCTGCTTTTGCTCTGCTTTCTTGCGGCTTTTCACCCAGGCTATTTGCTTGTGCTTAATGAAGTTATTCACTTCCGGTGTCAGTTCTTGCGGGGTGTCATGGAACCCACGAGGCCAGACGCCGAACTTGTCTTTAAACGTGTTGGATACCCAGCCATCACTGACAGTCTTGCCCTGTGAGGCGCGCTGGTTCTGGTAACACTTCAACTGGGAATAGAAACTCTGCTTTTCGGCCTGTGTGTAGACGCGCGCTTTCTTGTCGAGTTTTTTGATGGTGCGGCTGGTATCAACATCAATGTCCTCCCCCACCAGCGGCTTAAACCCACACTTCGGGCAGACATAGACACCCGCTGGCTTCATGTAGTGGCAGGAGGAACATTCTTTCGGTAACTTCTCCTGCTTCTCTTGCTCCCGGTAACTGGAACTGGATTTCATGCCGTCATTCTTGCGGGGCAGTTCGTCATATTCGATATCATCGGGATAGCCAAGGCGGTGGACAGAGCCGGAGTGATCGAAGATAAGACAGGTTTCTTTGCCCGGCGCGGTACGTAAGCCTCTGCCGAGACATTGGGTCCAGCGGATTTCTGACTTCGTCGGTCGGGCGTAAATAATGCAACGCACATCACTGTCAAAACCCGCGATCAAGGTGCCTACGTTCACAATGACTTTTGTTGCACCCTGCTCAAAGCGGTGAATCATAATCTGGCGTTCTTCATGGGGTGTCTGAGCTGTAATGATTTCGGCATTGATCCCTGCGCGATTAAACTCCACGGTCACGAAGTTGGCATGGCTGACCGTCACGCAGAAACAAATGGTTGGCTGGTTATTACCATTCGCCAGCCAGTTACTGACAATATCCCCCACCAGATCAGCCCCGCACATAATTTCAGCAATCTCATTTTCTTTATAATCACTGCCGTATTCCGCGCTGCTATTGGATTTCACCCTGCTTAAATCCGGTTTCATCGGAGCATAGAATTCATACTTGCTCAAATCCCCACGCTGAATCAGTTCTTTCATCGTGGTGGGCTTTATCAGTTTTTCATAGTAGTGACCGAGGAACGAGGCAAAGGGTGTGCCCGATAACCCGATCACCGGAAAGTCACTGTCACGGATAATTTCCAGCATCCGCTTACGGCGTAAGTGCGCCTCGTCGATAATCAGTAAATCGATATTGCCGGGGAACTCACGGCGGATAATGGTATCGGCTGAGGCAATCTGAATCAGTCGGGTTGGGTCATAATTGAGATGGTCACGCCAGACGTAACTGATTTCGCGCTCAGGCAAGCCATACTCGATAAAGCGCTGGGCAGTCTGGTCTACGAGGATCGTATAAGGCACGCAGAACATCACACGCATATCACGAGAAATGTAACCGTCAGTGATGAACGCCGCTAAACCTGTTTTGCCTGAACCTGTTGGGCTGTATACCATGAAGGTACGGTGCTGTTTCCAGTTCTGGCGCAACAGACTTAAACTGCGTTCCTGCGCGAAGTTAGGGGTGATCGTTAGCATTCTTTCGCCCCCTGTTTATTTTCCTGCGTTACCGTGCGATACTTTGTCTCGGTAACCGCATCTGTATTACCGATTGCAAGGGCCGAATCAGTCTTACCTACCAAAGTGTCGCTGTTCGGTTTCTTGCACCCTCTTACACTTCCATTCTTAGTTAACATTGATACCCTCACTTGAGTAATGTCCACTGCCAGAGGACAAGCCCTTTTCTTATTCCCATTTGGACGTCTAGCCACCTGTCCCGTTTTGTAACCCCTACAGTGATCTACATTAAGATCTGAGTTCTTCCTCTTGGCTGTGCCTTCCCTAACACCCCTTTCAAAGATCACCCCCCAAACCCCCCTAGAAAGTTTTCCCCTCTTCCCCTGTGTACTACCAAGCTGATACACCGATGTACTTTCTAGGGAGTACAACCTCACAACTAAACTGGTCACTTTGTCGATACCTCCATCGGCTCTTCTGTATAACCCTTCATCGATCTGTAATTTTTCTTGAAGAACAATCGAAGCCATGTGTTAGCAGCCCTAGCCCCTGTGTTATCCCTGCGATGCGGCACCGGATCTTCATCCCGCCGAAGTTTGTAGACGTAGGCGTATTTATCTCTCGCATACTCCCTTGTGGTTGAGTTCATCGCGGTAAGAATCTTTTGAATCCATTCCGCGTCACCCGGATGATAAACTTCGGGCATTATTACGTTGCTAAAATCACGAAAAGCCGCCATCACAGAACCCCCAACAACAACCACGCTCCCCATATCGGGATCACCAACAGCGCCAGCGCATAAACAACAACTGACTGAAAGTTATTCATGACTTGCCTCCTTGGGTGGCGGAAACACTTTAGGCAGATCGGGGCGTAGCTCGTGGGCTTGGACGGCGCCGTTAGTGGCCTCAATGACATCTGGATAGTTGTTCTGTCTAAATCTTTCAGGGTATAAAATCTGTATTTCGCTTATTTTTCGCCCGAAAAAGGTCACTAACTTTTCTGCTAGATCTAGTGCAGGTTTTTGAATACCTCGCTCCATTCGGCTAAGGTTCCCTGCGTCACAATCAACAGCGTTTGCTACCTGAGCAAGAGTTAACCCCTGCTCTTTTCTGATTTTTCTTAATGGAGTATCCATATCACCCTCTATAATTTGTTTTATACACATATTACACGCAAATCTTAATTTGTAAACTACACCTTGTATGAAAGACAAATAAATTGTTAAATGTGCAAAACCGAAGCTAAAAGGGGTAAAAAATGAGCGAATTTAATGTCGGAGAGCGAATAAGAGAGTTAAGAAAGTCTAGGCGAATGACTATTCTTGAGTTAGCACAAGCTATAGGAGGAGATGTGGGTAACCTGTCGCGTCTAGAAAGGGGCAAGCAGGGGTTTAGTGAATCCTCCTTGACCAAGATAGCAGAAGCGTTATCAGTTCCGGTATCAGAGTTATTCTCTCGTGGCACTGAAAGCATTGAGAACAACGGCAAAGAAAACTCAGTCATAAAAACTCATAATAATCGGATATTTAGAGTCGATGTATTGGATGCTGCAACAAAATCCAGTGCAGGAGAAAGCTCTAACGAGATCGTGCCGATTATTCATTCCATAGAATATGCACCAGAATACGCAAAATCAATTTTTGGAAATAGAAGCCCAAACTCTGTCAACTTAGTCAATATGCAAGGTGACTCCATGTCTGGCACTATTGAGCCAGGAGATTTAGTCTTCATAGATATATCTGTAAAACACTTTGATGGTGACGGGATGTATTTATTTGATTTTAATGGTAATTTATTCATAAAGCGCCTTCAAAAGGTTAAATTTGAACTGAAAGTTATTTCTGACAATAAGGCTTATGAAACTTGGTCGCTCTCCTCTGATGAGGTTGATTTACTATGCATTCATGGAAAAATTTTAATCAGTCAGGCACAAGCTATGCGAAGATATGTTTAAAAAATACTTAATTTCAAAGAACCAGCAGATGGCTGGTTTTTTTATGCCTAAAAAATAATTTAAGTTCAATAAGTTAAAACAAATTTGTTTTAAACACAAATTTGTTGTTGACACAAATAAAGCAATTGATATTATCTATACGAAGCCGAGCAAACAACAATGACAATCTACTCATTGTTCTTGAAAAGTAAAAGATTAAGTCATCAAGGCTGTTCGCATGGTGGATGGTTTATATGCCATCTTCTAACAAAAAAAAACATAAAGAGATAACCAAATGAAAAAAGAAAAAACACGCACAGATATTCAGAAATCATTACGATTTGCAGAGCAATTGCAAACTTATCTATCTACTTGGTTATCTGCGGAAAAAGATAAAGAAACAGAATATTTGATTGAAATGGCATTAGACACTACAAACAATATTATCGACAGCATAGCCGATATAAATCGGGAACAAAATAACTGAAACCTTATTTAATATCCAAGGAACGAGAATAATGAAAACTTTTATCTTTGCTACCATCGAACGAGCCAATATGAAACAACGTCGCCCCAAATGTATTAAGGCTCAGGCAAGTGATAGGGAGGAAGCAAAAAGGTTACTGGCTCCTACATATGTAATCTTTGGCTGGATGGGTCAAATAGTTAATCGTAACTGAGATAAACAATATTAATTCTGAGGGGAATATAAGGCGAAATAATATGAAAAAAAATAAACTATCGGTTGGTGGCAAATCCTGCTTACAGAATGCACTGGAAATTAATGAGGAAATGCAGACTTTATTAATACCATTATTAAAAAAAGTCGAGAACGAGGTTGGAGTTGATACTCATTCAATGTTAAGAACGGTGCTTAGATTATCAATATGTCAAAATCGCGATCTTGATGAATTAAACAATGACTCAGAATAATAACTCAGGGTGAAATATGTTAAGTAAATTAGAAACAGCCGTCGAAATTGCAGAAGAAATTGAAGCCTCAATATTTCCCGTAGTGACTGCAACTCAAAATGAAGCTGAACTGGATACTTATTTAATGTGCCGTGGTGTGCAACGTCAGGCAATTGATTTAGCACGACAGTTAAGGGATATAAATAAAGATTATATTATGTCAGATAATCAGGCATTCGATGAATTGGAAGGCGTTGCGAGTGAAATAGAAAACCTAAGAACATATGTTTCTTTATTAATAGATACGGATAAAAGTCTGACCGGTGCACAATTACTTAGTATTGCATTGATTGCAGTGTGTAATATAGGCCAACAAATAGCACGAGTCCGAGGGGTAGAATACTCATGAATAATATCTTCTATCATACCCGTGTCAATAATGAGCGATTAGAAAAGATGAGCGATAGTGATTTACAGTTTTTATCTTCATCGAGCCATGAAGTCATTCATTCGATAACAGCCGGAATAAAATCCATTGCTAATTTAGCTAGCGCAGCGGCTAATAGTGAAGAATATTCTGAAAGTGATGCAATGACTGACCTTGATAGATTATCCCGACTACTTTCTGTATTACCTCTTATTATCGAAGCTGAACATGAAAATCACGTCAATGCAATCGATGAAATAAGAGAAAGAAAAAATAAAATCATAAGGAAAAAGTATTCAAAAGCAATGAATAAAATTAACTCATTACATGAAACAATATCTGAGTTAGAAATACAAATAGCCGAATTAGAATAATAATAAAATAAACAAAACAAATTTAATTACAGAGCCATCGCTGGGGATTCTCTTACTCTGAAAACAGGAAATAAAAAATGAAAGAACAATTTGAAATAAAAATTACAGTAGAAAAAAACGAAGAAGGTATTTTGACCTTGAATACCAAAAGCAACCTTGTAGATAGTAAAAACCCTTCGGTTTATTTTGTTTCTTTATCTGTGGCTTTTCAGAAACAGATATTACCAACATTAGAATCCAAGCTTGAGTTAGCAGATGAAATTGCGGATTTGGTTAAACGCACGACTGAGTGCTCATGTGATGAAGATGATTAATTATGGAAAATACTGATTTATTAACCAGAAAGCGAAAGGCTTTTATTCACGTCAAATTGGATGCATTAAAAAGAAAGTACGGCTCTTACTCTGAAATTGTAAAAGTAGCCGATTTTAATTACAGACTGGATTTAGATGAGGAAATATTAACTCTAGCGTTAATCAGCCTCTTTGAGAAAGATGTAGTAGCCGTCAAAAGAGAAGAACTACTTATTGAGTCATATAACAACTTTTACACCAAGCACGGGAATTTAACCGAAGAGGGTAATGAGTTTATGACGGAAATATTAAAACGAATTGCAATAAAAACGGAGCCAATATCATGACACAGAAAACCTATTTAGATTTTGCTAATGCAGCCATCCAGAACGAGAAAGAAGAAAAGTATGACCTTGCAGCCGAATATTGGGGGAAGGCCAAAAATGTAGCCACCCGTCTTAATACTCAATTATGGGCTGAATATCGTCAGGAGCATAACGAAAAAAGACATTCATTGCATCATAGCTATAGCACTGCATTAAGAAGCACTGAATTAACAGCCCGAAAAGAATGTCAGCGCATAGCCTCTGAATTAAAAAAGCATATGAATAAACAGGCGGTGAATAATGACGGTATATGAACAAGCAAAGCAATTAGCACGGGATTTAGAACTAAAAGGCTTATTTCGCCGGGCTACTGAAAAATGGGGTGAGGCTCTTTCATTAGCCAAAGACCTCAAGCAAGAACAGGAATGCACCAAGAATAATCTGCGCTGTGTTCGGAAAGCAAGAATCACTATTCGGGAGGGGTGGTGATGGCGAAAAGAAAAAGAAGTAAGACTCAACAGGGTTATGCGCCGTTTAGCAAAAAGAATGAAGATTGATTTTAAGGAAGCGAAATAATGAGCAAGAAAAATGAGTTAGTTCCAGTATCCGCCAAAGAATTACAGATCGTTGAGTATCGCGGTCAGCGTGTTGTGACTACTGAGCAGTTAGCGGCGGGGTATGGGGTTGATGTTAACAACATCAAAGTCAATTACTCTAGAAACACTGAAAGATTCATTGAGGGAAAGCATTTCTTTAAGGTCACCGGACAGGAACTTAAAGATTTGCGAGTTACTTTAAGTAACCTACAAATTTCCAATAAAACGAGAAGTCTAATCCTCTGGACAGAACGCGGTGCTGCTAACCACTCCAAGATGCTGGAAACCGATCAGGCATGGAACTATTTCGACGACCTGACTGAGTTCTACTTCACGCGTCGCGATGCCATCACCACAGAAGCCGAGCTGTTAAGTAACCCCGCGAAGTTACGTTCAATGCTGTCTGTCTATGCCGAAAATGTTGAACGTCTTGAGGGTGAAAACAAAACCCTGAGTACAACAGTGGACAGTCTGGAAAAACACTTCACCAAGGGCATGACCCTCCCGGCGTTCTGTAAGTCACTGAACGGTGTGAATACCGCCAGAATCATGGGGTGGGCAATGGAACGCAACTGGCTTTACAACGAACGGAAAGATCCGGAGAAAAAACCACGCTGGCGTGTCGCTTCATACGCACGGGATCGCTATCTCACCGAGGAAGAAAACAAGGTAAGGCCCCACGGGCAAGATGAGTTTGTCACCCGCACCGCTGTGTTACTGGAGAGAGGCTGTCACCGCCTGTACGCCCTGTATATGAAAGGTGAACTCCCCATGAAGAAAACATGGAACGGTGAATACCACCACGACAAGGCAATTTATACCCCGGAGGGCAAATAATGAGCAAGCATCACACCAATCCAGCAGGGATATTCATGAGCGCAACAAAGCGACATATTAAAACCGCATTTGATTACAGCAAGTATGGCGTCATTGTCATCACAGAGGCGGCAAACAGTGAAATCATGAGTTATGAGGAGGCACTGAAATCGTTGGATGCGGGTCAATATGACGATGATTTATTGCTGGGCTTTGAATTGGTACTGGCTCTCTCTCATGGCTGGAAAGCGGGTTTTTATGGGCCAAACAATGAACAACGGTTGATGTTGTGGCGGTGGATTGTGTCAGCCTCATTTGTGCAAGAGCAAATAGACAGAAACGGCACTCGTGAAGTTGATAATGGCAGGGGAGGCACTGAGACCGCGGCTATTTACGTTAATGGGAAGGCGGCAATCACGATATACCCATTAGCAGAGCGCATGATGTTGGTAACCCATGTTGAGAGGATCGCGTTTGAGCAGTTCGGTAGCGAAGAAGGCGCGGACATGGCGGTAAGAATGTACATGGATTTTATCAATGTGCAGCCAGAGAACGGCAATCGGTTATCTGAGAAAGGGCGCGAGGGGCTTTCTATCTTGCACGATGAATTAATCAAAGCGGTAGAGGCTGGCGAGTTTAACACTATCCCCGTCATTCATTAATAAGAGGCTCACATGATAACGAAAAACTTTCGTCTCAACGCACTAGCGAACACCTACGCAGCCGCTATCTATCACGATGTAACAACCCGTAACGGCGGTGATCACTTCACGATGCAAGTCGGCAAAACAGAAATCAATGTCGCTATTGTCGATGGGGTAAAAGGTATTCGCCAATTGGTGGATGGCTATGCACTGGAAGCGCTACAGCAGAATTACCCATCATGGGAAGTGATAGCCATTAACCTGATGGAAAAATGCACAGCCAATGGCTACCTGACAGGCTACGGGCGTGAAATATGGCAAAGCATGATCAATGACATGGGCGACACGCTGGCAGCCAAGGGGATGTTTCAATGACCAAGGAAGCTCGCCAGAAAGTGGACATTAACGACGAGCTGGTCAGAACGGTGGTCCGCATTGATGACGGCAGGGATCACACCAAGCGGCATATCCACCGCATGAGACATAACTTTTACATTCACAAGGGCGTTTGCCCTCCTCTGCCACCCGCACCCAAAGTGGCAGAGGTGAAGATAACGCCAATAAAGACAGCAAACAAAGGGCGTAATGAGCGAGGTAAAAAATAATGATCAGCATCGATAACGCACAGAATGAAATTGGGTTGCCCGGTCACATTGATGATGGGAAAGAGTGGACAGAGTGGTTGTTGAAGAAGGCAGATGAACAACAGCCAGAATTGCAATTACCAGAGCATATTTTATGTCCTACTGCTCCAGAATATATATGGCTACAGACCGATCCCGAACCAGAAGAAGAAGGTAAGCCTGTGTATCCAGATAACGGAGTTGAAATTACATGGTGCTCCGGCTGGATAAACCCAACAGACACTCTTTATGTCAGGGCAGACCTAATTCACAGAGTGAGGAGAACAAGATGAGTAAAAACCTAATGGATACCGCCACTCTGTGGGAAATAACCAAGCATTTACTCCGTGAAGAGCACGGTAACAGCATGAGAATAACTATCACAGAGCTGGATAACATGATCGATAAAACCATTCATTCTGCCATACATATTGCTCAAATGGCCGGCTATGAACTTAAGCAGAAGGGAGAAGGCAGCGGTGATCAATAACTCACTCCACCTCACCCAGATAATCACCTCTGCTTGGGGTGATCCATCTGATATCACCGATGCAGTCTGGCAAGCCGGATACCGGAAGCCAGAACGGGGAGAAAAGGAAATCGCTGAACTCGTTATCGACATTATGAACGGGGTGCCCGATGAGGTGCCCTACTCTGCAAGACCACGGAATCTGGAGGATATTCTCAGTACGGAACTGAACACCATTATTTTTGAAGCGACGTGGAGTGACATAGCAACTCCGGCAATGGTGGCAACGATGATTTTATGGAATGGGTATCGGAAAGGAGAAAAATGATGGCAGAGTATCCCTATTTCAAAACAGAGGAACTGGCAGATCGATACAAAGTAAAGCCGCACACGATAAGGTTATGGTGCGGCAATGGGAAGCAGAAACGAGAAGGCTTCCCAAAGCCCAAGTTTAAATCTGACCAGCTTAACTTTCTTCGACAGGACATTTTTGATTGGGAGGACGGGAAACAATTTTAGTCAGTTTTTCCCACCAGCGTTCGTATGCCTCTCTCTGCTCATTCAGGTAGGTGTGCTTATCGTACACCTGCCATACTCCCGGCAATTTATGTCCCACCATAATCTCAGCTACATGAGGTGCTGTTAGTTCAGATATTCCTGTACGCATTGTTCGGCGTAGGTCGTGGATTGACCAGTGCTCACAATTAGGTAGATGAAGAGTCATTTTTTTATTGAGTTTCTTAATTATTCCATCATGCGCCCCACGTTTGAATGCCCTGCCATTGAATGTAGTAAATAGATATTCACTCCCATGATTTAACTTCTTCGCCCATTCAATCAAATCATAAGCTGCTGGAATAATAGGTCTAATAATGGGCTTTTTAGATCTTCTGCCTGTCTTGTGATTTTTTGGGGGAATAATCCAAATATTCTTCTCATAGTCAAAATCACTGACTTTAGCTTTAAATAACTCACCAATACGACATCCGAATAGCAGACACAGTTTTATTATTAGCGCATTGCGTGGGTTATACTCAGGGGCATCAATAAGCTGAAATAAAACCTCTAATTCCTCCCTATCAAGAACTCTCTCACCTGTTTCGGTATCAATATCAATATTCTGATTCTTGCCCTTTATATCACTTTTTTCTATATCAGATAATGGGGTGAGCTTAGTCATTCCTCGCCGAACAGCCCACCTATGTGCCTTCTTAGAGTATGCCAATATACGAGTGCCAATTGATGGCGCTTGTTTGGCAACAGCTTCAATCAGAGAAAGCCAAACATGGAGCGTGACCTCATCATGGGGTAACCTGCCAAGACTAGGAAAAACATGAAGTTCGAAAGAGCGTAAAATGGAATCAGCGTCCACCTTCGCTCCTTGCATTGTCGTTTTCCACCACTCCCTGATGAGTACTTCCACAGTGACCGCACTCAAAGCGGACTCTTTACGAACACGTTTAACTATCTTGGGATTGCGGTGTTGCTCTAATTCCCCGCGATAAAAAATTACGGAGTCACGAGCATCTTTAAGACTGGTTGCTGGGTAGGTTCCAATGTCAATCCGATCCCCCTTGCTGTTCCAGCGATACCTAAACTGGAAGATAATTTTCCCTTTAGGTGTGACACGAACAGATAACCCATCCCTATCTGATTTGGTAACCATTTTTTCTTGAAGTTTACCATTGGTGGAACGGAGCCATGAATCAGTAATTGCCATATCACTTTCCTCAAAAAATAACACAGCTTTTAATGTAGTTCATGTACACTTTAATGTACACATTCCTTATGACACTAAGTGAATACCTGTGACTATTAATGATTGCCACAAACAAAATAATAAAAAATAATAATTAAAAATCAATTAATTAAATTAAAAATCATGACTATGAATGACTGTTAATGATTAAGAGTGACTGAATAAATGCTTTTCTGGTAGAAAATCATCTACGTTGGTTTACACCCAAAGTCGAAGTAGATTTATGTGGGCATGCAACATTGGCGACCGCGTTTGTTCTCATAACACATCGTGACCGCCAAGATCGGTTACTCACATTCAAAAGCCGCTCTGGTGAACTCCGAGTTTCTCATCAAGATGGTATTTTTACATTGGATTTCCCTGCCGCCGATTGTCATGAAAAAAACGCTCTCATACCTGTTATCCAAGATGCTCTAGGACAAAATGTTTCCGCTGTGTTCGCCTCACGTGATCGTTATATTTGTGTTTTGGATTCCGCAGAACAGATCATGAATGCCCAACCTGATTTTGCTAAGATTGCTGCCCTGTCCCTGCCAGGACTTGCCATTACGGCTCTCGGTGATTCATCTTCTGATTTTGTTTCACGCTATTTTGCACCAGCCAAAGGTGTCAACGAAGATCCTGTCACAGGCTCCAGTCATTGTGTTCTCGCACCTTTTTGGGGAAAACGGCTTAATAAAACCGAACTTCATGCTCGTCAATTATCCGAACGAGGTGGTGAGCTATTATGTCGAATAGAGGGAGATCGTGTTTACCTGACAGGTAAAGCAAAACTTTTTTCGCATGGTGAAATAATTTTTGATGATATGTAACAATTTGTTTTAAATAAAAATTATTGATAAATCACAATAAATAAAAGCTATTAACAAGAATGGCAGGAATACCTCCCTATTGGTATTTAGAAGGCGAATAAAGGATGGTCAGCAGGATAAATTCTGCTGACCGGTAATGGCAATCATCCGCCATTTGTCTTGGTTAATCTTGATTACATACCAGCAAATCCGAATTAATTTCCGAGATTGATCTCGCCCCTGTCAAAGTCATCGCCACCCTCATCTCTTTATCAATCAGATCCAGCAAATTGGAAACGCCAGCTTCACCTGCCGCTGCCAGCGCATAAACAAAAGCACGTCCCAACAGAACACTATCAGCGCCCAGAGCAATCATTCTCACCACATCCAATCCTGTTCGGATACCGGAATCAGCAAGGATAGTAATATCATTTTTGACTGCATCCGCAATCGCAGGCAAGGCTCGTGCCGTTGACAGAACCCCGTCAAGTTGACGCCCACCGTGGTTTGAAACCACAATACCATCTGCCCCAAAACGCACGGCATCTTTAGCATCTTCTGGATCGAGTATGCCTTTGATAATCATTGGCCCTTTCCAGAAATCACGGACCCACTCCAAATCTTTCCATGAAATGGATGGATCAAAATTACTTCCCAACCAACCAATATAATCTTCTAATTTGATCGGTTTACCGCGATATACAGAAATATTGCCAAGATCGTGTGGCTTGCCATGCAATCCCACATCCCAAGCCCATTGAGGATGAGTCATTGACTGCAAAATACGACGCATAGCCACATTTGGGCCACTCATCCCGGAATGCGCATCACGATAACGTGCTCCGGGAACCGGCATATCAGCGGTAAACACCAGATTTTTGACTCCCGCAGCCTGCGCTCTTTCTAGTACATTGCGCATAAAACCACGATCTTTCAGTACATAAAGTTGAAACCATATCGGACGATCTATGGCAGGAGCGACTTCTTCAATCGGGCATACTGATACAGTCGACAGAGTAAATGGAATCCCCTTTTTGGCTGCGGCACGCGCAGCTTGTACTTCGCCACGACGCGCATACATTCCCGTTAATCCTACGGGAGCAAGTGCCACTGGCATTGACATTTTTTCTCCGAATAAGCTAGTTTCCAGACTTAATTCGGACATATCCTTTAACACACGCTGACGTAATTCAATATTGGATAAATCTGCAGTATTACGTTTAAGAGTGTGCTCTGCATAGGCTCCGCCATCAATATAGTGGAACAGAAAAGGCGGTAACTTAGCTTTTGCTGCAACCCGATAATCAGTTGGAGCGGAAATAATCATAATATGTACCTTAATGTTGAAAAGTTATTATGTTGAAAAGGTATTATATTGAAAAGTTATTCGCACATTTTTCAAGATGCCAGAATCAAGGCTATAACAGCCGCAATTCCCCTATAAACCAGCATGGGTAAAATTGTCCTATTTTACGCATTATAAGAATATACAACTTACTTTTTAATATTTAGTGCTTATTGAATTATTAAATATCATCAGGATTTCCAACACTAACAATAAAATCATCAAAATAAGCATATTGTTCCACTGGTGGAGCCCAATCCAGTGTAGAACCGCCGAAAAAAGAACTCCATTTTATCGCATCAATGAAAACATCTTTTTCATTTCTCAATTTAAGGTTACTGGTTCTAAAAACTTCTTTATTATCGACATATTGTATATAAATACCATCATGCTTACCGATACTATTCAGTTTTACATATTGTGTCAGGGTATACCAAACTCCTTTCTTTAAAAGAGTTTTTAATTTAACATAATCGCCACATCGTTCCTTCTTTTCAGGATAATAGAGATAACCAAATAACTCTCCTTCTTTTCTCCACATTAAGCGACTACTGAAACCATCGAAACTATCATTATCAATACAACCTGATGGATGATCACCACCGGTCAAACCTGGTAATTTTCCACCTTTAACCCACATAAAATCCTTATTGAACATCACCCTATATTGTAACCATAATGCTTCATGCTCGCCGTTAATCGGTGCATTAAATGAAGTTCCGGCCTCAGAGCCGACAGTATTGGCGAGATAAGTAAGCTCTAACACTTTGTTTCTATCATCTTGAGGATCAATAACGATATTTAATCTCCCCTGATTAAGGCCAGATGATGAAGTAGGTGAAATACCCCAGTCAGATTTAAAATTTTTTTGAGAATATTTCCCTATCTTGTGCTCAAAATTCACATTAACCAAATCATCATTATTTTCATTAGAAACAAGAGAAGAATAAGTTGGCACCATAATTGACCCCTTATTAAGTTATATTTACATTTCTGCATAAAACTCCATGCAACATGAAATAATTTCAGAAAATCATTACAAAATATATATTCATATTGTCTCTATTTAAAATGATAGTCAAACCTTATAATTGGTTAACCATATTTAAAATAACTCACTGGTCTTTTATATTTAATATATAAATACATCCACCTTTCAGGTTAAACCTAATTTATACTAAAAGCAGTGGATTGCTCTATAAGAATCATCTGGTCATCACTTTCCCGTTATAACGTATCATCTATTCTTTATAGCTATTTATATTCCATATCTGAAATTTATATGAAACAACTTCCTTGTTGAGTTTTGCCTGTTTTTCCATTTATTGAATTAAATCATTAATATCAGTTAGTTAATAATTAACGCTCAAACAGTATCAAAAGCGATAACCTCAGGCTTATCCTGCTAATTTTCTGGCCTGTTTTTCGAGCCAAGAAATCACTGTACCATTATTAAACAAGTAAAAATGCCCTCCTGTGAAAATCTGTTGCTCTACTCGATTAGGTAACACAGGCAACCATTCCGCCAACCGAGAAACAGGCACTCTATTATCCTGAGCTCCACCTATCACAAGGGCTGGGACATTTAACTTTACCTTCTGTAAGCGAGACAAAGAATCCAGTAAAATTAGATCGTTTCTCATTGTTTCGATCACATAATTACGCAATTCAGGATTAGACAGAACATTTGCTGGCGTTCCCTCACACTGCTCAAGAATATTCAAGACATAAGAGTCAGAATATTCCTCACATGGCTCATTTTTGAAACTTTCGGGATCTATGAAACCGCGGGCAGAGATAATGAGCGCTAACTGATTTTCTGGTAATTCACTCTCAAGCCTACAAGCAACCTGATAAGCAAGCTCCGCTCCCAAACTGTGTCCAAACAGTAATAAAGGTTTATCCTCTCCTAATCTTAAACGCTTTATTGAAGTCAGAATATCGGACATGACAGTTTCAACATTCAACTGAAAAGGCTCTGAAACTCGCATTCCCCTACCCGCCAGTTCCAGACAATAAACCTCAATAAATTCCGATAACTTGTAAGCCAACTCGATGTAAGAAAAACAAGAGCCTCCGGCGTGATGTAGAAATAACAACTGTACTCTAGCTTCTGGCTTTTTAATCACAGAAAATAAAACTGAATCAGACAAATTTATATTCCTTTAGCAGTATAATGGGAAGATCTTGTGTGAATAGAAGTTGAATTATGTTGAACTGTAAGCATCGTAACTCCCTGATAACTTTTCATTTCTCGAAAAATAAAATAAGAGATATTCCATTAATCTTTCAAGCGGTTTCTTCATGCTTACACTGCAACTTGGAATAGATTAAATATTAATAACGCTGAAAATCACTCATTACACACAGAATAATAATTATTTACTTCTTTTTCTATAACAGAAAAAATTGATTAGATTATAATTATTAATTAACTAGCAACGTTAAACCTGATAGCGTCACATACAGGACGACAGAAAATCGGTAGTTCCCCCTAAAATAATCCATGAAAGATATAGAGCCTCATCTGGTAAGGCTCTATATTTTAACTTATTCCTTTAACTTATCGCGCACAGCCATCAGTGCAAACCCTAATAAGTTCAGACCATCCCACGTCAAAGGATTATTGATATTGATGGAGTTTTCTGCTAACCCGATACCCCAAATGCGGTCAACAGGGCTAGCCTCAACTAATATTTTATCCCCTGTATTCAATAAGAACTCTGCCAATGACTTGTTTTGAGAAAATTTCGCCGAGTTCCCTTCAATCACTATTTTTAACCGATGTTCATCCCAAATCGATTGGTTAAAACCACGTATTTCACGTCCATATGCTTTTGCTGCCTCTGGCGTTTTAGCATGGATAATTTTTTTTAGCGCTTCGGGATCATTAAACAAACGGGCTTTCTCTGCCATCATATAATGTTCCGTACTGACATATTTTATATCATCAATAGTAAATTGAGCCAGATACCATTGGCTTAAACAAGATTTGGTTATTTGGTTGGAATGATTGGTTTTATGCCCCCAGAAAAAAAGATATTTCAGCTTCTTTCCTGATTGATATAAATCACATAAAATTCTAATATCCATATTAACTCTCTATAACACGCTAACTTATCTTTAATACATAAACGCTCTCTATAATACAAAATTTTTTATGTTTGTCGATGCATATTATGTCATTTTCATTGATATAGAATAAGAGTAATAAAAAAATCAAAACATAAAATAACTAATGTAAAAGATAGCAAGTGAAAATAATCACACGTGGATTCACATATTTTTAGATAAATCTTCATATTATTCTGCAATCATTTGCTACTTGATTTACGACCAATAACAAATACAGCAGCCAATCCCACTAAATCAATTGTAATTAAAGTACCAGCAAACAACATTTCTCCTCTAAAAGCAAAGACAGTCGCCACAATTAAGATAAATATAGCAATGAAAAACCCCATCCATTGCCCTCTTCTATCTCTATTTATCATTCCATCCAGCGCCTTACTCTGCTTTTCATGTTGAAAAATCTGTTCTTTTTCTCTCAGAGAAAACACTCTTTCAGCATAACCCGGTAAAATTGATTCATAACTCTTTAATACTTCAGGGGATGGAAATGAATCAAGGCAATAAGAAATTTCTTTATTTTCAAGTAAATATTCATTTGATGAATCAACACCTAAAGCATCGCGGTAATCATTTGTCGGCATAATATCGAGAATGCTCCCTATCGCTCTGAAGTAATGACTAATGTCAGCGTTCACGTCTTCTCCCCTAGTAATATACACAAAAAACACTTCAATAAAATCAGCGATATAACTAAGTTCAATCTATAATAGAGATGAATTAATCGTACCTTTGATCTTTTCTCTGTTCACAATACACTTTGTTTTTGACTAGGAAATGGGCGGCATTCTTCAGCTTTGTAGGTCCCATCTTCCTGACGAATCAAAAATATTTTACGCCCCGCACGCAATGCCTTACTGATTGCAGTTTGATGAACTCCCACCAAACGCGCTGCGTTGGCTTGACCATTCAACTTCACATATTCTGACAATGGGATTTTTTCCATACATTTCCTCCTTCTTCCTTGAAATAATATCTAAAGTACTAAATATTTCAATACTTTTAGTATTTATAGTATTAATAGAGCTAGCATTATTCTCTGAAAACAGCCTTATGATGGTTAAAGAAAGCACTGAATGTTTGTATGATAGCGGTGCAGATCAGATAAATATTGAGTCTGGCAACCAGCAAAGCATTTACTTAAAGGACAACAATAAATTATTTAGTGCTTGCACACCTAGGCCTAAATGGGTTGAGTGGGCGGTTTTTAGTGGCTCTATAAGTTGTGCTTTGAGATTTGAGCGTGGAGACGATTTAAGTGATTTAGGTTGGTATATGGATATAAGTGTGGAATTCCTTGTTCGCCCGGATGGTGAGAACAACTTTAATGGTCGGTGTTGTATTGGCAGGAATGATTATGGGGGGTGTAAACAGCGTGCCAGAGATACATTGCGGGTTTTTATCTGGAAACTTTCCAGAATAACGCAGCGTCATTATCGGCCCATAAATAAAAATCCGCTTAAACGGCATGGGCTTCATTGAGTCTTTTATGAAAAAAGATACTGTCACAATTTCTGAGTGATACATTCCCCAGCGTGATAGATACAACGTCACCCACAATTTTATTTGCATAGATTGTGCCTGAGAACATCCCTCTGGGGCATGTACCGCCCCGTGAACAAAGAATGGAGAAACATCTGAGACAGAAAACCAATTTCCATGTGGAATTTTTTTCTAAAACACACGCTGCAATCATTGTCATATCACGCTGTTTTTACATGATATTTTATCCTATAGTCAGTTATTGTGCATAACTACACAGGTAACTCCGATTAAAGGAAACAGCAAGTTTTATTCTTAATTTCAGGCAATAAAAAACCCCGCATTTGCGAGGTTTAACTATCTGAATGTATGCCTATTTAAACAGGCAACATAACTGATTTACAAAAAATACATTTCGCTCCGTATGGATTACTCTCTGATACATCAAAGAGATATCTCCGATACTGTGAGCCTTTACAGCATGGACATCTGAAATAGATGTCGCCTTAGAGAGGCACCACATTTGCAGCCGCTGGGCCTTTCATACCATTTTCAATGGTAAATGAAACTTCTTGCCCTTCATCTAAGCTTTTAAAATCATTACCTTGGATTGCAGAATAATGAACAAACACATCTTTGCTGCCATCTTTTGGAGAGATAAAACCGAAGCCTTTATCGTTATTAAACCATTTTACTAAACCAGTCATTGTATTAGACATATGAATTCCTTTAAATTTTTTGAATTGCCATAAGGCAGAATAAGGTTTGTTTTTAATTTGTACGTACTTATGGGAACTAATTAGAAGGAATTCGCAATGAAGGGATATCTAAGATAACGCTTAATGGTGAACTGCTTTAAACTTGCTTGTCATAAATAGGTCTGTACTTCCAAACCGATGGCGCTATTAACTCACATCTTCACTGATATAGCAAACTTTATTTTCTATCTCGCTTTCTTTTTGTTAAAACCTTTGTCCGGTTAGTGACTCAGCTGTGATGACATGAGAGCGAGCCAGAGGCCTGTTGGGATAACGCTGTTGTAGATTAACGGGCAATTGCCACATTCGCTTTGATATGTTTAAGGTGAACTACAATCGTAAAGGTAACAACCACCAATAATGACCATGCTCCCCATTTTCCTGCATGAACAACAGACCAAGCGCCTAATTGATTCGGGTATTGCCAGATCCCAAAGAAGGTCCCGAAGTTTTCCGCCAACCAAATAAAAAAACCAATCAGTATAAAAGCAAGTAATAGTGGCATTCTGCATTCTCTATCCAACGGCGTATAAAAAACAGTACCACGTGCATACAAACCGAAAATAAAAGCAGTTAAGTACCAGCGATAATCATCAATATAATGATGACTAAAGAAGTTGATATAAATTGCCAGTGCCACCAATGTTGCCATCCAATACGGTGGGTAATGCTCAATGCGTACCTTAAAAAAACGCCATGACTGTATAATGTAGCTCCCCACGGCCGCATACATAAAACCTGTAAATAGTGGGACTCCCCAAAGCTTAGTAAACGCAGCATCAGGATATTGCCATGAACTAATAGATGCTGAAGTCTTAAATAGCTCCATTATAAAACCGACTAAGTGGAAGACGCAGATCGCTTTCAACTCATCCCATGTCTCGAGTTTTAACCGTATTAATAATGCTTGAAAGGTCACTGCAAATACTAATAGCACATCATAACGCGGTATGCCCACGATGCCTTTTGCTGGAACCAAAAATAAAGCCAAAAAAAAGAAACCGGCAAATAAGCACGAGCGTGCATTAATCAATCCAAAGAAAAGAAACTCTAAAATAAATCGCTTAACACCTGTGCTGTTATTGGGCTTATGAGCCATTAAGAAGTTATCAACTTTATGCAGCACATTCAGTTTCTGGCACCTGCTTTCCATTTAATTAACCTGTTGATGTTATTTATTGTCAATTCACTACGATAATGTCTATTTCACGCCGCGAATTCTAGCAGGATTTGAGTAACCATTCACCAGCACCTTATGACTCACCCATTTCTGAGCAAATAGCGCAATTTAGAACCAAGTATAAAAACCACATATTATGGCACAGAGTGTCATAAAACAACTTCGGATAGAATAAAGGTAAGAAAATATGATGGATGATGTGAACATATCTTTGTGATGATAAATATGCCCACAGTCAAGAACAATCCGAAGATCGTTGCAGCAATAATATGAACAAATTTCCTATATCCACTGGGTTTCAGGTTGCAAAATTGCAACTCGAAAATTAAGGATATATCTTGCTTACCAATAAGACAGCGTTAACTAAAGAGAAATTATGGTTCAATTTCAATATCTGTCAGTGGATAACAGCTACAAGGTAAAATTTCCCCTTCATTGACAAACGCTAATGGCTTACAAGGATATCCGACTTTCCCCTTCACCAAACGGACACGACAAGAACCGCAATACCCTTGTCGACATTGGTATTCGAGCTGAACTTTACTGTGTTCCAGCGCTTCCAACAAATTACCGTGGAAGCCTGAAGAATAACGGATATATAAACCCTGCCGTGACGGCAGGGTGACTTTGTAATCAGCCATATCAGAGTTCAAAACCGCTGAGATCCTCAGTATTGACTTCCGAATCAATCTGACCAACCAAGTAAGAGCTGACTTCGACTTCCTGTGGAGCCACTTGAACATTATCAGAAACCAGCCACGCATTAATCCATGGGATCGGATTGGAGCGAGTTTCAAACGGTAGCTTCAAGCCAACTGCCTGCATACGAATATTGGTGATATATTCGACATACTGGCACAGAATATCTTTGTTCAGGCCAATCATGGAACCATCTTTAAATAAATAATCAGCCCACTCTTTTTCCTGTTCTGCTGCCTGAACGAACAGGTCATAGCACTTTTGTTCACACTCTTTGGCGATTTCCGCCATTTCAGGATCATCCTGACCAGAGCGCAACAGGTTTAACATGTGCTGTGTTCCCGTTAAGTGTAGTGCTTCATCACGGGCAATCAGTTTGATGATTTTGGCGTTACCTTCCATTAATTCACGTTCAGCAAAAGCAAATGAGCACGCAAAACTGACATAGAAGCGGATAGCCTCCAAAGCGTTAACGCTCATCAAACACAAGTAAAGTTGCTTTTTCAATTCACGCAAACTAACAGTGATAGTTTTGCCCGCAACATCAAATGTTCCTTCACCCAACTGATGATAATAGTTGGTCATTTCGATCAGATCATCGTAATACGCGGAAATGTCTTTTGCGCGTTTTAGAATCTGTTCGTTTTCCACAATATCATCAAATACGATAGAAGGATCGTTAACGATATTACGGATAATGTGCGTGTAAGAACGCGAGTGAATCGTTTCTGAAAACGACCACGTTTCAATCCATGTTTCTAATTCAGGAATGGAAATCAATGGCAGAAAAGCCACATTCGGGCTACGGCCCTGAATGGAATCCAACAGCGTCTGGTATTTCAGGTTACTGATGAAAATGTGCTTTTCATGATCCGGCAGCGCGTTATAGTCAATGCGATCTCGGGAAACATCCACTTCTTCTGGACGCCAGAAGAAGGAGAGTTGTTTTTCGATCAACTTCTCAAAAATAGGATATTTTTGCTGATCAAAACGCGCCACATTAACAGACTGACCGAAAAACATCGGTTCTTGTAGCTGATTATTTTTTACTTGCGAAAAAGTAGTATAGGACATAGCTTCCTCAAATTAAATCTTACACGCGCCGCCTTCACAATCGGAATCCGCTGACTCAACAACTTCTTCCAGATCACCCTGAACATCTTCTGCTCCATCACGGGTATTGTGGTAATACAATGTTTTCACACCATATTTGTAAGCGAGCAGTAAATCTTTCAGCAATTGGTTCATCGGAACCTTGCCATTAGGGAAACGTGCCGGATCATAGTTAGTATTGGCAGAAATCGACTGATCGATGAATTTTTGCATGATCCCTACCAACTGTAGGTAGCCGTCGTTGCTCGGCATTTGCCACAGCAACTCGTAAGCCCCTTTCAGTAGGTCATAATCTGGTACGACTTGACGCAGAATACCGTCTTTGGATGCTTTTACACTGATATAACCACGTGGTGGTTCAATGCCGTTGGTCGCATTAGAGATCTGCGAAGAGGTCTCTGACGGCATCAAGGCAGACAATGTTGAGTTACGCAGGCCGTATTGTTGAATGTCACGGCGCAGAGCTTCCCAATCCATGTGCAAAGGCTCGTTGGTCAGGCTATCCAGTGTCTTTTTGTAAGTATCAATCGGCAAAATACCTTGTGCATAAGTGGTTTCACCAAACCACGGACAAGCACCCTTCTCTTTCGCCAGTTCATTTGAGGCTTTCAGCAAATAGTACTGAATAGTTTCAAATGTTTTATGAGTCAGGTTATTCGCACTGCCATCAGAATAACGTACGCCATGTTTTGCCAGATAGTAAGCGAAGTTAATTACACCAATACCCAGAGTCCGACGCCCCATAGAACCTTGTTTTGCGGCGACAATTGGATAATCTTGGTAATCCAGCAAGGAATCCAGAGCACGGACAGCCAACTCCGACAACTCTTCCAACTCAGTCAGATTTTCGATGGCTCCCAAATTGAAGGCAGACAGCGTACACAGTGCAATTTCGCCCGCCTGATCGTTTATATCGCTCAATGGCTTAGTTGGCAGTGCAATCTCCAGACACAAATTCGATTGACGAACAGGCGCAATAGCCGGGTCAAACGGACTGTGAGTATTACAATGGTCAACGTTCTGAATATAAATACGGCCTGTTGAAGCACGTTCTTGCATCATCAATGAGAACAGTTCAACGGCTTTAATGCGCTCTTTACGGATATTGCTGTCATTTTCATACTGAGTATACAGGCGCTCAAATTCCTCCTGATCTGCAAAGAATGCATCATACAATCCCGGAACATCAGACGGGCTGAACAGAGAAATATCGCCCCCTTTAATCAGGCGCTCATACATCAGTTTGTTAATTTGTACACCGTAGTCCATGTGACGAACGCGGTTGCCTTCAACACCACGGTTGTTTTTCAGTACCAACAGGCTTTCTACTTCCAGATGCCAAAGCGGATAGAACAACGTTGCCGCACCACCACGAACGCCACCTTGAGAACAAGATTTCACCGCAGTCTGGAAATGTTTGTAGAATGGGATACAACCGGTATGGAAAGCTTCACCACCACGGATTGGGCTGCCCAATGCACGGATGCGACCCGCGTTTACGCCAATGCCGGCACGCTGGGAAACATATTTAACAATTGCGCTGGATGTCGCATTGATTGAATCCAGGCTATCACCACACTCAATCAGAACACAGGAACTGAATTGACGAGTTGGTGTACGAACCCCCGCCATGATTGGCGTTGGCAGTGAAATTTTAAAGGTGGAAACCGCATCGTAGAAACGACGGATATAGCCCAAACGCGTTTCTTTTGGATAAGTGGAAAACAAGCACGCAGCAACCAGAATGTAAAGGAACTGAGCACTTTCATAAATCTCACCAGTTACACGATTTTGTACTAAATATTTCCCTTCCAGCTGCTTGACCGCTGCATAAGAGAAATTCATATCACGCAAATGATCAATAAAACTATTCATTTGCTCGAATTCTTCTTGGGAATAGTCTTCCAGCAAATGTTTGTCGTATTTACCCAAATTAACCATGTTTACGACATGATCATACAGCGCAGGTGGCTCAAACTGACCGTAGGCTTTTTTACGCAGGTGGAAGATCGCCAGACGTGCTGCCAGATACTGATAATCAGGAGCATCACCGGAGATCAGGTCAGCCGACGCTTTGATCATGGTTTCATGGATATCAGATGTTTTGATACCATCGTAAAATTGAATCTGGGAACGCAGTTCTACTTGTGATACTGAGACATTTTTCAGACCTTCGGCAGCCCAGGCAACAACCCGGTGAATTTTATCAAGATCAATTTGTTCTTTATGTCCATCACGTTTGGTAACTAGCAGACTCTGGTTCATGGGAAAATACACCTTCTCTCTTTTCGTATCTTGCCTATATCGCTTTCCTTGACCTCTTGACAGCACGATGCACCCAGAATGGCAGAGAGCCAGTCAGGGGTTAGCTACAATCCACTACTATTTCGCTACTGTTTTCGCTATTACTGTTGCTACTACAAGGTGACAAGAAACACAATATATAGGGGGTGATTAAAACGGTAATAACAAGATAATGTTAAATTCGAGTTTTATCAAGTGTACAAGATCGAGAAGTTTTGTGGATAACTTGAGGATTAATTTTGGCAAAAAGCCGATAACCTGCGTAGTTACTTGATGTTACTTTCATAAGGCTATCGGCATAACGGGGAAAATAAAATCTTAAAAAAAATATCTAATTGCCGCTTTATTAATCCCTTAGCGATCTTAGTCAGGCAGATTGAGTGTGCAGCATATAATTCACGTCTACATTGTGCCCAAGTCGAAATTTGTCTGTTAACGGATTGTAATGTAATCCAATGATATGTTGCTCTTTCAGACTAGTCTTATCAATCCAGCTAATCAGTTCAGAAGGACGAATGAATTTTTTCGCATCATGTGTGCCTTTTGGCACCATATTCAATATATATTCAGCACCAACAACAGCCATCAACCACGCTTTCCGGTTTCGGTTAATCGTTGAAAAGAATACGTGACCACCGGGTTTTACTAATTTGGAACAGGCACGAACCACGGACTCAGGATCTGGCACATGTTCGAGCATTTCCAAGCAGGTCACGACATCATAAGCATTCTGGTGCTGCTCAGCATGGCTTTCTACCGTTTCCTGGACATAAGAAACGGAAACGCCGGATTCCAACGCATGCAAACGGGCAACTTGCAGGGGCTCAAAACCCATATCCAACCCTGTCACTTCCGCTCCTTCGCGTGCCATGCTTTCTGACAGGATGCCGCCGCCACATCCGACATCCAGCACTTTCTTACCAAAAAGGCCGTCAGCATGTTGCAAAATGTAGCTCAAACGCAGTGGGTTGATACGGTGCAACGGCTTGAATTCACCTTCCAGATCCCACCAACGAGAAGCAACGGCTTCAAATTTTTCGATTTCCTGCTGATCCACATTAGCATGGGACTGAGAGTGTGAATCGGGAGTTTTGACGTTCATCAGCAATATCGCTCCTAGGAACTGCTTCACAGAAAACTGGTGCACAGAAAACTGATTCACAGAAAATGTAACAGTATTATGGGGATGTGTGATAGAAAACTATTATACATGCCTTAATCTTGAAATACCCGCATCAGGTTTTTATAAAACTGTCAATTTGTGGTATAATTCTAAGCCTTTGAATTCGGAGTATGAGGGACAGTGGCTCCATGAGCGACATTGCCAGAGAAATCACACCGGTCAATATCGAAGAAGAGCTGAAAAGCTCGTATCTGGATTATGCGATGTCCGTTATTGTTGGACGCGCACTGCCAGATGTTCGGGATGGACTGAAGCCAGTACACCGCCGCGTACTTTTCGCGATGAATGTATTGGGAAATGATTGGAATAAACCTTATAAGAAATCTGCCCGCGTTGTTGGGGATGTTATCGGTAAATACCATCCACATGGTGACAGCGCTGTTTATGACACGATTGTTCGTCTGGCACAACCATTCTCCATGCGCTACATGCTGGTTGACGGTCAGGGGAACTTTGGGTCAGTAGATGGCGATTCTGCGGCAGCGATGCGTTACACCGAAGTGCGCATGGCAAAAATTGCCCATGAATTGCTGGCAGATTTAGAAAAAGAAACTGTCGACTTTGTGCCTAACTATGATGGCACAGAGCAAATCCCCGAGGTAATGCCAACCCGTATTCCCAATTTGCTGGTGAATGGTTCATCAGGGATTGCGGTCGGTATGGCAACCAATATTCCACCTCATAACTTATCTGAGGTGATCGACGGCTGTCTGGCTTATATTGATGATGAAAGCATCAGTATTGAAGGCCTGATGGAATATATCCCGGGTCCAGACTTCCCTACGGCTGCTATTATCAACGGGCGTCGCGGCATCCAGGAAGCCTACCGTACAGGTCGCGGTAAAATCTATATCCGCGCCCGCGCAGAAATTGAAACTGATGAGAAAAATGGCCGCGAAACCATTATCGTCAATGAAATCCCTTATCAGGTCAATAAAGCCCGACTGATCGAAAAAATGGCTGAGCTGGTAAAAGAGAAGCGTATTGAGGGAATCAGTGCACTGCGTGACGAATCCGATAAAGATGGAATGCGCATCGTTATCGAAGTAAAACGTGATGCGGTTGGTGAAGTTGTCCTGAATAATCTGTATTCACTGACTCAATTGCAGGTTTCATTTGGTATCAACATGGTTGCCCTGCATCAAGGACAGCCTAAGTTACTCAACCTGAAAGATATCCTTTCCGCGTTTGTTTGCCATCGCCGTGAAGTAGTCACGCGCCGGACTATTTTTGAACTGCGTAAAGCTCGCGAACGTGCCCATATCCTTGAAGCACTGGCCATTGCTCTGGCAAACATCGATCCTGTTATCGAATTGATCCGGCGCGCTTCTACTCCTGCTGAAGCGAAAGCCAGCTTGATTTCTCAAGCGTGGGAGTTAGGCAATGTTGCCGCTATGCTGGAACAAGCTGGTGACGATGCTGCCCGTCCTGAATGGCTGGAACCACAGTACGGTATCCATGACGGTAAATATTATCTGACCGAACAGCAAGCACAGGCCATTTTGGATCTGCGTCTGCAAAAACTGACTGGGCTTGAGCATGAAAAACTGCTTGATGAGTATCGTGAACTGCTGAAAGCTATTGCTGAACTCCTGTTCATTTTGGAAAACCCAGAACGCTTGATGGAAGTCATTCGTGAAGAACTGCTGGTTATCAAAGAGCAGTATAACGATGCCCGTCGGACTGAACTGACTGAGAATTCAGCAGATATCAACATTGAAGACCTGATTACTCAGGAAGATGTTGTGGTCACACTATCCCATCAGGGATACGTCAAATACCAGCCACTGTCTGATTACGAAGCACAGCGTCGTGGCGGCAAGGGCAAATCAGCTGCACGTACCAAAGAAGAAGATTTCATTGAGCGTTTGCTGGTAGCCAATACCCACGACACCATTCTCTGCTTCTCAAATAAAGGCAAGATGTACTGGATGAAGGTATATCAGTTGCCGGAAGCGAGCCGTGGTGCCCGCGGTCGTCCAATTGTCAACCTTCTGCCATTGGATCAGAACGAACGTATTACAGCCATTTTACCAGTGCGTGAATATGAAGATGGGTTGAATATCTTCATGGCAACAGCAAGTGGTATTGTGAAGAAGACCAAACTCAGCGAATTCAGCCGTCCACGCAGTGCCGGCATCATTGCAGTGAACCTGAATGAAGGAGATGAGCTAATCGGTGTTGACCTGACAGATGGCAGCAACGAAGTCATGCTGTTCTCTGCACAGGGTAAAGTCGTTCGTTTCCTTGAAGAAGAGGAAGAAACGCTGGAAGACGGTACTATCCGCGTAAAAGGTGTACGTGCAATGGGACGCACCGCAACTGGAGTTCGTGGTATCAAACTCAGTCAAGGTGATAAAGTTGTTTCGCTGATCATTCCTCGTGGGGAAGGAGAAATTCTGACCGTTACCGAAAATGGTTATGGCAAACGTACGGCCGAAAGCGAATACCCGACAAAATCCCGAGCAACCCAAGGCGTTATTTCAATTAAAGTCAGCGAACGTAACGGCAATGTGATCGGTGCAATTCAAGTAGAGACAACTGATCAAATCATGATGATTACTGATGCAGGTACATTAGTGAGAACCCGTGTGTCTGAAGTCAGTGTTGTTGGTCGTAATACACAAGGTGTCACGCTGATCCGTACCGCAGAAGACGAAAAAGTTGTTGGCCTACAACGTGTAGCTGAGCCTGATGACGAAGATGAGGATGGTAATACAGCAATTTCTTCTGATGAAGAACATAATGATTCAGTAAATTAAGTGTAATTCACTTATTTTATTATGATTCAGCTGCATAGCTGTCAGCAATAGAGCAGGCACTTAGTGTCTGCTTTTTTGCATAATTTTTTAGCGAGAACCAGTAATAACTAAATGCTACTTTGTATTCCCTGCTACACTAGTATATGCTGTAATCAGTATTATTAATCATGTTTTCCATCAGGCGATCTCTTGAGATATCTATCCTCTTTCCGAACGTCATTAAAGATATCCCGCTACCTTTTTCGGGTGCTTGGATTTATGTTATGGGCACTCGGCGCCTTATTAACTAGTTTTTATTTAGCAAATCTTTTTAATGGGGTTAAATCAGATATTCGCCAAGATTATAATAGTAACTATGACACAACGTTTTCTTATATGCGACATATCACCAGTGTCCTGCGTGATATTCAATTTATGACTGAAAAATTTTTATCACGAGAAGATGCAAAAGATCTAACTGTTACACCAACGCCTCATAAACCTATTACCTCATACATTCCCCTAAATACAAATTCCAATTGTCATCTTTTACGTGAAAGCACACATAGTTATTTAATCCCAGTGAGTAAACAACTTTTATTTTGGAAAGATACTCTTGCTGGTATGCGAGGAATAAGTCAGATTTTTTTCGTTGAAACCTCAAGCTATTGCATGGTGCATCTATACTCTAACAACAATATGATGGAGCCAGATAAGCTAAAAAAGATAATCTATGAAAACACCCGTAAGCTACAAAATATGAAAGAACAGGCAAAAGAACAAACTATCTTTTGGATTTTGCCCAATGCAAGAATAGATAATGGTACTATTTATGTTATTACTCCTGTTTATCTTAATGGGAAAATGATTGGTATAGTAGGTCTCGAAAAAACTATCATGCTAGAAAACTTTTTATTCAAAAGGGAGCGGCCTATCCATACCGCGCTACTAAATGAATCAAATCAGCTTTTATTAGAATATCCAGCAAAAAATAGTAGAAAGTTCCCATTCGAGAATATGAAATCACCTTATTTTGGTTACGATGAAGACTTTACCTCCTTGTTATTAATACGGCGTTTATCACCCTCAACATTATACATTGCCTATTCATTACCATTAAAAACTATTTATAATGAATTAAAAACCAATATAATGCATAGTATTGTATTAAATATTATTTCTGCGATATCAATCATCTTTTTGGTTTGGCTATTTGAAAGAAAAATGTTTTCGCCAGCCCAAGACAACGCAATCCGCCTTGAAGAACATGAACAATTTAACCATAAAATTGTCGCCTCAGCCCCTGTGGGGATCAGCATCTTAAGAGTCAGTGATGGTGCTAATATTCTGAGTAATGAGTTAGCGCATAACTATACTCGGATGCTGACGTATGAAGATCAAAAACGCATTGTCGACATCATTTGCGATAAAACAAGCAGCTATATTGATGTCGTCACCAGTAACAATAATCACCTACAAATTAGTTTCGTACACTCACGCTATCGCAATGAAGAAGTCGCAATTTGTGTACTGATAGATGTCAGTACCCGTGTAAAAATGGAAAAATCTTTACAGGAAATGGCTTCAGCAGCAGAACAAGCCAATCAGGCAAAATCGATGTTTCTTGCAACCGTTAGTCATGAGCTAAGAACACCACTATATGGAATAATTGGCAATCTGGAACTCATGCAGTCTCATTCATTATCGTCAGATTCTGCACGATTACTGGCAACGATGAATAACTCATCATCATTGTTACTAAAAATCATCAGTGATATTCTCGATTTTTCTAAAATAGAATCTAATCAATTAAAAATTGAACCGAAAGATTTCAGTTGTAGAGAGATAATCTCTCATGTGATTTCAAACTACCTTCCCCTCACAGCAAAAAAAGGATTGGGTTTATATTGCTATATTAAACCAGAAGTTCCCGACATCATTCTCAACGATCCGGTAAGACTCCAACAAATCATCTCTAATCTACTTAACAACGCGATCAAGTTCACAGCATCTGGCTGCGTCGTTATTGAAGTTACAACAAGACATGGCTATCTGCACATCAGCATCAAAGATACGGGTATTGGAATTGAAGATAAATTACAACTTCAATTATTTGAACCATTTTTTCAAATTAGCGCCAATAGGGAAAACACTTCACATGGTACAGGATTAGGACTGGCTATTTGTGAAAAATTGGTTAACTTGATGGATGGTGATATTGAATTCGTTTCACAAAAATATGTTGGCAGTATCTTTTCCATTCGTATCCCTTTATATGGGACGAAATATCATGCCAAACCATTATTCAATCAACGGACAAAAAATAGGATTTTGTTGTACATTAGCAATGAGTTTCTGGAAAAATATTTGCAAAACTTTCTCGCACAGAATTATTTCCAAGTCTCCCTCTATAACGAAAGCAAAATAGATGGCACAGAAATATTAATTAGCGATCAGGCTAATAAACCAAACATTTCTGTATACTACTTTATAGAAGTATCAGAAAAACATATTGGTCCACCAGAACAAATTCGAAAAAATTATTGGTTATATAACACTTATGAACTGAGTGAGTTGGATAGTATGCTGGATAATCTTTTGACAGAACATGCTTTTTTGCCAACCGTTTCTGCATTAACACCTTCTATGTCAACTAAAACCATACAAGCTGATAGTCGCCTGAATACAGTTAAAGTATTGGTAGTTGATGACCATCCTATTAATAGAAATTTGCTGGTCGACCAATTAAATTCAATAGGGTTTAGTGCATCAATGGCTAACGATGGTATTGATGCTATTGAATACCTGAAAAATAATCCAATAGATATTATTCTAACGGATGTCAACATGCCAAATATGGATGGATATGAACTTGCTCAATATTTGAGGAGCAGAAATTATACTAAATCAATTATCGGCATTACTGCCAATGCATTAGCAGAAGAAAAACAGCGGTGTGTTAGTGCAGGAATGAATGACTGCCTATCAAAGCCTGTATCACTGGCTATATTAAAAGAAACATTAATCAAATACAGTGATATCAAAACTCGAATATATTGATTAATTCAATAATGCAAAATCGATAACCACTGTTACCGATTCTGCATTAAAAAATATAACACATTGATTAGTTACCAATATCTTTGTCGATGGTGACAGAAGATAAATAGTTAAGCAATGCAATATCGTTATCAACGCCCAGTTTTAGCATGGCTGATTTCTTCTGGCTACTGATGGTCTTAATACTCCGATTAAGTTTTTTAGCAATATCAGTAACAAGAAGACCTTCTGCGAATAAACGTAGAACCTCGCTCTCTTTAGGAGATAAGCGTTTATCCCCATATCCATTGGCATTTACTTTTTCTAATAACTTAGAAACACTTTCAGGCGTAAATTGCTTACCCTTCTGCAAAGCAGAAAGGGCTTTAGGCAAATCGGTTGGTGCTCCTTGCTTTAACACTATTCCCTCAATATCAAGCTCAAGTATAGCGCTTAAAATAGCCGGGTTATTGTTCATTGTAAGGACAATGATGGCCAATCTAGGATAATGGCGTTTAATATATTTTATCAGAGTGATGCCATCACCATATTTATCCCCGGGCATTGTCAAATCTGTTATAAGAACATCTACTTCTATATGTGGCAAACTATTAATGAGTGTAGTTGAATTTTCAAATTCACCGACTACATTAATCCACTCAATTTGTTCAAGTGACTTGCGGATGCCAAACAAAACGATAGGATGGTCATCGGCAATAATGACATTAAGGTTCTTCATATTATTGGTTACCTTGCTGCAACAGCTTTATGATAAAGGAATCAATGAAGCTGATGCTATTTTTAATTTCTACTTCATTATTGTCTGCTATGTGTTTTTCCAACACCTCACATGATGACCTAAGAAACTTTAAATCTAACATAGCAAACGCACCCTTAAGGCGGTGTACCGTTTGCGAAAGTGCTCTCAAATCATGTCGTTCTATATCAGTATACAGTTTAGTAATATCCATAGGTACTGTCTCTACAAATAATTTCCTATAGTCACTGTCTGCCAACTGAGTTTGATAACTTTTGAGAATATTACAGATATTACTATCAATACTCTCAATCGGATCAATATTTTTAACAAGATCACTTGCAGGTCCAGATGTTTCTCTGGTCTCTTCATCTAAACTTAAACTTTCTTCGATAAGAAACGATATTGCATTAATAACAGCATCAACAAAATTGTAATTGCACTGAACCAATCCCGGTTCCAACTGCTTAAATCCAGCTAAACTACTTACTAATAATATAGTTGGTTTTTCTTCTTTGTACTGCTTATCCGTGAGGATAATATCGTATTCTTTCGTAATATTCTCTTTTCTTTTATCAAAGTACTCTCTACTAAAGTACTCTCTACCAAAATACTCTGCACCATAACTATTGAGATAAGTATGGATGATTTTGCTGATCTCTGGGTTATTTATATCAATTAAAACCGTGATCCCGTCCAAAAGCTGAGGTGTTTCGCCATTTTCATCACCATGTTGAGACAGCGGTAGATTGATGACATAATGCGTTCCCAATCCCAACTTACTTTTAATATCAAGGTTACCTCCCATTCTTTTGCACAACTGATTACATAAATAAAAAGTCATACCAGAATTGGTAGAGTACTTATCTTCTGCTGATTTATTCAGAAAAGGATAATTTAAACTAATCAAATCTCTTTCACTTAAACCAGCGCCACTATCCATCAGCTCAATTTGAATATGGTTGTCATATTTACCTGATTTATTAACAACCAATGATATTTTACCATAGCTGGTCGTCGTTATTGCATAACTAAATAACAATGTAATGATTTTATCTAATTCTACAATGTCTCCAATGAATAAAGATTCACGAGGAATATTAAAATGATAATAAACCCTCAATCCTTTAGCGTTTAATGCAGGCAAAAAGGTTTTCAGAATATCTTCCAACCGTGATGACAGAGAAAACACTTCATTTTTCGGCTGCCAATCATCCAACTCCAACTCATTGAGCAATGAAATATTTTCAATCCATTCGATTATATATTCTGATTTGACCAATAATTTATCCAATAGCTTTTGTGCATTTTCATCTTGTAATAACTGTTTCAACTGGATTGCAATCTCATTCACGCTATCAATAGGATATTTTATTTCATTATTAATATTTGAGAGCATAACATGCCTGATTTGAATACTTTTCTCATACTCCCGATGGGCAAGTTGCAACCGTTTATTCGCCATGACTTCCTGATCTTTGTCTTGCAATAAAAAAAGGTAAGTTTCTGGCAATAAGATATTATTATACATTCTTACTTCATAAATCGCTTCATCAATGGATGTTTGAATTACACCATGATGTTGTTGCGCCATCGCTCTAACTTTATTCAATTCCAGATGAGGTATCAATTTTTCTGCAGTTTTATTACTTATCACTATCTGATTTGATTCAAAATCATAGACCATAACACCAATAGGAATATTGAATATAATATCACGGTTCAGAGAGTCTTTAATTTGTAAATCGAGACTCATGGAAGCATTTGGTGCAATATATCGTCTGCGTATATAAACTAACCCACTCAACGAAAACAGGAAGAAAAGCAATATTGAAAGCAGAAGCCAGACATTTTTGAACAACAAGTCTACAATCAATGTCTTCAGCGGAACTTGATAAATCAATTTATACGGCATGATATTAAGTGACTGAGAAAACTCCAGCCAAAAACCGTTCAATGAAATTTCAAGTTTATCGGGATCTTCAAGTTCGTATAAGTTGAGCGCATTCAAACGAAAGTTTTCTGGTGACATATTAACCGGCAAAAGATTATTAATAGGCAAATCAAAAGCAATAACAGTAGTTACTTGCCCTGCTGCATTAAATGCAGCTTTATAGGTATAGAAATAAATATTTTCACCACGTAATACATTGATGAACGAAATACTTTCCTTTTCTTCCAATGTGATGGATTGATCCAACATATCAATACGTCTAGCATCAGGATTCCGGGTCAGATAGCTCTCTTTGAATCTGATTTCTGGTTTTAGAGCCGAATGCGTCGTTAACAATAATAAATTATTTTCCTGTCCATTGAGATAATACATAGACAAGTATTCATTATCAGCTCCCCAGAGAATTTCCAGATAGCTCGATAAGCTCTGGGCAAGTTGAATAGTCGAGTCGTTATATTGACCAAAAATAATTGCATCGACGGACTGGTTGCTATTTTCTATCCAATAAATATCGGGACGCAACTTAAACAATGGCATTTTCTCCTGAGAGGAGATTGACAGAGTATTCGACTGTTTGAAGATATGATTTGCATGATAACGATAATCTTTAATCTGCAATCTCATCTTAGCTGCTACGCTACTGATAGCATATTTTTTCTCCATCAGCCAAATATCAAAATAGTTATACCCGAATAAAAATAGAGACGTAAAAAGTAAAGTGACAAATAACGCGTAAAAACGAGGAATAGAGGATGGCTTGATCGGTGGTTGTTTATACATTCTTTGGATAATAACCTTTAGTATGAATATATGTTGGTCGATAAGACATCAACCCGTCGTTAAATAAGCCTGTTTACTGAGCTTAATACTAGCAGGTTCGCAAATGAAAAGGACATTGCAGATCGAAGATTGAGCAAACAGTAAAAAAATACGATTTTTTTTCTTTAAGGGCTAGACACATTAAAACGATATAGGCATAATCTCGCGCCATGGAAGGATGGCCGAGCGGTCGAAGGCAGCGGTCTTGAAAACCGCCGATGGGAAACCATCCTAGAGTTCGAATCTCTATCCTTCCGCCAAATTTCGCCGGCTTAGCTCAGTTGGTAGAGCAACTGACTTGTAATCAGTAGGTCACCAGTTCGACTCCGGTAGCCGGCACCATACAAAAACCCGTTATTTCCCGTAATCAATCGGTGAAATAGCGGGTTTTTACTTTTTCTTCCCCTAATCCCTTCAATCTTTCCAAATTGCTAGTTTATTGGTCTTGCTTGGTATAATCACTATCCGAATTACAGCGTTATTTGAACAAAATAGCCATTTGAATAATGCCGTTAGTGGTTATTTAACATACTAATAAATTATGTTATTAAAAATAGACAATTACTGGGTACAGTTATGTCATTTCAATAAAACAAAATTGAGCCATGAAGACATTTTATCTTCAACTTAAAAGTGTAATTATTTATTTACATGCTGTGTACCATAGATTTGACAGACATAAATCAATCATTTAACCTGCCGACCTTATAACAATTTTTTTAACATATGCAGAAATGAGGGCCGCGTGAAAAATCGCACTATTGGCAGTATTTTTATCGTCGCTGGAACGACGATTGGAGCTGGGATGCTGGCAATGCCACTGGCAACGGCAGGCGTGGGATTTGGAACTACATTCGCCATGTTAATCGCCCTGTGGGCTTTGATGAGTTATACCGCCCTCCTGCTCGTGGAAGTTTATCAACATAATAAATTTGATTCTGGATTAGGAACCATTGCGAAACGCTACCTTGGGTTAGGTGGGCAGGTGTTGACTGGATTCAGTATGCTTTTCCTAATGTATGCGCTAACAACTGCTTATATTAGTGGTGCAGGAGAGTTGCTGGCGGCTACCCTTTCTTCTTGGTTAGATAAACCTATTTCTGTTTCTGCTGGAATCAGCATTTTTACCATTATTGCTGGCGGGGTAGTCTGCATTGGAACCCAATCCGTCGATTTCATTAATCGCCTGCTGTTTACCGCTAAAATAGTTTTTCTGGTGATCGTACTCGGTGTAATGATGCTTCATGTTGACAAAATCAACTTGATCTCCATGCCTATTGAGCAAGGATTAGTGCTCTCTGCCATCCCAGTGATTTTTACTTCATTCGGATTCCACGGTAGTGTGCCAAGCATCGTTACCTATATGGGAGGAGATACCAATAAGCTACGGAAAATCTTTGTCATTGGTAGTGCTATTCCACTGTTCGCCTACATTCTGTGGCAATTGGTCACCCTCGGATCTATTTCTTCAAATACATTTGTTGGTATTCTCGCACAACAATCTGGCCTGAATGGATTATTGCAAGCAGTCAGAGAAGTTGTCGCCTCTCCAAAAATAGAGCTTGCTGTTCATCTGTTTGCCGATCTTGCGCTAGCCACCTCATTCCTCGGTGTTGCTTTAGGGTTGTTTGATTACCTTGCTGATCTTCTTAAACGCAGCAATAATGCCAAAGGGCGTTTACAAACAGGGTTAATAACTTTTGCTCCACCATTATTCTGTGCATTGTATTACCCTAATTTTGTTATGGCGCTGACATTTGCGGCAGTTGCTTTGTCCATTCTCGCGCTATTATTGCCTTGTCTGCTAGTTTGGCGTAGTCGTAAAGAACATCAGGAAGGTTATCGTGTCAAAGGTGGGAAACCCGCGTTAGTCTTAATTTTCCTGTGTGGGCTTGCGGTTATCGCCATTCAAATTGGTATCGTTACAGGCATGCTGCCACAAATAGGATAATTTCCCTGTTTGAACTACCCGTATCAAAATTGATACGGGTAGTGGGTAATGAATAACGAAGTCGATAAAACATCTAGATTTATATATCCAATGGATTTCAAGATGCGTCACGGCGACAAGGGAGCGAATCCCCAAGAGCGTAGATCACTCTATGTTCATAACAACGGTGACTGGGGTGAGTGAGTGTAGTCAACAAAGAGGCAACTTGAAAGGCGAAGGGTATAGACGTAAATAACGTTATTTTTCACAAAGCTCACTATATTCCTCTACTACCCACTGTTTAACGAATTGGCGCGAGACTTTTATTCCGCCATTTTTCAGTTGTGAAGGTAATAAATAACAGGTAACAGGCCGCTGGAAAGCAGCGATTTTATCCGAAATCCAATCAATAATTGTTTCTGTCAACTCAGGATATTGAGTTTCAATCACAGCTACTGGCCGATGGCCAAATTCAATATCAGCAATGGGAACCACAAAACTCTGTTCAATTTGAGGGTGCTGGTTAATAACCCGCTCGATATCTTCTGGCTGGATACCCTCCCCACCACTGAAAAATTGGTTGTCGAGACGTCCTAAGATCCGTAACTCTCCTTGTTCAAATACTCCCCGATCCCGAGTCGAAAACCATCCCCCATTATCTATCAATGGGTTCAATTCCCCATTAAACCAATAGCCGCTCGCGATGCTGTCTGCGCGTATCTGAATTTCCTCTTCCACTAAGCGAATGGATTTGCCGGGAAGCGGATTACCTACACCAGGCAATCCATCAGCCCGCTTTGCGCAAACAGTTGATGCCATTTCTGTCAACCCATAACCACACCAACAGCGAATACCCAATTCTTCAGCCCGTCGAACCAGTGATGTCGGTATCATAGCGCCTCCCAACAGCACTTCTTTTAACGTCAGTGGATATTCATGTGCTTGTTCCAACAAACGCCAAAGTTGAGTAGGTACAAGAGATGCATGAGTACAACCAAATAATGCAAGATTCAGTGGATGCAAATTCCGCAATATCAATGTTGCTCCTGTTTGCAACCAACGCCAGAGGATGCCTTGGCCTGAAACATGAAACAGCGGTAATGAAAGCAACCAACTATCATCTGGTTGAAAATTCATGCAGGAAAGAATGCCTTGCGCACTGGCAAGATGAGCACCAATGGAATGTACCGCAGCCTTAGGCAATCCAGAAGAGCCTGAAGTCAGGATCATGCTGGCAGGACGTTCACTTTCCCACAATACCCACCGTTCATGTTCTGCTGGAAATTTTTGTTGCCAGTTAAGTTCTTTAACTTGAATAACCGGCGAAGGTGAATCCGTAAAATCCACTCCATAATCAATATTGAGATGAGGCAACAATTCAGCCAACAGAGAGTCAGGCAATTGAGGATTAAGGGGCAATGCTCTTGCACCACACCGTAAGACAGCAAAATAACACAGCAGAAGTTCCGCACTATTCTTACCCCTGAGGAGCACACCGCTACCTTCTACGACTCCCTGTTGATGGAAATGGCTGGCAATAACATTGATTCTTCGTGTTAATTGATACCAATCCAATTGCTCATCATATAATTGAACAGCCCGTTTTTTAGGCAAAACCATGGCCCAATGCTCCCATGGCCACTGCGTCCACTTTATCACTGGCATTCACGGCTCCACACCGTTGCCAGCCTATCAAAAGTGCGATCAAAAGTGACACACTGAATATCACTATCTGGCCAACAACGGATGAGTTGTGATTGCATAAGATCCAGAGTATCCAAGCCCGGGAGTGTGTCCGGTGTGAGCCATTGAGCGAGACGAGCTAATTGTGTCAACCCAAAGCTACTTTCAAGGCTGGAGCTAATCACTGCCTCCAATCCTAATTGATGTGCCTGCGTAATTAACTGACGGCAACGGTCAATACTGCCTACCAATGTTGGTTTAATGATGATGGCAGAAACTCCCTCTTGTGTTTCCACCTTAAAATCGGCTTCACGTACACTTTCATCCCATGCAATGGCGATCCCCGTCTCACGAGCAAATGCCAGAGATTCTTCTCGGGTTTTGCAGGGTTCTTCGATAAAAGCAATTCTCTGCCGATAATCTGGATTGACATATTTGGCGAAACCCTCTGCTTTTGTGCGTGTCCAACTGCGATTGGCATCTAAGCGCAATCGGAGATCAGGTACTGCTTCAAGCATAACATTCACTACCATGCCATCTCGTACAGCCTCATACAGCCCAACCTTCACTTTTGCAATCTTCTGGCCAGCCATATTTCCCAAACGCACAATCACATCATCGGGATCACCCGTGCATAATGGCGCTTTACGATAATTAGCTATTTCAGGTAATTCTCCCTGTAATTCAGCCAATGCACAACTTATGCCAAACGCAACAGAAGGAAGATCACTTTCTTCTGGCTGCGTGTTCAGATGCCACGGTTTTTGTAGCCGTTGTTTTTGTAAACATTGTTTTTGTAACCGTTGTTGTATCCATTGCTGTAGCCATTCCACAGCCGATATCTTAGCTTGCTCAAGCGTTTCATGGCTGAATTCTGGTAGTGGGGATATTTCCCCCCAACCATCCCGTCCATCTTCTTGCAAATGAACCAAAAACCCATCACGGGTTTTCAGACGCTGATAACGCAGAATAACACCTGCCTCCATTGGCAGGCTGAATTGGTATAAAGTCGCTTTACGCATTACGGATTACGCTTGAATTTACTGAAATCAGGATGGCGTTTTTCGTTGAACGCATTACGCCCTTCCTGCCCTTCTTCGGTCATGTAGAACAACATGGTGGCATTCCCCGCCAACTCCTGCAAACCAGCCTGACCATCGCAATCGGCGTTTAATGCCGCTTTAAGACAACGCAACGCCATTGGGCTGTTTTCCAGCATTTCACGACACCAGCGCACAGTTTCTTTTTCCAATTCGGCATAAGGTACAACTGTGTTAACCAGTCCCATATCCAATGCTTCTTCAGCACTGTATTGGCGACATAAGAACCAAATTTCACGCGCTTTTTTCTGCCCGACGATCCGCGCCATATATGATGCTCCCCAACCGCCATCAAAGGAGCCAACTTTAGGGCCTGTCTGACCGAAAATGGCGTTATCCGCTGCGATGGTCAAATCACACATTAAATGCAAGACGTGCCCACCGCCAATTGCATATCCCGCAACCATGGCAACTATGGGTTTTGGGCAAGTACGAATCTGTCGCTGAAAATCCAATACATTCAGATGATGTACTCCACTGTCATCTTTATAACCACCATAATCGCCACGGATTTTCTGGTCGCCACCAGCACAGAAAGCTTTTTCACCCATTCCCGTCAGAATAATCGCACCAATGGCCTCGTCATAACGGGCATCTGCCAACGCCTGAACCATCTCTTTGACAGTCAGAGGACGGAACGCATTGCGTACCTGTGGGCGATTAATCGTAATTTTGGCAATACCATCTGCGGATTTATGGTAGAGAATATCTTCAAACCCTTGAGAACAATCTTGCCATTCAATAGGGGCATACAATTTTTCTTCGCTTGGGTAACGCATGACTCTGTTTCCTTAACCAAAAAGTGATAAAAAGTGGTTCACTGCACCAGAAAAAGCCGCAGGATTGCCATAATGAGCATTATGTCCAACCCGGGGGATGGTTTTTAATGGCAGTGTATATTGCTGCGCTATGTTTTGGAATTTACGATCATTTTCCCCGCACAAGCAGGAGAAAGGGATAGTTATTTGCTGCAAATCAGGAACCAACCAAGGTTGTCGTCCTAACGAGGTACTTTCCAGCATACCGGCAATGCTACTTCCTCTGTTTTGACTGCGCAGGTGAATAAGTTGAGCACGCTGCACTGCCGTTAAATCAGCAAATACCGGCTGTTGATACCAATCAGCCAAGACTGATGTCATTGGTTCTTGGCGAAAGCGTTGCACCCAACGCTGATCATGCTGCAATCTCGCATCACGCTCCTGCCGGGAAAACAGTCCGGGATTTCCCCCTTCCACCAGCAATCCTCGCAAGCCATCATATTCACCATGAATCGCATGGTACATGGCAATTCGTCCTCCCAGTGAGTAGCCTATCAAACAATAATCATTGATTTGATACTCGGATAAAGTTGCACTCAGCAACTCGCTCATTTCAGCAAAGCCACCTGTCAGCGCAACATCGGCAGAATCACCGTGCCCCGGTAAATCAATCACCAATGAAGGATATTGATCACAAACACCCACCGTAGAAGACCAATCGTCCCCCTTTCCCAATAGTCCATGTAACCAAATTAGCCATGTGCCTTGATTATGTGAATGAAACGTTTGGCACTTTAATTTCACAGATCAGCCACCTGTTTCAGTAGCTCTTGCAGGCACATGGCTCCTTCACTGCCTGAAACTTTTAACTCAATCAATATCGTCTCTTTACGCTCCCATGCTTGTTGGGCACACTGTTTTAATTCCGACCAATTTTGTGGTGCAGCATAGCGCAAACCGAACATAGCCGCAGCGTGATCAAAATTGACATCTTGCGGCATACAATAAAAACGCTGGCGTTCTTTCTGCGGCGTTGGTAACAAAGAAAAAATCTGCCCACCATTATTATTCACTATGATCAACAACATGGGATTAGAAAGATAACGTAACAAAGCTAAACTATTCAGATCATAAAGGGCGGAAATATCGCCTATAATCGTCAGTGTTGGTTTATTTGTTGCCCGTTGTACACCTGCTGCGGTTGAGATCAATCCATCAATTCCGCTGGCGCCTCGGTTGCTGTAAATCGGATAGCCCACTGGAAGCTGCCCTAAAGCATCAATCAAACGTACAATCAAGCTATTGCCGATAAACAATTGCCCCTCTTTTGGTAACAATTGAGGCAGTTGATGCGCAACTGCGGCTTCGCTGAATTCTCCTGCCAACTTTGTTTCAACGCATTTAGATACGTTCCTTGACCATATATTTAATTCATCTGCCCAAGGTAATTCATCTGCCCAGAATACGCGCGTATATGCAGGATGTTCCCGTAGCCAATCAGCCACGCTGCAAGTAAATTTTCGTCCTCTGTGGTTGGCTGGATCAAGCCTGCCAGCAATTGGATCAACGACCCAATACTGCTCAGGCTGGCATTCAGCCTGCCATTGCAACAATCGTTTTCCCGTCAGACTGGCACCAAACTGAATCACCAATTGCCCTTGAGCCAAGATCTCTTGGGTACAGGGATGATTCAACCATAAATCGGCATACGGCAAAGGCTGCCCTGTTTGAGACAACACATCACCAATTAGCGGCCAGCCCATATCTTTTGCCCATTGAGCGACAAATTTTCCTTCTTCAGCGCTCATTCTCCCTGCCAATACAATTCCCTGTTTTTTCTGCCAGATATTCCAATCTGTTGCCTTAATCGTAGTATGCATTTCTGGCTGAACCAACCACGGTTCATCCCTTTGCCACCACTCTCCCAACGTTTGTAGCCAATCTTGATGTGCTGTCATCTCATTGCCATACAAAGGCTCAGCAAACGGGCAATTAATATGCAAAGCACCTTGTTTCAGGTTTGACATTTCAGTATCTATGGAAGAAACCAACCAACTGGCAGGAATATCTTTGGTCGGACGTGGCAATGCTAAGGTTTGTGTGGGATGAGAAGCAAAAATACCTACCTGACGAATAGCTTGATTCGCGCCACAATCGATTAATTCAGGTGGTCTATCAGCCGTGAGAAACACTAACCGCTCTCCCGTCAATCCTGCTTCAATCAAGGAAGGATACAGATTGGCGACCGCCGTTCCAGACGTCACAATAACCGCAACTGGCTCTTTTCCCGCTTTTGCCAGTCCCAAAGCCAAATGCCCCAAACCGCGCTCATCAAAATGGGTATGACAAATCAACTTATGGTTTTCTGCGGCAGCCAATGTCAATGGGGTCGAACGAGAGCCGGGAGCAATACAGATATGGCGTAATCCGTGGCGGGTCAATGCTTCCAATAAAAGTTCCGCCCAACGGCGATTAAATGCACTGTTTGACATAGAATGCTCAAAAACTTCTTTTCAAAAAATGATGCCAAAGAATAGGAGATATTATATAAGGCATCTTTTATCTTAATGCCTATAAAAACGATTTCCTTATCTTAGTTCAAGGAATTGTTATTTAATTGGAGATATTTTCGCTATAAGCGAGAAATGTAAAGCTAATTGATAATAAAGGTTGGATATAAATAAGATAGAAATCAGCCACAAAAAGAGATTATGGCTGTTCCTTCCAGATACGCGGTAAGCGTACCCGACTTTATCACTCCTGAGCCTGTTTGATTTTCTGTTTTCACAAACTCGATTTTCGCTTCATGTTCGTGGGTATTAACCCGTATTCCGATACCCGATATCCCAGAGTCATAAAGATCTTGATTACCATTTGCCGTGATAAGGGGATACCCTGAAAACTTCCACTTTATCTTTGCCGATGCATCACAATGGATTTTATGCAGCTCCACGGGTTTGACGGGATAAAATTGTGCCACCATAGACAGTCAACCTATTGTGAAGACCATAGCTCAACGTTCCCTGAGAAAAATAAGGTTTACGTTCTTTGCCATTGGCTGAACGATAACGTCCCATTGCAACTGAGTATCTGTGCCTCCCTTCCTATAACATGGTAGGTGTGATAGCAAATGAAATAATTTATTAATTTATTTGTTTATTTTTGAAATAAAGCATATTAATTAAAAATTTATTTTTATAATTCAACAAGATAAGGATAAAAAGAAAATGTAGGATGAATAAAGGCTGATCGGTAATTGAGTTAATATCGTCTAAGATAAATCTTAATAAGTTCATTTAATGATCAAAATTTTATTTATTAACTTTAAGGTTATAATAAACCATAGAAACAAAAAATATTTGACGTTATCTACAAGAAAAAACAGCACACATATGATTACTAACGTAAATTAACTACACAACACTACACAATATTGATTGAAATTCACTCACTTCTAAACACCGAAAATCAAAAACATCCATAAACGCATTTGTGGAAATTGACGAAGTTGCTGCTTTAAACCTATTGGTTAGATCATAAATTATATATTAGTGATAAAAATAGCATTTAATTTCGAAATATATCCACCACACGATGTGTAAACTACATTTTTATACTAAAAAAACCAGTCAATTTAATTTCATTAATTCATTTCGAATAAAAACATCAACAATAAATAACATTCACTCACCGTAATAAAATATGATTGGAATTTTAAATAATCTAGTTGGTAAAAATATTCATGAAAAACATTCACTTTCAGCCTAATTATTTTTTATTGAATCCACTGACAACATCAGATTTTATTTTTCAAAACACTTTGGCATCAGGGAAAATAAAATCAACTAATTGATTTAAAAGAAATAAAAAAAATAACAACCCAGAAAGGTAATCAATAATAATTATTGAATAAAAACACAATACCTATACAAAACTAAACTCACTTGATTATTTTGTGAAATTTTTCCATTGATATAAATTCACACAATACGTATTATTCTGCCTCTTCAAAAATGAAGAATGTAAAAATTCATCTTAATCTAAATTAAACCCAACTCCGTCTGGTTCTGCTATTTGTAAAACCAATAAGCAGTATAAAAAGGGGATAGCGTGTCATATCTTTATTTCCGTCCGATGGGCTTTCATAGATATCGGTATAAACTGTTATCGTTATTTATATCTATAGGTTGTTTAATCACAACAGAATCTGCTCAAGCAGATTACGATGCATTAATTCAACAAGCCAGAAATGGTAATACTGAACCCATTCTCGAATATATTCGTCAGGAAGAGAAACGACATCGCCTTTCTTCCTCACAAGTTGCTGATTGGTTACAAGTTGCGAGCTGGGCTGGGCATGACGATGAAGTCATTTCTCTTTGGCAACGCTATCGCTCAGTGGCTCTACCCGCCAGAGGAATCTCAGCCGTTGCCCGCGCCTATCGCAACCAACGTCAATGGACACAAGCAATACAGATATGGCGCACTGCCCTGGCTTTAGATCAGAAAAACATAGATCAGAAAAACATAGATCAGCAAAACAGTGATACTAAAGCTGGCCTTATCATGACGCTCGCCGATGCCAAGCAAGACTTAGAAGCCCGCCGTTTGGCAAAAGATTTATTGGCTCATCAGCCTAGCGCCGCCAATTACCGTTTGATGGCCTATGTTGATCAAGCTGCCGGGCGTACATGGGATGCCATGCAAATGCTTTCCACTGCGCATGAACGGTTTCCCGATAATAAAGAAGTCGCTCAAGATTATCTGTTTAGCCTAAAAAACAATCGGGTCAGTGGCCCTGCATGGCATTTAGGACAACAGCATTCCACACAATTAATCACTGAGCGATTAACCTCTGAGCAATTAACCGTTGAACAATTAACCGCTGAACAATTGCGTAGACTGGAAACGGATGCTGCGGCTGAATTGGTTCGTTTGTCAATGATCCCCAATCGTAGCGAAAAAGAGCGGTTTGATATTGCTGATAAAGCACTTGCACGCTACGAGAACATGCTCAATCAATGGCACAACCTGGCCGATGCTCAACAGGATTACCGACAGGCGCGTATTGATCGGCTTGGTGCTCTTCTTGCTCGCCATCAGATGCAAGAAGTCATTGATGAATATCTGATCTTACAAAAACAAACCGAGCAGAAAAAAGGCCTGCATGTTCCGGAATATGCGCAGAAATGGGCGGCAGCAGCTTATCTGAACCTGCGCCAACCAGAAAAAGCACGGGATATTCTTCGCTCCCTGAATCGGCCCAATATCTCCTCTGAAGAGGATATCGTCCTTTTTTATGCCAATGTGGAAAGTGAGCATCTGGATGCAGCTCAACAGCTTGCCACCAATATCAAGCAACGTAATCCTCATAAGCTCAATGTCTTTGGATCACCCATTCGCGTTCCCAATGATGATTGGCTACAAGGGCAGCAATTTTTAGCTGAATCGGCACAATTACGTGAAGATCTTCCAGAAGCAGAAAAACGCTTTGCCCATTTAGCCCGTACAGCTCCCGGCAATCAGAAATTACGGATCGATTTAGCTGCTATCTGGCTGGATCGGGGTTGGCCACATCGTGCTGAAAGTGAATTAAAACAAATTGAAGGACTCGATCACCGCAATTTGTCGTTGGAAATCCAACAAGGCTATACCGCCCTTGCTCTGCAAGAATGGCATCAGATGGATTTGCTGGCCGATGATGTCATTACCCGCACGCCAGAAAATATGCTTGCCAAACGCTTTAACCGCCTGCGCAATGTGCATCACATGTCAGAACTGCGCATTAAAGCCAACCAAGGCATAAATTCAGATAATCCCAAAAACGGTAAACACAGTTCAGATATTGATGCTGTACTTTATAGCCCTCCCCTTGATGATAATTGGCGCTTATTTGCCGGTGGCGCCTACAACCGCAGCCAATTTTCAGAAGAACGGGGCTTGAATCGAGATTTGCGCGGTGGTGTGGAGTGGCGTTCGCGGGATCTTTGGCTGGAAGGTGAAGTTTCGGCACGTAATTATCAGCATGGCAGCAAGATAGGCTTGCGAATTGCAGGATGGCATGATTTCAATGATCAATGGCGTCTGGGTGGCTCCGCAGAACACTTCGCCCGCAATACTCCCCTGCGTGCATTGAGCAATAATATCCACGCCAATGGCGGACAGATTTATACTCGCTGGAGACATAGCGAACGCAGTCAATGGACTGCGCGTTTTGCACCTTCATTCTTCTCAGATGGTAATCATCGCTTTGAATATGGCATTGACAGTCTTCAACGTCTATATACCGCTCCTTATCTCAAGCTTGATACGAAGCTAGAATTGAGTACAACTCACAATACTCATCAGAATACACCTTATTTCAACCCCAAAAGTGACTTTACATTTCTGTCTGAATTGGAAGCAGATCACATAATGTATCGGCATTATCAGACCGTCTGGAGCCAGCAAATTGCGGCAGGTATTGGGCAATATTGGCAGCAAGAGTACAGCAGAGGCCTTATCACAATGGTGGGATATGGCCAACGGATTAAATGGAATGACGTCATTGATGCAGGTGTAAGGATCACGCTGGATAAACGTCCTTACGACGGTAAACGGGAAAGTAATCTGCAAGCTACCTTTGATTTAATTTATCGGTTCTGAAGGATTTTTTATGGCACACAACATTTTTCGTCATTGGTTGATGATATCGGCATTGCTGATTAGCTTGTTCATTCTTCAACTGCTTATTCCTCAACTGCGCATGATGGCATACGCAGGAAAACCTGATTTCGTTCCACCAGCGCAACGACCTCTTTCCATGAATGAACGCCCCTGGCCCAAAAATAGTTTTGTGGTACTGGCTTACCATGATGTTGAAGATGATGGCGCAGATCAACGTTTTATGTCAGTCCGTACCAGCGCATTGAACGATCAATTTGCATGGTTGCGGGAAAATGGCTATCAGCCGATTACTGTCGATCAGGTACTTACTGCCAATCAGGGTGGTACACCATTGCCTCCAAAAGCAGTATTGCTGACTTTCGATGATGGCTATAGCAGTTTTTATCATCGCGTATTTCCATTGCTTAAAGCCTATCACTGGCCAGCCATTCTGGCCCCTGTCGGCGTCTGGGTTGATACACCAGCCGGAAAACCCGTTAATTTTGGTGGATTGACAGTACCACGGGAACGTTTTACTACTTGGGAACAGGTGGCTGAAATGTCTCGTTCTGGTTTAGTGGAAATCGGTTCGCATACTTATCAGCATCATTATGGTGCCATCGCTAACCCACAAGGCAACACAGAGCCTGCCGCCGCCGTTCGTATTTACGATCCCAAGACAGGTAAATACGAAAGTGAACAAGCGTTTCGCCAACGGATGGAAAAGGATATTTCCACTATCACCCAAAGAATTATTGCCGCCACCGGCAAGCAACCACGGGTTTGGGTGTGGCCTTATGGCATGGATAACGGTATTACACTGGAAATCGCCAAACGTTACGGCTACAAAATGGCACTGACTCTGGACAATGGGCTGGCAAACGTAAACAATCTTGATAATGTTCCCCGGATATTGCTTACCCATAATCCTTCTCTAAAGTCGTTTGCTGAGCAGGTCATTCAGGTGCAGAATAAACAGATTTTACGGATTGCCCATATCGATCTGGACTATGTTTATGATCCTGATCCCATTCAACAAGCCAGCAATCTCGATCAACTTGTACAACGCATTGCTGATCTCCGAGTCAATACCGTTTTCCTGCAAGCCTTTGCCGACCCCAAAGGCGATGGCAATGTACGTGAACTCTACTTCCCTAACCGTTGGCTGCCGATGCGGGCCGATCTATTTAACCGCGTAGCTTGGCAACTACACAGTCGCCTGAACATTGACGTTTACGCGTGGATGCCCGTTCTGGCATTTGAGCTGGAACCTTCACTTCCGCGGGTAATGAGCTACGACGAAAGTAACAACAAGCTATTTGTGAACCCGACACAATATCGGCGTTTATCACCCTATAACCCGGACAATCGTCAAAGAATCAAAGAGATTTATCAGGATTTGGCTTCCCATGCTATTTTTCAGGGCATCCTGTATCACGATGATGCAGTGATGTCTGATTTTGAAGACGCCGGCGCAGATGCCCTCAGAGCTTATCAAGCCGCAGGATTACCTGCCTCGATTGCAGAAATTCGGCAAGATCCGGAACTGTTCGCCCGCTGGACACGTTTCAAAAGCCAATATCTGATTGACTTTACCCACGAATTAACCAGAGAACTCAAGTCAATACAGGGTTATCAGATCAAAACTGCACGCAATATTTTTGCCCTGCCCATTCTGGAGCCAGACAGCGAAGAGTGGTTTGCCCAAAATCTGGATGATTTTCTGACTCACTATGATTGGGTCGCCCCGATGGTAATGCCATTGATGGAAAATGTGCCGCTGTCAGAAAGCAACCAGTGGTTATCCCGCTTGGTGAAAATCATCGCACAACGTCCACAAGCGCTGGATAAAACTGTCTTTGAACTCCAATCCGTAGATTGGCGCAAGCCTGTGGATAAAAGAGCGATCCCCGGACATCAATTAGCAGAATGGATGCGTCAATTGCAGCTCAATGGTGCTCAGAGTTTCGGTTACTACCCCGATGACTTTCTCAATAATCAACCAGAAATGAACGAGGTTCGCCCGGTTCTTTCTTCTGAATGGTATCCACTTAATGATTGATCGTATTCTTGCTTTTATAGTGCTCTGCCTTGTATTGAGCATCCCTCTTGGCATCGCCGTCACCTTTACTGGTGAAGTCATGCTGAACTTTGTCTTTTTTTGGCCATTGTTTATGTCGGCCATCTGGATCTCAGGAGGGATCTACTTTTGGTTTTATCGGGAAAGACACTGGAAAATTGTTGATAAAGAAGCCCCCCATCTTGAAGGTGAACCTCTGATTTCAATTTTAATCCCTTGCTATAACGAAGGGCCAAACGTTCGCGAAACACTGTTGGCAGCATTGAACCAGCGCTATCCCAATATTGAAGTCATCGCAATCAATGATGGTTCAACTGACAGTACCACTGATGAACTCAATGCCATGGCAAAACAACATCAAGCCTTGCGAGTGATACACCTGAAACAGAATCAGGGAAAAGCCACTGCCCTTCAAGCGGGTGCCGCTGCTGCTAAAAGTGATTATCTGGTTTGCATTGATGGTGATGCCCTGCTGGATCGCGATGCTGCGGTTTGGTTGGTCAAACCTATGATTGATCATCCCCGCGTTGGTGCTGTTACCGGCAATCCCCGTGTTCGCACACGCTCCACTTTAGTTGGACGTGTTCAGGTTGGAGAATTCTCTTCCATCATTGGCCTGATCAAACGTACTCAACGGGTTTACGGTCAAGTCTTTACCGTTTCAGGGGTTGTTGCCGCGTTTAACCGCAGGGCACTCGCTGACGTGGGTTATTGGAGTAATGACATGATCACGGAAGATATTGATGTAAGCTGGAAACTCCAGCTACACCATTGGTCTATCTTTTTCGAACCCCGTGCCATTTGTTGGATCCTGATGCCTGAAACCTTGAGGGGACTATGGAAGCAACGGTTGCGCTGGGCGCAGGGTGGAGCCGAAGTTTTCCTGAAAAACCTACGTAAGTTATGGTCATGGAAATATCGCCGCATGTGGATATTGTTTGCCGAATTCTGCTGCTCTGTTATTTGGTCATTCACCTTTGCCCTTTCGATCATTTTATTTTTTCTCGGAATGCTCATCACATTACCGGAAAACATTCGTGTCTATACACTATTTCCACCCGGATATACGGGATTGGTTCTGGCTGCTACCTGCCTGATCCAATTTACCATCAGCTTAGTGATTGAACGACGCTATGAAAAACACGTTGCTTCATCGCTTTTCTGGGTAATTTGGTATCCGATGGTCTATTGGATGCTAAACCTATTTACAACCTTGGTATCTTTTCCCAAAGTGATGCTCAAGGTTCGCAGAAAACGTGCTCGCTGGGAAAGCCCTGACAGAGGAATAGAGAGAATCGAATCATGAAAGATCCACTGATTTTTACTGAGCAAAGACTATCGCCTCGTTTAATTGACATCCTGTTAACGGTTCTGGCTTGGGTTGGTTTTATCTATTTATTCACAATGGGATTATCCCATTTCTCCCATAATGGCCCCAGACCATTTTTTTCAGCATTTATTTCAACATTTACTTCAGAATCAGTATCTATTGTTCTTTATATTTCCATCGCCATATTTAATGCACTTTTGCTAATTGGCTGGGCCAAATACAATCAACGTCGATTCAGAACCGAACGTCGTCGCCATCGGCCTGTTTTAACCCACGCTGAAATAGCACAGAGCTTTATTTTGGAACAAAACTTATTAGCCGTTTTAAGACAAAGCAAAGTTTCCAGTATCACTTATGACAACCATGGACATATAATAAGCATCGATAAAAATGCATCAATATAAAAATAATATTTACTACAAGTGAAATTACAATAATAAGGTATTAAATTAATTTAAATAATACTATTTAGTTAATAAAAGATTTACAGCCTATCTCATTCAATATCAGTCTTTGTGCAGTCACAGTAATACATCGTCACAATAATCGTGACAACCGTAATTACAGTAGCTGAGCGATAGTCATCGTTGTAGCAACAAAAATGGCAGCAGCGAAAAAATAATTGTACAAGCATATTGATGAGATAGGTTCTAACTGGTAACAGACTTTACCAATAACCTCAACATTATTACTTACACCAAACACTATTATTTACATCATATGAAAGGCGAATATTGGGACTCGTTATGCAACTGATTGAACGGACTCATCATCTTTGTAAGCGCTTTGCTTTTAAGCGCATTACTTTTAAGCATATTGTTTTTAAACATATTGCTTTTAGGAATATTGATTTTAAACACATTTTTTTCAGGCAAATTATTTTTAAACGTTGTATTTCCAGATTATTTCTACGGGCATTAATGGCCTTATGCTTAATTACTGTAATATATAATTCAGCAGTAATAGCTATGCCTGACACCAATCAAAAACTAAAACGTGATGAAGAAAATGTTGCGCGGGTAGTTTCTGGGATTCTCAGTTATACACACTGGCCTACTACACCGACTACCCTGCGTTTATGTCTGGTTCCCCCATCCAATTATATCAACGCCTTAACTCACATTAATAAGATTTCTGATCACACAGAGATACAAGTAGAAACTCTGAATTTCGGCGTAGAACAACTAGATGTAAAACAACTAGACGTAAAACAACTCATAGAAAGATGTGATGTTATTTACTATGGTCAAGTCGCTCCTCAGCTTCAACACCAAGTGATTGACCAGAAAAATGGCAAGCCATTGCTTACCATTGCTGAAAATAATCCGAGCTGTGAAATTGGCAGTGCATTCTGTCTCAATATTAACAGCACTCAGGCAACATTTAGCCTCAACCTTGATATTCTGACGCGCAGCGGCGTACGCGTACATCCGAATGTCCTGCAATTGGCACGCAAGGTGGAATAATCTGTATGAAAAGACGTTATTCGCTGATGCTATCACGCCCTACTCTGCGCCAGGCCTTTCACCGGATACATCTGATTATTACTTTTATCATATTATCCGTAGTCGGCTTGTTCTTATCTTTACTGGCATTGCTTGCCATGCAGAAGTATGCTGAAAATAACTTAAAACTAATCGCCACAACCATCGCCCATACAGCACAGGCGGCAGTGGTCTTTCAGGACAAAACCGCAGCAAACGAAATATTGGAGATGATTGCTGTTCATAACGGCTTTACAGAAGCTAAGATTTTTGATGCCAAGCAACAGGTATTGGCAAGCTGGCAAGCCAGTCAGGAGCCTCATACCGGCAATTTAAAAAAATTGATTGAGCGCTGGCTTTTTCCTGACCCCCTTACCCTACCTATTTATCACCATCAACAAAAGGTAGGATCAATCTGGTTAATTGGCAACAGCGACCATATCATCAAATTTATTTATCAGGCCTTACTGGTATTATTTGCCTGCCTGCTGTTCAGCGCCGTAATTTCACTTTACCTTTCACTACGCATGCACGATGGCATCGTCAGAGCTTTGCAAAACATTACCGTCGTTGCCCATGATGTACGACAACGGCGAGCATTTTCACGCCGTGTCCCCTCCGCGCATATTGCTGAATTACATGAATTAAGCCAAGTATTCAATCACCTGCTGGAAGAATTGGAAGAGTGGCAACACCATCTGCAAACAGAAAAAGCCGTTTTAACCTGGCAGGCGCAACATGATTCCCTGACCGGTTTGCCAAACCGGGCAACTTTTGAACGAGTTCTTTCAACCGTTATGAACGATAAATTCATGCGTCAAAGCACAGCGATATTATTTATTGATGGTAACAGGCTGAAATATGTCAACGATGTCTATGGACATGCTGCCGGCGATCACGTTCTTGTCACCATCGCTGCTACCTTAAAAAGAAGGGTAAGAAAAACAGATACCGTTGCCCGGCTTGGTGGAGATGAATTCGCTATCCTATTACCTTCTGCCAATTTAGAAGATGCAGAGCGTGTGGCAAAAAATATCATCCATGCCATGGATACCCCCATTATCCTTCCCAACGGTCAACATCTACGCATCACACTCAGCATTGGCATCGCATTATCCGACGGTGACCTAACGGCGGAGCAACTACTCTCTGAAGCTGATGCGGCAATGTATCACATTAAACAACGAGGCGGCGGCTGGCATTCCGCTGATACAACAAAACTAAACTACCTATCAAGGAACTCACTATGAGTAAAAATCGTTATTTTTTATTTACCTGTGCATTTATTGGTGCACTTTTTCTCAGCGGCTGCCAGAACAAAGACGCGCTGACAGCCGCACAAATCACTGCACTTAAACAGCAAGGGTTTCAGCAAACCAATGAAGGCTGGCTATTTGGTATGTCAGAAAAGGTCTTGTTTGGTAATAACCAATTTCACTTGCGTCCAGAAGGCGAAGCAAAATTAAAAGGACTCGCAAGTGTTTTATCTAAAGTTGGCATCCACCATGCACGCCTTGATGGCCATACTGACAACTACGGAGAAGTGAGTTACAACAATCAATTATCTTTAAAACGAGCCAATACAGTTGCAGATGCGCTAACGCAGGGAGGCATGCAGCGTGCTAATCTGACAACCCGTGGATTAGGACCAAGCCAACCTATCGCCGATAACCGAAACTCAAAAGGCCGAGCGGAAAACCGCCGGGTTGCCATTGTTATAACCGCGCTATAATAACACCGTAATAGCAATGCCATGAAGTTAACGAACTGGATTCAATCCAATACTATTCATTCGTGGTAACTTTATTAGTGGTAACTTTATAATATACTGATATAAATCAAATAATAATTTTGCCACGGATGGCAACAATATCCGTTTATTTTGATCATTATCCCCAATTACGAAATTTTTTACTCAAATCATGCCGTATAACTATTTAGCTATTTCCCGTTGCTAAACTCTTCCTGTAACATAGCCGAGATTATTTTTTACAAAGAAAGCTTCTTTTTTTGTAATCAAAAAGTTACTCACTTTTTGCACATTTAGATAACAAGTCTACTGTTAAGTAATAAGCTTTATCAAAAAGGAGAAATGATGGGGCTGAATCTGAAATCATCCCGATCTCTGTATCGGATGTTTGTGATGTTATTCATCACTATTCCAGAATATCGACTGAAAAAAGCGATTAAAAACAAGCAATTCGTTCCCTACATACAGCCAATTATTTGTAACAAAAACAATGCAATTATTGGATGTGAAATCCTTGTTCGCTGGCAACACCCAGCTCATGGGCTATTGGCGCCAAGTAAATTTATCGCACAAATTGAAAAATCAGATCTTATTATTCCCTTAACTCATAACCTAATCACCCAAGTACGAGATTACTTTGCGCCCATTGCCCATCAATTACCCACACATTTCCATTTTAATTTCAATATCAGCCCAAGACATTATAAAGACGCCCGTTTAGTTGATGACTGCCAGAGTTTTCTTAAATCATTTCCAAAAGACTCCGTCAGGCTAATTTTGGAAATTACCGAACGTGAATTATTGGAGCCAGATGAACACACAATTAGTTTATTCAATAAATTGGATGAATTAGGCGTATTAATCGCCTTGGATGACTTTGGTACGGGCTACTCTAATTACAGTTATTTACAAAAATTTAATGTTAACTTAGTAAAAATAGGACATAACTTTGTTAGCAAAATGAGTACCAATATGATTTCAAAACATATTGTAGAAAATATTATTGATCTTGCTCTGCGATTGCATTTGAAAATTGTGGCAGAAGGGATTGAAAATCAGGCACAAGTCAATCAGCTAAAAAACTATTCTGTCGATTATTTGCAGGGGTATTACTTTGACCGCCCAATGCCATTGGAAGAATTTGTGAAGAAATGGTTGTGATGAATAATTTATCTTCCCCTGCAAGAATGCTTATAAACTGTTACTATAGTGGCATTTTTTAGCATATTTAAGTGATTATTGACACGATTATGTCATTTTTTTAGTTCCGGCCATTTATGTTCTATATGCTGATCAATGGTAGCCACTATATTTATCGACTCCCAACTCATTAGCAATTAATTGAAAAAAGCGAGTTTCATCGTAAATATCCTCAAGTATCTCCATCAAAGGAGCCACACTATTTCCTATACCCCGTTCCTTTATGATCCTTGTTATTTATTCAACAGTACCTTCACCAGAATTTGATGAGTAACAATTCAAACACAACACATTGTTTTATTTGAAATCATAGACTTACCATGCTCATTCAGCAAAACTGGTAGTTTATGCAGAAATACATAACCATTATGTTGAAACTCAATCAGAACTTTTTTTAGAGGAGATATAAAAAATGTATCACCATCAAAAAAACAACTAGAGTTCAACTTGAAATAATCCCTAACAAAATTATCAATATTATTTGCATCCATTAAATAGACTTTATCTTTTGTATAAGAATCTTCATTAATGATAAAAACATCGCTGGAAATGTAGTCTTTGAAGTTGATGAATTCTAATATTTTAGAATCATCCATTCGATCCCAACCCTCTATCTTGCTTAAAAACTCAAATCTACTTTCTTGTGCAAACCCGACGTAACTTAATAATATCAGCTCCCCACCAATAATAGGATGTAATATTAAATCAGCTTTATCCATAGTGTAATTTTTATAGCTTTCCATACTATTTCCCTTTGATATCTTAATATACTGATAAACAGTACATAAAATTATTCAATCTTTCTACCTTGTTTAAAGGCTTTTTTGGCTTCATTTAAGCTCATAGAATTGGCTCATCCAGAACAATCAGCATCCTAATTTTGAATAGGATCATCCTCCCATTTACAAATAGGACAAATATTATATTCACCTATGAATTCGAAAGGAGTATTATTACAACATGAACAAGGGTATTTTAATATCATTAACTCACTTAATTAATAATTTAATATAGTTACCATGAAGTAAGATCATATGTTTTATTTACTTCTATATTTATCATAAAATAAATCTATTTTTGGTAACCATCAGGGATAGAATGGATAAGACCCGCATTACAAGGACAAGTAGTTCGGCTATCTAAAGTCCCTGCTAATTTTTTACCTTTATCTAAAAAAGAATCAACCCCACCAACAATGGCATAACTACCTGAATATCTTCCACAGGTCACAGTAGAACCTTCAATTGCCGCTTGCTTTCCGTAAAATTTAATGTTGCTGGTTCCTGTTAAAATAGCCCCGTCACACGTTGTTTTATCTCCAACTGTCAAAAAGTGTCCTTTTGCCATTTTATTTCCTCTCGTTTTAGATTCAATTTTTAGTGGAATAACTAACCACAATTTAATTCAACATTTAAATAATTTAGACAGCTTTCTGATTTGCGGATTATTTATTGTACATCCTATCGACTAGAAGTATCAACCCAAGTCATCACCTTTAATGAAAAGAATACAGAATAATATATTGATTTTATCGGGTCATAGCAGCTCATATTTAATTTTAGATATTTCATCAATCTTCCAGAATTCACCATTTCCTCTAACAAATCGTGAATCCTATTTTTATCTAATTCAAGATCATCGTTTTCTAAATATTGCAATAAACACTATATTTCAATCATTCAACTCGCGGATATTTTATTAAAAATAAAAAACACGCCTATATTACACTCAATAAATCTATTTATCTTACTTCTCTCAATATTATAGACACTATTTTTCCCTAAATTCAGTGGCGAACAATAATCCCCAATAAAATACCTACTATACCAAAATCAGCATCGCTGAATGTGGTGTTGGCAATACCGATACTTCCTAATACTGGCAACAGGAATACGGGCAAAAAAGTAATAAGCATACCTTGTGCAAAGGCACCTAATATTGCTCCTCTTTTTCCTCCTATAACATTGCCGAAAACACCTGCGGTTGCGCCAACAAAGAAATGAGGCACCACACCCGGAATAATCATGGTCATGTTGAGTATATAAAGGATAAACAGACCAATAATACCAGCGGTAAAACTGCTCAAGAAGCCAATCAGGACTGCATTGGGTGCATAAGGAAATACCACTGGACAATCCAGTGCTGGCTTGGCATTCGGCACCAATTTATCGGAAATTCCCTTAAATGCGGGCACGATCTCAGCAATCACCATTCTGACGCCTTGCAGGATGATATAAACTCCCGCAGCAAAGGTGATGGATTGCATCACGGCAAACATGATGCTGTTTTTACCACCACTGACTTGCCGGACAAAATCGTCACCAGCAAACAGGCAGGTGATGATAAAGATAATCGCCATAGTAAAAGAGATAGCAACAGGTGTATCACGCAGGAACAATAAACTTTTCGGTACGTTCATCTCTTCTGTAGAATGAGCCTTATTCCCCAATTTACTGCCAACAAATCCTGCCAAAACATAAGAAAGTGTTGAGAAATGCCCAAGTGCCACATCATCAGAGCCGGTGATTTTTTTCATATAAGGATGGGCAATAGCGGGAAAGAATACCATTGAGACGCCAACAACAAGTGAGCCAATTGCTACCAGTAGCATACCGTCAATTCCGGCCACTGACAGAATTACCGCCACCAGCATTGACATAAATAAAGTATGGTGTCCGGTCAGAAAAATAAATTTCCACGGCGTGAAACGGGCAATTAGGATATTAATAATCATGGCAAAAAACATGATCAAGGCCATTTCTCTGCCAAAACTTTTTTGCGCGATCGATACAATCGCTTCATTGTTTGGTATTACTCCCTGAATCCCAAAAGCGTGTTGAAATATAGTGGAAAATCCACCCAGAGAACTGACGACGACTCCCGCTCCAGCCCCCAGAATGATAAATCCCAGAATGGTTTTTATTGTTCCTGTAATACATTCTGTTACGGTCTTTCTCTGGGCGGTTAGACCTATTAAAGCGATAAGCCCAACCAAAATAGCAGGCTCGGCTAATACATCGTTCATTAAGAAGCGAAAGAAATCCATGCCCGCCTCCAATTATAAGTTACCCATTTCAACCAGTACCGTAGATAAATGCGCTTTCATCGCGGATTTATCCAGCATATTTTCCAATACAATAATTTTTCCACCCACATCTTGCATTATCAACTGTTCAGCGATGTCTTTTGTGCTAACAAAAATATCGCTTACCGTGCCCTTGGCTGATCCTAAATCGATATGTTCAACGCTGGCTTCTACACCTAATTCTTGCAGAATTTTTTTGATGCTCATTTCCATTATTAAGCTTGTGCCCAAACCATTACCGCAAACGACTGTAATTTTCATGATATTTCCCGTTATGCAATGAGATGTTAGTTAATAACCCTGAACGATCGAAAAAATCTCGTCTTGGCTACCAGAATGTATCAATTGGCTGATTTTTTGCTGATCATCAAATAGCTCAGCTAATTCAGCAAGCACTTCAATATGGCTATTACTGTCTGTCGTCGCGAATACGATCAATAAATTAATTGGATCATTGCTTGCAGAACCAAATACCACACCTTGGTGGAATACCGCTAAACTCAAGGCAAGGCGGTTGGCACCTTGTTCCGGTCTTGCATGGGGGATCGCAATGCCTGGGCCAATTACATAATAAGGGCCAATTTCTTCATGGGAATGATAAATTGCATCAACATAACTTTGCTCAATCGCACCATCGTTAATGAGCGGTTGACATGCTATCGCGATAGCGTCACGCCAATCTTTTGCCCTGGAAACCCATTGGATAACATCATAAGTCAGTAAAGTTTTCAGCATTCAATTCCCCTCGGTGCAATAATCCAATAAATAAAAACCAATAAATAAAAGCCAATAAATAAAAGAATAGTCACTGCAAACTAAACACACCGATGGAAAAAGATGAAAAACGCAATAATACGGGGTAAATCACACTATCAATAAATCATAAAATAAAAAAATCCCCAGATTGTCGGTCTGGGGACTGGCTTTTTTGCTAACGAACCAAGTGCAAGAAGTGAATATGCTTTTCGTATTGATCCAAAATATCGTGGATGATCTGTTCTTGAGTCCAACCCATCAGATCATAGTCTTGTCCACCTTCTTTAAGATAAACTTCCGCACGGTAATATTTTTGCTCTTCACTTCTATCATCATCTTCCAAACCAGCAAGAGCAAATGCAGGTTGTATATATCCTCTCAGGCGAACCTCATAGACAAAATTGACGTTGTCGCCAAAATCCACTTCCAAATGAAGCCGATCATCCATTTCATCATTAATTATGATAACTTTATTTTGTTTCTCTAATTCCTCAGCCACCATTCCCATTGCCTGCTGGATGATTTCGTTCATAAAACGCTTTACCTGCGAACACTTAGGATAATAGACGATATTCCTTAATCTCCGTTGCCACGGAATCGGATTCCGGCTGGCTGTAGGTGCAATCGTGGTCATTTGCTGGCTGTCTTTCTTGTATGCATCAACCCGCAATGCTTTGAGCAAGCCATAAATAGATATCAATAAGATGATGGAGAAAGGCAGCGCACTGGCAATCGTTACTGTTTGCAAAGCAGACAAACCGCCAGCAAGTAACAGTGCGATAGCAACAATACCCATCAACCCTGCCCAGAAGATCCGTTGCCAGATTGGTGTATGTTGAGCACCGCCCGAAGCCAATGTATCAACTACCATTGCACCAGAGTCCGCAGAGGTGACAAAAAACATGACGACCATGGCCATCGCAATAAATGAGAGAACGCTAGGAAATGGGAAATGTTCCAAGAAGCTAAACAGTGCCAGAGGAACGTCAGTCTGCACAATGTGGCCCAGTTCTTTCGCCCCTTTATTGGAAATCAGGTCAATGGCGCTATTACCGAATGCCGTCATCCACATCAGAGTAAAACCGCTGGGTACAAATAAAACGCCGGTCACAAACTCCCTGATAGTTCGGCCCCGGGAAACCCTTGCGATAAACATACCAACGAATGGAGACCATGATAACCACCATCCCCAATAGAGTAATGTCCATCCCCCCAGCCAATTACTGGATTTGGGTTCATAGGCATAAAGATTAAACGTTTTGCTGACAATTTCCGAAAGGTAGCCTCCCGTGTTTTCCACAAAGGATTTCAGCAACAGTACAGTTGGCCCCAAAACAACTACCAAGATCAATAATAAAAATGCCAGACCCAGATTCAACTCAGACAAAATGCGGATGCCTTTATCCAAGCCGGAAACAACAGAAATAGTCGCCAAAGCAGTAATAACAACGATCAATACAACCTGTACAGTTTCGTTGATTGGTAATCCAAATAAATGGTTAAGACCTGCATTTACCTGAAGAACGCCATATCCTAAAGAGGTGGCAACGCCGAATACAGTACCAATGACAGCGAAGATATCTACTGCATGACCAATCGGCCCATAAATTTTATCGCCAATAATCGGATACAGCGCTGAACGCAAGGTTAGAGGCAAACCGTGTCGATAACTGAAAAATGCCAGAATCAAAGCAACAATCGCATAAATGGCCCAAGCGTGAAGCCCCCAATGGAAGAAAGTTAACTTCATTGCTTGTTTCGCCGCAGCGATGCTTTCAGGCGTTCCCACCGGAGGTAACAGATAATGCATCACCGGTTCGGCTACGCCAAAGAACATAAGCCCAATTCCCATACCCGCAGAAAACAGCATGGCAAACCAGGAAAAATAACTGAAATCTGGTTCAGCGTGGTCAGGGCCCAGCTTTATATTGCCGTATCTGGATAAGCCCAGATAGGTAACCGAAAGCAGAATTAAAGCAACCGCGAGGATATAAAACCAACTGGCGTTAACAAAAATATCCTGTTGCAACGCCTTAAACCATCGGTCGGCAAGTTCGGGTTTCAAACCAGCGAATGTCACCAGTGCAATGACTAAAAACGCTGAGAAGAAGAAAACTGGTGGGTTAATGGAAGTTTTAGTCTTTACCTGACCAGTATTATCTTGACTCATAATTATCCTTCAAAATTAGTGTGCGACACTATCTCCTATTTACTCCAATAAGCAATATTTTGTAGAGATTTTATAAAATTACATATAATCCCAATAAAGGGTTATACACCTCGCAGGCGCTTTGCGTTCATAATTCACTCAACCTACATGAAAGGTCACCTTAACATAAAAATAAAAATAACTATACTTACAGAGGGATATATGTGTGTGCAGTAGAGAAGTTATGTTGATAATCAAATTTCTCAGTAAAAAGTCAATATATTTATACGCTTAAAGATAAGCCTCTTTCAATTCGTTTAATAACCTATATTTTTGGTGGTCAGATAGACAATTTTCCAAAATAGTAATATTCTTTGAAAAGCAAGAGTAGTTAATTATTTCCAGCGACTCCATCAATCCAGATAATTTATATTAAGTTCTTTATATCAAGTATTTCGTAGAGTAAAAAACCTTGTGATTTTAATATTAGCTAAGTATCCAAACCCTATCAGCATTATTAAATCAGTATTTTTTTAAATCTTGTTAATCATTCATTGAATAAAACACAAAAATTTCAATCTAATCTAAATGCAAACCCTTAATGCTTTCAAAATAGAGGTAACAAGCCATGAAATACAAAAAACATTTGAGTTTTATAATTATTTTAATAACTCTTTCTATCGGAATGGCTCATGCAGCAAAATATGTATGTCCTCCTAAGAGTCGGAATGGCTTTACAAGAGGCCATATAGGTACAATCGCTGCTTTTGATAATGCAAAGTATTTTACATTTAACCTAAGAGAACATCCGAATTATTGGATAAAAACATTTGATAAAAATGGCCTTGCTTCTCGAAATACTTTTTATAATATGTTAATCACAGCAAAAACCCATAATTTTAGAGTTGGCTTAATATGCAAAAATGACGACCTCAAGGTTTTAAACCTGTTTTAATAGTATCAATAACACATGATATTTTTCAGAAAAATAAATCCGCCTTTATGACAGCCACACTTCATTTCATAGGAAAAGTCATTATATTTGATAGACAACAAGTTGAAATATAAAATAAAAAAATTAATTGCAGAAATTAATTTTTCATAGTACTTCTTTGCTGAACCCGTTAACCAGATATAAATCAAATTTATCTGTCATTAATTATTAATAAGAATATAATAAAAAACCCAGTCAACAATGGCTGGGTTTTTTATCGTTTCTTTAAATTATTGCCTTACAAGACGCTTTTCGCCTGCTGAACAATATCAATCAATGGTTGTGGCCAGACACCGAGGATCAACACCAGCAATGCGGTGAGTAGTACAACAATCCCGCCTGAAGTGAACGCCCAGTTGTGCGGTGTATCACGGTTCAGGGCTTTCGGTGCCGGCAGGTACAAACTCACCATCACGCGCAGATAGTAGTAAAGACCGATGGCACTACCAACAACAACTGCTCCGGTCAACCACCACAATTTTGCTTCAACACCTGTCGCGATGACATAGAATTTACCGATGAAACCAAATGTTAATGGTATTCCCGCCAATGACAGCATCATGATAGTCATAACTGCCGACAGTATCGGTTTATGCCAGAACAGGCCACGATATGAGAACAGTGAATCTGCATCTGGCCCTCTGTATGGACTGGACATCAGGCTGACTACACCAAACGCTCCGATACTGGCAAGCAAATAACCGACCAGATAGACACCCGCTGTCTCTTCTGCCAGTGCGTGATCTTTGATGGCAATCAATACCACTAGCAAATACCCCAGATGAGCAATGGATGAGTAACCCAGCAGGCGTTTGATATTGCTTTGTGTCAATGCCAACAAATTACCAAACAAGATAGATGCAATGGCAATCACGGTCAGTGCAATGCGCAGGGTTGTGCTATCAGTGACTGGCGCTTCAAGAAATAAGCGCATAACCACTGCGAAAATAGCAACTTTACTTGCCGTCGCCAAAAAGGTTGATACCGGTGCTGGTGCACCTTGATAAACATCCGGTGTCCACAGTTGGAAAGGCACAAGGGAAAGTTTAAAGCCCAGTCCCACGATCATCATGCCCAGTCCAGCCAAAATCAACGGTTCATGCAATTTGCTGTCACTCAGACTCTTACCCAATGATGCGAAAGACAAGTCACCGGATTCAGCATACAGCAGTGCGATACCAAACAGCAGGAATGAAGATGCGGCCGCAGACAACAGCATATATTTGATGCTTGCTTCCAACGAACGTTTTTGGCGATACGCATAGCCTACTAAACCAAACAGCGGCAGAGTGATTAATTCAATTCCGATAAACAGCGATGCCATGTGGTTGGCAGAAGAGAGCAGAATTCCCCCAACCGCCGCAATCAGCACCAAAAGATAAAATTCTTCTTTGTTATCGGGATAGTTCTCCAGCCATGAGTAGGCAAATGTCGTTGTTGCAAGGCTCGCAATCAGCACAAGGGCGGAATAGAACATTGAAAAACGATCTACATGGATCAATGGCGTGACATCCATTGGCTCCTGTAGTCCCACAAAATAGAGAGAGAGCAGGGCTAGGTTTAAACCAATCACCGTCAAGGTGACATTGGTGAGATGATCGCGTCGCCACGCAATGGACAGCATCACAACCACCACCGTCAACCCGACGATCAATAGCGGCAACAGTGCGATCAATTGTTCAGAAGTTATTGTCATGGCGAATTACGGCCTTGTAGTTAAAAGTGAAGCTGAATACCAGTTCTGGATGTTACTCATCGCTGCGGCTGAGGTATCAAGGATTGGCTGCGGGTAGAAACCCAAAATCACCAATAAGACAACCAACAGCAGCAAAATGGAAATTTCACGCACATCCATCCGCTGTAATGGCTCATCAGTTTTTGGCGTACCGTAATAAGCCTTCTGCATCAAATACAGTGCATAAACGGAGGCAAAAACTAAACCGAACACAGATACTGTAGTAATCAGGGTAAATTTACTGAAGCTGCCGAACAGGATCAGAAATTCACCAACAAAGTTACCGGTTCCCGGCATACCCAATGTCGCTACCGCGAAAAATAGGGATATCGCAGGCAAAAGCTGAATTCTTGCCCACAATCCGCCCATTTGGCGCATGTCCCGGGTATGCAGGCGTTCATATAGCTGACCACACAGAATGAACAACCCTGCGGCTGACAAACCATGTGCAATCATCTGAATCACCGCTCCCTGATAAGCCAATTGGCTACCCGTATAAATGGCGATAAGAACAAAACCCATATGGGAAACACTGGTATAAGCAATCAGGCGCTTGATGTCAGTCTGACTGAATGCCATCCATGCACCGTAGAAAATGCCAATGACCCCAAACCACATTGCAATCGGGGCAAATTCCGCAGAGGCTTGTGGGAACAGCGGTAAACTGAAGCGCAACAAACCATACGCCGCTGTTTTCAACAAAATGCCCGCAAGGTCAACTGAACCTGCTGTTGGTGCCTGACTATGAGCATCAGGCAACCAGCCGTGTAAAGGAACAACCGGCATTTTCACGGCGAATGCAATGAAGAAACCCAGCATCAGCAAGTATTGAACCGTGTATGACATTGGCGTATTCAACAGTTTTTCATAGTTGAATGTCCATTCACCCGTTGCATCATGGTGAATGAAAGCTAATGCCAGAATCGAAATCAGCATCACCAAACCACTGGCTTGGGTATAGATGAAGAATTTCGTTGCGGCAGTGATACGGGTTTTACCTTCCGAGCCTCTGTGTCCCCACAGCGCAATCAGGAAATACATCGGTACCAGCATCACTTCCCAGAAGAAGAAGAACAAGAACAGGTCGATGGCAAGGAAGACCCCCATCACACCACCCAGTATCCACAACAAGTTCAGATGGAAAAAGCCTTGGTATGGCTGGTTTTCATTCCACGAACAGAGGATCGCCATCAAACCCAATAATGCCGTCAGCACCACCATCAACAAGGATAAACCATCCAATGCCAGATGAATGCTAATGCCAAAACGGGGGATCCATGGAAGCAGAAATTCTGATTGCCACTGTGGAATGCCTTGTGGGTTGGTGAGTGTATAACCCCCCTGCAACCACAGATACAGGGAGAGTAACAGTGTCAGTCCCATCGCCAGAAGCGCTATCCAACGCGGCATACGAGTGCCGAAGCGTTCCGCCTGCCAACACAGCAGGCCTCCGATGAAGGGCAGAAGAATTAGCCAAGGTAGTAGCATGGCGCAATGTGTCCCTTAATTAAACCAAAAGCAGCAGAGCTAAAACCAGCACTGCACCCAACCCCAGAGAGGCCGCATACCAACGGACTTGTCCGTTCTCACTCCAACGAAGCCCTTTATTGCCCCAACGTGACAATATGGCTGGAATGTTCATCAGTGAATTCAAAGGATCATTTTGCAGCAGACGAGTGATACCTTTGAATGGTTTCACAAATACCCAGTCATATAGCGCATCAAATCCCCATGCGTGGAACCACCATGTGGAGAAGAAGCGCCCCGGAGCACTGTTCGCAGTGGCATTGACCAAGCGGCGCTTGCCCAGATACAGTGCTGCCGCCAGCAAGATACCGGCAACGGCAACCACACCAGAAATGATTTCCAATGTCACTTTGCCATCATGCCCTGCATTGTTTTCGGGTAAAACACCCGCCAACGGGGGCACAATCAGTGCGCCAACAAAGGTGGACAGCACCAGCAATACCGACAATGGCAAGGTATGAGTAATGCCCTTGACTGAATGAGCCTTGGTATTTTCTTTACCGTGGAACACGATAAAGATCATGCGGAAGGTATACAGTGATGTCATCAATGCGCCAATCAGCCCTGCCAGCATCAGGTTCATATGACCATTTGCCAACGCGCCCCACAAGATTTCATCTTTACTGTAAAAACCTGCGGTCAGTAATGGCAGTGCTGACAATGCAGAACCCCCTACAATGAAGCAGAGATAAACAAATGGAATCCGCTTGCTCAGGCCACCCATTTTGAAAATGTTTTGCTCATGATGACAGGCCAGAATCACCGAACCAGAGGCCAGGAACAATAATGCTTTGAAGAACGCATGGGTCATGAGGTGGAAGATTGCTGCATCCCACGCCTGTACCCCCAGCGCCAGAAACATATAACCAATCTGGCTCATGGTGGAATAAGCCAGCACCCGTTTGATATCTGTCTGTACCAGCGCAGCGAAACCTGCCAGCAGTAAGGTGACTGCACCAATAACACCGACCAAATGCAGAATATCCGGCGCCATCAGGAACAATGCATGGCTGCGGGCAATCAGATAAACACCAGCGGTAACCATCGTAGCGGCGTGGATCAGAGCAGAAACCGGCGTTGGGCCTGCCATCGCATCCGCCAGCCATGTTTGCAATGGTAGCTGAGCTGATTTACCTACCGCACCACCCAGAATCATCAGGGTTGCCCAAGTGATCGCGGTAGAGCCTGCTTCGATATGTTGTGGAGCCAATACCGCCAATTCGCGGAAACTCAATGTGCCGAGTTGGTCGTAAAGGATAAACATTCCGATGGCAAGGAATACATCACCAACACGGGTCACAATGAAAGCTTTCATTGCCGCCGCACCATTGGCAGGGGTTTTGTAATAGAAACCGATCAGCAGGTAACTACACAGGCCGACACCTTCCCAACCGAGGTACATCAGCAGCATGTTGTCTGCCAGTACCAATACCACCATGCTGGCGATAAATAGGTTGGTATAGGCGAAGAAACGGGAATATCCCTCTTCACCACGCATGTACCAAGAAGCGTATATGTGGATCAGGAAGCCAATGCCGGTTACAACACTCAGCATTGTCAGTGACAACCCGTCCAATGCCAAATTAATGGGGATGCTGAAATTATCGACAGCCATCCAGTTCCACAATGTTTGGCTGTAGACCAGCCCCCCTGCCCCATTATGAGTAAGGAACTCAATCGCTACCCAGAATGTGACCAATGCTGCCAACCCAATAGAACCAATTCCAATGGTGGCTGACAAATTTTCAGACCAGCGGCCACGGGAAAATGCCAATAGCAAAAATCCCAGCAATGGCAGCAGAATTGTTAAGTAGAGTAAGTTCATCCGCGCATCTCACTGACTGTATCAATATTCAGGTTTTGGCGACGACGGTGCAACTGTAGTAACAGTGCCAAACCGATACTCGCCTCGGCGGCTGCCAGAGTAATGGCCAAAATATACATCACCTGACCATCAGGCTGGAGCCAAAAGCTGCCAGCAACGACAAATGCCAGTGCTGAAGCATTGATCATGATTTCCAGCCCGATCAGCATGAATAACAAGTTGCGGCGGATAATCAGGCAAGTGAAGCCCAATATAAACAGAATAGCCGCCAGAATAAGGCCGTGGTGTAACGCTATCATTGTTGGTCCTCCGTACGGTTGCTGATCACTTCCCCTTGTCGATTTTCACGGCCAATGTGGTAAGCCACGACCAACCCAGCCAACAGCAACAAAGATGCCAGCTCCACGGCTAATACATAAGGGCCAAACAAGCTAATGCCCACTTCTTTGGCACTGACCACTTCACCGCTGATTTTAGCGGATGACAGAGTACTGATGGCATAAATCAGCACAATCAACAGTACAATAGACAGGATTGACGGGCCAATCCAAGCTCTGGGTTGTAGCCATAACCGTTCCTGCTCGACAACTGATTTTCCTAAATTCAGCATCATCACAACGAAGACGAACAACACCATGATGGCGCCCGCATAAACGATGATCTCCAAAGCACCTGCAAAATAGGCGCCCATCGAAAAAAATACGATGGACAGTGCCAACAAGGAAATAATCAGATACAACAGTGCGTGCACCGGGTTAGTGTGGGTTATTACCCTAAGGGTTGCGAGGATGGCAACCAGCCCTGCGACATAAAATGTAAATTCCATGAACATCGCTCCTTATGGCAACAGACTTTTAACGTCGATAGGCTTGGCTTCATTCTCGGCTTCACCTTTATCCTTGCCGTCAATCGCCATACCTGTCTTACGGTAAAAGTTATAATCAGGGTATTTACCCGGCCCTGAAATCAGCAGATCTTCTTTCTCATACACCAGATCCTGACGCTTGAATTCACCCAGTTCAAAATCCGGAGTCAACTGAATAGCGGTAGTTGGGCAAGCTTCTTCACACAGGCCGCAGAAGATACAACGCGAGAAGTTGACACGGAAGAATTCAGGATACCAGCGACCATCTTTATGCTCGGCTTTTTGCAGTGAGATACATCCCACCGGGCATACCGCTGCACACAAGTTACACGCAACACAACGCTCTTCACCGTCAGGATCACGCGTCAGAACGATGCGCCCACGGTAACGGGGTGGCAGATAAACCGGCTCTTCCGGATACATTTTTGTTTCGCGTTTATGGAAGGCATGAAGCCCTATCATCCAAATACTGCGTACCTGGGTGGCGAAACCGACCACTAACTCTTTCAATGTCATGGTTCAATCACCCCTTTATTGAGCGTTGTATAAAATAACTGCGGCAGTCGCCAGCATATTAAGTAACGTTAATGGCAGGCAGACTTTCCAGCCAAACGACATCACCTGATCATAACGAGGACGCGGTAATGCGGCACGGATCAAGATAAACATCATCATAAAAAAGGCCGTTTTCAACGCAAACCAGATGAATGGAGGCAAGAGAGGCCCATTCCAGCCACCAAAGAACAGTGTGACGATTAAGGCTGACACCGTCACGACAGCGATATATTCCCCCACAAAGAACAGACCGAATTTCATACCGGAATATTCAACGTGATAACCGTCAGCCAATTCCTGCTCTGCTTCCGGTTGGTCAAACGGATGACGGTGACACACGGCAACACCTGCGATGGCAAAAGTCAGGAAGCCAAAGAATTGAGGGATGATATTCCACACATGTTGCTGTGAGTTGACGATATCCACCATGTTGAAGGAGCCAGCTTGCGCCACGACTCCCATCATGGACAGACCGAGGAAAACTTCATAACTCAATGTTTGTGCTGATGCACGCATCGCGCCCAACAGAGAATATTTGTTGTTACTCGCCCATCCGGCAAACAGCACGGCATAAACCGCCAATCCTGCCATCATCATGAAGAATAAGATGCCGATATTCAGGTCGGCAACCATCCACGTAGGGCTTATTGGCACGATGGCAAACGCCAGAAGCAGTGAGCAGAATGCAATGACAGGAGCCAAAGTAAAAATGGCTCTGTCAGAAAAGCGGGGTGCCCAGTCTTCTTTAAAAAACATTTTGATCATGTCTGCAACGAGCTGCAACGAACCGCCCCAACCCACACGGTTTGGCCCGTAACGGTTCTGGAACAGGCCAAGAATGCGGCGTTCAAAGAAGCTCATGAATGCCCCGCAAATAACCACAACCAGCAGAATGGCGACCGCTTTCAGGACAGTAATCAGAATCTCAATCATATCGGGAGTTAACCAACTCATTATGCAACCTCCCGTAAGTTATTGACTGATTTGCCTGCCAGAACCGGTGGTATACCCGGCATTCCCAGAGGCAAGCCGACTTGCCCTTGAGCCAGATTGCCACTCAGGCGCACTGCCAAACGCAGCTGCTGTCCTTCACAATCAAATGTCATTACCGCCCCTTCTTTCACATTCAAATGCTCCGCATCCTTATGATTGATCATCACATACGGTTCAGGCATACGCTCCTGTAATACATCTGAACGTTGTGACAGTTCATCACTGCCAAACAAATGGAAATAAGGCGCAACATGCCATTGATTTTTTTGCGCAGTGAATGCGGCTGGGATAGCGTCAAAATAGTTCAATCCACCATCAACCGCTTCAATCAAACGAACCCCTGGATCGCCGAAACGTAGCTTACCACCGACTTCCGCCTGGAATTTATTCCACGCTTGTGGCGAGTTCCAGCCTGGTGCCCATGCAAATGGTATTTGCTGACGAGGTGCATATGGGCTGTTGTTCCCTTCCATTGAGAAGGCAAATGCTGTGTCGATATCCTGCGGCTGGCGCTGCTCATGAACACTGACATCGGCCAGCATGGCGGTACGGCCGCTGTAGCGATGAGGTGAGCGAGCCAATTTTTGCCCACGAATACGGAATGTGGCATCAGGTGCTGCATTTACAATGTCTTTGAATTGCGGCATGGCTTTGACACAGGCTTTAATTACATGGTCAAGCTGTGTCCAGTCAGTCTGGCATTGTGTATAGGTGGTGTACAGCGAGTGCATCCAACGCCAGCTTTCTAACATAACGATGGATTTGTCATAGAATGCAGGTTCATAGACTTGGAAATAGCGCTGAGCACGACCTTCCTGATTCACCAACGTACCATCACTTTCAGCAAAACTAGATGCCGAAAGAATCAAATGAGCTTTATCCATGATAGCCGTGCGTTGATGATCAACCACTATCAGGTTTTTCAGGCTGTCCAGCGCGCGGTCAATTTTATCTGCCGGTGCATGACGATAGAGATCATTTTCCATCACAATGGCGGTATCTGAATCCCCTTTGGCGATGCGTTGCAAAGCAATATCCAATGGTCGTGCTTCCATCATCGCCAGACCCAAGCTATTGGCATACGCGGCAACATAGGAAAGCCCAACATTGGCTCCCTTATCTTTCAATGCCCATGCGATATTTGCGGCTGCCTGAACCAACGTGTCACTGCCCGGATTGCTGCCACTGATAATCAATGGTTTTTTCGCATCACGCAGTGCCTGTGCAATAATTTCCACTTTCGATTTCAAATCATCCGGCAAGTCATTGACGGCAGGCGCTATGCTGTTCAGGGCATGTGCGACAGCAAAACCCAAACGCGCTTGATCATCAACTGGGGCATGGTAACTCCATGCTGCAACATCATCCAATCGAGTATCATCAACGCTGGTCAAGAACAGAGGATACTTGGCGTGCTGACCGATATTCATCACAGCCGCAATTTGCCAGTCGGCCACTTTTTGGGCTGCCGCCATTTCGCGGGCCTTGCCCTTCACGGCCTGACGCACAGATAAAGCCATGCGGGCAGCGGTCTGAGTCAGATCTTCCCCTAAAATCAATACGGCATCATAATCTTCAATTTCACGCAAGGAAGGCGTATAGACCCCGCCTTGTTGGAGAATTTCCAACATCATATCAAGGCGATGTTGTTCTTCCGCTGAAATGCCGCTGTAGAAGTTTTCCGCACCAACCAATTCCCGCAAGGCAAAGTTACTTTCAATACTGGCACGCGGCGAACCGATACCAATGGCATTTTTCGCCTGACGCAAAATGTCTGCGCCCCCTTGCATGACTTGCTCGGCATTCAGTGAAATCCATTGATCACCACGCAATTGTTGTGGCTGGCGAGGACGATCATCACGGTTGACATAACCATAGCCGAAGCGCCCACGGTCACACATAAAGTAGTGGTTGATGGTACCGTTGTAGCGGTTTTCAATTCGGCGCAATTCACCGTAACGTTCTCCGGGACTGGTGTTACAGCCGATGCTGCACTGTTGGCAAATGCTTGGCGCAAATTGCATGTCCCATTTACGGTTATAGCGTTCTGAATGTGTTTTGTCGGTAAATACCCCGGTTGGGCAAATTTCAACAAGGTTACCGGAAAATTCACTTTCCAATGTGCCACTTTCAGGGCGACCAAAATAGATGTTGTCATGCGCACCATAAACGCCAAGATCCGTTCCATCCGCATAATCTTTGTAGTAGCGAACACAACGGTAACAGGCGATACAGCGGTTCATTTCATGAGCAATGAATGGCCCCAGCTCCTGATTTTTGTGAGTACGTTTGGTAAAACGGTATTTCCGGAATGAATGCCCAGTCATCACCGTCATATCCTGCAAATGACAGTTTCCCCCTTCCTCACAAACTGGACAGTCGTGAGGGTGGTTGGTCATCAGCCATTCCACGACACTTGCGCGGAACTGCTTTGCTTCATCATCATCAATGGAAATATACGTGCCATCTGTCGCTGGTGTCATACAAGACATCACCAGACGACCGCGCGTATCTTCCGCGTTCTGATATTGCTTCACCGCACACTGGCGGCAAGCGCCAACGCTTCCCAGCGCTGGATGCCAGCAAAAATAAGGTATATCAAGCCCCAATGAGAGACAGGCTTGCAACAGGTTATCAGCCCCGTTTACATCATATTCTTTGCCGTCTACATGTATCGTAGCCATAGTCAGCATGCTTCCCAATGGCCTGCCGTGGCAGGCGTTAATCAAAATTCTGCTTTATGCAAACAAGCCTTACCAACGCTGTTTGAGCAGGTTTGGTTGAATACCCGCAATCAGGCTGGTATTGCCGTAGTCTTTAGTTACAATTCCCGCTTCAAATTCTTCGCGGAAATATTTGATAGCACTTTGTAAAGGTTCTACGGCACCGGGTGCATGGGCACAGAAAGTTTTGCCGGGGCCGAGGAAACGGCAGAGTTGTTCTAAAGTCTCAATATCACCAGGCTGGCCTTTACCGTTCTCAATAGCCCGGAGGATTTTGACACTCCACGGCAAACCATCACGGCATGGCGTACACCAACCACAAGATTCACGAGCGAAGAATTCTTCAAGATTGCGGGTCAGGGAAACTATATTGATTTCATGATCCACTGCCATTGCCAGTGCAGTTCCCAAACGGCTACCCGCTTTGGCGATATGCTCAAAATCCATTGGCAGATCCAAATGATCTGTTGTCAGGAAATCAGTTCCTGCCCCTCCTGGTTGCCATGCCTTGAATTTCAGGCCATCACGCATTCCACCCGCATAATCTTCAAGAATTTCACGGGCTGTCGTACCAAAAGGCAGTTCCCAAACACCCGGATTTTTGACACGGCCAGAAAAGCCCATCAGTTTGGTGCCGGCGTCTTTACTTTTGCCTTCACTCAAACCGATATACCACTCTTTCCCATGCTCAAGAATTGCAGGAACGTTGCACAGGGTTTCGACGTTGTTGACGCACGTTGGTTTTCCCCATACGCCAGAAGTCGCAGGAAATGGCGGTTTTGAACGTGGGTTTGCCCTGCGCCCTTCAAGGGAGTTAATCAGTGCGGTTTCTTCACCACAGATATAACGACCCGCGCCGGTATGAACAAATAGTTCAAAATCAAAGCCACTGCCCAAAATATTCTTGCCAAGCAGCCCCGCAGCTTTAGCCTCTTCGATTGCCTTGCGCAGATGAACAGCCGCTTCGACATACTCACCACGCAGAAAGATGTAGCCACGATAGGCTTTCAGTGCAAAAGCACTGATAAGCATGCCTTCCACCAACAGGTGGGGCAGTTGTTCCATTAACAGGCGGTCTTTGTAAGTGCCCGGCTCCATCTCATCCGCATTACACAGCAAGTAGCGGATATTCATGCTTTCGTCTTTTGGCATCAGGCTCCATTTCAAGCCTGTTGAGAAACCCGCACCACCACGGCCTTTTAAGCCAGCATCTTTAACCAGCGCGGTAATTTCATCGGGAGCCATGCCCTTCAGTGCTTTTTCGGCTCCTTTGTAACCATTCTTGCTGCAATATTCGTCCAGCCAGACAGGTTGTTGGTCATCACGCAACCGCCATGTCAGGGGATGAGTTTCCGCTGCGCGGATAATTTCTTTCACTCCTGAGTGCGTTGTCATGGATACTGCTCCAGTAGTTTTTCAATTTCTTCGGGTTTCACGTAACTGTGAGTGTCCTCATCAATCATCATGGTTGGCCCCTTGTCACAGTTACCCAAACAGCAGGTTGGCAACAATGTGAAGCGTCCATCTGTCGTGGTTTGCCCCGGACAAATGTTCAGGTGCGACTCTATCGCTGCCTGAACGCCCTGATAGCCCGTGATATGACATACAACACTGTCACAATAACGGATAATGTGTCGCCCTACTGGCTGCCGATAAATCTGGCTGTAAAACGTCGCCACACCTTCCACATCACTGGCTGGAATACCCAAAACTTCAGCAATGGCATAAATGGCACCATCCGGCACCCAACCACGCTGCTTTTGCACAATTTTCAGAGCTTCAATTGACGCAGCACGCGGATCTTCGTAGTGGTGTTTTTCTTGCTCAATGGCATTGCGCTCTTCCGCACTCAACACAAATTCATCCGGTGTCTGAGTGTCCGTTACGTTAACCACATCAAGACGTGCTTGCTTATTTGCGTTAAATTCACTTTGCATCGTTAGCGATCCACATCAGACATAACAAAATCGATACTGCCCAGATAGACGATAAGGTCAGAAACCAGGCTGCCGCGGATCACCGATGGTATTTGCTGCAAGTGAGCAAAACTTGGTGTACGAATGCGGGTACGATAGCTCATGGTGCTACCATCACTGGTCAGGTAATAACTGTTGATACCTTTAGTCGCTTCGATCATCTGGAATGATTCATTGGCAGGCATGACGGGTCCCCATGACACTTGCAAGAAGTGGTTAATCATGGTTTCGATGTGCTGCAAAGCCCGTTCTCTCGGTGGTGGTGTGGTCAGTGGATGATCAGCCTTGAATGGACCTTCTGGCATATTTTTGAGGCACTGCTCAAGGATGCGCATACTCTGACGGATTTCTTCCACTTTCAGCATGACACGGTCATAGCAATCACCGTTGTAGCCTGTTGGTACTTCAAAATCGAAATTTTCATAGCCGGAATAAGGACGCCATTTACGCACATCAAAGCCAATGCCGGTCGCACGCAGCCCTGCACCGGTAACTCCCCAGTCCAAAGCCTGTTTAGCGTTGTAAGCCGCCACTCCGACAGAACGCCCTTTAAGGACACTGTTTTTCAGTGCTGCTTTGACATAAGAATTCAAACGTTTCGGCAGCCAGTCCAGCAATTCACGTAACAGTTTTTCCCAGCCGCGTGGCAAGTCATGGGCAACACCACCGATTCGGAACCACGCCGGATGCATACGGAACCCAGTAATTGCCTCAACAACATCGTAAACTTTCTGTCGGTCAGTAAAGGCAAAGAAGACGGGGGTCATCGCACCAACGTCTTGGATAAATGTGCTGATATAAAGCAGATGGCTATTAATGCGGAACAGCTCAGACAGCATGACACGAATTGTTTTCACGCGATCCGGTACGTCAATGCCTGCCAGCTTTTCAACCGCCAGCACATAAGGCATTTCGTTAACACATCCCCCCAGATATTCGATACGATCGGTATAAGGGATATAACTGTGCCATGACTGACGTTCACCCATCTTTTCGGCACCACGATGGTGGTAGCCAATATCAGGTACGCAATCAACGATTTCTTCGCCATCAAGTTGCAGAACAATGCGGAATGCACCGTGAGCAGAAGGATGGTTTGGGCCAAGGTTAAGGAACATGAAGTCTTCATTATCAGTACTACGCTTCATGCCCCACTCTTCTGGTTTGAAAGTCAGGGCTTCCATCTCCAGATCTTCTTTCTGCTTCGTCAATATGAAAGGATCGAATTCCGTGGCACGCGCAGAATATTCCTTGCGCAACGGATGGCCTTCCCATGTCGGTGGCATCAAGATACGGCGCAAATTTGGATGGCCGTTGAACGTAATGCCGAACATTTCCCACGTTTCACGTTCATACCAATTAGCATTCGGGAAAATTGACGTGATAGTTGGGATATTCAGGTCTTGTTCAATGAGCGCAACTTTCAACATGATGTCACGGTTACGCTCTATGGAAATCAAGTGATAAAACACCGAAAAGTCAGCCGCAGGCAAACTTTGTCGGTGGGAGCGCTGACGCTCATCGACACCATGCAAGTCAAACAGCATGACGTAAGGTTTGGGTAACTTTTTCAGGAATGTTATTACTTCCAGTAACTGTTTCCGCTTAATCCAAACAACAGGCATACCGGTACGGGTCGGCTGGATGGTAAAGGCATCCGGGCCAAATTGACGGTTAAGCTCGCTCACAACAGGATCATCAATATGATCTCGTGTTTCCCAAGCTGGTCGTGCGCTTTCTTGCGCTATCTGATCTGTCATCATTCTTCACCACAACGCTTGATCAGGGTTTTTGTAATCGCAACACATTGCTCTGGTTACGCTATTTGGCTAAAAGCCTTAAATTTCGTCTGGAGTACGCAGATTTTTCACTGCAATACGTTCACCACGCTTCCGTTCTCTTTCTGATTGCATATTTGCGCGGTAAACCCCCTGATCGCCAACAACCCAAGACAGCGGGCGTCGTTCTTTGCCTATGGACTCTTGCAGCAGCAGCAGGGCCTGCATATAGGCTTCTGGGCGAGGAGGACAGCCAGGAATATAAACATCGACGGGGATAAACTTATCAACCCCTTGAACCACGGAATAAATATCGTACATACCACCGGAATTTGCACAGGCTCCCATTGAAATAACCCACTTCGGTTCCAGCATTTGATCGTACAGACGTTGAATGACAGGAGCCATTTTGACGAAGCAGGTGCCAGAAACCACCATGAAATCAGCCTGACGGGGAGATGCTCGCAATACTTCTGCACCAAAACGAGCAACATCGTGAACCGCGGTAAATGACGTCACCATTTCCACATAACAGCAAGAAAGCCCGAAGTTGTAGGGCCACAGGGAATTTTTCCTTCCCCAATTCACCATATCATGCAGAGCATGTTCCAATTTTCCCATATAGACACTACGGTGAACGTGCTGCTCTAGGGGATCGCTGACAATTTCCTGTTTTTGCAGGGGATAACGGTCATTCTCACCGTTCGGATCTATGCGGGTGAGCGTATAATCCATCTTTATGCCTCGCTATTACTGCATATGACTGTTGTTGGTATAAGTGTCAGCACTCGGTTTACTGACCTGACGTTTTGAACGTGCAGGTGTCCAATCCAACGCGCCAATGCGCGCCAGATAAACCAAGCCTGCCAATAACACCAAAATGAAAATACTTGCTTCGGCAAAGCCTAGCCAACCGCTCTCTTTGATTGAGACGGCCCATGCATACAAGTAAAGGGCTTCAACATCAAAGATAACAAAGAACATGGCAACCAGATAAAACTTCGACGACAGGCGCAAACGAGCACTGCCGACAGAATCAATACCTGATTCATAAGGTACGTGTTTTGCTCTGGCTTTCGCTCTGCCCCCCATGAAGTACCCGCCCAGTAGCATGAGCACACACAAACCAAAAGCACCTATTAGGAAAACCGCAAATGCCCAGTGATGGGCTAAAATTCCAGTGGATGTAGACATACTCGTTGCTTACTCATCAAAAGTGGTGTCAAGGTGTCTGCTCTTTTTGCCGGCAGTGTTGCACCACATCGATTCATGGGAAGGGATAACAACCAAATCTGAAACAGCGCTAATCAATATATCTCATCGCTTGAATCGTCTTGGTTTTTATTCCTCTCAATATATTTGCCATAACGGCAAAAGCACTCATTTATTTATTTACAAACAACAAACCATTAATTAACAGATTGTGCTGGTATATCGCTAAAACGTGTCAGTCGTATAAAAAAACATCTTCCCGACATAACCAGTCTAACCGATAACTCGACTTTCCTACACCATTATCGCAGGAAAAACCTGTCTTTCCACTGCACTACTTGGGGTATTTTTATGATCAAGTGCACAGTTTCATTGAAAAACATTCAACAGGCGAACGTAATTCATTCAATTTCTAATAAATTGTTTCTAAAAAGAACTATTGATGTGCGATAAGAAAGCTATTTCTGAAAACAGATTTATTTTATCAATTTAGAAAAATAAAATTTGTTAACAAAGCAACATTCTTTTAACTAAAATTCGAAAGATATAGGAAAATTATTAGGGTATATTTCTTGTTGGAAATATTAGAAATGGGAATGAAAACCGGAGAGAATTATTAATAAGCAGTAAACAACAGGCTAATATCTCCATAAGTAAAATGGAAATATTAGCCTATAAACACATAAAACTTATTCGTCTATATCTTCAATAGAAGTTTCATCAATGACTTCAGTTGGTTTGATAGGTTCAATAGATTCAATAGATTCATCTATTTCGTCTGATTCATCAGACTGAGCCGACGTTACGGTATAAGGTGTTTTCTTATTTTCTATTGCACCAAAAACAGTCAAGACAGATTCATTCTGCTCATTACTGTTACGATACAAGAAGAATTGAATTTCCGGCAGGCGTGGTAAACCATCAGCTTCGCCTAAAATTCTCAGGTCTGCATTATGCATTTCCAGAGGGCGAGCGGTAATACCAACTTCTGCGTTCACAGCCGCACGAATAGCGGATAAGGAGGCAGCTTCATATGCAACGCGACATGAAATACCTGCCATATGCAGCGTATCCAGAGCAAGCTCGCGGAAAGGATTAGCTTCATCCATCACAACCAACGGTATAGGTTCGTTCGTCCGCAATTGGAAATCTGGTGCGCAGTGCCATAAAACAGGCGAAGAACGTAAGATCGTTTTAGGATGGTGGTTAATTTTTGCTGTGGTTAATGCCAAATCAATTTCATGGTTATCCAACATGCTTTCGATAAATTGAGCACGCTTAATACGTACATCAACGGCCACGCGTGGATAGACAGAAGCAATACGGTTCAATAAGAAAGGAAGTAATGTATCAACAGCGTCATCTGATACTCCTATTCTCAATTCACCTTCCGCATCATTGTAGGTCAATGATGCTGTTGCATCATCATTAGCACGAAGAATTTGACGTGCATAACCAAGAAGTTGAAGCCCGTGCTCGGTCAAAAGCTTATTGCGGCCGTGGCGAGCAAATAACTCTCTCCCCACGAGCTGTTCCAACCGCTGCATTTGCTGACTCACAGCTGACTGCGTTCTGGAAACAGCATTTGCTGCTGCTGCAAAAGTATTTAAGTCCGCAACGGCAACAAAAGTCCTCAACAGATCGAGATCGAGGTTTATTATCTGACGATTCGCATTTATCATCGCATATATTCGCTTTTTACTGGTTTTTTTTTAATAGCTAATAGTACTAACCTGGTGTTGTTTCGTTACTTAGCAGTATCAAATAAAATAATGCCAATTATGACATTACTCTACTCTATTTAATAGGGCAAAGATTTACTGCATTTTTTTATCATTTAGATCATTATGGTTTTATTTTCTCCTTTCTTAACAAAAATTATGCAATCCAAAAATAAATTAGAGATAAAACTCTATTTACATCACATAAACATCAATTTCCAGTACAAATATCCTTTTTCTGACTTACTTCAAAGAATAACGTGATCTGAATTAGCCATACTTAACACCGCTAGCTAATATTAGTATTTTTAATGAATTAACTTTATCACTGAATAGGCCTGAAAATGTTATGGATAAGAATTCAAAAAAATTGTCAAAGTATCATGTGATAAAACCTAAATTAACTTTACGTCAATAAAGATAAATTATAAGAATACATTATACAAACCTTCTTACTTTTATTGACAATTTAAAATTTACTAAACATATGGGCTAAAAAAACACCTGCCAAAATGGCATCTCCTTCGTTCCTTGTCAACTAAAAACAAGTCATTATTCAAAATAAAAAACCAAAAAAATAAGATAATTAAAAACAAAACACCAATAAATCAGAGTAGTTTAGAGAGCAAACTTATTCATTTATTCTTAAAACAACCGTTTTAACCAAAGATATCAAAGCCTCTTCAAAATACAGATTGAGAAGAGTACATTGATTACTACACTTTGATTACTACACTTTTTATGCTGGGTAGTATCCAATTTTGCCAAGAGGTCAAGGCACTCTATGTTTTCCATTAATAAATCCAATAAATTAGATAATGTCTGTTACGACATCCGGGGGAATACCCTCAAAGAAGCTAAGCGACTCGAAGAAGAAGGTAATAAGGTACTGAAATTAAATATTGGAAATCCAGCACCATTTGGATTCGAAGCGCCCGATGAAATTTTAGTCGACGTTATCCGTAATCTATCAACAGCCCAAGGTTATTCTGACTCAAAAGGGTTGTATTCCGCTCGCAAGGCGATCATGCAGCATTACCAAGCCAGAGATATGCTGGATGTTACCGTTGAAGATATCTTTATTGGTAACGGTGTTTCTGAACTTATCGTTCAATCTATGCAGGCTCTGCTGAATACCGGGGACGAAATGTTGGTTCCTGCGCCTGACTATCCTCTTTGGACTGCGGCAGTCTCACTTTCCAGCGGTAATGCCGTCCACTATCTATGTGATGAGCAACAAGGGTGGTTTCCTGATTTAGATGATATCCGCCGTAAAATTACCCCACGTACTCGTGGCATCGTTATTATTAACCCGAACAACCCAACCGGAGCGGTATATAGTAAAGAATTGTTGCTGGAAATAGTAGAAATCGCCCGTCAACATAATCTGATTATTTTTGCCGATGAGATTTATGACAAGATTCTGTACGATGATGCCCAGCACCACTCCATCGCGGCATTAGCCCCCGATCTCTTTACTGTGACTTTTAATGGCCTGTCCAAAACCTACCGTGTAGCGGGTTTCCGTCAGGGCTGGATGGTGCTGAACGGCCCTAAAAAGCAAGCTAAAGATTATATTGAAGGGTTAGAAATGCTGGCATCAATGCGCCTTTGTGCCAATGTGCCAATGCAGCACGCGATTCAAACAGCATTAGGCGGCTATCAAAGTATCAGTGAATTTATTCTTCCGGGTGGCAGACTCTATGAACAGCGCAACCGTGCATGGGAATTGATTAATCAGATCCCAGGGGTCTCCTGTGTGAAACCAATGGGTGCTCTATATATGTTCCCGAAAATAGACACCAAACGTTTCAATATTCATGATGACCAAAAAATGGTATTAGATCTTTTACTACAGGAAAAAGTTTTGCTGGTTCAGGGGACCGCATTTAATTGGCCAACTCCTGACCATTTCCGTATTGTTACACTGCCGCATGTCACTGACTTGCAAATGGCTATTGATAAATTTGCCCGCTTTATCGGTAACTATCACCAATAACCATAATATTCATTATTTAAAGCCTATCTCGGAAAGTATTAATAAACTAATGGGATAGGTTATTATTTTGTTATCAAAAGTTTATTTCTTATTCACTGTTATTTCCCTATAAATGAATTTTCCATAAATTAATATTTCCTTTCTTTTTCATGTTATAGATTACACATGGAAGGAATATATTGAGTTAAATTGACATTTAATAGGTTTACTTCCCCTTCCACTCCGCCCACAATTAATCAATATTATTCCGCTTCAAGAGGAAATTATGAGTCATTTTTTCGCCCAATTATCCCGCCTAAAATTAATTAGCCGTTGGCCTCTTATGCGAAATGTGCGCACAGAAAATGTTTCAGAGCACAGTTTGCAGGTTGCTTTTGTCGCACACGCTCTGGCAATAATCAAAAACCGTAAATTCAGTGGTAATGTCAATGCCGAACGGATCGCTCTGCTGGCAATGTATCACGACGCCAGCGAAGTCATCACGGGAGATTTGCCAACGCCCATTAAGTACTACAACCCTCAAATTGCCCATGAATATAAGAAGATAGAAAAAATAGCCCAACAAAAGTTATTGAATATGCTTCCAACTGAACTACAGGATGATTTTCGTTCTATCCTGGATGAACATCACCATACTGAAGAAGAAATCCGCATTATTAAGCAAGCTGATGCGTTATGTGCTTACTTGAAATGTCTGGAAGAGCTCTCAGCGGGCAATACTGAGTTCAATCAAGCTAAAAACCGGTTAGATAAAACACTGGCAGAACGTCGCAGCGAAGAAATGGATTATTTCATGGATGTATTCGTACCGAGTTTCAGCCTCTCCCTTGATGAAATCAGTTTATAAGTGATGCTTTGCCAAGGCTGTAGTTATTCAGCAATAATTATCCGATAGTGACTATCCAATTGTTGACTATCCAATTGTGATGAGGTCAGCCACAATAATTCAATAATGTTAATCTATAACTCTAATGCAGCTCCATATTGATACAGGAGCTGCCCAATAGAAACATTAGAATGGGAAAAGTATTGGAATAATCGCCACGCTGATTCCCATAACAATTAGCGTAAAAGGTACGCCGAGTTTCAGGAAATCGGCGAATCGATATCCACCAGGCCCAAGTACCAATGTATTAACCGGAGATGAAATCGGTGTCATAAATGCTGCTGAAGCCGCCACACCAATAATCATGGCAAAGGGCAAAGGAGAAACAGCCATTTCATTCGCGGCTGCAATCGCAATCGGAGCCATTAACACTGCCGTCGCCGTATTGGAGATGAACAAGCCGATAACAGCACAAAGTACAAACAAGCACATCAACATCACGCGCGGCCCCATATTACCTGCGATATCCATCAGCCCACGGACAATGAGATCAATCCCCCCTGTTTTCTGCAATGCCAGGGCAAAAGGCATCATACCGACAATCAAAATAATGCTCGGCCAGTGAATGGCACGATAAGCACTCTCCATATCAATACAGCGGAATTTTCCCATTAGCAGACAGGCAATTAGCGCGGCAATAAAATTCGGGATTTCATTGGTCAGCATCATAACAACCATCAGGGCAAGGCAGAATAAGGCATGGGGGGCTTGTGAAGCAGCGGGAGCCGCACTTTCCACTTCAATGGGAAGGTTCAGCACAATAAAATCAGGGGTTTTCGTTTTCAATGCACGGATCAATTTCCAATCGCCAATAACCAGTAACGTGTCACCAAGCAACAAGGGTTCATCCACTAACTTCCCTTCCAAGGCTTTTCCCCCGCGACGAACTCCCACTACATTGAGTCCATAACGCGTGCGAAATTTCATACCACGCAATGATTGCCCCAAGAGGTCGGATTCAGGGATCACTGAAACCTCAGCCATACCGACATCACGGGACTGATCGGAAAAATATTCCCCACGCAATACCATCGGTTCCAGCTGTTGTTCGCTGCAAAATACCCGTAAATCAACATTACTATCCGACATATCCACCAGCAGGACATCCTGGCCCCGCAGTTCTATATCGCCAGTGGCAGCAATCATCACCCGACGAAATTTACGCCAACGTTCAATGCCAATGACATTCGCGCCATAGCCGGCACGTAGCCCCAGCTCATCCAATGTGTGACCAATCAAGGGTGAATTTTGCCGGATGGCAAAACGGCGAGCACGACCAGATAATTTATAGTCACGTATCAAATCACGGAATGTCCGATGATAACGTTCGTCCACTGTCTGGTGGTTTTTGCCCCCCAACCAACGACGAGCGACTAACATGTAAACCACACCAGCCATCAAGACTAAAATGCCAATCGGTGTAATGGAGAAGAAACCAAAACCCCGCAGACCTTCGCGCACCAGCTCACTATTGACGACCATATTGGGCGGTGTTGCTACCAAGGTCATCATGCCACTGATCAAGCCCGCAAACCCTAATGGCATCATCAATCGTCCCGCCGAGATTTTCATTCTGGCGGCCACGCTCAAGACAACGGGAATAAATATTGCCACAACACCGGTTGAACTCATAAAAGCGCCCAGTCCGGCAACCGATAGCATTAAGCAAGCCAACATTTTGGTTTCACTGTTACCGGCGATACGAACCAACCAATCCCCCATCTGATAAGCAACCCCGGTTCTCACCAGCCCTTCACCAATGACAAATAAGGCGGCAATCAATAACACATTGGGATCACTAAAACCGACAGTGGCTTCACTTAACGTCAGTGTGCCACTCAAGACAAATGCAACGATCACCAATAAAGCCACAACATCCATTCTGACTTTATTGGTGGTGAAAAGCACAATAGCTATCAATAACAGGGTCAGTACCCACAACAATTCGCTACTCAATCTGGCCTCTATCAACGATACATTTTAAATATGACCTATCCGTAATATCAAAAGACGACGGATACAAACGTTAACCAGATAAGTAGGCCATTTTTCTCAGGGAAAATCCCTCGTTATGATCAAGAATCATCCTGATTTGTGCTATATGTTCTTCATCTTTCAAGTTGGATATAAAAAGCTATTGGGTATAAATCGATACATAACCGCCAGATTTGACAATTTCAATATCCTCCAGATTAGTAATCGTCAGATGGACTTCATCACGACGTGGAATATCTGGCGAATCGTGAACAACGACAACCTGACAACCCGCATCCAGACCGGCATGAATTCCCGCAATAGCATCTTCAAAAACCACGCACTCCTCTGGCAATAATCCCAGTTTTTTAGCGCCCAGCAAATAAGGTTCAGGGTTTGGTTTGCCATTTGTGACTGACTCTGCCGTTACCCAATACGCAGGTTCCGGCAACTCCGCCATCTTATGACGAGCAGAGGCAAGAGGAACAGTCCCTGATGTCACAATTGCCCAAGGAATGTCCAGTGCATTCAATTTATCAATCAGGGCAATGGCACCAGGCAAGGCAGTAATGCCTTCTGTATCTTCTGTTTCAATTTTTTCAATCCATTTGAAAGTGCTGGCGATCTCTTCTTCACTAGCATCTGGCATAAAATGCCGCAGGGATAATATTGCCGGAGTACCATGAATATAGTTCAACACTTCGTCTCTATCGATCCCCATCTTATCGGCAAACTGAATCCATGCTCGCTCAACCGCAGGCAATGAATCGATCAGAGTTCCATCCAAATCAAATAAAAAACCTCTGCATCTCAGTACCAAACCCGACTCCTTCAAACGCAACTATGCGTTAATAATCTGCTCAATATCAACGGCGCTAAATGAGTATAGCGCCCCTCTGTATTCACCATAAAACGAACATAAACAAGATAAAGTGGTTCTGTCGCCGCATCAAAACCTAAACAGGCCATGTGGCACTCATCCAGTTCCTGCCGATCTTTAAGATTACTTAATGAAATATGCAGCGCATGATACATTTCCATAATATTAATGATAGTGCGACAAGTCTCTTCGGATAACTCACCAAAATCGTGATCCAACCACGCAATTGTAACCCAAAACCCCGTTCGATAATGGTTTGGTAACGACGATAACGTTCAGCATATTCAGGTTCCAGCATGGACATGAGTTTGTATTGAATAGGGGGTTCGGTAGTTTAAATATCATCAAGGAAAGAATTATCCAATTGCCTAAATGCCCGTTTAAGCAATTCAGCCAGCGCAAAGTAAGTCGGGGCATTTTCTACAGGTGTCATTGCAATCCCTGCCTGAGCAAATTTTTCCCGAATTTCATAAAACCATTGCAGCAACCTTTCCGGTAACGGTGTTGCTGCGCGTTTTCCCAACCACCATAATCCCTGCAATGGCAAACTACAGGCAAACAGTGCTGTCGCTACCGTTGGCCCCAATTGACCACCCAGAGCGATTTGCCATGTCAAAGTAAAAATTGCTAATGGCGGCATAAACCGGATACCAAAGCGAGTCGCCTTAATCACACGATTTTCAGGAAAAATAGGTGCAAGCTGCTTTGCCAGTGGCCAGATTTTCAAATATTGCTGCCCTAATTGCATTCGTTTAAACCAACCTTGGTTAACAGGTGGTGTCGTGTTCATCATGACCTCAATCAATTAAAGGTATAATTTTTAAAAAATCTATACAAAAGATAAAATCTTTTTTGTAGTATTAATACTATTAAGTATATTTTGTCTTTATTGCTAGCAAACTGTATCCTACACAGACTTTTATGTTGTTGCAGTAGCAAAACAGGAATTTTGACCTTTTTCGCAACAATTGGATTCGGTTTGTTAATAAATTATTTCATTTCTTAACATTGTTCTCATTTTAAGATTAGATCACAACAAGATAATAGGTATTTCCATGTCAAGTAAGCTGGTACTGGTTCTTAACTGCGGTAGCTCCTCCCTGAAATTCGCTATCATCGACCCTGCCAATGGTGAAGAATATCTTTCTGGTTTAGCTGAGTGTTTTAGCCTGCCTGAAGCTCGTATTAAATGGAAAATGGATGGCGCGAAAAACGAAGCTGCTTTAGGTGCCGGCGCAGCACACAGCGAAGCGCTGAACTTCATTGTTAATACTATTTTGGCTGAAAAACCAGAACTTTCTGCACAGATTTCATCCATTGGTCACCGCATTGTTCATGGTGGTGAGAAGTTCACTTCTTCCGTGATTATCACCGATGAAGTTATCAAAGGTATTGAAGCGGCTATTCCATTCGCACCACTGCACAACCCAGCTCACTTGATCGGTATTGCAGAAGCGGAAAAGGCATTCCCTCATCTGGTTGAGAAAAACATTGCAGTATTTGATACTGCATTCCACCAGACTATGCCAGAAGAAGCCTACCTGTACGCACTGCCTTACAACCTGTACAAAGAGCATGGCATCCGTCGCTACGGTGCACACGGCACCAGCCATTTCTATGTTTCCCGCGAAGCAGCTAAAATGCTGAACAAGCCAGTTGAAGCACTGAATGTCATCACCTGCCATTTGGGCAACGGTGGTTCTGTTTCTGCAATTGTCAACGGTCAGTGTGTTGATACTTCCATGGGCCTGACTCCACTGGAAGGTCTGGTCATGGGTACCCGCAGTGGTGACATCGATCCGGCTATCGTATTCCACCTGCACGATGCAATGGGTATGAGCATCGCTCAGATCAACACCCTGCTGACCAAAGAGTCCGGCTTCCAAGGCCTGACCGAAGTTACCAGCGATTGCCGTTACGTAGAAGATAACTACGAAACCAAAGCTGATGCTAAACGTGCTATGGATGTTTACTGCCACCGTCTGGCTAAATACATCGGCGCATACAGCGCCCTGATGGAAGGCCGTCTGGATGCGATTATCTTCACTGGCGGCATCGGTGAAAACTCCGCACTGGTTCGTGAACTGACCATGAAGAAAGTCGCTCTGCTGGGCTTCGAATATGACCACGAGCGTAACCTTGCAGCTCGCTTCGGCAAATCAGGCGTTATCACTACAGATAACAGCCGTCCTGCTCTGGTTATCCCAACCAATGAAGAATTGGTCATTGCTCAGGATTCAGCACGCCTGACCGCCTAAGCCACATGATTTTCAAGAACCACCGGCAATGCTGGTGGTTCTGTATTCATGAGTACGTTCCATAAGTACATTGATTAATATTTCCTTAATAAATATTTCCTTAACAAATATTGCGTTGGCTCATGGTTCGTGTTTCGTCTATTTATATAGCATTGAATATATCGCACTGAGTCACATTTATTGACTGACGAGCAACCGTTAAAGAGGTTTCCGTGTCCCGTACAATTATGTTAATTCCCACTGGCACCAGCGTTGGTTTAACCAGTGTCAGTCTGGGTGTTATTCGCTCCATGGAGCAAAAAGGCGTTCGTCTGAGCGTTTTCAAACCTATCGCACAACCACGTCACACAGGTTCTCAGGATCAAACCACCTCCATTATCCGTTCACACTCCAGCATCCATACTGCTGAACCTCTGGATATGGCGCATGTGGAATCAATGCTGACCACTAACAAAAAAGACGTGTTGATGGAAGAGATCGTGGCGCATTACCACGAAAACACCAAAGATGCAGAAGTCGTTCTGATTGAAGGTCTGGTTCCGACTCGCAAACATCCGTTTGCCCAATCTCTGAATTATGAAATCGCTAAGACCCTGAATGCTGAAATCGTATTCGTGACTGCATTGGGTACTAACAGCCCGGAACAGCTGAAAGAGCGTATTGAACTGAGCCGCGCTGAATACGGCGGTATCAAGAATCAAAATATTATCGGTGTTATTGTCAACAAACTGAATGCACCAGTTGACGACCAAGGCCGCACTCGCCCAGATTTATCTGAGATTTTTGACGAATCAACCAAAGCGACTATTGCGCACATCGATCCAAAAACCATCTTCAAAAACAGCCCATTGCCAATTCTCGGCTGCATTCCATGGAGTTTCGATCTGATCGCTACCCGTGCGATTGATATGGCCAAACACCTGAAAGCTGACATCATCAATGAAGGCGCCATCGAAAGCCGTCGCATCAAATCCGTGACTTTCTGTGCCCGCAGCATTCCTAACATGCTGGAATACTTCCGTCCGGGTTCTCTGCTGGTGACTTCTGCTGACCGCCCTGATGTACTGATCACTGCGTGTCTGGCTGCCATGAATGGCATTGACGTTGGTGCTGTATTGCTGACCGGTGGTTACTCAATTGATGAGCCTATCCGTGAGCTGTGCGAACGCGCATTCAACACTGGTCTGCCAGTTTTCACGGTGAAAACCAATACATGGCAAACCTCCCTGAACCTGCAAAGTTTCAGCCTCGAAGTTCCAGCCGATGACCACGAGCGTATCGAAAAAATCCAGAACTACGTTGCACAGCACATCAGCAATGAGTGGATCGATTCTCTGGCGGCAACATCAGAGCGCTCAAATCGCCTGTCTCCACCAGCATTCCGCTATCAGCTGACCGAGCTGGCTCGTCAGGCAGGCAAGCGCGTCGTCCTGCCAGAAGGTGATGAACCACGTACCGTCAAAGCAGCAGCTATCTGTGCTGAACGTGGCATAGCAGAATGTATCCTGCTGGGTGATCCAGAAGAAATCCGTCGTGTGGCTGCGGCTCAAGGTGTTGAGCTGGGCGCAGGGATTGAGATCGTTAATCCAGCGGCAGTACGTGAACGTTACGTTCCACGTCTGGTTGAGCTGCGTAAGAACAAAGGCATGACCGAAGTGGTTGCCCGCGAACAACTGGAAGACAACGTGGTTCTGGGCACAATGATGCTGGAACAAAACGAAGTTGACGGTCTGGTTTCCGGTGCGGTTCATACCACTGCTAACACCATTCGTCCGCCATTGCAGTTAATTAAAACTGCGCCAAACAGCTCACTGGTCTCTTCTGTCTTCTTCATGTTGCTGCCAGAGCAAGTATTGGTTTACGGTGACTGTGCGATCAACCCAGATCCAACCGCTGAACAACTGTCTGAAATCGCTATTCAATCCGCCGATTCTGCCAAAGCGTTTGGTATCGAGCCTCGCGTTGCGATGATCTCCTACTCTACCGGTAACTCTGGTGCAGGCAGCGATGTTGAGAAAGTTCGCGAAGCAACCCGTCTGGCACAGGAAAAACGTCCAGACCTGATCATCGACGGCCCATTGCAGTACGACGCGGCTATCATGGCCGACGTGGCGAAATCCAAAGCGCCAAATTCACCAGTCGCAGGTCAGGCTACCGTGTTTATCTTCCCGGATCTGAATACCGGTAACACCACTTATAAAGCGGTACAACGCTCTGCTGATCTGGTCTCCATCGGGCCAATGCTGCAAGGCATGCGCAAGCCAGTTAACGATTTGTCCCGTGGCGCACTGGTTGATGATATCGTTTATACCGTTGCACTGACTGCAATTCAGGCAACCCAGCAAGAAAATGCTTAATTCTCTCGCCGCATAAACATGAAATAGTCCTACGCTGTTAGCGTGGGGCTATTTTTTATAATAGGAAATAAGATTAGTTTCCAATTCCAGCCAACACATGATTCATTTCTATATAAACGGTATTTACCTTCCACAATTATGTCCAATGGTTCAGGGAGCCAGAAACTTTCTGTTTATACACAATTTGCCTTAAAATAATATCCCTCCTTCCAAAACCCCCATTTATCACTTTTGGCGGGTTCTAATAGCATGTAACCTTTTTGATATCCAAACCCATATTGAAAGTAAATCTCTTTCGCAGCAGGTGCTGGTATTAGTTTGATGCTCCCATTTTTACCAAGTGTGTTTGATTTATTTACCGCATATTCCATCAGAATAATGCCACAATTTCTAATACCTATGTGAGTAGCAAACTCTATAATAGAGGGCGGTTCTGAGACTTTTTCCTTGTTATTAGAAAATATTAACATTCCAATTGGCGCCTCTTGAAAAAACATCACAAAGAAATAATGCTCTATTGAGGCTGAGGCACCCTCAAATTTACTTTCTAGGATAGAAGAGATTTGAGTAAGTATTCCATAGGTAGCTTTATATCTTGAATTCCACCGCTCCTGCTCCCGACTTAATTGTCTGCTCTGATTAGAGCCTATAAGCCAATCACCATTAATCATGTTTGTTCTTATTCGATTAGCAATACATAAAGCATCTTGAAGCCCAACCTCTCTGATAGTGATAGAATTTTTAACATTAAATAGCCTGAAATCCCTATTTGTTAAATTTGTTTCACTACGAGTCAATGGCCCGGTTGTATCTGGGTTCAAGATGCTAAAAAATTTTGATTTAAGTATCATGATATATCTCCAAATAATAATATAAAAAATATATTCAGAAGATTTGGTTCATTCAATTTACCATTGCTTTCCGGGCTTGCTGTTTTTCCCGACGCTTTCTCATTCGTAGATCATAAACCAAACCGGAGGCCATATAACACTATACGTGTATCATAATCAAATACCATAATCACCACCGTAAAGGCAAAAAATATCAAAGTACACCACATCATAAGAATGCCCATTGGCATTTTATAGATAAATTTCATTTCACTAAAACACAATAGAAATTCATTTATCCATCAGTGGAACTCAATGTACTTTCATCTATCACATAAATATTATTGTGAATATTCAAAGGGATTAAACACTATTATTTTCAACAAAGAAAACTGATTCTTGCATTCTGGTTAAATCTTAATTATTAGATATTATTTATATAACATGCTGTTTCCATATTATAAATTTTCATTAATAAACAAGACGCGAGGATAACATCAACCTACCTGATGAAAATAATGAAATATTCCATTCAAGTTTCAGTTTTGTTGATCACACCTTAAAATACATTAAATATATTTACGTGTTTCAACTTAATCTTAAACGAGGTTATTATGAAATTTAAAATTATTCTAATTATTCTTATTGCTACTGCTACGACAATGAATAACTATGCTTATTCTTATGCTGGAAACTGTGACAAAAATCTGAATAAACAAGGTTATGTAACTTCAGTTTTTTTAGGCGTAGATGACAATAAAGATGCAAGAATCACATTTGGTTTCAACCCAATAAATTCAAAAAATACGATAACAATATCTCTTTATAATTATATAACTAGCACTGATAATAAGCTTACCTTTGATTCGAATGCGAGTAAAAAGGCTCGAGCAGCATATTCTCTTTTTAAGCAATTAAAATATCTGGTTACTTCCTTACTCCTTGCTACGCATCGAGTAAGGTAAGTAACCACTACCCATTTTCCGTTGGCATACAAAAAACTTAATTTACCATCTTATCCCGAATAACCTGCTGTTCGCGATTTTTCCGCATGCGCCACAAAACTTCCAATATCACAAACCACACTGGCGTACCGTAAAGCGCAATACGGGTGTCGTAATCAAACACCATAATCACCACCGTAAAGGCAAAAAATATCAAAGTACACCAAGTCATGGGAATGCCCATCGGCATTTTATAAATGGATTTTTTATGCAAGTCAGGCCGTTTCTTTCGGTAAGCCAAATAAGCAAGCAATATCATACACCAACTGTAAACAACCATGATGGCTGCCACTGTAGTCACAATAGTAAATAATTTCATTACATTGGGAATGATAAACAGCAAGAATACACCAGATATCATGCAAATAACCGAGAACATCAAGCTGAAAACAGGAACCGCGCTTTTTATCGAAAGTTGCCTAAATTTACTATGCGCCAACTTTTCCGTCGACAGACCATAAAGCATTCGGGTACAGGCATATAGCCCACTGTTCGCTGAAGACATAGCCGAAGTCAGCGCGACAAAGTTTATCACCGCTGCTGCTGCCGGCAATCCGGCCAGTGCAAACAGTGTCACAAATGGACTTACATCTGGTGAAATATGTGACCATGAGGTAACAGCAATAATGCACATGATGGAAAGCACATAAAAGATAATGACTCTAATAGGAATGCTGTTGATCGCTTTCGGCAAAACTTTCTCTGGCTCTTTAGTTTCAGCCGTCACAGTGCCGACCAGCTCAATACCTGTAAAGGAGAAAATGGCAATTTGAAAACCCGCCAGAAACCCGAATACCCCATTCGGCAGGAATACTTCTGGCTCCGTCAAATGACGAACAGAAGCTGTCACGCCATTGGGTGAAGTCCAACCCACAAAAACCATGCCAATGCCAACAATAATCAAGGCAACTATCGCTACGACTTTAATCATGGCAAACCAGAATTCCGTTTCGCCGAATAGCCGCACTGAAAAAAAGTTACATAAGCACATTAATCCCAAAATGGACAGTGCCGTTAGCCAAAGCCAACTATCGGGGAACCAATACTGGATATACCCACCGCAGACCACAACATCTGCGATGCAACTGACGACCCAGCTCATCCAATAAGTCCATCCCAGAAAATAGCTGGCCTTATCCCCAAGATAATCAGCTACAAAATCGGCAAACGTTCTATAATCCAATTTGGAGAGCAACAACTCCCCCATAGCCCTCATTACCATAAAAGCGAAAAAGCCAATCAGAAGATAAGTCAGAATAATTGAAGTCCCTGATACGGCAATGGTTTTTCCTGTCCCCATAAATAATCCCGTACCAATAGCACCTCCAATTGCAATCAACTGGACATGACGTTTACTTAATCCACGATAAAGTTTCTGCGCACCTGCGGATTGCGCCACAGGTGTTTTTAAGGGTTTCGTCATCAATAACCTCTACGGCTTGCTTTTTTATGAATTTATTATGTTAATTCCGCCAACAACAAGCCTGCCCGTAGCCCAATAGCAACATGGGCATTGGGAAACAGAATAAAGTTTGCAGGAGACTTGATTTTCCAAGATTGATTTTGCTGGCGAGCGATTTCAAAACCTTCCGATAATTCAGTGAAGTTTTTCGTATCCTCTGGAATATTGAGCTGAAAACTGTCGTGTTGTTTGATCATTGCATCAATCACGCGATAGCGTTTAAGTGTCGGTTTATCTCGTTTGATTGAAGACAAGCCGGAGATCAAATCCTGCAAGGCCGCGGTAATATTACTGAACCTTGCCAGCTCATTTTGCCCAAAAGGCAGTGCCTTACCTATTTCCAGAGTACAACTGTCCGCATTGAAATATTCGCTGGTAAAGTTACTGAACGTACCTCCGAGCGTGTTATGAAACACCAGGGCATCAATATCACTATCTTCCAACCATTGTAAAAACCCAGCGGCATATTCACGCGTCTGATATGGCAACAAAGCAAATTGCTCATGACAGGAACCTCGAATTGCGGTATGAAGATCAAGGTGTCTGCGCTTGGCTGATGCCATAACTGCCGGCTCATTAAAAAATTGACGGATAACAGATTCCAGCTCCATTGCGCGCGTCGATTCATTCCCTACAGGGAAATTTTGATAACGACCGCCAAACATACGGTTGAGATCATGATCAATATATCGCCGCCCTTCACGCATAGCGGGTAAGTTGCCGAATATCAACAAAAGGTTGTGCTGCAATGGCAAGTGTCCCTGCGCCAGTTGTGACAATAACTGGATAAGTATTTCCACAGGTGCCGTTTCATTACCATGAATTCCGGCTGAGATAATCAACGTATCGGCTGTTTTTTCTGATGAAGATGATTGCTGTGATTCTTGTGATAACGGTGATTCTTGTGATAACGGTAATAGCTGCAACACGCCTTCTGCCAACCACGACGATTTAATTGTTGGCGGAAAACACAAGTTATTTTCGATTTTATTTTCAAGCAACTTGTTTTCAAGCAATTTATTTTCAAGCAATAAGCCCAGTAAGTCCATTTCATCTCCTGATTAGCGTTGAAACTCGTATATCGAACCAAGATTGAGGATTTGTGTCAGTTCATCAAGGGCAGAATAGACTTCGTTTAATAGTTGAGGATCAACTAAATCAGCCGCATACAGAGAATCTCGATAATGACGCTCAACCCATGCCGTCAGGCGTTGATACAGTTCTGGTGTCATCAAGGTAGCAGGATTTACCGCCGCTAACTCTTGTTCGTTCAAAACAACCCGGAGTCGCAAACAAGCTGGCCCACCGCCATTGCGCATACTTTCCCGCAAGTCAAAGAAATGGAGCTTATTGATGGGGGAATTTTCTTGCGCAATCAACTTTTGTAAATAGGCCGAGACATTGTGATTTTGACGGCACTCTTCCGGCAAAATCAGCATCATGTTGCCATCTGGTTGGCTCAATAGCTGGCTATTAAATAAGTAGGATTCGACCACATCTTGAATTTTGACTTGCTCTGTAGGGACTTCAATGACAATCAAGGTATGCCCAAGCTGCGCCATTTTTTCCCTTAACTCGTTCAATACTGACGGCTGATTCAAGAAAGCCTGCTGATGATAGAAAAGCACATTGCGGTTGCTGACTGCGATAACATCGTTATGAAAAACACCACTATCAATGGCAACCGGATTTTGTTGGGCAAATACGGTTCTGGAACGCTCAAGCTGATGCAGGCGGGCAACTGCCTGACTCGCCTCCAGCGTTTGCCGTGCGGGATAACGCTCAGGCGCGATACCTGCCTGTAATGCTTTGCGTCCGTAGACAAATAACTGTACACCGGCTTCGCCATACTCGCCGCAAAAACGATTATGGTTCGCTGCCCCTTCATCTCCCCAATCTGCATGTTGTGGCAGAGGATCATGATGGACGAAATAATTTTGATCAGAAAACGTCGCTTTCAGGGCACGTGAAGTCGTGATGCTTTCCAGAGAACGATGCAACTTCTTATTTAAGTTTGCCACCGTGAAATGGACACGCTGATCCGCGCTATCTGCTGAAGGGGAAACCGTTGCTGCATTTGCAGCCCACATGGAAGAAGCAGAACTGAGATTGGACAACAATAATGGGGAATATTGTGCTGCTTTATTGAGTACCTGTTCGTCACTGCCCATAAACCCCAGTTGTCGCAAGGCAGGGAGATTAGGACGTTGCTGCGGGGGCAAAACCCCCTGCACCAATCCCATATCAGATAATGCCTTCATTTTCATCAATCCCTGAAGTGCGGCTTTGCGGGGATTGGACTCTTGCCCCCGATGATTCATGGAAGCCTCATTCCCCATTGATAGTCCGGCATAATGATGGGTCATTCCCACCAGACCATCAAAATTTGCTTCAATTCCCGACATAATCACCTCTAACATCCTATTTATTAATGAAAAAATTAAGGCTGGAAGAAATCAAGACTGAAAGAAATCAAGCCCTGGAGCCAGTGTTTCCGGCAGAATCAAATTGTCAGCCGTCAGGGATGCCATCGGCCAAGCACAATAATCTGCGGCATAATAAGCACTAGGGCGATGATTCCCCGATGCCCCAATACCACCAAATGGTGCTTTACTGGATGCTCCCGTCAGCGGCTTATTCCAGTTCACAATCCCCGCTCTCGCTTCCTGCAATAATCGCTGGAATAAAGAAGCATCAGGAGAAATCAGCCCAGAAGCCAGCCCAAACCGTGTATCATTCGCAATCGAGATGGCTTCATCGAAAGTGGCATAGCGCCTTAAAGTCAGCAGAGGGCCGAAATATTCTTCATCGGGGACGTTTTTAACCTTGGTCATGTCGATAATGCCGGGAGTCATAAACGTTGAATGTGGATCAGGCTGGGTTAAGGTGAGCAAAGCAATCCCCCCTAAAGCCAGCAACCTGGACTGAGCTTCCAACAAACTTTCCGCTGCCGCCAAAGAGATTACCCCCCCCATAAAAGGCTGAGGCTCAGCATCCCAATGCGCTGGGACAATCTGACCTGCGGCATCAAGTAGCCGTCGAATTAACGCATCTCCTTTCTCTCCCTGTTTCACCAGCAACCTGCGGGCACATGTACAGCGCTGGCCTGCGGAGATAAAAGCGGATTGGATAATGGTGTAAACTGCCGCCTCAATATCTTCATAATCATCTACAATCAGAGCGTTGTTTCCTCCCATTTCCAGCGCCAGCATTTTTTCTGGTTGGCCGGCCAGAACACGATGGAAGTGAAATCCTGTTGCTGCACTGCCGGTAAACAACACACCATCAATTTCACGACTCTCCAGCAACGCTCCGCCAGTTTCCTTGCCTCCCTGAACCAGATTCAAAACGCCTACCGGCAATCCGGCCTTGATCCATAACTCTACGGTTTTTTCGGCTGTTATAGGTGTCAATTCACTGGGTTTGAACACGAGTGTATTACCGGCGATCAATGCAGGAACAATATGTCCATTCGGTAAATGGCCCGGAAAATTATAGGGGCCGAAAATGGCCATGACGCCATGGGGACGATGCTGCAATATTGCCTTACCATCTGGCATGGACATTTCAGAATATCCTGTCCGCTCTTCCCATGCTTCTATAGAGATGGCAATTTTACCCATCATGGATTGGACTTCTGTTCGTGTTTCCCACAGCGGTTTACTGGTTTCTTCACTGATCACACGGGCGATATTTTCTTTTTCCTGTTTTAACAACTCAGCGAATGTTTGAATAATTGCAATACGTTTTTCAACCGCCAGCCTGGACCACGCTGGAAATGCCTTACGGGCAGATTGGCAGGCATCATCCACCTGACGGGCAGATGCTCCATCTGCCTGCCATATAACCCGTTGATCAACAGGGGAACATTTGGTGACAGGCAATCCCTGCCCTGCTATCCATTCACCGCCAATGTAATTTGCTTGATGATTCATGATGAAAGCCCTTAAGAGAAAAGAGAAACAAAGCGTATTGGATCGCCATCATTCACATGCAGCGCGTCCATCTCCGCTGAGGTCAAATCCAGTTCATCGCCTTCCACGGGATGGGAAAAATTCAAAAGTAACGCCCTGAATTCCTCAAAATGCAGATTAGAAACGATGTGCGGTATGCCATCCTGCGGCCGATGGAGATCTGTCATTTTTTTAGCATGTACAAGCCGGCTGGCTTTGACTGTGCGTACATTGTCAATTTCCGCATCCAAAATGGCACCGGCATCAAAAATATCGACGGCACCGTTATAAGCGAACCCTTCTTTTTCTAAAATGGTACGGGCAGGTACGGTATTTTCATGCACCTGACCGATAACCTGACGGGCGTCTTCAGATAATAGGGGGACATAAATCGGGTAGAATGGCATTAATTCCGCAATAAAATTTTTTGTGCCAATCCCCGTTAAATAATCCGCCTGCTCAAAAGAAACATTGAAAAAGTGTTGCCCCAGTGCATTCCAAAACGGGGATTCCCCTTGGTTATTCACAACCCCACGCATTTCCGCAAAAATAGATTTAGGAAAAAGATGCCTGAATGCAGAAATAAACAGAAACCGGCTTTTGGAAAGAAAAACGCCATTGCCTCCTCCCTGATAATCAGGGTTAAGGAACAACGTACACAATTCGCTGGACCCGGTATAATCCTGCCCGACAATCAACGTTTCAAATGAGTTATAAACGCCCAATTCGCGGGAAGCCCGCACTGATTTATGTACGCGGAAATTGTAGAAAGGCTCTTCCAGCCCAACAGCAACTTCCAACGCACTGACACCAACAACACGATGCTTTTCCGTGTCTTCCAAGGTAAATAAAAATCCTTGTTGTGCTCGTCCCCTGGCATCGTTGAAAGAATCAATGCTGCGTGAAATCCGTGCCGTCAGATATTCCTGATTATTTGGCAATGTCGTCAGGCCAACGCCAGCACGGGACGAAAGATTGAGGATATCCCCCAGATCTTTATGTTGAACGGATCTAAATAGCATCATGATATCACCTCAAATCGGCTTTATTCCTGAACAAATCGCTTGAGGGCGTTTTCAAGGCGGATGAAACCGTCGTTGATATCCTGCTGTTCGATATTTAACGCAGGAGTAAAACGCAACACATTAGGGCCGGCTATCAAGGCAATCAATCCTTCTTCCGCAGCGATATTGGTCAGGGTTTTCGCTTTGCCCTGATATTTTTTATCCAATTCAGCCCCCAGCAATAACCCTTTTCCGCGCAATTCACTGAAGACCTGATAACGTTGATTAAGCTCGGACATGCGTCTCATAAATTCATGGTGACGCTCTTGTACCCCCGCAAGAAACGCCGGCTGATTCACCAGCTCGATGACCTTACCGGCAACGGCCGCCGCCAGCGGATTTCCACCAAATGTTGTCCCGTGAGTTCCCGGCTGGAAAGCCTCTGCGATATGTTGTCTAACCAACATGGCACCAATTGGGAACCCACCACCAAGCCCCTTGGCACTGGTCAGAATATCGGGTTCTACGCCCGTTTCCTCGTAGGCATACAAATACCCGGTTCGGCCGACGCCAGTTTGGATTTCGTCAAAAATCAGCAACGCCTGATGTTGATTACATAACTCCCGCAGTGCTTTCAAAAATGCAGGCTCGGCAGGGATCACACCTCCTTCCCCAATGATCGGCTCAACAATCACAGCACAGGTTTTTTCTGATATGTGAGCGTCGATATCGTTGAATGGCAGGTGGGTAATTTGCTGCGGTAATGGAGCAAAGTCTTGGGAGTATTTAGGTTGTCCACCTACAGTCACAGTAAATAATGTTCTGCCGTGGAAGGAGTTTTCAAATGAAATAATTTCGTTCTTATAATTTCCATATTTATCGAGAGAATACTTTCTGGCAATTTTTAATGCAGCTTCATTTGCTTCTGCACCTGAATTACAGAAAAAAACTTTATCTGCAAATGTATTTTCAACCAGAGATTTAGCCAGTTTTAAAACAGGTTCATTTGTATAACCATTACCAATATGCCAGATGTTTTCCATTTGAAAACTTAATGTATTCTTTAATTCATCATTGGCATGCCCTAATGAGTTCACGGCAATTCCACCAGCGAAATCAATGTATTCCTTACTGTCCTGATCCCAGACACGCGAACCTTTAGCAACGACCGGAATAAAATTTGCTGGTGAGAAACAGGGAACCATATACTGGTCAAACCAATTTCTTTGAATCGTGTTAGGCATTCGTTTTTCCTCAAATAATTAGGATATAAAAAGAAAAATAAATTTATATATCATTGAATATAATTTTTAATGAATGGTTCCATTTAGATCATCAATTCATTGTTTCGATACATTTCCAATGACATTATTATCGCAATATCTTTTTTATCCTTTTGATTAGTAATTAACCTCATAATCTCTTTGGGGATTAACAAAGTCAACACAATAAAATTACAATAAATTTACTTTTATGATGTTTTTCACAATTTATAACAATGAATTTATTTTAGATTTATGCATCGTTTATGCATAAAAAAATAAATAAAAAAGAGGTATATAATCGAAGATAAAGGAAATAGAGTATTACCACTCAATAATTATTCACAGATCATTGACACCCATTATGCCCATGATCTAAAAAATGTATTTGCAATTAACAATTTTTACACTAAATGCCAATAATATTGTTAAAAATCAAACAATTAAATTAAAATATTTCCTATTTTTACCTTATAACACAATGTCGCTGATGATCTGAGAATGCCAAATTTTCAGGAAAATTACAGTGACTTTACACTGTTAACACGGATACCTGGATTTCGATCCCCTACTGATCCTTATCCCTTAGAAGATACCGTGGCTTTTGAGGATTCATAAGTTTCTTTATCCAGTTAGCCAACTCTTCCGGTGAAAATTGTTTTGCTCCCATTTGCAATTCTTGAAATAACATCCTGTATTGATCACCACAGTGTCCTACAAAATAGAAATACTTTCTTACTTTGTTTCCCTATCATTTATAGATACCCAATAAATTCTATTATTGATTAAAAAATATTACTCAGATAATTTATTTAATATAATTAGGTATTATTATCATTCACATAGCGAGTGATTTTTATCACAATTATATTTATTAATATTGCCATGCTATAAATCACGCTTGCAGTTTGATAAGAAAAAAACAACCATAATGGATTGAGTAGATATATGAATTTTCATATTAATTATAACCTTCGACAATGGCTTGTTTTTTATGACTCTAATAGCTTATTTATATCGTCAATCATGGGTATTACTGCTAGTATCGACAATAAGCGCATTAATTAGTGGGTTTGCCGGTGCTTCGATAGTCGGGATGATCAGTCAAGGAGTAACAGAAAAGATCAACCTAACCTCATTCCTCTGGAGCTTTTTTGGTATCTGTTTTATTTTTTTTATTACTAAAACCGTATCAGAAATTACATTATCCCATTTAGCCCAATCCACGATTTTTTCATTGCGCCTAAGTTTAAGTAACAAAATCTTGCGTGCACCACTCAAAAAACTACACAAACTTGGGCGACACGGTTTATTGGCAGTTTTAACTAAAGACGTCGATGTTTTCGTACATTCCTTTATGTTGGCGCCGGCTGTTTTTGGTAATGTCACCCTAATCATAGCCTGTTTTAGTTATTTAGCCTGGATGTCTTGGCAACTGTTTCTCATTCTGGCTGTATTCAGTCTTATCGGAATGTATCTGTTTTATCTGTGGGAAAAACATCCATTGAAATTAATGACACAGATGCGTGATCAAGTAGATAAGATATACCTTAATTTCCAAAGTCTGATTGACGGCAGCAAAGAGCTGCAACTCAATAAACAAAAAGGCAATCTTTTTATCAGTAAAGTAATTGCCCCGGCAGCTAAAGTATTCCAAGAGATTTGTATTAAAGCGAACACCAGCTATGCCTGGGTCATTAACGCCAGTGCGGTTACATTCTATGTCATTATTGGCTTAATCGTCTTTGTCATTCCAATTTGGATCCCTCAAGAACCATCAACGCTGGTTACTGTATCACTGCTTGTTCTCTTCTTATCAGGCCCGATCAGTGAGGTTATCGGCGCAATTCCAGAACTGAGGGCAGCGGAAGTCTCATTGAATAAAATGCGTCGTCTTGATAGCCAGTTGGAAGAAGTATTGTCCGTACAAATTGAAGGCCCTAGCCCATTCAACAGCCAACGGCCAATCGAGCTTGAACTGAAAGATGTTATTCACCATTACACGACTGATAAAGAAGATCGCCAGTTCGCACTCGGCCCATTGAGTTTGAAAATATCACAAGGCGAAATTGTTTTCATTGTCGGCGGGAACGGCAGTGGGAAAACAACGCTTGCCATGTTGCTTGTTGGTCTGTTTGAGCAAGAATCCGGTTCAATCTTACTAAACGGTGTACAAGTAACGTCTTCCAATAATGAGCATTATCGTCAAAATTTTGCTGCCGTTTTTTCTGATTACCATCTATTTGAGCAATTACTCAATAGCGATGCGAATGTCACCGAAAAAGCAACGCATTATATTGAAGCATTAAACATGACACACAAAGTTAAAATTGTTGACGGCGGATTTTCCACAACAAATCTTTCTGCGGGTCAACGGAAACGACTGGCATTAGTGTCAGCCTATTTAGAAGACCGTCCTATTTATCTATTTGATGAGTGGGCAGCCGATCAAGATCCGGTATTTAAACGCTTATTCTATACTGAACTACTGCCTGAATTAAAAGCCAGTGGTAAAACTGTCATAATTATCAGCCATGATGATGCTTACTTTGATATTGCCGATCGTATTATCAAATTAGAAGATGGTCATATTAAAGAAATAAGCAATAAAAACCATTACACCCCATGAATTCCAAACTCCAATGTAAGATTAAAGATGAATGACAGAGTTGATTATAATATGATCAACAACAATGAAATTGAAATTAAATGATATAGAATGAAATAAAGCTCAATAGCAAAGAGCCTATTTTATTAGGCTCTTATTTCACTTTATATACCTAATAGAATTTGAGTGACGATGTGAACATAAAATCACCATTAACAATAAACTTTAACACATAACACCTATAATAAAATTAGACACATTAGAAAGACACTATTAGAAATGTGTAATAAAACAATTTAATGTAAGATTATCTAATATTGCAAGGAACATAATTTCTTTCAGAGATGAAATGGAATTAAGCAAACATGAAAAATAAGACTGTTCTTTTTTATTAGAATGGTCAGCTATTTTTATGCTGCTGGTTCTGGATACATAATTATTTATACCAAATAGTACTATATATAGTGTTTTTTTAAACAGGAATAGGCTTGTCGTCTATTTCATGGGCTATTTTTATCAGTTTAAACTCAAGTGTGATTTTTTGTTTTATCAGTTCTCATGTTTTTATTTTTAATGTACCCATAAAAGGGAGCTATAGAATGAATTACCCTGAAAAATTGAAACCATTCCCTTTATCGGAAGCTCAAAGCAGCCGCTGGTTTCAATATCAAATTGATCCTGATAAACGAGGTCAAAATAATAGTGCATTTTGTGCTCGCATTAAAGGCTTAACAGCCGAGAGCCTAGAAGAAGCTCTCAATAAATTGGTGGAAAGACACCCGATGCTGCGAGCAGTTTTTGGTCTATATCACGGCGAATTGGGCTATTGCATCGCAGACAGCTCTGAAATCACACTCACGATACATGATGCCCAACACCTTAGCGAAGAGACTCTTAAACAACGGGTTCAAGACGATTGCTGGCACCCGTTTGATCTGGCACACCCACTTCGGGTTTATGCCAGCTGGTATCAGTGCAATCCACAAGAAAGCGTCATGGTGCTGACCTTTGATCATCTGGCCGTTGATGGCTGGTCTTATTGGGTGCTGTTAGATGAACTTGATGCACTGCTTTGTGCAAAACCTCTGGAACCCGCCCCCGAAAATAGTTTCCATGATTATGTGGAATGGCAGCAAAAATGGTTAAACAGTGCCAGTGCCAAAAAACAACAACAATTCTGGCAAAATACGTTGTCAGGCAATTTAGCCGTATCACAATGGCCACCTAAAAACAGCACCCTGCCGGCCACAGGAAAAGTATCCTTAAATAAAATAATAGGCAAGTCACTGACGCATAAACTGCAAGCGTTGGCGCAAAAATATGATAACAGCCTGTTTGCCATCTTTCTGGCCGCCTATCAAATCCTCCTGAGCCGTTATACCGAGGTGGATGATGTCATTATCGGTTCCATCATGCCGGGAAGAGGCCGTGCCCGCTGGGGAAAATTGGTTGGTGAATTTATCAATCCCGTCGCCTTACGCTGCCAGATAGACGGTGATATGACGGTACAAGAACATATTACACAAGCCACTAAAACCATCCGTCAGGGTATTGAAAATCAGAAATATCCCTTCTCCAAAGTGCTGGAACAACTGAAATTGCAACGCAATGCAGAAGTTCATCCTGTCTTCCAGACAGTGATGATATTCCAAAAAGCCAGATACATTGGCGACTTGACCACACTCTGGATGGCAGAAAATGACGATGTCACGGTACAGTGGGGAAATGCAGAGTTGCGGCCTTTTCCTTACCCTTTATATGCCGATGTCCCTGTTCCATTAATGATGAATGTCTTGGAAGTCGGTGACCAAATCGGTTATGCCTTTCATTATGATACTGCGATATTTGATGCCGAATTCATCTCCCGGCTTATGCGGAATCTCTTAACCCTGCTGGAAACCATGGTGGATGATGAACAACGATCAGTTAATCGTTTGCCATTGATGGATGAACAGACTCGTCAGCAAGTTATCCATGATTTTAACGACACAGAAAAACCTTTCCCGCAACACGCTTTAATTCATCAACTTATTGAACAGCAAGTGGAACGTAACCCGGCTGCAACTGCACTGCTGTATGGTAATACTCAACTCAGTTACATGGAGTTGAATCAGCGAGCTAACCAGCTGGCCCACGCCCTTGTCGAAGCGGGTATTCATCCAGATGATCGCGTCGCCATCTGCATGGAACGCAGTCTGGATATGGTCATTGCCCTGCTGGGAATTTTAAAAGCCGGCGCTGCCTATGTGCCACTCGACCCGGAATATCCTACCGATAGACTTGCCTATGTTTTGTCAGACAGTGAACCTGTGATCCTGCTGACTCATCTTGGCTTGCAAGAAAAACTGCCGGCAACCGAAATTCCTGTCTGGTTTTTGGATAATCCAACCATTCAGGCCAACATCACTTACCAATCTGACGACAACTTAGAGGCCGCTCGTTTGGGGCTGACATCGCGTCATATGGCCTATGTGCTCTACACGTCTGGTTCTACGGGTTTACCCAAAGGAGTGATGGTAGAACATATTGGGGTGGTTAACCTGCTGCTCTCAATGCAGGAAATACTGCAAATTACTGCCGATGACACGATGCTCGCCTCCACAACCATTGGCTTCGATATCGCCGGGCTGGAACTCTATTTGCCCTTGTTCATCGGCAGCCGCATTGTCTTAGCACCATCACTGGCGGCTAAAGATCCTAAGCAATTAGAAGAGTTGATCGCAGCACATAACATCAAAATTGTACAGGCGACCCCCACCTCCTGGCGAATGCTGCTCGATTCCGGCTGGACAGGCGCAAATATTAAAGCATTAAGCGGCGGAGAAGCATTGCCACACGAATTGGCACAGCGCTTAAAAGAAAAAGTCAGTGGCCTGTGGAATCTATACGGGCCGACAGAAACAACTATCTGGTCAACGGCATCCAGCAATCTTTTGATAGAGCAACAGGACAACCATCACACTCAATCTCAAATAACGATTGGCCGTCCGATAGCCAATACCCAGATCTATTTGCTTGATAAGCATAACCAGCCCGTTCCTATTGGGGTAACCGGTGAAATTCATATCGGTGGTATTGGATTGGCACGCGGTTATTTGAATTTACCTGAATTGACCGCAGAACGCTTTATTGCCGATCCATTCAATACTGATCCTGATGCTCGTCTGTACAAAACGGGCGATCTGGGACGCTGGCTACCGGATGGCAACATCGCCTATCTGGGACGCAACGATTTCCAAGTCAAAATTCGCGGATTACGCATTGAACTGGGTGAGATTGAAACCCGGCTGCTCCAGTGCACTGACATTCGTGAAGCCGTGGTGATCGCCCGTGAAAACGGTGTGGGTGATAAACGTCTGGTCGCCTATTTAATTCCAAATAAGGATTGCACACAGGGCATCTCTCAACTGCGTGAACAATTAAGCAAAAATCTCGCTGATTACATGATACCGAGCGCATTTGTGATGATGGAGGCTTTTCCTCTCTCTCCAAATGGCAAACTCGATCGCAAGTCTCTGCCCGCTCCCGATCATTCAGCCATGTCAACCCGCGAATATGTGGCGCCAGAAGGCGAAACCGAAGAACAATTGGCCGCCATTTGGAAAGAACTATTGGGACTGGATCGGATCAGCCGCTATGACAATTTCTTCGAATTGGGTGGTCATTCTCTGTTGGTGCTACAGCTACAGTCGCAAATCAAGAAAACATTTGATGCTGAATTATCCATTCATCAACTGTTTTCCCATTCAACCCTCTGTCAGCTTGAAGAATGCATTATCGACTCTCTATTACTGCAATTCGATTCAGAGTCTCTGCAAGATATTTATAAATCAATGAATTAGATTTTACTTTACATTGTTTTGAGTGGTGATAATCAAATGAATAATAACGAGCTTTCATCTCTACCATTAGCTGAACGCAGAAGACTACTTGAGTTAGCCAAATCAGCCAAACTGACCCGCCAGTCTACTCAACAAGCAGAAATCACGCCTCAGGCGCGTGCCCAATCGGACGATAATGGTAGTGGCGTGCCATTATCCTGGACACAGCAACGCTTATGGTTTCTGGCTCAATTAGATCCTGCCGCACAAACGGCATACCATATGTCAGTGGGATTGAACTTACAGGGCAAACTGAATCTGAATGCCTTGCAAGCGGCCTTGGATCGCATTGTGGCACGCCATGAAATTTTGCGTACGACTATTGTGACGGTAGAAGACAAAGCACAGCAAATCATTAGTGATACCGATTGCGGTTTTTCCCTGATACAAGAAGATTTCAGCCAGCTATCTTCTTCAGGGCCATATTCTTCAGAACCATCTTCTTCAAAACCATCTTCTTCAAAACCATCTTCTTCAAAACCATCTTCTTCAAAACCATCCTCTTCAGGGCTATCAGAACAGCAGGCGGCAATTGAAAAAGTGGCCTGTCTTGAGGCAAATCATCCCTTTGATTTTGTTAATGGCCCGTTGGCACGGGGACGACTGCTCAAACTGGCAGAAGAGCAGCATATCCTGCTGTTAACTCAGCACCATATTATTTCTGATGGCTGGTCAGTCAGTGTATTTATGCAAGAACTGTCCACACTTTATCGCGCATTCAGTCAAGGGCAACCAGATCCACTGCCAGCCCTGACAATTCAGTATGCTGATTATGTTCTCTGGCAGAAAAATGGGTTACAGGGGGAAGTGCTGGAAAAACAAATTAATTTCTGGCGCAACACTCTGCAAGACGCTCCCACCCTTCTGGAATTACCCACTGATCGGCCACGCCCAGCGAAACAAAGCTATATCGGCGGACGCGTTAATATTGCGCTATCACCAACATTACAGGCAGGTTTGAAAGATCTCAGCCAGCGTCATGGAACCACCTTGTTCATGACCCTATTGGCCGGATGGGCTACCTTGCTCTCCCGCATCAGTGGTCAGGATGATATTGTGGTTGGTACTCCTGTCGCTAATCGCCAACAACCTGAATTAGCCCCTTTAATCGGTTTCTTTGCCAATACATTGGCGCTACGAGTGCAATTGCATGATAACCCCAGTGTCAGTGAACTGTTGGCACAAGTGAAAAAACAAGCAATCAATGCATTCGCTCACCAGAACATGCCTTTCGAACAATTGGTCGAAATCCTGCAACCTCCGCGCAGCCTGAGCCATAGCCCAATTTTTCAGGTCATGCTGGCAACAAATAATACGCCGGGACAACGGCATTTCGAGCTGCCCGGATTAGTGCTGGAGGAACGACCATTAATCAGAGACAGTTCTTACTTTGATCTGACATTAACTCTGGATGAAACTGAAAATGGTTTAGTGGGTGATCTGGAATATGCCAGTGATCTATTCGATCACGCGACGATTGAGCGCATAGTCAATCACTTGAACACGTTGCTGGCAGCAATGGTCTCTGATGACAGCCAACGAGTGGCTGAACTGCCGCTGATGACGCCACAACAGAGCAAACAGTTGTTGGTGGATTTTAACGACACCGCACTCACTTACCCGCAGGATAAGCTGATCCATCAGCTATTTGAACAGCAGGCAGAATTGACGCCTGAAACGATTGCCTTGGTGTATCAAGATACTCAACTGAGTTATGCGGAGTTGAATCAGCGTGCCAACCAACTGGCACACAACCTGATTGCCTTTGGCATACGCCCAGATGATCGCGTGGCTCTGTGTGTCGGACGCAGTCTGGATATGATCATTGGCATGTTGGGTATTCTCAAAGCAGGAGCCGGTTATGTTCCATTCGATCCAGAATACCCTGCCGAACGACTGGCTTATCAGTTGTCAGACAGCATCCCAAGGTTATTGCTGACCCAACAACATTTACAGGCAACTTTACCAGTGACGGAAATTCCGGTCTGGTCACTGGATGGTGAAAATCATCTGAATATCGTGGCACAACAGCCGACACATAATCCTGATGCCAGCCAATTAGGTCTTTTGCCACACCATCTGGCCTATATCATCTATACCTCTGGTTCAACCGGGTTGCCAAAAGGCGTCATGCTGGAACACCGCAATGTGGTCAACTTTATCCATGCCCAACATCAAATCAGTCAACCTCAGCCGGAAGATCGCATTCTGCAATTTGCGACTATGGCATTCGATACCTCAGTGTCTGATATTTTCCCGACTCTGGCTGCGGGAGCCACTTTAGTCCTGCGCCCTGCACATATTCGCGTACCAGATGCAGAATTTATCGACTTTTTAAACCAACAAAAGATCACTATTATGGATGTGCCAACGGCTTTCTGGCACCAGTGGGTACAGGAGATGAAAGCCGATCGCACAGGTTTCAGTCCCTACCTGAATACGGTCATTGTTGGCGGTGAAAAAGCGGAATACCGTCATTTAGTGAGTTGGCAGTCTCTGCCAGATATGCAATTCTGCCGTTGGATCAACTCTTACGGCCCGACTGAAACCACCGTTACAGCCACCAATCTGATTTTAAGTGATAACGCTTACGCCATCACCGACACCATTCCGATTGGTCACCCGAACGCCAATACGCAAATCTATATTCTGGATACATTCGGACAACCTGTTCCCATCGGCGTCAGCGGAGAAATGCATATTGGCGGGGATGGTGTCGCTCGCGGTTACTTAAACCGTCCAGAACTGACGGCAGAACGCTTCGTGCCCGACCCATTCAGTAAAAAACCCGATGCCCGCATGTATAAAAGCGGTGATCTGGGGCGCTGGCTACCAGACGGTAACATTGAATATCTGGGACGCAATGATTTTCAGGTCAAAATACGTGGCTTCCGTATTGAATTGGGCGAAATTGAAGCGCAACTGGCGATTTGCGACGGTGTCAAAGATGTTGTCGTCATTGCCCGTGAAGAAGCGACCGGCGATAAACGTCTGGTGGCCTACCTGATACCACAGCCGGATGTTACGCTTATCCCTTCCCATCTGCGTGAGCAATTGAGCATCCACCTGATGGAGCACATGATCCCCAGTGCATTTGTCATACTGGACGCTTTCCCGCTGACCGGCAGTGGTAAGTTAGATCGCAAAGCCCTGCCTGCACCGGATCATACTGCAATTGCCAGCCGTGAATACGAAGCGCCCCAAGGGGAAATCGAGCAGAAACTGGCGGAAGTCTGGCAATCCCTGCTTGGGCTGGAGCACGTGGGACGCCATGACAATTTCTTTGAGCTGGGTGGGCACTCTTTGCTGACCGTGCAAATGGCTTCCCGCTTACGTCAGGTTTTCAACACTAAACTGGACTTACAGGATCTGTTCACACGTCCAATCTTGTCAGATTTAGCGCAATCACTGAGTGCAGACAGCCACTCATTATCATCACACCAGCCAACCCAACAAGTGATTTTACCTGTCAGCCGACAACAAGCGCTTCCGCTCTCTTGGGCACAACAACGCCTGTGGTTTCTGGCACAGTTAGATTCTGCCGCCCAAACGGCATATCACATATCGGGTGGATTGCGCCTGAAAGGCCAGCTAAACCTGAATGCCCTGCAAGCGACTCTGGATAGAATTGTTGCCCGCCATGAAATTCTGCGCACAACCATCAAAATGGTGCAGGGTACAGCCCAGCAAATCATTGCCGGTGCGGATCATGGTTTCAATTTAACCATTAAAGATTTCAGCCTGTTAACGGAGACAGAAAAACAGGCTGCCATTGATGAAGCCGCTCAGTTTGAAACTAACCATCCCTTTGATTTTGCACAGGAACCATTAATTCGCGGCCAACTGCTGAAACTCACTGATGATGAACATGTTCTGCTGTTGACTCAACACCACATGATTTCTGATGGCTGGTCACTAAACGTCTTAATCTATGAGCTGACAACCCTCTATCGTGCTTTCATTCAGGGACAAGACGATCCGCTGCCTGCGCTGACCGTGCAATATGCTGACTATGCCCTCTGGCAGCGGCAATGGCTGCAAGGTGAAGTGTTGGAAAAACAAGTCAATTTTTGGCGCGAAGCACTGCAAGGTGCTCCTGCTTTACTGGAACTGCCAACAGACAGAACACGTCCTGCGGTTCAGAGCTATCGTGGGGATCAAGTCGCATTTACGCTCTCACCTGAATTAAGTGATGGCTTAAAGGCGTTGAGCCAGCGCCATAGTTCCACATTATTCATGACATTACTGGCAGCCTGGTCAATCTTGCTTTCCCGCATCAGTGGTCAACAAGGTAATGATCAACAAGATATTGTCATTGGAACACCTGTCGCTAATCGGCAGCACAGCGAATTAGAACCGTTGATCGGCTTCTTCGCCAATACGCTGGCGCTCAGGGTTAGACTGGAAGATAACCCCACAGTCAGCTCGTTATTGGCACAAGTAAAAGCGCATGCATTGGAAGCCTATGTTCATCAGGATTTGCCATTTGAACAACTGGTTGAAGCACTGCAACCGCCCCGCAGCCTGAGTCATAGCCCGATATTTCAGGTTATGCTCGCGCTGGATAACACGCCGATACAGCAATCCCTTGAGTTATCCGATTTGGTGCTGGATGAACTGCCATCAGCCCGAAACAGCACTCATTTCGATCTGTCACTGTCCATGAACGATACCGATAATGGTTTGGTCGGTGAATTGGAATATGCCAGTGATCTGTTTGATCGTGAAAGCATTGAACGACTTGCAAGCTATTTGCAAACTCTGTTGGCAGCAATGGTTGAGGATGATTCTCTGCGAGTGGAAGAGTTGCCACTGCTGCAACCGCAACAACGTAACCAATTATTGGTGGATTTCAACGATACAGCGCGGATTTATCCGCAAGAGGTGCTGATTCATCAACTGTTCGAGCAACAAGCAGAACAGACACCTGATGCAATCGCATTAGTGTTCGGCGATAGCCAACTGAGTTATGCGGAACTGAATCATCATGCCAATCAACTGGCCCATCACCTGATTGCGTCTGGTGTTCGCCCTGATGACCGCATTGCTATCTGTGCCGATCGCAGTCTGGATATGATCATTGGCATGTACGGCATCCTCAAAGCAGGCGCGGGCTATATTCCCCTCGATCCGGAATACCCCGCCGAACGACTGGCCTATCAGTTATCAGACAGCAAGCCTGCATTGTTGCTGACTCAGCATCATTTACTGGCTCGCTTGCCAGTGCAGGACATACCTGTCTTGCTGCTGGACGATGACAACCATCGTAACGCCGTGGCGCAACAGCCCAGCCATAACCCTGATGTCCGGCAAATGGGGCTACAGCCACATCATCTGGCCTATATTATTTATACCTCCGGCTCCACCGGACAACCCAAAGGGGTCATGCTGGAGCACCGCAATGTAGTGAACTTTATCCACGCCCAGCACCAAACAAGCGAACCAAAGCCGGGCGACCGTGTCCTGCAATTTGCGACCGTGGCATTTGATACTTCAGTGTCTGATATTTTCCCAACCCTTGCATCGGGAGCGACACTGGTTCTGCGCCCACCTCATATCAGAGTACCGGACGTAACCTTTGTCGCCTTCTTGCGCGAGCAGAAGATCACCATCATGGATATGCCAACCGCCTTCTGGCACCATTGGGTGCAGGAAATGATGGCGGGTCGCAGTGGTTTCAGCCCTTATCTGCACACCATCATTGTGGGCGGCGAGAAAGCAGAATACCGTCATTTAATGAATTGGTTGTCCAGTGCGGAAACTCAATCCTGCCGCTGGATTAACTCCTATGGCCCGACGGAAACCACCGTTATTGCCACAACATTAAAGCTGGACAGCAAAAATCCACTGCATTTTGAAGGTATCATCCCGATTGGTTATCCACTGCCCAATACCCGCATTTATATTCTGGATATACATGGTCAACCTGTTCCTGTTGGGGTGAGTGGCGAAATCCATATTGGTGGCGCAGGTGTTGCCCGTGGTTATCTGAACCGACCCGATTTGACGGCAGAGAAATTTGTGGCTGACCCGTTCAGCGAACAAGCAGATGTCCGTATGTATAAAACAGGGGATCTGGGGCGCTGGCTGCCCAATGGCACCATTGAATATCTGGGACGCAACGATTTTCAGGTCAAGATACGCGGCTTCCGCATTGAATTGGGCGAAATTGAAACCCAGTTGGCGGCCTGTGAAGGTGTCAGCGATGCCGTCGTCATTGCCCGCGAAGAAGGCATGGGTGACAAGCGTTTGGTCGCTTACCTCATTCCACAATCAGGCGTCACACTCAACCCTGCCCATCTGCGTGAGCAACTGAGCACCAGTCTGATGGAACATATGCTGCCCAGTGCGTTCGTGATTCTGGAGGCTTTCCCGCTATCCGCCAACGGCAAACTGGATCGCAAAGCCCTGCCGGCACCAGATCAATCTGCCATCGTCAGCCGTGAATATGAAGCGCCACAAGGAGAAACTGAACAAAAACTGGCGGCAGTTTGGCAATCCCTGCTGGGCTTGGAACAGGTAGGCCGCCACGACAACTTCTTTGAACTGGGCGGGCATTCATTGCTGGTGGTCAATTTGATTGAAGAACTACGCCAGCACGATCTATTCCTTGATGTCAGTACTGTTTTCTCTGCACCAACACTGGCAGCTATGAGCACACGTTTAAATCAGAATGCAGCTCAAGGCGTTACCGAACTGACTGTTCCGCCAAACCTGATCCATGAAAATAGCCAAACTATTACACCAGACATGCTGCCACTGGTGGAGTTGACGCAAAACCAGATCGACCAGATTGTAAACCTTGTTCCTGATGGGGTTGCCAATATTCAGGACATCTATCCTCTGGGACCATTGCAGGCAGGCATCCTGTTCCACCATTTGCTGGAAACAGAAGGCGATATTTATCTGGACAGTCAGCTCATGGCATTTGACAGTCGGACGCGTCTGGATACGTTCTTGAACGTGCTTCAACAAGTGATTGACCGACACGATATCCTGCGCAGTGCTGTGTACTGGCAAGAACTGCCAGAGCCTGTTCAGGTCGTTTATCGCCGTGCGCCGTTGCCGATTATTGAACTCACTTTATCAGCAGAAGAATTATCAGCAGCAAAGAGCGCAGAAACACAATTACGTCGTCTCACTGATCCTCGCACGGTACGGATAGAGATCACCAAAGCCCCACTTCTGACGGCACATATCGCCCAAGATCCTGAGTCCGGACAATGGTTGCTCTCCTTGCTGCACCATCATTTAGTTTGTGACCACATTTCATTAGGGATGATCTTCAATGAAATTCAGGCTCTGATATTAGGAGAAAATGACAACCTGCCGGCTCCTTTGCCTTATCGTAACTTTATTGCCCAAACCCGCAGCGTGCCGCTGGAAGTTCATCAAGCCTATTTCCGCGAACAGCTAGGGGATGTCGACGAGCCGACCCTGCCGTTTGGATTACTGGATGTACAAGGCAGCCATCGTGATGAAAGCAGTCTCAATAAAAACGATTCCAATGAAAAAAATCTCAGTGAAAGTAATTTCAATAATAAAATAGTAGAAAATACCGTCACACTGAACAGTGAACTCGCCCAAAACCTGCGTAATTGCGCCCGCCAATTGGGCATGAGTTCTGCTGTACTGTTTCATGTTGCATGGGCACAAGTATTAGCTCGGTGCAGCGGACGGGATGATGTCGTATTTGGTACGGTTCTGCTGGGACGTTTACAGGGCGGTGTCGGGGCTTCCGAAGTTCTCGGCATGTTTATCAATACCCTGCCTATCCGCGTTCGGTTACAGACTCGCACCGTCAAGGAAGCTGTACAACAAACCCATCAACAACTCAGTGAATTACTCGATCACGAGCAAGCATCACTGGCTGTTGCCCAGCGTTGCAGTGGCATTCAGGCACCATTACCACTGTTTAACAGCCTGCTGAACTTCCGCCATAGCCCACACAATGAGTCTCAACCTGAATCACTGGCTTGGGAAGGCATGCAGATACTCAGTGGCGAAGAACGCAGTAACTACCCGCTGTCGCTGGATATTGATGATTTTGACGATGGATTTGCGCTCACCGCACAATGCAGTCAGCAGATTAATCCGGCACGTATCAATGCCTATATGGATATGGCGCTAAAAGGAATTGTCGCAGCCCTGCAACATGCACCGGAGCAGAAAATTGAATCGCTCGACATTCTGTCTCCAGAAGAGCGCACTCAATTACTGGAAACATTTAACGATACCGCCGTCGAATATCCGCAAGATGTCTTAATCCACCCGTTGTTTGAACAGCAAGTGGAACGGACACCTGATGCCACCGCGTTGGTGTTTGGTGACAGACAATTGAGTTATGCCGAACTGAACCACCACGCCAATCAACTGGCACATCAGCTCATTGCATCCGGCGTGCGCCCTGATGATCGCGTAGCCATTTGTGTCGACCGCAGTCTGGATATGATTATTGGCATGTACGGTATCCTCAAAGCTGGTGCGGGTTATATTCCGCTCGATCCTGAATACCCTGCCGAACGACTGGCTTATCAGCTATCGGACAGCCAACCTGCGCTATTGCTGACTCAGAAGCACTTACAAGAACTTTTGCCAACACAGGGCATACCTGTCTGGTTGCTGGATGATGAAACTCACCGCATTAATGTGGCAAAACAGCCCGACCATAACCCTGATGCCAGCCAAATGGGCCTCCAGCCACACCATCTGGCCTATATCATTTATACCTCCGGTTCAACCGGACAACCCAAAGGGGTCATGCTGGAACACCGCAATGTAGTCAACTTTATCCATGCCCAGCACCAGACCAGTGAACCTAAATTGGGCGATCGTATCCTGCAATTTGCGACCGTGGCATTTGATACTTCAGTATCTGATATTTTCCCTACCCTTGCATCGGGTGCCACACTGGTTCTGCGCCCACCTCATATCAGAGTACCGGACGCAACCTTTGTCACCTTCTTGCGCGAGCAGAAAATTACCATCATGGATATGCCAACTGCCTTCTGGCACCACTGGGTACAGGAGATGATGGCGGGTCGCAGTGGTTTCAGCCCCTATCTGCATACCATCATTGTGGGTGGAGAGAAAGCGGAGCATCGTCATTTAATGAGCTGGCTGTCCAGCCCGGAAACCCACGCCTGCCGCTGGGTCAACTCCTATGGCCCGACTGAAACAACGGTTATTGTCACCACTCTGACGGTAGATGACAGACAGGTTCCGTATACCGATGACAACATTCCGATTGGTCGCCCGTTGCCCAATACCCGTATCTATATTTTGGATACCCTCGGTCAGCCTGTTCCCGTTGGTGTCAGTGGTGAAATTCACATTGGTGGTTTGGGTGTCGCACGGGGTTATCTGAATAAGCCGGAAATGACAGCAGAGAAATTTATTTCTGATCCATTCAGCGAACAAACAGATGCCCGTATGTATAAAACGGGGGATCTGGGACGCTGGCTGCCAAACGGCATGATTGAATATCTGGGACGCAACGATTTTCAGGTCAAGATACGCGGCTTCCGTATTGAGCTGGGAGAAATTGAGGCGCAACTGGCTGCCTGTGAAGGCGTCAGGGATGCCGTGGTGATCGCCCGCGAAGAAGAAACCGGTGACAAACGTCTGGTGGCGTATGTCATACCACAATCCGACTTCACGCCCGATGCCAACAGCCTGCGTGAACAACTGAATACCCATCTGGCCAGCTATATGGTGCCCAACGCGTTTGTCATGCTGGAATCCTTCCCGCTGACCGGAAGTGGCAAATTAGATCGCAAAGCACTGCCAGCGCCGGATCGTTCAGCCATCGCCAGCCGTGAATACGAAGCGCCCCAAGGGGAAATCGAACAGCAGATCGCCACCATCCTACAAGGCTTATTGGGGTTAGAACAAATAGGACGCCATGACAGCTTCTTTGATTTAGGAGGAAACTCCCTATCAATCATTCAGTTAATGGCAAGATTGCGTGATGAGTTCCATCTTGAAGTGTCTATCCAAGACATATTTGCTCATCCAGAACTTTCTGAACTCGCTGAGCTTATCGCGTCAAGACAGATCGAAACCTTTTTCGTACAAGAAGATATCGAATCGCTGCAAAAAGAATTGGAGCACTTGTCTGAAGATGAACTGCGTGCCCTGCTAAATGGAGATAATTAATTAAATGAGTAACAAAGAACTAAGCCTACTTGAATTAAGACAAGCGGTACTCCAGAAAAAACTTAACGAACGCATCAAAAATAGTCAGATTGGGGAAAAAGGGCAAATCAGGGACAAAAGGCAAATTATACCGAGAAGCGCTGACCGGCAAACTCTCCCCTTATCCTGGGCACAGCAGCGATTGTGGTTCTTGGCGCAGTTAGATCCGGCAGCACAAACGGCATACCATATTCCGGGGGGCCTGCGTCTGCAAGGCTATCTGAATCTGGATGCCCTGCAAACAGCGCTGGACAGAATTGTCGCTCGTCATGAAATTCTGCGTACCAACATCAAGATGGTAGAAGGCCAGGCCCTGCAAATCATTGGCGATCCAAATAACGGCTTCTCTCTGGAAGTGGAAGATCTCAGCCATTTATCTGCGGAAAAGCAACAAACCATCATTGATGAAACAGTCCAGCGTGAAATCAGTCAGCCATTTAATTTTGCACAAGGCCCCCTTATCAGGGGCCGTATGCTGCGACTGGCGAAAAATGAACATATCCTGTTGTTAACCCAGCATCATATTATTTCTGATGGTTGGTCCCTCAATATCCTGATGCACGAACTTTCCACACTTTATCATGCATTCAGTAAAGGGCAGAAAGATCCCCTGCCCGCCCTGACACTCCAGTATGCTGACTATGCTCTTTGGCAAAGAGAGTGGTTGCAGGGAGAAACGCTGGAAAAACAAGTGAATTTCTGGCGTGATGCGTTACAGGGTGCTCCCTCACTTTTGGAACTGCCGACTGACAGGCCACGCCCAGAGAAACAAAGTTACGCGGGAGGGCATGTTGATATTGCCCTGCCAGTAGAATTAAGTGCCGGATTAAAACGCCTCAGCCAGCGCCACGGGACAACATTGTTCATGACCCTGATGGCGGGATGGGCCACCTTGCTTTCCCGCCTCAGCGGGCAGAAGGACTTGGTGATAGGCACACCGGTAGCCAATCGGCAATACCGCGAATTGGAACCGCTGATTGGATTTTTTGTCAACACATTGGCTCTGCGGGTTCAATTAGATGACAATCCAACAGTCAGCACTTTGCTGGCCCGGATTAAAACCCATGCTCTGAAAGCTTATGAACATCAAGATCTGCCATTCGAACAGTTGGTCGAAGCGCTGAAACCACCGCGCAGTCTCAGTCATAGCCCGATTTTTCAGGTCATGATGTCAGTGGATAATACGCCGGGACAACAAAGTATAGAGTTGCCGGATGCCACTATCAGTGAAATCAATCTGATCGAAAACAGTTCACATTTCGATCTGACCCTCTCCATGAATGATACTGAAAATGGCATAGTGGGCGATTTAGAATATTCCCGTGATCTGTTTGATCATGCCAGTGTTGAACGCATCGCCAGTTACCTGCAAACCCTTCTGACTGCGATGGTTAAGGATGATTCACAATCGGTGGAAAGTTTGCCACTATTGCAACCACAACAACGCACTCAAGTATTGGTGGATTTCAATGATACGGCTTTTCCGCATACACAAATATTCCTGATCCACCAACTGTTTGAACAACAAGTAGAGCGAACCCCGGACGCCGTCGCGTTAGTGTTTGGCGATAGCCAGCTAAGTTATGCGGAACTGAACCACCATGCCAACCAGTTGGCTCATCAGCTCATTGCGTCCGGCGTGCGCCCTGATGATCCTATTGCAATCTGTGCTGATCGCAGTCTGGATATGATTATTGGCATGTACGGTATCCTTAAAGCCGGTGCAGGCTATATTCCACTTGATCCGGAATACCCCGCCGAACGTTTGGCCTATCAGTTGTCGGACAGCAAACCCGTGTTATTGCTGACTCAGCAACATTTACAAGCACGCTTGCCAATACAGGACATCCCTGTCTGGCTGCTGGATGATCAAAATAATCGGGATAGCGTGGCAAAACAGCCAGCCCATAATCCTGATGCCAATCAATTGGGACTTGAGCCGCACCATCTGGCTTATATCATCTACACTTCCGGCTCTACCGGAATGCCTAAAGGTGTGATGCTGGAACACCGCAATGTGGTGAATTTTATCCATGCCCAGCATCAAACCAGCGAACCTAAGTTGGGTGATCGCATCCTGCAATTTGCGACCGTAGCATTTGATACTTCAGTGTCTGATATTTTCCCTACCCTTGCATCGGGAGCAACACTGGTTCTGCGTCCGCCTCATGTCAGAATACCGGATATTACTTTTGTCAACTTCTTGCGCGAGCAGAAGATCACCATCATGGATATGCCAACCGCCTTCTGGCACCATTGGGTGCAGGAAATGATGGCGGGTCGCAGTGGTTTTAGCCCTTACCTGCACACCATTATTGTGGGCGGTGAAAAAGCGGAATATCGTCATTTAATGAATTGGCTGTCCAGTGCGGAAACCCAATCCTGTCGCTGGATTAACTCCTATGGCCCGACGGAAACCACCGTTATTGCCACAACATTGAAGCTGAACAACAAAAATCCATTGCATCTCGAAGGTGTCATCCCGATAGGTTATCCGTTGCTCAATACCCGAATTTATATTCTGGATACTCACGGCCAGCCCGTTCCTGTCGGTGTCAGTGGTGAAATCCATATTGCCGGCGCAGGTGTTGCCCGTGGCTATCTGAACCGCCCCGATTTGACGGCAGAGAAATTTGTTGCTGATCCATTCAGCAAACAAGCAGATGCACGCATGTACAAAACCGGCGATCTGGGGCGCTGGCTGCCCAATGGCATGATTGAATATCTGGGGCGCAACGATTTTCAGGTCAAGATACGCGGCTTCCGCATTGAGCTGGGAGAAATTGAGACGCAACTGGCGGCCTATGAAGGTGTCAGCGATGCCGTGGTCATCGCTCGTGAAGAAGGTATGGGTGACAAACGTCTGGTCGCTTATCTGATCCCACAAACAGGGGTTGCACTCAGCCCTGCTGAATTACGTAAGCAACTGAGCACCCGATTGATGGATCATATGCTGCCCAGTGCATTTGTCATACTGGATGCTTTCCCGATGTCAGCTAACGGCAAACTGGATCGCAAAGCCCTGCCGGCCCCTGATCATTCTGCTATCGTCAGCCGGGAATACGAAGCGCCTCAAGGCGAAACTGAACAGAAACTGGCAGAAGTCTGGCAATCCCTGCTGAATTTGGAACAAGTCGGGCGCCAAGACAATTTCTTTGAGCTGGGCGGACATTCATTACTGGTGGTCAACCTGATTGAGCAATTACGCCAACACAGTTTGTCCCTTGATGTCAGTGCGGTATTCTCTGCACCAACATTATCCGCCATGAGTGCACTTATCAGCCATAATAGCGATCAAGCCACCACCATACAGGAAGTCCCACCTAACCTGATCAAAGAAGACAGTGCTGTTATTACACCAGATATGTTGCCGCTGGTGGAATTGACTCAAAACCAGATAGACCAGATTGTTTCCCATGTAACGGGCGGAATCCCCAACGTTCAGGACATTTATCCATTGGGACCATTGCAGGAAGGCATTTTATTCCACCATTTGCTGGAAACTGAAGGTGATCTCTATCTGGATAACCATTTGATGATTTTCGACAGCCGGACACGGTTGGATGGTTTCTTACAGGCGCTCCAGCAAGTCATCGACCGGCACGATATTCTACGTAGTGCCGTTTACTGGAAAGAGCTTCTTAAACCAGTGCAAGTTGTCTCTCGCCATGCTCCGCTGCCAATTATTGAACTCACGTTGTTATCAGAAACGTTGTTACCAGAAACGTTGTTATCAGAAACATTGTTATCAGAAAAATTGCTATCAGAAACATTGCTATCAGAAACATCAGAATCTCCGGAAGCACAATTACGTCGTCTCACCGATCCCCGTTCAATACGGATGGATATTACCAAAGCACCACTGCTGGCGGCTCATATTGCGAAAGATCCATCTTCTGGCAAGTGGCTGCTTTCCTTGCAATATCATCATTTAGTTTGTGATCACATATCACTGGATATGATTTTCGGCGAAATACAAACCCTGCTTTTGGGGGAAAGCAAAAATCTACCAGCACCATTGCCTTACCGAAACTTTATCGCGCAGATCCGCAATGTGCCGTTGGAAGTTCATCAAAACTATTTCCGCGAATTATTGGGGGATGTAGAAGAACCCACCTTGCCATTCGGGTTACTTGATGTACAAGGCAGCAGCCTCAATGAGATAGAGGAAAACGTCTTCACGCTGGATAGCAAACTGGCTCACAATCTCCGCGATTGCGCCCGTCAGTTGGGCATGAGTTCTGCCGTACTGTTCCATGTCGCGTGGGCACAAGTACTGGCGCGATGCAGTGGACGAGACGATGTCGTATTCGGCACGGTTCTGTTGGGACGGCTACAAGGTGGGATCGGTGCTTCCGAAGTGCTCGGTATGTTTATCAACACCTTGCCTATCCGGGTTAAATTGCAGGCACGTACCGTTAAACAGGCTGTACAGGAAACTTATCAGCAGTTAAGTACACTTCTGGAACATGAGCAGGCACCTCTGGCCGTTGCTCAACGTTGCAGTGGTATTCAGGCACCATTGCCACTGTTTAACAGTCTGCTTAACTTCCGCCATAATTCACGCGAAGATGAACAAGCCGCCTCAATTGCCTGGGAAGGTATTGACGAACTGGAAAGTGAAGAGCGCAGCAACTATCCATTGGCACTGGATGTGGACGATTTTGATGACGGATTTTCGCTTACTGCACAATGCAGCCAGCAAATTAATCCGGCGCGTATCAATGCCTATATGAATACCGCCCTGGAAGGCATTGTCGCTGCCCTGCAACATGCACCTGAACAGGCCATTGAGTCAATTGACATCCTGTCACTGACTGAACGCACTCAATTGCTGGAAACGTTTAATGATACCGCCGTCGATCATCCGCAAAACGTCTTAATTCACCAACTGTTCGAACAGCAGGCAGAGAGAACACCAGATGCCATTGCGTTGGTATTTGGCGAAAACGAACTGAGCTATGCTGAACTGAACCACCATGCCAACCAACTGGCCCATCAGCTCATTGCCTCCGGCGTACGCCCGGATGATCGCGTGGCAATTTGCGTCGACCGCAGTTTGGATATGATCATTGGCATATACGGGATTCTCAAAGCCGGTGCGGGATATGTTCCACTCGATCCAGAATATCCTGTCGAACGTCTGGCCTATCAACTGTCGGACAGCAAGCCAGCATTACTGCTCACTCAGCAACATTTGCAGGAGCTTTTACCAACATGCAATCCAACACACAATATATCCATTTGTTTATTGGATGATGAAGCCCATCAGAATAACGTGGCAAAACAACCCGCCCATAATCCGGATGTTCACCAACTGGGGCTTGAGCCACACCATCTGGCTTATATCATTTATACCTCCGGCTCTACCGGAATGCCTAAAGGCGTGATGCTGGAACACCGCAATGTGGTGAACTTTATCCATGCCCAACGCCAGACCAGCGAACCCAAATTAGGTGATCGCATCCTGCAATTTGCGACCGTGGCATTTGATACCTCTGTGTCTGATATTTTCCCTACCCTCGCATCGGGTGCGACATTGGTTCTGCGTCCGCCTCATGTCAGAATACCGGATATCACGTTTGTCACTTTCCTGCGCGAGCAGAAAATCACCATCATGGATATGCCAACTGCCTTCTGGCACCATTGGGTGCAGGAAATGATGGCGGGTCGCAGTGGTTTCAGCCCTTACCTGCACACTATCATTGTGGGTGGCGAGAAAGCGGAATACCGCCACTTAATCAGTTGGTTATCCAGCCCGGAAACTCAGTCCTGCCGTTGGATCAACACTTACGGCCCGACGGAAACCACCGTTATTGCCAGCACACTGACGGTAGATGACAGGCAGGCTCCGTATATCAACGACAATATTCCGATTGGTCGCCCGTTGCCCAATACCCGGATTTATATTCTGGATATTAATGGTCAACCCGTTCCTATTGGTGTCAGTGGCGAAATCCACATCGCCGGCGCAGGTGTTGCCCGTGGTTACCTGAACCGCGCCGATTTGACGGCAGAGAAATTTGTTGCTGATCCATTCAGCAATCATCTGTTCAGCAATCATCTGTTCAGAAAACAAGCAGATACCCGGATGTACAAAACCGGCGATTTGGGGCGCTGGCTGCCCAATGGCATGATTGAATATCTGGGGCGCAATGATTTTCAGGTCAAGATACGCGGCTTCCGCATTGAGTTGGGAGAAATTGAGGCGCAACTGGCAGCCTGTGAGGGTGTCAGCGATGCCGTCGTCATCGCCCGTGAAGAAGATACGGGCGACAAACGTTTAATCGCTTATGTGATCCCACAAACCGACATCACACTTAAACCGGCAGATCTGCGTGAACAACTCAGTTCCAGCCTGATGGATTACATGCTACCCAGTGCATTTGTCATGCTGGATGCCTTCCCGATGTCCGCTAACGGTAAACTGGATCGCAAAGCATTGCCTGCCCCCGATCGTACTGCCACCGTCAGCCGTGAATATGAGGCACCACAAGGCGAAATTGAACAAAAACTGGCGGCAGTCTGGCAATCTATTTTGGAATTGGAACAGGTCGGACGCCATGACAACTTCTTTGAACTGGGCGGCCATTCACTGCTGGTTGTCAGCCTGATCGAACAATTGCGTCAGCAAGGGCTATCGATTGATGTCAGCGCCGTCTTCTCTGCGCCAACACTGGCGACCATGAGCACCCGCTTAAATCAGAATAGTGATCAAGATGCTGATGCACTGACCATTCCACCTAATCTGATCCGCGAAGACAGCCAGATCATTACCCCAGATATGCTGTCACTGGTGGAATTGACTCAGGCACAAATTGACCAAATCGTTGCCCGCGTACCGGGTGGTGTCACCAATGTTCAGGATATTTATCCACTTGGGCCATTGCAGGAAGGTATTTTGTACCACCATTTACTGGAAGAAAAAGGCGATACCTATCTCGAAAACATTCTGATGAACTTCGACAGTCGGACACGGCTGGATAGTTTTTTGCAGGCGCTGCAACAGGTGATTAATCGCCATGATATTCAGCGCAGCGCTTTCCACTGGCAAGAACTGCCGACACCTGTGCAAGTTGTCTACCGTCATGCGCCGCTGCCAATTACTGAGGTCACATTATCAGTCGGAGAAAGTGCCGAAACGCAATTACAGCGTCTTACCGATCCTGACTCAATACGGTTGGATATTACCAGAGCACCATTATTGGCAGCCCATATAGCCAAAGATCCTGACGCTGATCTATGGTGGCTGAGCTTGCTGCATCACCATTTGGTCTGTGACCATCTGTCACTGGAAATTATTTTCAGCGAAGTGCAGGCACTGATCTTGGGCGAAGAAGAGAGCCTGCCGGCTCCTCTGCCTTACCGTAATTTTATTGCCCAAACCCGTAAAATACCGATTGAAGTACATAAGGCCTATTTCGAGCAGTTACTGGGCGACGTGGAAGAGCCGACCCTGCCATTCGAATTACTTGATGTACAGGGGAACCACCGCGATGAACACGGTGAGCACGATAAAATAGTGGAAAATATCTTTACGCTGGATGACGAATTGGCACAGCAAATCCGTGATTGCGCCCGCCAGCAAGGTATCAGCTCAGCGGTTCTGTTCCATGTGGCTTGGGCACAAGTATTGGCGCAATGCTGTGGTCGTGATGATGTGGTGTTTGGTACGGTTCTGCTGGGTCGGTTACAGGGTGGTATGGGTGCTTCCCAAGTGCTCGGTATGTTTATCAATACCCTGCCAGTCCGTATTCAATTACAAGGACGCACAGTTGGACAGGCAGTACAGGAAACCTACCAGTGCCTGAGCGAATTGCTGGATCATGAACAGACACCGCTGGCAATTGCCCAGCGTTGCAGTGGTGTTCAGGCATCATTGCCATTGTTTAACAGTTTGCTCAATTTCCGCCATAGCCCACGTGATGAAGAGCAATCCGACTCACCTGCCTGGGAAGGCATCCAAGAGCTGGAAAGTGGGGAACGTAGTAATTACCCGTTATCGCTGGACGTGGATGATTTTGATGACGGATTCGAACTCACGGCACAATGCAGCCAGAAAGTTGATCCTGTGCGCATCAATGCTTATGTCAATGCGGCCCTGAAAGGCATTGTGGCAGCACTGCAACATACCCCTGAGCAATCAATCCAATCAATCGATATCCTGCCATTGGCAGAACGCCGTCAATTATTGGAGAGCTTTAATGACACTGCGATGGACTATCGGCAGGATATGTTGATCCATCAACTGTTCGAACAACAGGCGGAACGTACGCCGGATGCCACTGCACTGGTATTTGGTGATACACAATTGAGTTATGCGGAATTGAACCGCCATGCCAACCAATTGGCGCACCAACTGATTACTGCGGGTGTGCGCCCGGATGATCGCATTGCTATCTGTGCCGATCGCAGTCTGGACATGGTCATTGGCATGTGCGGTATTCTCAAAGCGGGAGCAGGCTATGTTCCTCTCGATCCAGAATATCCTGTCAATCGATTGGCTTATCAGTTATCGGACAGCCAACCCGTGTTACTGCTGACTCAGCAACATTTACAGGCACGTTTGCCGATACAAGGTGTGAATGTCTGGCTATTGGATGATGAAATCTATCAGAACAACGTGGCGAAACAGCCCGTACATAACCCTGATACCAGCAAAATAGGACTCCAGCCACATCATCTGGCCTATATCATTTATACTTCCGGCTCCACAGGACAACCGAAAGGCGTCATGCTGGAACACCGCAACGTGGTGAACTTTATCCATGCTCAACGCAAGACCAGTGAGCCTCAAGCGGGTGATCGCATCCTGCAATTTGCAACCGTGGCCTTTGATACTTCGGTATCGGATATATTCCCAACCCTCGCTTCCGGTGCAACGTTGGTTCTCCGCCCTGCTCACATCCGAGTACCGGATGAGGAATTTGTCAACCTGTTGAACGAGCAGAAAATTACTATCATGGATATGCCGACTGCCTTCTGGCATCAGTGGGTACAAGAGATGATGGCGGAGCGCAGTGGTTTCGGCCAATATCTGCACACAGTTATCGTCGGCGGTGAGAAAGCGGAACTGCGTCACTTGTTGAGTTGGCAATCGATGCCGGAAACGCAGTCCTGCCGTTGGATTAACTCTTATGGCCCGACGGAAACGACAGTTATCGTCACAACATTGACGCTGGATAACAAATCATCTTTGGATATCACCAACAATATTCCGATTGGCCGCCCATTACCCAATACGCGTATTTATATTCTGGATATGCTCGGACAACCTGTTCCTCTTGGTGTGGGTGGAGAAATCCATATTGGTGGCGCTGGCGTTGCCCGCGGTTATTTAAACCGCCCTGATTTGACGGCAGAAAAATTTGTTGCTGACCCATTCAGCGAACAACCAGATGCCCGCATGTATAAAACGGGGGATCTGGGACGCTGGCTGCCCAATGGCATGATTGAGTATCTGGGGCGTAATGACTTTCAGGTTAAGATCCGCGGATTCCGCGTTGAATTGGGGGAAATCGAAGCACAACTGGCAACTTGTGAAGGAGTCAGTGATGCGGTCGTTATCGCCCGAGAAGAAAAGCATGGTGACAAACGTCTGGTCGCTTATGTCATTCCACAATCAGACATTATTCTCACTCCTTCCCGACTGCGCGAACAATTGAGCACACGCCTGATGGAGAATATGCTCCCCAGCGCGTTTGTTATATTGGATGCTTTCCCGATGTCCGCCAACGGCAAACTGGATCGCAAAGCTCTGCCTGCACCGGATGAGTCCGCCATTATCACGCAAGGATATGAGGCTCCAATCGGAGAAATGGAAAATATCGTGGCTGAAGTGTGGCAAGAGTGCCTCGGTATAGGACGCGTCGGGCGCCATGATCACTTTTTTGAGTTGGGTGGTCACTCTTTGTTAACCTTACAAATCGTTGTGCGGCTGCGCCAAGTCTTGGGTATTAATGTTGCAATGCGCGATTTTCTTGCATATCCAACCATCAGTGAATTCGTCACATTTATTCAGTCAGATAACTCTCTTATCCAACAGACGAATTTAGTGACTATTCGTAAAGGTGATCGCGAAAATAATCATCAAGACAATGCCAAACCTGCGCTGTTCCTGGTTCATCCCGTCGGGGGCAACATTGATTATGCTTACGATCTCGCTCCTTATATTGACGACAAAGAGATGCCAATTTATGGATTCGTCGCCAATATTGTTCCAGAGGAAGAGGATACCCCAATCAGCTTGAAAGACAGAGCTAAAGGGTATGTTGAATGCATCCGTCAGGCACAGATTCAAGGGCCTTACTGCCTTGCTGGCTGGTCTGTTGGGGGATCTATTGCCTATGAAATGGCCTGCCAATTGGTTACAGAAGGTGAAACCGTTTGTCTTGTCGGGCTTCTTGACACTCATGCCAGCTATGAAAATACTTATACGCAGGAAGAGAAAGACGCTGGATTTGTTTTTGATGAAACGATCCTCTTCATGGAGAACATACCTGAGAATCTCCCTGACAACTTGCAAAAGGAAATCGATGAACTGGTGCTTGAACGTGACTTCAATGCGCTATTCATACTGGCACAAGAGAACGATCTGCTACCGAATGGTATTACCCCTGAAAATGTCAGACAACATCTGTTGCTGTATCACAATATCTCTGTTGCGGCTAACTATCATGCACCATCGGTATGCCCTGCGGGTACTCACATCACCCTATTCAGGGCAACGGAGCAAGAAGCAGATACTGAACATAGTGTTAGCCTTGGCTGGGATAAAGTCGTTCCACAATCACAGTTAACCATTATTGATGTCACGGGTACTCATCTTGCCATCATGCAACAACCCGGTATTCAATCTGTCGGCAAAGCACTGCTTGATGAAATAACAAGCAAAAGAGACGATTAAGATATTTGAGAGCGCCCGTTTATACGGGTGCTCTTATTAGTCGAACCCAAGAAATATAATATTCTTTATATTTATTCTACTTTATATTAATTATGTAATTACTGATAATTTACTAAAACAGACTCAAACACAATTATTTATTTAACTAATTACCTGAATATAAACACGGCTATAAAAGAAAATAAAAATAAATATTTCAAATTAAAATGGCATCATTTATTAATTACAATTAATATAAAATCAAATAAATAATTTTTAAATAACAGGATTAATATAAGAGCCTCCCATTATATTGACATATAAACCAAGATCTTTATTCTAGTTATTCATTTTCTTAACCAAAAATAAGGGAAATATTGATTATGTCTAAAAACAAATTAGCCAAAGGCGCTATCTTCTATACTAAAAATGATTATAGCGGGGATTCTTATGAGTACCCGGAAAATAGTCTTGAAGTAAATTTAATAGGCACACCATTAAATGATAAATTTCTTTCCGTTGAAATTGGAAAAGGTTCTATCGTTTTTGCCTGGCGACATGGTGATGATAGTCAACCTGGGCAAATTTACCGTGAATGGGATACAAGCCAACCAGATCTCAGTGATATTAAAGGGTTATCAAAGTTTATTGTATCGCCAACAAACTGTGATTTACTGGCGGTAAAATTGATTAATGAATCAGGCGTCGATCAGGTATTTAGAGTACATATTCAAACTCATACCATCCCCGATCCCGTGGATTGCTATTCAAATGGAGACTATGAAATCGTTGGTTTAATTCCCAAAGATGGTCAGCAATATGTAACCTCTGTTGTTGTTTTTGATAAGAATAATATTCCAGTCACTCAAGGTGCTGTCTATTTTACATATAATGGCACAGAACTTGATATCATCACTTACGATGTAACCAAACCTCCTTATATGCGGTTTGAAAAAGCAGGAAGTTATCATTTTAACTTCGTCCTGGAAAAATTTCCTACCAATCATTAAATAGAAGTAAAATACCAAGTTAATAATTTATTATTCTCTTTATCAGAATCGATAAAGTAAAAATAAAGTAAAAATCAAAAAGCCCCATAATAAAGGGGCTTATATCCAAGGAGATAGAGAGGTAAGAAAAAAATGCTAGGACAGCTCTGTCTGCTTATTACGTGCTAACCAAAGAGACAGCGCCTTCAAAGAGTCCGAAGTAAATTCATCACAGCGAGCTGTGATTTCTTCTGGCGTTAACCAGTAAACTGTTGTGACTTCGTCTTCCTGCAATGCAAATGGCCCATGAGTAACACAACTGAACAGACCACCCCATATACGACAAGTCTTCTCTTCATAATAAAAAATGCCATGCTCGGCAAAAGGAATACCTGCAATTCCCAGTTCCTCTTCGGCTTCCCGACGAGCTGCATCAAGCAAAGTTTCTCCTGTCATAACGACACCACCTGCCGTTGCATCCAATTTTCCCGGATAAAAGTCTTTTGTTTCTGTACGATGCTGAACCAGAATTTTTCCCATACCATCATGCACTACAATATAAGTAGCCCGATGCCTCAAGTTTTGCGCTCTCATCTGCTGACGAGTTGACTGCGCAATCACTTCATTGTCTTCATTGACGATGTCAATCCATTCAATACTTGCTGATTTTTCTTGCACCATCCTAAAAACCTTTTATCAATGAGTTAAATGCCAGTTTTTGCTGTGATGCTCCGATTAAGGAGGCTAAAAACAGATAAGAGTTACCATAATTGACTGAAATAAATTCGCCAACACTAACACAAGAAATTTGTGACATTTTACAGACAAACGATGGTAATGTAATACTGCTATATTTTTCAATGAGTTATTATTACTGGAGATTATATGATAGATCTATATTATGCCCCAACTCCAAATGGCTATAAGATTACCCTCTTTCTCGAAGAAGCCGGTATTCCTTACACCATTCATCCCATCAATATCAACGCTGGAGAGCAGTTCAAACCTGAATTTCTTGCCATTGCACCCAATAACAAGATCCCGGCTATTGTCGATCATCAACCTGCCGACGGCGGAGAACCAATCTCCATCTTCGAATCAGGGGCCATTTTATTTTATCTGGCAAACAAAACAGGCCAGCTATTAAGCACAGATTTGCGTGAACGTACAGAACAATTGCAATGGCTGTTTTGGCAAGTTGCAGGCTTTGGCCCAATGCTCGGTCAAAATCACCACTTCAATCGCTATGCTCCAGAAGTTGTACCTTACGCCATTAAACGCTATGTGGAAGAAACAAAACGTTTATACAAGGTGCTAAATACCCAACTGGAAAAAACTGCCTATCTCGGAGGAAACGAATACAGCATCGCGGATATTGCCACTTATCCATGGGCTAAATGCCATGAACACCAAAAAGTCGATTTGCAGGATTATCCTGCGGTTGCAAAATGGTTGGATAAAATCAGTCAACGCCCTGCGACCCAAGCAGCCTATAAGGATGCCTGACTCAGATATATGTAAAAAATTCAGTTAATGGAGAAATATTTCACCAAAAAACTTGATATTGGTAACAAATAGCAGCATATTTCGCTGCCACTTAAGCCATCCCTTGTTATAGTCAATACGCAATTATCTATTTTTGTCGTAGGGGGTGGCTATGCGTATCTTAATTACGGGAGGAACGGGATTGATTGGTTATCGCTTGACCTGCCAATTGCTCTCGCTCTCCCACTCCATCACCATTTTAAGTCGTTCACCACAAAAGGTGGATTCTCTGTTTTCTGATCGCGTTGAATGTTGGGCAACACTAAATGGCCTGCGCGATCTAAACGGCTTTGATGCCGTTATCAATCTTGCCGGCGAACCCATCATCAATAAGCGATGGACACCGAAGCAAAAAGAGATACTGTGTCAAAGCCGCTGGCAACTCACTGAACAGTTGAGCAAGCTAATTAAAGCCAGTAACTCTCCCCCATCTGTATTTATTTCCGGTTCAGCCGTTGGCTATTATGGTGATCAGGGACAATCAGTGGTTACCGAAGATGATGATTCTCCTCACAATGAATTTGCCCATCAACTTTGTGAACGTTGGGAACAACTTGCGTTACAAGCCAGCAGCGACAAAACTCGCGTATGCTTGTTACGTACAGGCATTGTGTTGGCCCCAAAAGGTGGCGCACTGCAAAAAATGCTGCCACTGTTTCGGTTAGGTTTAGGCGGAGCAATCGGTAATGGCAAGCAATATATGCCGTGGATACACATTGATGACATGGTCAATGGTATCTATTACCTATTGATATCGCCTGAGCTACATGGCCCCTTTAATATGACATCTCCTTATCCTGTTCATAATGAACTGTTCAGTTCCACACTCGCCAGTGTATTACACCGCCCTGCTTTCATACGCATTCCTGAATTTGTATTAAAAATAATGATGGGGGAAGCAGCGGAATTAGTTTTGGGTGGTCAACAAGCCATTCCGAAGAGGCTGGAAGAAGCCGGGTTTGGTTTCCGTTATTTTCAATTAGAAGAAGCCTTGCAAGATGTCATAAAGGCAAAAAATAATATCCTGTAATCTTCTTGCTATTTCTTAATAGACCAATAAACCTATATATCTGACAATTTTTATTATTAAATTATTCAGCCTTGAACTTATTTTTATTATTTAATTTTATTGCTAAAAAACCAATAAAATAAGTTTTTCTACTTATTTTATCAGGATTATAAGTAATTTTATAAAATCAGAAAAAAGACAGAAAACAAAGCAAAGAAACAAAAAACAAATAAATACAATTAAAAATCACATATTATACAAGAAACGTGGTTATTATAACTAATTGATGATAACAATACCGCGAGTAAACAAAAATCATGTCTTTATAACTAAAAGCTATTTATATATTATCATTGTGAAAAAAACCGCTCCCAAAAGGAGTTAACATGAGAATTACTTGCAAGAAAAATAATTCTGGGATATTAAATTTAATCGGAACTACCCCAACAGTTAACATTCTTACTTCTGTATATCCTGAGAGTGATATTAAAATTAAGCTGGAGTCTTATAATCCAGGAGGATCTATAAAAGATAGGGTAGCACTGAAAATAATCACCGATGCAGAATTATCAGGAAAACTCACCCCAGGAGATGAGTTAGTCGAAGCAACCTCAGGAAATACAGGCATAGGGATTGCTTGGATTGGTCACTTAAAAGGGTATAAAGTCACTATAGTAACCCATGACAGGATCAGTAAAGAAAAACTACTTTTACTTAAATACTATGGCGCTAATGTAATTATCATGCCATCAGATGCAGGCGCTAATTCAGAAGATAATTATGTTGAAGTCGCAAAAAGATATGCAAATCAAAAAGGTAGATATTTTTGCAACCAATTTTTTAACTATTCAAATGTTATGGCACACTATTCTTCCACTGCGCCAGAACTGTGGCTTCAGGGAGGGCTAAATGCTGATGCTATAGTATGTGGTGTTGGCTCTGGCGGAACATTAATGGGAATACATAAATACTTTCGTGAAAAAGGAAGCCAAGCACGATTTATTGTTGCCGATCCCATTGGTTCTATATATCAACAATATTTTTCAGGTGCAGAATATCATCCCGTACCTTGGAATATTGAAGGCATTGGTTCTAACTTTATTCCAGGAATAATAAAAAAAGATGCTGTTGATGATATATATGCAATTTCTGACGAAGAAGCATTCTCTGCCTGTCGCCTCACAAGATATCATGATTCTATTGACATAGGTTTATCCAGTGGGGCTGTTGTGGCCGCCGCTATAAAAGAAATACATAAAAACCCCAAGTGTAAAATAATGTGTATTTCTCCAGACTCAGGTGAACGCTATATATCTAAATTTCAACAACAGGATATTAAAAATGAAAAAAGTAAATGTTGAAGAAAAAATAGCCAGAAATAATGGCACGCCGTTCTATCTATACAGTGAAGAAAAAATAATTAAAAATATCAGTGAATTAAAAAATGAATTCAACTCTTCCGACTATGAAATCCTTTATGCAATGAAGGCAAACTCTAATCCTTACATTGTAAAACTGATTTTTTCATATGGCATTGGTGTTGATGCATGTTCTCTAGAAGAAATAGAACTGGCATTAAGGTGCAATATTCCTTCTAACAAAATACATTACAATGCGGATTGCCTGACAAAAAGTGAAATTGAGTTTGCTTTTCAGAAAAATGTAAATGTATCCATTGGTTCTCTTGATGCTCTAGATGATATAGATGATATAGATGATATAGATGATATAGATGATATAGAGATATCTTCATTGGAAAAATCGATTACTTTGCGGGTAAATACCGGGATTGGTGCGGGTCATTCAAGTAAAGTTATTACTAATGGTGAGATGTCTAAATTTGGTATATCACCTTCTGAAATCAACCATGCCCAGAAAATTTGTAACGCCAAGAAAATAAAAATTAGTGGCTTGCATTCTCATACTGGATCAGGTGAGATGTCTACAAAAATGTATATTGAGAATGCTGAGTTTTTAATGGAGTTATCTATACAACTTGATTCCCTTTCTCATCTGAATTTCGGCGGTGGTTTCGGCTATGATTATAAATCCTATGAACAATATGATCTCAGTTCAATAAGAAGTTCTTTGGACTCGCTTAGGAAAAATTTTAATATATCCGATAAAACAAAATTCCTTATTGAGCCGGGCAGGTTCTTTGTTGCAAATGCAGGTAGGCTGGTTGCTAAAGTAAGTTCCCTGAAAAGTTTTGGAAATCGAAATTATATGGGATTAGATACTGGATATAACCATTTTCCTCGATGTTTCTACTATAATGCATGGCATCACATTGAAAACATTAGCTCTAAAGAAAAGCATATAGAAAAATATGATGTTGTAGGAAACCTGTGCCAATCAGGAGATGTGTTTACTCGTGAAAGGCCTTTACCAAAAACAAAAAAAGGAGATCTTATTTGTATTAATGATGTTGGTGCTTATGGCTACTCCATGAGTTCAAACTTCAATCTTCGTCGACGCCCTGCTGAATATATCCTGGACAAAAATGGCTCTATTATACAAATTCGTAGAGCTGAAAATTTTGAAGATCTTTTCTCAACTAGTTTTTTGGATTAATTAATGAATATTGCCATCTCTAACCTGTTACCAATACTGATAGCATTTGTTGTCGGATTCAATTTTAATAAGTTTTTTAAGCATAAAAACATAAGGTTAATTGATCTCGTCTCTAACCTGTGCCTTTACTCACTATTAATCCTAATGGGGATAACGATTGGCGCAATACCTGAAATTATAAGCAAGCTAACTGATGTTGGTATTAATGCTATAAGCATAGCTTTCGCCTCATCCTTATCTATAGTGATTGTTTTAAAGTTTTTTCATATCAAAACAGTCGGTAATAAAAAAAATAAAGTAACAACCAGTAATAATCAAAAAGATGATTTTGATATCATGGGTTATATTAAGGATCCTATCTTACTTGCAAGTCTGGTAATAATAGGTTTCTTTCTTGGTTACTATAAAATAACGCCAGAGATAGATTATGATATAGTCATATCTTTGTTGTTATATCTTCTGATATTTGTTATTGCTATGAAGCTCTCCTTGTCGGGGTTGAGTTTGAAAGAAATATTTTTTAATCGTTACAATATCGTAATGACATTTTTTACTATTGCAGCATCCTATATAGGCGCAGCAATAATTTCTTTTTTTATTCCATTATCTCTTACTCAAAGTTTAGCTGTAAGTTCAGGTTTTGGTTGGTATACCCTGTCTGGTATTCTCTTCACAAAAATGAATGATCCATTGCTAGGCTCTGTTGCTTTCCTGTGTGATTTATTTCGTGAAGTCATTGCATTACTTCTGATACCGACACTTTCACGTATAGGGAATGGTAATATTGCAATTGGTGTCGCCGGGGCAACCGCAATGGATGTTACCCTGCCTATTATAGAAAAACACTGTGGTATTTCTTACGTTCCCGTTGCATTACTTTCTGGTGGCATCATCACTATTCTTGTGCCATTTCTTATTCCTTTTTTCTATTCGCTTTAATAATTGCTTTAATAATCGCTTTAATTTTCGGAGGCTATGATGTTGCAGACAAAAAGACTTTTTGATGATGCTCCTTATGACTGTACGTTTAACGCTAATGTTATCGAGGTTGGTGAAGATTATATTGTTTTAGATAAAACGCTATTTTATCCATTATCAGGAAACCAAAATTACGATACGGGCGAGATCAATGGCGTAATTGTGACTGCTGTTAGTGTTGAAGAGAAACAAAATGAAAGCAACAAACTGTCTTTTACTTCTCCAATAAAGCACTATGTCGATACTTCCGAGTTCGAAGTAGGACAACAGGTTATAGCCTCCATTAATGAAGAAAATAGGCTCAGAACTATGCGCTTGCACTCTGCAAGCCATGTTGTTGAATATTTTATAAGGCACATGAGCAGTTTTTTATCAGTAGAAGGCTCTTTTGTTAATATGGAAAAAGATAGAACTGATTATAAAATGTCAGAAAGTGTTACTGCTGAATTACTCGCTTCCCTTGAAGAGCAAGTTAATAACTTCATTTCCCAAGAAAATGAAATCACCTTCACGGCAGAAGATGGGCTAAGGTATTGGCAATGCCGTAACATAAAAATGTTATGTTGCGGCACTCATGTTTCCAATACTAAAGAAATCGGAAAGGTCAAACTTTCAAGAAAAAACAAAGGAAAAGGGATTAATAGAATAGAAATCACGCTAGTGGATTAAATGTTCTTTCATCTAAAATTGCTAAGGTTAAGTGCTATACCCGATGGGTTTAGCACCCTGCCAACGGCTAAATAGATCTTCTGGTAAGTCAATATCGAACTGATCCAGCACACGATTAACCGTCTGGTCGATGATATCCTGAATATGTTCAGGACGATGATAAAATGCGGGAACAGGCGGCATTATCACCGCCCCAATTTCTGCGGCCTGAGTCATTAATCGCAAGTGCCCCAAGTGCAAGGGAGTTTCTCTCACCCCCAGCACTAACTTGCGATTCTCTTTTAAAACAACATCGGCGGCACGGGTAATTAAGCCATCAGTGTAACTATGCACAATACCTGATAGGGTTTTTATCGAACAAGGCAAAATTACCATGCCCAATGTTTTAAAGGACCCAGAGGAAATGGATGCGGCAATATCACGATTGTCATGCACGACATCAGCCAATATCTGTACATCTCGCAGGGTATAGTCCGTCTCCAATGCCAGAGTCTGCCGAGCTGATTGGCTGATCACCAAATGCGTTTCAATGCCTTCTACTGGCTGCAAAACTTGCAGTAACCTGACACCATAAATCGCACCACTTGCTCCGGTCAGCCCGACAATCAATTTTTTCATGTTTTCCTCTGAGATTCTGGCTATACCCTTCGTATTTCAAGTTGCCTCTTTGTTGGCTGCGACGCATCTTGAAATCCATTGGGTATTTAACTGAATGATAATAACAATATTATCCTTCATTATATATTTCCAGATTCTCTATTTCGCCCTGTCCAAGCACTTTCATGGCATCGTCTTTACGCAAGTTTTCCAGATAATCGAGGTAAATCTGGTCAATGTCTTTCGTGACATAGATACCATCGAATACAGAGCATTCGAATTTTTCAATATCAGGGTTTTCTTCCTGTACTGCCTGAACAAGATCTTGGAGGTCTTGATATATCAAAGCATCAGCACCAATGAGCTGGCGAATTTCATCCACTTCGCGGCCGTGGGCAATCAGCTCATTGGCATTCGGCATATCAATACCATAAACATTCGGGAAGCGAACTTCCGGTGCTGCCGAAGCAAAATAGACTTTCTTGGCTCCCGCTTCACGTGCCAATTCAACAATTTGTTCAGAAGTGGTTCCACGTACAATGGAGTCATCCACCAATAAGACATTTTTACCCCTGAATTCAGCACGATTGGCATTCAGTTTGCGACGAACCGATTTACGTCGTTCCTGCTGACCCGGCATGATAAAAGTACGTCCGACATAACGATTTTTGACAAATCCCTGACGATAGGGTTTATCCAGAATGTGGGCGATTTCCAGTGCGATGTCACAAGATGTTTCCGGCACGGGAATGACGACATCAATATGTAAATCTTCCCATTCACGGGCAATTTTTTCCCCCAATTTCCTCCCCATCCGCAAACGTGCGTTATATACCGAAACCTTGTCAATAAAAGAATCCGGACGAGCAAGATAAACAAATTCGAACAAACAAGGGGTCAATGACGGAGTTTCCGCACACTGGCGAGTAAACAATTGCCCATTTTCAGTGATATAAATCGCCTCACCAGAAGCCACATCACGCAAAAACTCATAACCCAATGTGTCCAACGCCACACTTTCTGATGCCACCATATATTCATGGTGGCCATCTTCCAGTGTTTTCTTGCCCAACACCAGAGGACGAATGCCATGTGGATCACGAAAAGCAACCAATCCATGCCCAATAATCATGGCAACACAAGCATAAGCGCCACGAATTCTTTTGTGCATTTTTGAAACTGCCGAGAAAATATCATCAGGCGCTAATGGAAAATGTGGAAATTGGGTTAATTCATTAGCAAAAATATTCAGTAGGATTTCAGAATCTGAGGTTGTGTTGACATGACGGCGGGCATTTTCAAACAGCATTTTTTTTAATTCATGTGCGTTTGTCAGATTGCCGTTATGTGCCAACGTGATACCAAAAGGAGAATTTACATAAAAGGGTTGCGCTTCGGATGCACTGGAACTGCCTGCTGTAGGATAACGAACATGCCCAATCCCGATGGTTCCCTGTAAACGTAACATGTGTCGTGTTTCAAACACATCTTTGACCAAACCATTAGCCTTACGTAAGCGAAACCCATTGTTACCATCAATAGTTGCAATACCTGCTGCATCTTGTCCACGGTGCTGAAGCACCGTTAATGCATCATAAATCGATTGGTTAACCGGTGTAAAACCGACGATACCGACAATACCGCACATGTAGCCTTTCCTCATCAGCTGAGCGGAGAGCGTTATCTCTCCGGCAGGAAACTCGACGCACTTTGTAGGTAGTCAAAAAACCACCTGATGATTTGACTGAATTGTGGGATCAGTTGTGATTGTTGCCAATCCTGACTTTTGGGAAGTGGCGTGAAAGAGTCCGCAATAAACAGAATAGCAGAGACAATCAAGACACCGCGCAAGGCCCCAAAACAGACCCCCAGAACCCGATCAGTACCTGACAGGCCTGTTCGCTGAACAAGTGAACCAATGACATAGTTTACTATCGCGCCAACAATCAGTGTTGCAATGAATAAGATAGCAATCGCTATTCCATTACGTACCAGTTCATCTTCAAGACGGGTAAAATACGCCGCCAGATAAGTATAGAAACGGCTTGCAACAAAGAAAGCACAACCCCACGTTACCAGAGAGAGCGCTTCGCGAACAAAACCACGAATCAAGCTAACCAGTGCCGAGAAACCAATGATGGCAATAATCGTATAATCAATCCAGACCATATTTTAATCCAAAAACAGGCTCCCAACATTCAGGTCGGGCGCATTCTAACAGAAAACGAAAACGTTTGCGTAGTAGATTTATCACTCTACTGAAAATAATTTTCGGTAAGTAAATAAACTGCATTCGCTGTGATGGGTTAATCTTTAACTGCTGTCTCCACAATGGAAAATCACCTGTCATATTTAACCCTTTTATACCTTTCGTATTTCAAGTTGTCTCTTTGTTGGCTGGATTCACTCACTTGCCGCCGCGACACATCTTGAAATCCATTGGTTATAAGCTCCATGGTAGAGCTTTTGGTATGATCATAGGAAGCTTCCAGCTCCCCATGAAGCGCCAATCCGATTATGGCTTATAGTTTTTAATCTGTCCTTGTAACCCCGTGATTTGCCTTAATTCGGATAAAACGGATTCCAGTTTTTGCCTTGATGCATTCGGCCCGACATAAATCCGTGTTAACTGTCCCTGTACCGGAGAAGAAGGAACTGTATATACCTGATGCCCCAAAAGACGCAGCTTTGCCAATATCTCATCAACTTTACCCGCATTTTTTAATGCGCCAAGTTGAACAACATATGCCGTTGCCTGAGGAGCTTGCTCTACTGACTTCGATTTAGTTTCCACTTTCCGCTGGGGAGGTACTTCGGGTTTCACCGTTGGCTCAGACAACACGTCTGTATCTGCCTTTTGTTCCTGTAATTGCATCGCTTCCACCGCATTTACAGGCGGTACAGGCGGCGCGCTTTGTGTCAATGGTGGGATCGAGCGAATATCCTCACCATTATCAGATTTTGACACCAAAGGAATCGAAGCAAATTTACTTTCGTTATATTTCTTATCGCCATCAAAAATTATAGGCAGAACAACCACACTCAATGCGACAAGAACGAAGGTTCCAACCAAGCGATTTTGAAATTTACTGGCCATCTTCCTTACCCTCCAGTGTCTCCATGACATGCGCGACAGTATGGAAAGAGCCACAAACCACGATGATATCTTGCACTGATGCGTCTTCTATTGCCCGTTGCCACGCTGTTTCCACGTCGGAGAATGTACGGGCGTGCATAAGATGCCCAGACAAGACTTCAGCTTTTTCTCCCCTCGGTTCATGTAATGATGCGCAGTACCATTCATTAATCTGTTGAGAAAGACAAGCAAGCGTACCCGCAATATCTTTGTCTCCCAACATGCCAACCACACCACGAATTTTACTGTCTGATGAACGAGGCTGTTCTGCTAATTTTTGAACCAGATAGCCCGCAGCATGTGGATTATGGGCCACATCCAAAATAATCAGCGGATTTTCCCTGACAATTTGAAAACGTCCCGGTAATTGGGCATTTTTCAGTCCTGCATGGATTGCCTGTTCGTTAATGGCTCGGCTGATTTTGTCATCCTGCTGCAACAAGCAGTGGATCACGCCCATCGCAGTTGCTGCATTCGCCAATGGCAGATTGGGTAAAGGCAATTCATTGAATTGTTGGTTGTCGCTTAACCAATTCCAGCTATTTTCATTCTGTGAAAAGTGCCAATCAACACCTCGACGAAAGAGCTTCGCACCCAGTTCATCCGCAACATCAGCAATTGAGTGGGGCATATCATGCTCCCCCACCACCGCAAAATGCCCACGACGAAAAATGCCAGCTTTTTCACGACCAATATGTTCGCGATCGGCTCCCAGCCAATCAGTATGATCCAGTGCAATGCTGGTGATTGCGGCAATATCAGCATCGACGATATTGGTGGCATCCAAACGACCGCCCAACCCGACTTCCAAAATCACAACATCAAGATCAGCTTCTTTAAAAAGCTGTAATGCTGCCAATGTTCCGTATTCAAAATAGGTTAATGAGATATCGCCACGCTGGGTTTCAATCGCTGCGAATACACGACAGAAATCTTGTTCCGTTGGTTCTTTACCTTGAATACGTACTCTTTCGGTATAGCGAACCAAATGTGGGGAACTGTACACACCGACTTTAAGCCCTGCTGCCAGAAAAACAGACTCAAGGGTATGGCAAGTAGTCCCCTTGCCATTGGTGCCTGACACCGTGATGATTTTGGGTGCAGGGTTCAATAAGCCTAATTGGCGACCAAGTTTACCTACGCGCTCAAGCTCCATATCAATGGCTTTGGTATGCAGGTTTTCTAAGTAGGAAAGCCACGTCATCAGTGGCGACGTGGCTTGAGGAATTTGCAAAATATCAGACATCTTCTTTATTAGGATTGATGTTTATCTCAGCTTCGACATCAGCAGATTCAACAACGATCTCTTCCACTGACTCCGCTTTTGTGCCCAGCTGCGGCTTGTGAGTTAACATTGCAAGCAGACTGGCAACTTTATCACGCATTTCCGTACGAGGTACAATCATGTCAATCGCACCTTTCTGCAATAAGAACTCACTGCGCTGGAAACCTTCCGGCAGTTTTTCACGCACGGTCTGCTCGATTACTCGAGGGCCAGCAAAGCCAATCAATGCCTTAGGCTCAGCGATATTGATATCACCAAGCATTCCCAGACTTGCCGTCACCCCACCCATTGTTGGGTTGGTCAGAACGCAAATATAAGGCAAACCGCGATCTTGCATTTTTGCCAGCGCAGCACTGGTTTTTGCCATTTGCATCAATGACATCAGGGCTTCTTGCATACGTGCCCCACCACTGGAAGTAAAACAGACGAATGGGCAGCTATCTTCCAAAGCTTGCTCAACAGCACGGACAAAACGGGCACCAACAACAGAACCCATGGAGCCGCCCATAAAATTAAATTCAAAGGAACCCGCCACAACTGGCATATCATGCAGCTTACCTTTCATCACGATCAGCGCATCTTTTTCTTGCGTCTGCTTCTGAGCAGCAGCTAAGCGATCTTTGTATTTCTTGGTATCGCGGAATTTCAGGATATCTTTAGGTTCCAGCTCACTGCCTAATTCGGTGCCAGTACCTTCATCCAAGAATGAATTCAATCTATTACGGGCTGAAATGCGCATGTGATGGTCACATTTCGGACACACTTCAAGATTACGCTCTAATTCAGCACGATAAAGTACCTGACCACAACTATCGCATTTTGTCCAAACTCCTTCAGGTATGCTTGCCTTACGAGTTTGCATAATTTTGCTTTTATTTAGAATTTTTTCTATCCAGCTCATTAATGAACCTTTCCGTCTGAACCTGGCTGCTGCCAGCTTTTGTTTTACGTGCCATTAAACCACAATGCTATTGCAGTGTGGATAAAAAACTGCTCAAACCTGTTTACGGTTATCTACTTAGCTATCTACTGTTTATCTACTGCTGTTTATCTATCTACTGCACTACCTGCCGCTTTTTTTGATGCGGCACGGCGATGACGCCAAACTTCTATAACGCCAGGCAGAATAGAAATAAAGATTATCGCAACAATCAATAGTTTCAGATTATCCTGTATAATTGGCATATCACCGAATAAATAACCCGCATAAGTGAATAATAGCACCCAGATAAATGCACCGATTACATTATAAGCAGCAAAGTGGCGGTAAGACATTTTCCCCATCCCTGCAACGAACGGTGCAAACGTTCTAATAATTGGCACAAACCGAGCCAAAATTATTGCTTTCCCGCCATGTTTTTCATAAAACCCATGAGTCTTATCTAAATAACTATGGCGAAAAATTTTTGAATTTGGATTAGTAAACAGTTTTTCACCAAAAATTCTACCGATAGTATAGTTTACAGCATCACCAATAATCGCGGCTGTAATCATCAAGGCTGCCATGATGTGTACATTAAGATCATTGGAATCTAATGCAGATAGTGCGCCAGCCACAAATAGCAAGGAATCTCCCGGTAAAAATGGCGTAACCACTAAGCCCGTCTCGCAAAATACGATCAGGAATAAAATGCCATATACCCAACTACCATAGTCCCTAACCAATTCCTTTAAATGAGCATCAATGTGTAAAATAAAATCAACAATGAATTTCGCAAAGTCAACAAAATGAGTCAAAAACTCCATAATATTCCTCGTTATGACCAAACATCCCTGTCATTATTCGAAAATGTCAGATTAAATCATTTCCCAGAAGCTAAATCATTTCCCAGAAATAGTGGCCCCATGATGGGTTCAGGTAAACCAAAACACGCAGGATAATCCACCGCAACTAAATATAAGCCCTCGGATTTAGCTGTTGCTGCCGCTTTTGTCCTGTCTTTCAGTGCTAATAATTCAGCCATCCAGCCAATGTCTTGATTGCCGCAGCCAATCTCCAGCAAACTGCCAACAATATTACGTACCATGTGATGAACGAAGGCATTCGCCTTAATGTCCACGACAATATAATGCCCGTGCCGACTAACATTAATATGCATCATATTGCGCCATGGTGAATTGGACTGGCACTGCACCGCTCTGAAAGAAGTAAAATCATTTTCTCCCAACAAGCTTTGCGCCGCTTCATGCATTTTTTTCTCATCCAATGGATAATGAAAATGCGTGACACCCTGCGCCAATACCGCTGGACGATAGCGATGATTGAAAATCACATAACGATAACGGCGAGCTGTTGCGCTGAAACGAGCATGAAATTCATCATCCACCGTTTTGACCCAACGTACTGCAATAGCTGGTGGTAAATGCGTATTCACCCCCATTGTCCATGCAGCATCTTTGCGTTGCGCCGAGGTTTCAAAATGGACGACCTGCCCAGTCGCGTGTACCCCTGCATCTGTTCTGCCTGCACAGAAAACTGAAATTGGCTCATTAGCTACTTTCGACAGGGCTTTTTCCAAACATCCCTGTACGCTTTTCACTTCTTGCTGACGCTGCCAACCATAATATCGACTGCCATCATATTCAATCCCCAGTGCAATTTTCACTTTCTTTGCCTCTGGCACAGACTGGCTCAGCTCTGTATCAGACATCAGTAAAATTGCTCCTGCATCAGTTTTTCTGCGATTTCAATCGCCATTAATGCGCCACCAAAACGGATATTGTCGGCAACCGACCAAAATTGCACCATTTCTGGCATACCGTAATCATTGCGCAGACAACCTATGCTTAAAACATCACTGCCTGAAGCATCGGTGACCTGAGTCGGATAATCACCCTCTTCTGAGACCCGAATTTCTTCAATACGTTCAAATTCACTGCGAGCTTCTTCTATGCCAACCGGACGCAATGTTTCTACACTCACCATCTGTCCAATACCATAGAAAACGGAAGACTGGACACAGCTTACGGAAACCGGCAGCCCTTCATCCTGCAATATTCTGCGAACTTGATCGACAATACGACGTTCTTCACGCACCGTACCTTCCGCATCGGGCAATAAAGGCAGTAAGTTGAAAGCCAATTGCTTGTTGAAAAATCCTTCATCCGGTGGAATGCCATTTAATAAACGAGCACTCTGCCCTGCCAGTTCATCAATGGCTGTTTTGCCATGGACGGAAACTGACAATATATTGGTCAAATGTAAACGGGCAATTCCAGCCGCATCGATCAATGGCTTGATGGCGGTCAGAACCTGACTTGTTGAACTATCTGCCACAGCAATGATGTTACGGTTACGATATTCAGCCAATACATATGGGTTAACGCCAGGAACAACCAAAGGCACATCTGGCTCTGCCGCAAACAAGCCACTGCTATCGATCACCAGGCAACCAGATTCTGTTGCTTTTTCAATATGCTGTGCTGTTATTTCCATTGTCGCGGCAAAAAAAGCAAGCTGTACTTGTGACCAGTCAAATTCTGCCACATCACGAACAGTAATGTTTTTTCCATTAAAACGCTGAATCTTTCCAATACTTTGTTCACTGGCAAGAAGATGCAGTTCACCAACCGGAAATTGACGTTCTTGTAATAACGCCAATATCGCTTCACCTACTGCGCCTGTTGCACCCAAAAGCGCAATATTCCAACCTTCTGACATGTTGGTTTTCTCCACATCTCTTATTTTGCTGACAGGCAGAACCGCCTGTATTAAATTACTTTCGCATTAAATCCAATTCTGGACAGTAATTGAGCGCTCTCTTCTGAATCACAATGCACGGTCAGGGAAGACCATTCCCGACGTTCTGGATAGTGCTTGCGTAACTGATCAAACGCGCCCTTCTGATCTGCAACCTGACGTAAGGGTGCATCATCACGGCGCACATCATACACTAAATGCATCAAACGCTTGAGGACGCTTTGTGTCACTTCTCCCTGCACTGTTACCTGACTAAAATCCGGTGTTGGCAACAGATCAGCCAACTCTGTCTTGCGAGGTTGTCCCAAGAACTCACAATAAGCCTCAAAAACCTGAGTTGTACCACGAGCTTTACCTTCCAGGGTATAACCAGCAATATGAGAAGTACCAATATCAACTAAAGCCAACAGGGGTAGAGAAAGGTTAGGCTCTGGTTCCCAAACATCAAGCACTACACGTAATTTTTTCCCATTTTGCAATACGGAAAGTAATGCTTGATTATCAATCACTTCACCGCGGCTGGCATTAATTAAAATTCGGTTGTCCGGTAATGCAGAAAGTAATTCTGCATCGGCCAAATGATAGGTCTGATATAGACCAGATTGATTAAGAGGTGTATGAAAAGTCAGAATATCCGCTTCTTTCACCAATTTTTCCAAAGGCCAGAACTCCCCGTCATCACCACGATCTGCGCGGGGAGGATCGCATAATAAAGTCTTCACGCCCAAAGCTGCCAGTCGGTCAGCCAAGCGCCCGCCGACATTGCCAACACCAACAATCCCGACAATTTTATCTTTGAGTTGAAACTGATCTTGCTCAGCCAATAGCATCAGCGCCGAAAATACATACTCAACCACGGCAATTGCGTTACACCCAGAGGCGGCGGAAAAACCAATCCCTGCCTGAGACAACCACTGCTGATCAACATGATCCATTCCCGCAGTGGCAGTTCCCACAAATTTCACCGAACTGCCTTGCAACAAGGATTCATTGACTTTAGTGACAGATCGAACCATAAAGGCATCGGCATCGTCCAGAACTCCCTCGGGTACAGGACGTCCGGGAATTGCCTGCACTTCGCCCAATTGCTGAAAAAGTTGTTCAGCATAAGGCATATTTTCATCAACCAGAATTTTCACTTTTCTCATCCAACGGCTTAAATGGGCGCAATTCGCTATTCTGCCACTTTATCCGCATAAAACCTATATACCTTCATCTTTCAAGTTGCCTCTTTGTTGGCTAATTATCAATGTATATAATAAATTGGTTACTGCTAAAATAAATGAACGATACACTTACATAAATAACCTAACTCAATGAAGAATTTATTGTTTCCCCTCGTCGCTGTACTGATCTGGTCAATCAATGCCGTTGTCAGTAAAGCGGCAGCCACCCTTATTGAACCCGCTGCAATTGCATTCTATCGATGGTTCATTGCCTTTCTGGTTTTGACGCCTTTTATCTTATTGCCGGTTCTGAAACAGCGGAAAATTGTTGCTCAATATTGGTGGAAATTATTGATTATGGGATCTCTGGGCATGGTGCTTAATCAAAGTCTGGCGTATTACGCAGCCCATACTGTCAGTGCAACAATCATAGGCATTTTCACTTCATTGATACCATTATTAACCGTTATTATCAGCATCTTTGCCTTGCGGGTTGCCCCTACTGTTGGGATCACTCTCGGTACGGCTCTGTCTCTATTCGGCCTTGTGTGGCTGGTCAGCAAAGGCGATCCCTCTTCCCTATTGCAACATGGTATGGGCATCGGAGAAGTGATGATGTTTATCGCAGCAGCTTCTTACGCCTTGTATGGGGTTTTAACAAAACGCTGGGCAATTCCATTACCTAACTGGCAATCACTTTATGTACAAATTGGGTTTGGCGTTTTATTGCTTCTGCCCAATTTCATGATGACCGACAATATTCAGTTAACGACTGATAATATTTCCTTCGTTCTATTTGCCGGCGTTCCCGCTTCAATTATTGCCCCCTACTTATGGATACAGGGCGTCGTTCGCATTGGCGCAAGCATGACTTCTATTTTTATGAATCTAGCTCCCGTATTTACTGCCATCATTGCTATCTTGGTTCTCCATGAAGAAATGCACAGTTATCACTTGATCGGAGGCAGCATTGTTCTGGCGGGTGTGATACTCGCACAACAATTACGTATCCCGCTTACTCGCAGGAAGCCTGAATACAATTCTCACCAGTAACCCACCCAACACTTCACTGGGTAAAAGCTGGAGGGTGGCATCATGATAGAGGCTGATTTCTTTAACAATGGTCAGCCCTAACCCTGCCCCCTCCAGCCCTGCCGCATTATCCAAACGGTTGAACGCCATGAACGATTGATGGATATCTTCTTGAGCGATACCCGGCCCTGAATCATCGACCTCAAGGCAACCGTAATTTTTATCTGACATGATGTTAACCCTTCCCGTCACTATCCCCATTTGAGGGGTATATTTGATGGCATTGTCCAGTAAATTGGCGCACATTTCAGTCAACAACAGAGGATCGCCTTTGATCCACAAGGCATCTTCACCTTCATAGCCTAAATCAATATGTTTACTTTCTGCTTGTTGTAAACGGGAAAAACAGGCTTGTTGCAATAACTCCACGATATTGACTGGCTGATAGTTTTGTATTGCTTCTTTTTCATGCACTTTAAGCTGTGAAAGTTGCAACAAGCGATCAGTCAATAAGATCATATTATCCAAGCTCTTATCAATCGCCATCAGTATGTTATCCCTCTGCTCTCGATTAAAATCACCACGTGCTACAGCAACCTGCGTTTTCAATACAGCTAAAGGTGTTCTCAATTGATGGGAAGCGTCTGCGCTGAACCGCTCTTGGCGCCCAACCATTAATTTCAACCTTTCGATATATCGGTTAATTGATTGAAGTAATGGGAAAAGTTCAGACCACGGTAAAATATTTGGCAATGGTGTTAAATCATTAGCAGAACGGCAGGCCATAATGCCTGAAAGTTTTCGCAGCGGTTTAAGCAACAGATTGAGCAAAATATAAGCAAGGAGCAATGTCAGTAATACGACAGCCCCCTGATTAACCAACGAAGAGAGCAGTAATTGACGAGCCATATATTGGCGGGAAATTACCGTTTCAGCCACCAATATCAATGCCATCCCCATAATGCCATCCTCATTGACAGGCTGATACAGCCCAACTACACGTATCGGCTGTCCCTGATACTCTGCATCATAAAAATAAGCCAATGCCGTATACAAAGGTGAGCGCTGGATATTCTGCGGTATTCGGGGAAGGTCATCATAACCAGAAATCGTCTCTCCTTCCGGTGAGATAACTTGGTAGTACAAACGCTCATTCGTATTTCGCTCGAAATTATCCAAAACAACATAAGGTACATCAACGATCAAGTTCTGATTCCGGACAGCCAGACGTTCAGCGACTGTTCTTGCTGATGCAAGCAGCGTTCTATCATAAGCCAACATTGCGGCATTGCTCACACTGATATACTGGCTATAAACAGAAGCACAGCCCAATAACAGTAGTGGTACACCAAAAAACAGCAACAATTGGTGGAATAATGATCTCGGTATTTTCAGGTATTTCGTATTTTCAAACATTTCGTATTTTCAAATAGTTCGTTTTTTCAAATAGTTTTTACTTTCAAATAGTTTTTACTTTCAAATAGTTAATTGCGTCAACCGCTCCAGTCGATACCCCAACCCACGCAATGTTTTGATCCCGATATCACTATTAAGTAATTTTTTCCGCAATCGATGAACATACAGTTCTATGCTTTGTGGATTCGCTTCATCCGATAGAGAAAATACCTGCTCAAACAGTTGTTGCTTAGAGACCTGACGCCCTCGACGATGAAATAATGCTGTTAAAACAGATAATTCTCTGGGTGTCAGAACCAACGGTACATTATTCAATACGAAATACCCTTCACCTTCATAAGTCAATGATCCGAATGTCTGTGTTTCCTGCGGCATAGCTGTACCGCGACGCAATAATGCGCGAATACGAGCTTCCAACTCCTGAAAATCAAAAGGCTTGGTCAGGTAATCATCAGCACCAGAATTCAGCCCCTTCACACGATCCGCAACGTCTGTTTTGGCGGTCAATAATAATACAGGTAAATTTTGATCACGTTTACGCAAGCGGGATAACAGAGACAACCCATCCAATCTGGGTAAAGCAACGTCCAGAATCAATAAAGTATAATTTTCAGTCTGCAAAAGCTGATCTGCCACAATACCATCTTCAGCCAGATCAACCACAAACCCAGAATTATTCAATGCCTTCTGTAACCAATGTGATAACTCTGGATGATCTTCAACCAATAAGAGACGCATGAATAATACCTATTGTTGAATTAATGTTGTTGAAATAAACCAAAGGAATAAAGCGGAGATATTGCACAATTGCAATGTTAAGATTCAGCAATTGTTTACGGGTTAACAAAAAACACATTTGCAAACAATTTATTAACACAATCATGTGAAGCTCTGCGCAAATTAAGCGATTAAAGTCACATCCAGATAATTTTTATTGTTAATGAAAGGTAATTGAAAGGTTTCGCTTCTATAAAGGTTTCACTTCTATAAATAGACATGCGCCGGAAATTTGTCATTCATATCCTTTACTGGCGCTATGTGAGGAATCAACTTGAAAACTTTCAAAACATTATTAACTGCTGCAAGCTTGCTTATTTGTACCTGCGCTTTTGCAACTTCTGCCCCTAATAGAACTGAATGTATTGCTCCTGCCAAACCTGGTGGTGGTTTCGATTTAACCTGTAAACTCGTCCAGATTTCACTATTGGAAACCAAAACCATAGATTCTCCCATGCGGGTGACATTTATGCCCGGAGGTGTCGGTGCAGTTGCTTACAATGCCATCATTGCCCAACGACCTGCTGACCGCGGTACTATCGTCGCCTTTTCCGGAGGTTCTTTATTGAATCTTGCACAAGGAAAATTTGGTCGCTACAACGTAAATGATGTGCGCTGGCTGGCTAGTGCCGGTACGGACTACGGCATGATTGCTGTGCGCCATGATTCTCCTTACAAAACCCTGACAGATTTGATGGATGCTTTTAAAAAAGCTCCCGATAGCATTGTGTTTGGTGCAGGTGCTTCCATCGGCAGTCAAGACTGGATGAAAACAGCATTACTGGCAAAAGAGGTTGGTATTGATCCCCGCAAAATGCGCTATGTCGCGTTCGAAGGTGGTGGAGAACCTATCACTGCTCTATTGGGTAATCATATTCAAGTCGTATCCGGTGATCTGAGTGAAACGTTGCCTTATATCAATGGCGATAAAATCCGCATACTCGCGGTTTATGCAGATAAACGCCTAGACGGTGATCTGGCGAATATTCCAACAGCAAAAGAACAGGGCTATAACCTCGTCTGGCCAGTCATTCGTGGTTTTTATATGGGGCCAAAAGTTTCTGATGAACAATATCAATGGTGGGTGGATACCTTTAAAAAACTCCAACAATCTGATGAATTCAAAAAACAACGTGAACTACGCGGATTATTTGAATTCAACATGACTGGCAAAGAGTTGGATGACTATGTGAAAAAACAAGTTATTCAATACCATGAGATAGCCAAATCCTTTGGTTTAGCAAAATAACAGGGGTGGCGTCATGAGCGATCGTATCTTTGCTACTGTATGGCTAGTGCTATGTGGGATAGGGCTGGTCATTGGATGGGGAATCCATAGCGAATATAGCTATGAACCTCTGGGCCCCCGCCCATTTCCAATCGCTATTATTTCATTAATGGTACTCTGTGCTTCACTGTTGCTATTGAAAAAACCTGATACCGTCCATTGGCCGACACCACAAGTATTACGTCGCTTAGTTTTGTTGATTGCTTCGCTAGCCATTTATGCATGGTCATTTGAGTGGCTGGGGTTCCCATTAGCAACCACATTATTGACTACCTGTGTAGCATTACTTTTTAACGCCACACTCCTTGCAGCGATTATTTCTGGTGTATTTCTCAGCAGTTCACTCTTTTTTGCTTTTGATCGTCTGTTAGATGTCACCCTGCCAATTGGCAGTTGGCTCAGTTAAGGAGATAACGATGGATACTTGGGTATATCTGAGCCAAGGTTTTGAAGTCGCATTAGTGCCCAAAAACTTGCTCATTGCACTGATTGGTTGTTTTATTGGTACTGTTGTTGGACTATTGCCCGGACTTGGCCCCATAAATGGGGTAGCGATCTTACTACCACTGGCTTTTGCATTAAAATTGCCTGCCGAATCTGCCTTAATTCTACTGGCAACCGTTTACATTGGTTGCGAATATGGCGGCCGTATATCTTCGATCTTACTGAATGTACCGGGAGATGCGGCAGCGATCATGACAACCCTGGATGGTTATCCAATGGCAAAACAGGGGCGGGCAGGTGTAGCTCTCTCTATTTCAGCCGTTAGTTCATTTTGTGGTTCACTTTTGGCCATCACCGGAATTATTTTGTTTGCTCCCCTTCTTGCAGAATGGTCTTTGGCATTTGGACCCGCTGAGTATTTTGCATTGATGGTTTTTGCTATTGCTTGCCTCGGCAGCATGATGAGCCAAAATCCCATAAAATCACTGTTCGCAGCCTTAATTGGTCTGGGCTTGGCTACTGTCGGTGTAGACTCCAATACCGGTGTTTATCGTTTCACCTTCAATAACGTGCACCTCTCCGATGGTATTCAATTTATCGTTGTCGTTATCGGGCTGTTTTCAGTCAGTGAAATATTGTTGATGCTGGAAAGTACTTCGGCAGGTCAAAAAGTAATTAAAAAAACAGGGCGCTTACTATTCAATAGAAAAGAAGCAGCAACTTGCGTGGGGCCAACCTTACGTTCTTCAGTCATTGGGTTTTTCGTGGGGATATTACCCGGTGCAGGAGCTACAATCGCCAGTGCAATCACATACATGACAGAAAAACGACTCAGTGGTAACAGTGATTCATTTGGCAAAGGTGATATCCGTGGTGTAGCTGCACCAGAAGCCGCTAATAACGCGTCAGCTTGTGGTTCATTCATTCCTATGCTGACTCTCGGTGTACCCGGCTCAGGTACAACAGCTGTGATGATAGGGGCTTTGACGCTTTATAATATTACTCCCGGCCCTACTATGTTCACAGAACAACCTGATATCGTTTGGGGACTCGTTGCAGCTTTATTGATTGCCAATGTGTTATTGTTAATCATGAATATCCCGATGATTGGGCTATTTACCCGTATGTTGAGTATTCCAACGTGGTTTCTGGTTCCTTCAATAGCCATCATTTCCGCAGTCGGAGTATATGCCGTCCACAGTACCACGTTTGATCTTATGTTAATGGTCGGGTTAGGTGTTTTCGGCTACATACTCCGAAAAATGAATTTCCCGATGTCGCCATTAATTTTAGGCTTCGTCTTAGGAGAAATGCTGGAACAAAACTTACGACGGGCATTATCAATCAGCAATGGAAATTTTGAGATCTTGTGGAGTAGTACGATTGCTCAAGTTTTGCTGGTTCTGGCGATAATGGTGATTGTTGTCCCGCCCGTTTTACGCATCATTAATAAACGCCGCAACCAACAACGCAGTAAAGTCATAGCACCCTAATTAAATAAAGTAACCAATCCACCTAATCAATGGATTGGCTATCTATCATTCATTGCAGTTAATGAATTTTTCAGTTTTTTTTCAGTACGTAAAAATTAGTTTGAATACTTGCGCATCACCAGGGATGCATTTGTACCGCCGAACCCGAAGCTATTGGACATTACTGTTTTTAGCTCGCGTTCGGTTGGTTCAGTAATAATATTCATGCCCTGTGCTTTTTCATCCAGGTTTTCAATATTGATGCTTGGTGCAATAATTCCATGCTCCAACATCAATAAGCTGTAAATCGTTTCATGAGCACCAGCTGCACCCAATGAGTGCCCTGTCATCGCTTTAGTAGCGGAAATAGCAGGTGTATTGTCGCCAAAAACCTCTCTGATGGCTTCCAGCTCTTTCAAATCACCAATTGGCGTTGAAGTTCCGTGGGTATTAATGTAATCGACTCCACCTTCAACACCGTCTAATGCCATCTTCATACAACGCACAGCGCCTTCTCCAGAAGGAGCGACCATATCCGCGCCATCTGAATTTGCTCCATAACCGATAATCTCAGCGTAAATATGTGCACCACGGGCCAATGCGTGCTCTAATTCTTCAACAACAACAATACCGCCACCGCCAGCAATCACGAAACCGTCGCGGCTCTGATCATAAGTGCGGGAAGCTTGTTCTGGTGTTTCATTATATTTAGTAGAAAGTGCTCCCATTGCATCAAATTCACAAGCCATTTCCCAGCTTAATTCTTCACCGCCTCCAGCAAAAATAACATCTTGCTTACCGAGTTGAATTAATTCAACGGCATGACCGATACAGTGTGCAGAAGTTGAGCAGGCAGAACTGATGGAGTAGTTGACTCCCTTGATTTTAAATGGTGTAGCTAAACAAGCTGATACGCCAGAAGCCATTGCACGTGTGACCATATAAGGCCCAACCCCACGCAAACCACGGGCACGCATACCATCTGAACCAGCAACTTGGTTATAGGGAGAGCCGCCTCCTGAACCAACGACTAAGCCAGTACGAAAGTCAGAAACTTGTTCATCGGATAGGCCTGAATCTTTAATGGCCTCATCCATTGCCAGATAAGCATAAACAGATGCATCACTCATAAAACGTAGGGTTTTGCGGTCAATCAAACCAGAAGTATCCAGCTTTACATTGCCCCAAACATGGCTGCGCATTCCTATTTCTTTAAATTCTTCTGAGAAAGTTATTCCGGAACGGCCCTCTTTTAGAGATTCCAGCACCTCTTTCTGGTTATTACCAATACTGGAGACAATACCCAGACCAGTGATTACTGCACGTTTCATTACTTACCTCATCAATATGTTTACCTGCGGGATTTCTTCACTCGCACTTTAGCGTACACTTGTACGCCGAACAAGTCCGATCAGGTTAAAAACTCATGGAAAAATTGATCCAGATTCAACTCTGAAGCTTTACCATGGGTGGTGCAAACAAATGAAGACCATTAAAATCCCCATATTATTGTTATCAACAGTACAGGCATTATTGTGAAAAACCGTACTATCAACAGCGCAACCCTAAGCTGGAATGAGCAGGGCACCCCCATTTCAGAGCAGTTTGATGATGTTTATTTTTCAAATCAAGATGGCTTAGAAGAAACTTTATATGTATTTTTGAAAGGTAACCATTTTCCTCAACGCTTTAATACACACTCCCGTCCAGAGTGTGTTATTGCAGAAACAGGGTTCGGTACTGGATTGAATTTTCTGACACTTTGGCGAACTTTCTCTCATTTTAGACAACAACATCCTGAAGCTGTATTAAAACGACTTCATTATGTCAGTTTTGAAAAATATCCATTAAAACCAGATGACCTGAAAACAGCACATCAACGCTGGCCTGAACTTAATGAGTTTTCTGTACAATTATGTCAACAATGGCCCTTACCATTAGCAGGTTGTCATAGATTGATTCTGGATAATAGTGCGGTCACTCTGGATCTTTGGTTTGGGGATGTAAATGATCTATTACCAAAGGTAAATTCAAACCTGATAGGGAAAATTGATGCTTGGTTTTTAGATGGTTTTGCACCCTCCAAAAATCCACAAATGTGGAGTGAACAGTTGTTCGCTGCAATGGCAAAATTTTGCCGCCCTGAAGGTACATTTGCAACATTCACATCTGCTGGTATCGTCCGTCGAGGATTACAAGAAGCAGGCTTTAATGTCACTAAACTTAAAGGATTTGGGCGTAAAAGGGAGATGTTGACCGGTACCTTATCTCCATTAAATGGCCCAACTCCCTTATCCAACGCACCATGGTTTTCTCGCAAAGCTGCCCTCCATGTCGATGATATTGCAATCATCGGTGGCGGCATTGCCAGCGCACTGACCGCACTTGCTCTATTACGCCGTGGCGCCAAAGTCACGCTATATTGTCAGGATGATCAGCCTGCTCAGAATGCATCAGGTAATCAACAAGGTGCTATTTATCCCTTATTGAATGGTAATGACGATCCATTAGAACGCTTCTTTACATCAGCATTTACTTTTGCCCGTCGTCAATATGATCAATTAATTGACGAAAATGTATTGTTTGATCATCAATGGTGTGGCGTCAGTCAATTAGCTTATGATGAAAAAAGTGCGAACAAAATTAGCAAAATGCTACGAACAGCATGGCCAAAAGAAATCGCGCTTGGTATGAACCGCAACCAATTAAGCCACATAAGTGGATTAGATGTGAATTATGAAGGTATTTACTACCCACAAGGAGGATGGTTATACCCGGCACAACTCACCCAAGCGATAATTAAACTTGCTGAACAGCGTGGAATGCAGATTTATTTTAATCATAAAGTAACACAGCTCATTCAAAGTGAAAGCGGCTGGCAGTTACAAATTGAACATAAAGAAAGCCTGCAATGCAAAAATCACAATGTTGCCATTATTGCTAATGGTCACTGTCTGCCACAATTTGAACAGACTAAAAAACTTCCTGTAACTGCTGTTCGTGGGCAAGTTAGCCATATCCCAACTACAGGTAGCCTACGCCAATTAAAAAGTGTGCTGTGTTACGATGGTTATATGACACCCGTTAATCCTAATAATCAATATCACTGTATTGGTGCCAGTTATCAGCGCAAGCTATTGGATACACAATACTCCTCTGTCGAACAACAAGAAAACCGTGAACGCTTATTAAAATGTTTTCCTGATGTTGACTGGCCCCAGCAAGTTGATATTTCAGAAGAAAAATCCCGCCAGGGTATACGGTGTGTCATTCGGGATCATATGCCGATGGTTGGGAACGTTCCTGTTTTAAGTGAACTTATGGATAAATATGCAAATTTATCTCGGCAAGTCAATGCTAATAAGGCCATCGAAGAGTCTCCTTGTTACCCAAACTTATTTGTTCTTGGTGCGTTAGGTTCGCGTGGATTATGTTCTGCTCCTTTAAGTGCAGAATTATTGGCTAGCCAGATTTTTGGAGAAGCCCTGCCACTTGATGATGAGACATTAGCAGCATTACACCCAAACCGCTTTTGGGTTAGAAAACTATTACGCGGCAAAGCCGTTAAAACAGAAAAACCTTAAAGAAGTTGATCTTTTTACACCAGGTATGCAGGTATAGAAAAAGTCATATCTGGTGTAAATTCCAAACTCTTCATTCTCAAAAACTGGAACCATGCTCAGGCTCATTATCTTATTCAGGCATAGTGGATACAGTAAGCAACCGTTTCATTGCACAACGTTGTTCTTCAGCAAATCCATAATCAATTTCACTTTGTAATATTTGGCGCAATGACGCTGTTATCTGCTGAGAATCTAAGATCTCAAATCCCAATCTGTGATAAAAGGGAGCATTCCAGTTAACATAACGAAAAGTGGTCAATGTAACAGCGTTAAAATGGCACTGTTCTGCAACCACAATTACCTTATTAATCAATGCCTTTCCGATGCCATTTCTCTGCCAATCTTCATGCACAGAAAGCTCCATAATATGTAGCCCACCATCCAACGGCTTAGCCAAGATAAAACCAATAGGCTGAGACATCTCATTAAGAGCAACCCAGCTATTGTTCTGCGCAATATACTCTAAATGCTGCTGCTCCGTTTGCATATGACCATCGGCCACCCAAGCCAATTCAGGTATAAATCTAAATAATTTCGCAGCCGAATGTTCTATTTCGGGTAATTGGGTTACATCCGATTTTTGTGTTAAACGAATAGAAAACATAGATTACCTTAAGCACCTTGCAATTTTATTCAATTAATTAATAGAAAAAATATATCCTAAAAACACACCTACAGAGGTTATATTTTTCTACATTAGTGCGTATTCAATAACATAAACCTCATTGCAGCAATAATTATACCAGAAAGACCAAACATTATTGTTATCATCCATTTTGTCTGGGAAAATATCTTATCAGACATACTTTCATGTATAGATGATACTCTCTGATGTATAGATAAAATGTCTTTCTTTATTGAAGCAATATCTTTCTTCATTGAAGATATATCCTCGTGTACAGATGACATTTCATTATTCAATGATGAAATGTCCTTGCGCATAGATACCATTTCACTACTCAGTAACGACACATCACTGCGAACGGAACCATTTTCTTTATTAATCAATGGATTAACCCCATAAGCACCTGCCTTTACCGCATAATTTGACTTTATAACGGCAATATCCGTTTTTACCTGTGCAACATCTTATTTAGATATTTAAGTTACCTCAGAATGTAAAAAATATGCACTCCTACCATATTATTTCACCAACTTTATCATACCTACATTTTTTAATCATCAGACGTTCTATTAACAACACAATTATTTTTAAATAAAATTAACGTCAATAAAAACCATGTTAATAAAAAGAATACTATTAATTGAATTATTAACTGTAAGATAAATTTAAAACCCATATCACTTTACTTTATATTTATGATAAAAAAATAAATAAATATGAAAATGTCACTATTTATTCTCATTATTGAGAGTCAATACGAATTTTTTTGTAATCATAGGTAACTGATTACTCTGTTCAACCAAAAAGTAAAGGGCTATATAAATAGCCCTAAATAGAAATAATTGCGTATCAATGAATTAATTTTTTGCACTATCCAGCAATTTTTGCCAAGTTGACAAAACTAAAGCCTGATCTGGTGGAGTCAATTCTCCCGCTTTAATTGCTTTGTGAACACTTTCTTCAACACGCTGATGGAGCTGCTCAACCGTATTTGCCCCTTCTTGCTCTAATTCAGCAACAGCTAATGTCAGATGCCCGCGGAGGTATCCACCAGCAAATAATTCGTCATCACTGGCATGTTCAACCATATTATCAATTTGCGCCAGAATGCGTGTTTCAAACTCTGCGAGCATTATTTTTTCCTCAAAATCAATTTCAATTAGCCAAGAGATTTTCCGGATAAGGAAAATGCTCTGCTTTTAGTGGAGGCGTATTGTAAAACGATTGCAGACCTTGAATAAAGCGTGCAGCTCGTGTGGGAACCCCATTTTCAAGGTATTGCATGATTTGCCCATGCACTTTCCGCTGAAAAGCAAGGCGATCCGGCTCAAAATCGCCTTCAAGGTTGTCACAACTGATATTAAAGGAAAATCCCGCCGCTACACAGAATAACCATTCCAGCGACTGCGGTTTGATCTCCACTTTTTCGAATTCACTCTGAGTTTGAGCATCTCGCCCATCAGGGCAATACCAGTAACCGAAATCAACCAGTTTGCGGCGCTCTTCTCCCGCAATGCACCAATGAGAAATTTCATGCAATCCACTGGCATAAAAGCCATGAGCAAACACTATTCGGTTATAGTTCACTTCATCATTTGCAGGTAGATAAATCGGCTCATCATCACCTTTTATCAAACGGGTGTTATAGTCATTACTAAAGCAATTATCAAAAATTTCAATCAGTTGTTGATAATGATGTGCAGTCATGTATTAATGCAGGATCCTAAATCAAAAATAAAATGCCAACCAAGAACGGATAGTAACTCCATAATGGTCATGAAGAAGTTTGATGCTCATCAAAAAAGAAATAGTCACCAACATCGGACGAATAAGTTTCTGCCCTCTGCTCAGCACCAAACCGGCGCCTAACCTCGCACCAATCATTTGCCCTATCAGCATCACAGAACCCACCAGCCATAAGACCTGTCCACCAAGAATAAAGAACCCCAAGGCACCGATGTTAGATGCAAAGTTCAGTACCTTGGCATGGGCTGTTGCTTTTGCCAAATTGTAGCCACAAAACATGACATAAGAGAGCGCGAAAAAAGATCCCGTTCCCGGCCCAAACACGCCATCGTAAAAGCCAACCCCACACCCGGCGAGACAACCAAATGCAATTGGACCAAGACGACGTTGCCGATCTTCTGCTCCAATATTCGGCACCAATAGAAAATAAAGGCCGATAATTATCACCAAAGCCGGTAATAAATAACGCAGAAAATCCGGTGACACAAATTGAACCAGCAAAGCTCCCAACATGGCACCCATTATTGTCATGACAATCGCAAAACGCTGGGAACGCAAATCCACTATACCGCGACGGATAAAATAAAGGCTGGCAGATAAAGAGCTACCCACAGCCTGTAATTTATTTGTTGCCAGTGTCTGAACAGGGGAAACCCCTGCTGATAGCAAGGCGGGAATGGTCAATAATCCACCGCCCCCTGCAATAGAATCGATAAATCCCGCAACTAGCGCAACCAAAAAGAGGAAACCATAAATTTCCGGCCCTAACAATGTCCATTCCATTATACATTTCACCAGAAAACTGCTTGCTTATTATCACGATGCCTTTCAGCACCTGCCGGGGCGCTTATATCAGGAGCCTCTTCCTGAACTACCAACGTGGAAGCGGGGATCTCACATCAGCACATTGTGCCCGCTGACGTAATGAGTGGTCCATAAGCACAATCGCCATCATTGCTTCTGCAATAGGCACAGCCCGGATACCAACACAAGGATCGTGTCGGCCACGAGTTACCATATCCACCTCTTCTCCCTGGCGATTGATTGTCTTACCTGGCACCATAATGCTGGATGTCGGTTTCAGGGCAATATGCGCAACAATTGGCTGACTACTGCTAATCCCGCCTAAAATGCCACCAGCATGATTAGTGGTAAATCCCTCAGTCGTAATTTCATCGCGGTTTTCGCTTCCACGTAAATTTACAACACCGAAACCATCACCGATTTCAACGCCTTTCACCGCGTTAATACTCATCAAGGCGTGAGCTATATCTGCATCCAAACGGTCAAACACTGGTTCGCCCAATCCCGCAGGTACGTTTTCAGCAACTACACTGACTCTCGCGCCAATGGAATCGCCTTCTTTTTTCAATGCCCGAAGCAATTCATCAAGTTGGGTCAGTTTACTGGCGTCGGGACAGAAAAAAGGGTTCTGTTCAACAAGATCCCAATCTTTCAGTTCACAATGAATATCACCCATCTGGGTCAGGCAGGCACGAATAAGAATCCCGTGTTTTTCGAATAAGTATTTTTTAGCAATTGCCCCTGCTGCGACGCGCATCGCGGTTTCACGAGCTGATGAACGTCCGCCACCACGATAATCACGCAGTCCATATTTTTGTTCGTAGGTATAGTCAGCATGGCCTGGGCGGAAAACATCTTTAATCGCACTGTAATCTTGTGAACGCTGATCGGTGTTTTCAATCATCAGGCCAATACTGGTCCCTGTTGTCACTCCGTCAAAAACACCTGAAAGAATACGAACTTGATCTGGTTCACGACGCTGTGTCGTATAACGGGAAGTGCCCGGGCGACGTCTGTCCAAGTCAATTTGCAAATCAGCTTCTGTAATAGCAATGCCTGGTGGAACACCATCAACAATGCATCCCAGTGCGATTCCGTGAGATTCACCAAATGTGGTGACACGAAAAAACTGCCCAATACTATTTCCTGCCATTCCTACCCTGCCATCATTATTTATGCGTTAAAAATGAGATCGAATAACAATAACTCACCCAATGATTAAAACCTATCTTATTTCAGCAATTTTATTTGCCTTTAAACCCATCATATTTCAAACCACAATGTTATTGGCTACGCTATGGCTTTCACTTGATTAGGTATCATTTAATATAGTGTCTGTTTTAATCATTGAGTACTATGAAAAATTATTAATCTTTGAATTGTTGGAAATATTCGTGATGCTCAACCAGTTGCTGGCGAGTCAGCATGAAAACACCATCACCACCATGTTCGAACTCTAACCATGTAAATGGCACTTCTGGATATTGTTCAATCAGATGTACCATGCTGTTACCGACTTCACAAATAAGCACCCCGTCTTCCGTGAGGAAATCAGGAGCTGTCGCCAGAATACGGCGAGCCAGTTGCAATCCATCAACTCCCGCAGCCAATCCCAATTCAGGTTCACAGCGGAATTCGTCTGGTAGATCGTCCATGTCTTCTTCATCCACATATGGAGGATTAGTGACAATAAGATCATATTTTATTGGTGGCATATCGCGGAAGAGATCCGAATGAATCGGAATGACACGATGGGAAAGACCGTGATTCTCGATATTCTGCTCAGTGATCGCCAGCGCATCAGCTGAAATGTCAACTGCATCCACTTCCGCTTCAGGAAATGCATGAGCACATGCAATTGCAATACAACCGCTGCCAGTGCAAAGATCCAAAATGGTCGATGGTTCATGTGAAATCAGCCCTGCAAATTGATTGTTAATCAATTCGCCAATCGGTGAACGAGGAACCAGAACCCGTTCATCGACATAAAATTCGTGACCACAGAACCAAGCACGATTTGTCAGGTAAGCGACTGGAATACGCTCATTAATACGACGTAAAACACACTCAACAATGCGATGGCGCTCTGTTGATGTTAAGCGCGATGTCATCATTGTTTCGGGAATATCCAGAGGCAAATGCAACGTGGGAAGAACTAATTGTAAAGCCTCATCCCACGGATTATCCGTTCCGTGCCCATAATAGATATTGGCAGCATTAAAACAACTGGTAGACCAACGCAGCATATCCTGAATGGTCTGTAACTCTGTAACAGCCTCATCTAAAAAAATCTTATCCAAAAACCACCTCCAAATAATAAAAATGCATTAACGCGCTAGTTTGCCATGTTCCCTGACACAAATCAGCTTTCTGAACATGCGAATTATCTCAAGAATCGATTGTCTTTGGGAGAAAAGAAGGCATTAGAGGAAAAAGCGTATTAGAGGAAAAAGAAAGCATTGGGAGAGAAAATCGTATAATGCCACCCTACACAAGCAGAGCGGCATGTTTAGATCAGTTGCTGGTTATTTGGCTTTTTTCACCCACAAATAATAGCTTATGGTCAATAATGCTATCCATACCACCCCAACATACAATGCAATTCGGGTATTGGGGAAATAGCCTAATACAGCAATAACAAATGCCATAAAAGCTATGGTCAGAATCGGTGCAACAGGCCAAAAAGGTACTGGGAATTTAAGCTGTTTGGCTTCTTCTGCCGGCATTTTACGGCGCATAATATATTGTGACAGCAAAATCATCAACCATACCCAAACGGTGGCAAATGTCGCGATAGAAGCAATGATGACGAAGACTTTTTCTGGCAGAAAATAATTTAAAACAACACCTATCAACAAGATCCCTGACATTACCAGCACTGTGACCCACGGTACTCCGCTTTTAGTCAATTGCGTAAAAGTAGCCGGGGCCTGTTTTTCCTGCGCCATACCATACATCATCCTCCCGGCGCCGAAAATATCACTGTTGATCGCAGAAATTGCAGCGGTAATCACGACAATATTCAAAATATTGGCTGCTAAATCAACTCCTAAACTAGAGAATATCTGAACAAATGGACTGCCACTTTGTCCCACTTGATTCCACGGATAAATGCACATCAAAACAAACAGTGTAAGAACATAAAATAGTAAGATACGGAACGGAACGGCATTGATTGCCCGTGGGATGGATTTTTCCGGATTTTTAGCTTCACTGGCTGTGATACCAATAACTTCAATACCTCCAAAGGCAAACATAACGACCGTAAACGAGGCTATCACTCCCGCGATGCCGTTAGGCATGAATCCACCATGTTCCCATAAGTTAGACAGGCCAGTGACATGACCCGTTTCTTGACCAAATCCATATATCATTATGGCAAAACCGCCGATAATCATGGCAATAATTGCAGCAACCTTAATGATAGAAAGCCAAAATTCCATTTCACCAAAGACTTTGACGTTACACAGGTTTATTGCCCCAATGAAAAAGACAATGCTAAGTACCCAAATCCACTGTTCAACATGGGGAAACCAGAGCTTCATGTAGATGCCGAACGCGGTGACGTCAGCAAGACAAACAACTAACATTTCAAAAACGTAAGTCCATCCGGTCAGAAAACCCGCCAGTGGCCCTAAATAGTGGGTGGCATAATAAGAGAAAGATCCCGGTGCAGAACGATGTACCGCCATTTCCCCCAATGCCCGCATGACCATGAATACTGCCGCGCCACCTATTGCATAAGCCAACAATACCGCTGGCCCCGCCGCTTTAATGGCCTCCGCTGAACCGTAGAAAAGACCTGTGCCAATTGCCGATCCCAGAGCCATAAATCGAATGTGGCGAACGCTCAGCCCTCGCTTGAGTTGTGAGATGTTTTGCATGATTTATCCTTGTGTCTTTTATTATTAGATTGGAAGAGATAAATACTACGATAAGGCCGAATGCTATCCGGCCTAAAACGATGTGTTTGTACTTAGTTTTCTATGATTTCTATGTTTTCTATGTTTTCTATGATCTTGCCAACAGGCAACAATGCAGAAAGTTGCTGCTCAGCCAACAACTGGATTGCTTCCTCAATATCCGGTGCGAAAAAGCGATCTTTATCATAATGCGCGACTTTATTGCGGAGAATATGGCGGGCTTTCTCCAAAATCAGGCTGCTCTGCAAGCCATGACGAAAATCCATGCCCTGACATGCCGCCAACCATTCAATTGCTAAAATTCCACGCACGTTATCTGCCATTTCCCACAGGCGACGACCTGCGGCGGGTGCCATTGAAACGTGATCTTCCTGATTGGCAGAAGTTGGCAGACTATCGACACTGGAAGGATGCGCCAACGCTTTGTTTTCACTTGCCAGAGCCGCCGCAGTCACTTGAGCAATCATAAAACCGGAGTTCACACCGCTGTTTTTGACCAAGAATGGTGGCAACTGGGACATATTACCGTCCATTAGCAAGGCAATACGGCGTTCCGACAATGAACCAATTTCTGCCAAAGCGATCGCCAGATTATCCGATGCCATAGCAACGGGTTCAGCGTGGAAGTTACCACCAGAAATCACTTCATCTTCTTCAGCAAATACCAGCGGATTATCTGAAACCGCATTGGCTTCAATCATAATTACGTCAGCAGCATGGCGGATTTGGGTTAAACAAGCCCCCATTACTTGTGGCTGGCAGCGCAATGAATAAGGATCTTGGACTTTCGGGCAGTTTTTGTGCGAGTCAGAAATTCCACTCTGGTCTTCCAATACCAAACGGTAAAGGGCTGCCACATCAATTTGGCCTTTCTGACCTCGCGCACCATGAATACGCGCATCAAATGGTTTACGGGAGCCAAGCGCGGCTTCAACAGACAAGGCACCACAAATAATAGCTGATGCAAGTAAATCTTCAGCGGCAAAAAGCCCTTTCAAAGCAAAAGCTGTAGAAGTTTGTGTACCATTCAGTAGCGCCAGCCCTTCTTTTGCAACCAAACAAATCGGCTTGAGTCCTGCTTTTTCCAGTGCGACTTTTGCTGGCAGCCATTCACCACGATAGCGGGCTTTCCCTTCTCCCAACAATAACAGGCTCATATGTGCCAATGGAGCCAAGTCACCGGAAGCCCCCACTGAACCTTTGCTTGGAATGCAAGGATAAATTTCAGCGTTGACCAAGGCAACCAGCCCCTGAATCACCTCCAGACGAATGCCAGAGTAGCCACGGGCAAGGCTGTTGATTTTCAGTACCATAATCAATCGGACAATTTCATCCGGCAGAGGCTCACCGACTCCCGCAGCATGTGACAGCACGATGGAGCGCTGCAATTCTTCCAAATCCTGTTCAGCAATACGGGTATTCGCCAGTAAGCCAAAACCTGTATTGATACCATAAGCCGTTCTGTTTTCACTGATGATGCGATTCACACAAGCGACACTGCTCTCAATGGCAGGAAAGCATTGTTCGTCCAAACTAATGTGAACAGGATGCTGATAAACATGGCGTAATTCTTCAAGTGTCATTTTTCCCGGATGAATAGTAATGTTTCTCATTTCAACAACGCTCCTTATTTTGTATCAGACACTGGCAGGTCTAACATTGGCAGGTTTAGTCCCTGCTCTTTCGCACACTGGATAGCTACCTCATAACCCGCATCAGCATGGCGCATAACTCCCGTTGCTGGATCGTTGTGTAATACACGGGCAATGCGTTCAGCGGCTTCATCAGTTCCATCACAAACAATGACCATGCCGGAATGTTGAGAGAACCCCATCCCAACGCCACCACCATGATGCAGAGAAACCCATGTCGCTCCACTGGCGGTATTCAGCAAGGCATTCAACAACGGCCAATCAGAAACAGCGTCAGAACCATCTTGCATGGATTCAGTTTCACGATTAGGGCTGGCAACAGAGCCGGAATCCAAATGGTCACGGCCAATCACGATAGGTGCGGAAAGTTCCCCGCTGCGAACCATTTCATTGAATGCCAATCCTAATTTGGCACGATCTCCCAAACCTACCCAGCAAATACGTGCAGGCAACCCTTGGAAACTGATGCGCTCTTTCGCCATATCCAACCAACGGTGTAAATGGGTGTCATCCGGCAATAACTCTTTGACTTTGGCATCAGTTTTATAAATATCTTCAGGATCACCGGAGAGTGCCGACCAGCGGAAAGGACCGATACCACGGCAGAACAGAGGACGAATGTAGGCAGGAACAAATCCGGGGAAATCAAAGGCGTGTTCAACACCTGATTCTTTTGCCATTTGGCGGATGTTATTACCATAATCGAATGTAGGTATGCCCTGCTTTTGGAAAGCCAGCATGGCTTCGACATGTACAGCCATCGACGCTTTTGCCGCTTGAATCACGACGTCTGGTTCACTTTCAGCACGGCGGCAGTACTCTTCCCATGTCCAACCAGCAGGCAAATAGCCATGTAATGGATCATGAGCGCTGGTCTGGTCTGTTACCATATCAGGACGCACACCACGGCGAACCAATTCAGGCAAAATTTCAGCAGCATTAGCGCACAATGCTACAGATACTGCTTTGCCTTCTTGGGTATAACGTTCAATACGCGCCAAAGCATCATCCAAATCAACAGCCTGCTCATCCACATATTTGGTGCGCAAACGAAAATCAATGCGGCTTTGCTGGCACTCAATGGTCAATGAAGACACACCTGCCAATGTTGCAGCCAGTGGCTGGGCTCCACCCATTCCTCCCAAACCCGCAGTCAAAACCCAACGTCCGGTTAAGTTACCGCTGTAGTGTTGACGACCTGCTTCCACAAAAGTTTCGTAAGTACCCTGAACAATGCCCTGACTTCCAATGTAGATCCAACTACCGGCAGTCATCTGACCATACATTGCCAGTCCCTTGGCATCTAATTCATTAAAATGTTCCCATGTCGCCCAATGTGGAACCAAATTCGAGTTTGCAATTAATACACGTGGGGCGTTCTCATGGGTTTTAAACACGCCCACGGGCTTACCGGATTGCACCAGCAGGGTTTCGTCATTTTCCAGATTTTTCAGAGTTTCAACGATTTTTTCATAGCAAGCCCAGTTTCTGGCGGCACGACCAATTCCGCCATAAACGACCAATTCGCAGGGATTTTCTGCTACATCGGGATCAAGATTATTCATGAGCATACGAAGTGGAGCTTCGGTCAACCAACTTTTTGCTGTGAGTTGCGTCCCTCTGGGAGAGCGAATGGTTACGTTGCTGAATTTATTATTTTGCATCGTCACGGTTTTTTCCTATTTCATCTTTATGGATTTTGTTAATTGTATAGTTGTATATACATGTATATTCAATAGGCAAAAATGTGACGAAGATAAAGTTGATAATACGGAGAGCAATACTATTTATGATAAAAATCAATAAAATGACAATGATTTATTCCGTGATAAATAGGGAAATATTTTTGCTGGTTTTGTGTTTAATGTCACATTGATTTTACATTCCTGTCACAATGATTGATGAAAAAACCTCTTCTGCCCAAAAAGGAAAAAGAGGTTTTTTGTGGTTGGATAGACAAACTATGAACTAAAACGTCCTTTCAATTTATATCGATGCCCTGGAAACAATAACTTAGCACTGGAAACAATAAATTCCTTCGACCAAGTGCGGCGGCTAATTAACAAACAAGGTGTATTGACTTCAATTTGCAATAATCGACAAGAACGGGCATCTCCCGCAACGGCTTCAACAACATGCTCTCCTTCTGTCAGTGGTGCGACCTGAGATAAGTAATCATGGGCCGTTTGCTGACTAAAATCTTGCCTCACATACTCCGGTGCTGCCTGAACATTGACATAGCGATCCTCAATTTGCACCGGTACATCATTTTCATAATGGACAATGATGGAATGATAAAGAAGTGTGCCTACTGCAATATTGAATTCCACAGCCTGAGTCATATTGGCGTTCACTTCAGAGAGTTTCAGCACCTTGCAACTATGTCGGTTAGAGCGGGAAGCAATTTCATCTGCAATACTGTGGATCTCAAATAAAGCAGATTGCCCTTTCGGCTCAGAAACAAACGATCCCACTCCTTGCAAACGAAATAGAAAACCTTCTGCCGTTAGCTCCCTCAATGCTCTGTTAGCCGTCATGCGACTACAGTTAAATCGCTTGACCAGTTCAGCTTCCGAAGGAACCCGATCATGCGGTTTCCATTCCCCCGTATAGATTTTTTCAATAATCGCTTGTTTAACTTTTGCATACAAAGGCACGGGTTTATTTTTGCTCTCTTCCACTTATTCTCCTCCACTGACGCTCCTCATCAGCCTATCCGTTCCACCAGTGCACCAACTGCCATGCCAGACGAGCGGCCGCTTTCCCGCCCATTCCTTGAATATCATACAAAGGATTAAGCTCAACTAAATCTACGGCTTGCAATTTTTTGCTCTGACAGATGAGTTGAACCAATGGCAATAAACGCTCCAGTGGAATCCCCAGCGCCGCAGGGGCAGAAACGGCGGGCATTTGCCAAATTGGCAACACGTCCAAATCAATCGTCATATAAATAATATCAACCTGATTGATTATATCTTGCAGTTGCTGCTGTACCTTATCCAACATGGATTCAACGCAATGAGTATCCCAAATAATTGTGACATCAAGATGATTAGCTTCATCCAATAACGCTTGGGTATTTGATGCCAAACTAGCTCCAACACAACTGTAGTTAAATGGGCGATGATTCTGCTGGCAGTAATGGGCAAGTTGCCGAAATGGGGTTCCTGATGTGGGCTGCGGCGCATTTCGCAGATCCAAATGTGCATCAAAATTGATGATGCCAACACGCCGCTCTGGGAACGCACGGTAAATCCCCATTCCATGGGCAAATGCGGTTTCATGTCCACCACCAAAGATCAGCGTCTTCATATTATGCTGCTGGCATTCATATACCGCATCACTGAGTGCCTTCTGCGCCTCACTCAATTCACCAGGATTGGCGCGAATATTTCCTAAATCCACCAACCTATCATGGCCATCATAACTCGCTAAGTTTGCCAACGATTGGCGCAAATATTCAGGTCCCGATTTCGCGCCCAGACGCCCCTGATTGAGTTTGACGCCTTCATCGCATTCAAATCCCAATAGCGCAATGTGGTGAGGAAATTCTGCTGGAGTGAAACTGACAGGTTGTTTTATTGTTTGGAATACACGTAATGCATTATCAGCTTCTGCAAGATCATTACGCCCTTGCCAAATATTTTCTGATGTTGGATGCCATAGATTCATATTTTTTCCTCGCCACCGTTAATTATCGCAAATAGGATGTTCGTTAAGATAATTTAATTCGCTAAGGCGATTTAATTGATCACGATGCATGATTTCACCGTGATAAACACGATAAACCAGTGGGTTATGTCCCAGTTCGTACAAGATATCAACCGGATTCTGGGCGTCCCATACAATAAAATCAGCCATAAAACCTGCTGCCAATTGACCATGACTATCCGCTCGTCCTAATGCCCGGGCAGCATGAATAGTTACTCCCTGCCACACTTCTTCTGGCGTTAAACCAAATTGTACGCAAGCCATATTCATGATCAGGCGTAAAGAAGCAAAAGGACTGGTGCCGGGGTTGAAATCTGTCGAAATAGCCATCGGGACACCATATTGGCGCAATAACGCAATGGGAGGGCGTTTAGTTTCCCTCAGAAAATAAAATGCTCCGGGCAGCAACACAGCTACTGTTCCACTACGGCTGAGAGCTTCAATTCCCTTTTCATCCAAATGCTCAATGTGATCAACTGACAAACCTTGATATTCAGCAACCAGTTCGCTTCCTCCCAAATTGGAAAGTTGCTCAACATGGCCTTTCACGGGAATATTCAGCCGTTTTGCTGTTGCAAAAAGACGCTTGGTTTGCTTCAGATTGAAACCAACAGTTTCGCAAAATACATCTACAGCTTCGAATAACTGTTTTTGCCAGAGAGTGGGCAGGATGGAATCACAGACTAAATCGATATAGGCATCAGGATCATGTTTATATTCAGGAGGGACGGCATGAGCAGAAAGTAATGTCGGGCTAATTTCGATGGGGTTTTTCTGTGCCAGTGTCCGCACGACATTCAACTGTTTTTCTTCATTTATCAGATCCAGCCCATAACCTGATTTCATTTCAATTGTTGTCACACCTTCGGCAATCAATGCATTAAGACGCTTCTGGGACACGATTTCCAATTGTTGAGCTGAACTATTACGAGTGGCATTGACTGTGGAATTAATACCTCCACCTTTTGCACTAATTTCTTCATAAGAAACGCCATTCAAGCGCTGTTCCCACTCAGAAGCTCTATTGCCGCCAAAAACTAAGTGAGTGTGGCAATCGATCAAGCCCGGTGTGATTAGCCGCTGCTCCACATCTATAATCTTACACTGGTTGGCTGGTATGCTACCCATCGGCAAAATCGCCAAGATCTTTTCATCCCTCACAATAAGATCATGCTGTTCTAATATGCCGTAACTGCTGAGACCATCAATATGGTCACTATAAATTTTGTCACCATCACCATTTGCACGGTAAGTGTTTTTAATTGCAGGGTTCATTGTAGCAAGTTTGGCATTGCGCCATATGACATCAGTGTCTCTTAGTTCAATCGACATTGTTAGTTCAATCGACATTGTACCATCCTGTTATTTTTCTTGTTTGTATCAGACCTCATGTTGTATATACATTTATTTTATAACCAAACATAATTGTCAAATCATTTTGTGAACAACTTGTTACTTAAAACAATAGCTTCCAAGAAAAATCACAAAAAATCATGTACACTTACCAAAAGTTGTAAGCAAATTAACGTGCAATGAAGAAAAAACATCAACTAAACTCAGAAGACATCAGTCTATTTAGAACATCCGTTACGGGAACCCGTCGTCTGGTGCAAGATAAGGTTTCCCATCCTCCGAAAAGAAACAAAATTAACCATGTTGCCTCTGAACGCTTGATGCAAGAACAGGTCGATGCCAGTTACTATTTTTCCGATGAGTTTCAGCCAAATTTAGATATGGAAGGCCCGACTCGTTATATTCGGGAAGGGGCCAATCATTATGAACTGAAAAAATTGCGTCGTGGAGATTATTCCCCAGAGCTTTTTCTGGATCTACATGGATTAACCCAATTACAAGCTAAACAGGAAATTGGGGCATTAATTGCAGCCTGTCGTCGTGAAAACGTTTATTGCGCCTGTGTTATGCATGGTCACGGTAAACATATTCTCAAACAACAAACTCCGTTATGGCTTGCTCAGCATCCTGATATTATTGCCTTCCATCAAGCCCCTAAAGAGTGGGGTGGGAACGCTGCGTTACTCATTTTGGTAGAGATGGAGGAGTTTACGCAGCGCTAATTTGGTCTTTATATTGAATTAAAGTATTTGGTAATTAAAGACCAGTAATGAAAGACCAGTAATGAAAGACCAATAATTAAGGTGTCTAGTTAGGTTTTTTTGCTAACTGTGCTGGAGATGTTTGCCATAACAGACACCCTTTTTCTGTTTGGTGATCCAACTCGACACAAGCGATGCTGGAGGTAGCAAACATCGGGGGAATTTGCCCAGGGCAAAGTTCAGAAACCAAATACCCAACCAACGGCAAATGAGAAACCACCAATACAGATTTACACCCTTGTGTTGACAAAACGTGTAAATAACTGGCAACCAACGCTACATCACCCGATGGTGTCAACTCAGCCAGCACTTCTTCATCGTCAGGAAGTGCCAAATTTTCTCTCACTACTTTCAGCGTTTGTGCTGCACGGATATAAGGACTGACCAAAACACATTCAATATCAGGCGATTGCTGCGAAAGACAACAAGCCATTTTCTGTGATTCTTGACACCCTTGAGGCGTAAGTTCCCGTGTTGCATCACTGATTGCGTCTAAAGCAGCATCACCGTGACGCATAATAAAAACGTACATAATCCACCGTTTAGTTAATTGCAAACCTATCCCAAGACCACTCACACTAGCCTTTTTTGAGACATTCCATTGGTTATACAGTATTAATAAGTAAGCTCAGGCACTATTATCAAGCTAATACTCGATATATACCCTATAGATTTTATAAACAATCAATTATTTTCCATAAAAAAATCGGCCCTTAACTAAAAGAGCCGATCTGATTGATTTAAAAATAAAATTTAGTTATGCATGAAATTTATTTTTCTGTTCAGCCATCTGGACTAAGCGCTCACAGGGAGCAAATCTTTCCCCATATTGCGACTCCAGACGCCGTAAAACTTCTACGACTTTACCACTACCAAGCTTATCAATATAACGGAATGGCCCTCCCAAGAATGGCGGGAATCCGATACCAAATACAGCACCAATATCACCATCACGAGGGTTTCTGATAATGCCCTCATCCAAACAGCGAACTGCTTCATTCAACATAAGCATCACACAACGCTGGGCAATATCAGCAGGCAACATTTTTACGGCAGGTTTGATTTTTAATAAAGAATAGATAGATGCATCCACTTTTTTGGCTTTTTTCCCAAAAGACCAGAATAAACCCTTTTTGTTTGTATACGAATAGAAGCCACGACCATTTTTCTTGCCTTTGCGGTCATCTTTCAAAATTGCGTCCAAAAACTCTGGTGCAGCAAATCGACTTCCCAATTGCTCTACCAAAATAGGAATGATTTTGGTGCCCACATCTATGCCAACTTCATCCAATAAATTGATTGGGCCAATAGGAAAACCAAAATTCATTAAGGCATTATCAATATGTTCAATCGGCTCCCCCTCCACTAAACAATAACCCGCTTCATTAATGTAAGGAGTCAGAATTCGGTTCACATAGAATCCCGCTTTATCCCCGACAACAATGGCTGTTTTTCCCTGTTTCTTGGCTAATGCCACGGCAGTTGCAATTGTTTTTTCACTCGTTCCTTCATGTGGAATGACTTCTACCAACGGCATTTTGTCTACAGGGCTAAAATAATGAAGGCCGATTACTCGTTCTGGTCGAGTTGCAACTTCAGCAATCTTGTGAATTGGCAATGAAGAGGTGTTGGATGCAAAAATAGTTTCGGGTTTCGTATGCATTTCAATTTCTGAAACCATTTTACGTTTCAATACTAAGTCTTCAAATACAGCTTCGACTACAATATCGGCTTGTTTAAAACCACTGTAATCCATGGTTCCTGTCAATAGAGCCATCTGACGAGAGCGTTCACTTGATTTCAAACGACGCTGTTTTACTCGCTTAGAAAGGAGATCCCATGTATATTTTAATGCCTGATTGATGCCTTTTTCATTAATATCTTTAATGCGAACAGGCAAATTCCCTCGGGTCATGGTTACATTGGCAATACCCCCCCCCATCAATCCTCCACCCAAAACTCCCACATACTTGATCTCGGCAGGCTGCTCTGAAGAACCCGTTTCATTTTTTAACGTAGTAGAAGCAAAAAACAGGCTCCGCAATGCTTCTGATTCCTGTGACATTGCCAATTCACCAAATACCTTGGCTTCAAGCTGAAAACCTTTCTTCGCACCTTTTTCCAAACCTGTGCGAATTACATTGATGATTTTCTCTGGTGCCGGATAATGACCGCGAGTTTTTTCTCGCGTTTTTTTATGAACCATTGAGAATAACAATGGCCTGCCCAATGGGCTTGCCAGCATACGCTGCGACCATGCCAATGGCTTACGCTTTACAGTGCCTTTTTTAACACATTGCACAGCAACATCCAGCAAGATATCTAAAGGCACTGCGTCATCCACAACACCTAACCGTTGCGCCTGTCTTGCCTTAAGCTGACGGCCTGTCAATATGATGTCCAAAGCGGCACTGACGCCAATCAAACGGGGCAATCTTTGCGTTCCCCCCGAACCCGGTAATAAACCAAGCTGAACTTCCGGTAAACCAAGACGTGTTTTCTCATCTAAAGAACAGATGCGCACATGACAAGCCAATGCCAATTCCAATCCACCGCCTAAACACGCGCCATGAATAGCTGCCACGACAGGTAAAGGATAATTAGCAATCTGCGCAAACAGTTTTTGCCCCTTCTCAGCCAATTCTGTCGCTTCTTCCTGGGTTTGACAGCCAGCAATCATGCTGATATCAGCGCCAGCGATGAAAGTATCTGGCTTACCGGATATGATAACCAACCCTTTCAAACCTGAAACTTGTTGCGCTTTTCCAAACATCATTAAAAACTGTTCAACAAATTCAGCTTTCAGTGTGTTGACTTTTTCGCCCGGTACATCAATGGTGATAATTCCCACCTTATCGTCCCTGACAGAAAAACTGAATACCGATTGCTCCGGTTGCATTGCTGATACAGCCGTTTCTTTTTCAGCCTGAGTCATTATTCCACCTCCAATACCATTGCTGCACCCAAACCACCAGCGGCACAAGCTGTCGTTAACCCAAGTCCTCCACCACGGCGACGCAATTCATTCAATGTCTGGGTAACCATTCTGGCTCCTGTCGCTGCAAATGGATGCCCATAGGCAATTGATCCACCCAAGACATTGAATTTATCCATATCCACTTCCCCCATTGCCTGAGCACGCCCCAATTTTTCACGAGCAAATTTTTCACTGGCAAACATTTTTAAATTCGTCAGTGTTTGAGCTGCAAACGCTTCATGCATGTCGATGAGAGTAAGTTCATTCAGAGTGATACCTGCACGATCCAGTGCCAGCGGCGTTGCGTAGGATGGTCCCAGTAACATGTCCTGCCAAACATCAATTGCAGAAAATGCATAACTACGTAAATACCCCAGTGGAACCATACCGAGTTCTTTGGCAACCGATTCACGCATTAATATCACGGCCGCTGCACCATCAGTCAATGGTGTGCTGTTTGCCGCTGTAACTGTGCCATGTTTACGATCAAAGGCCGGACGCAATTTGGCATAAGAAGCTAAAGTTGAACTTTTTCTAATATTATTATCTTCTGCCAATGTCTTGCTGTATGGCGGGAAATATGCCGATGTAATTTCCTCCTTCAAAAGCCCCTGCTCCCAGGCTTTAGCTGCCAATACATGAGAACGATGCGCCAATGCATCCTGATCTTCGCGGCTGATATGGTAAGTTTTTGCCATCTGCTCTGCGGTATCCCCCATTCTCAATCCCGTGGAATATTCAGCCACAGCAGGAGATACAGGCAGTAAATCACGTAATTTCAATCGACTGAGTAATTTTATTCGTTGGGAGAGGCTTTTAGCTTTGTTCATATCAACTAAAGTGCGAGCCAATGATTTAGTCACTCCGATGGGCAAAACGGATGAAGAATCAGCACCTCCAGCGATTCCCACATTGATTGTCCCTGCCATAATACTTTCAGCCACGTTTGCAATTGCCTGAAAACTTGTCGCACAGGCACGGGAAACACTATAAGCATCAGTATTCACACTTAAACCTGCCCCCAAAACAATTTCCCTTGCAATATTCGGTGCTTCCGGCATTTGAACAACCTGTCCAAAAACTAATTGGTCGATCTTCTCAGGCGACAAACCGCTCCTAATGACCAGCTCACTGACGACAGCCTTTCCCAAGTCGACAGCCGGAATACCGTGGTAGAAAGTTGCCTGTTTCGCAAAAGGAATGCGCAATCCGCTGACAATAGCCACACGTTCCTTTTGCATTATTACTTGTGTTGAAGAACGCCCCATAGCAACTCCTAATCATTAACTAAATCAATTGATTAAAAATATTTACTCACCTCATAAGAGGTCAGACCTGATCATGCATTGTTAACGCAATGTTGGAAAATATCAAACAGGAATAAACTAAAAATGAGAACAAACTCAACTTTAAGAGATTTATAATTTATATAACTTAAATGAAGAATATGCGACAGAAACACAAAGAAAAGACGGCTATTTACAATCGATTACAAGCAATTTTCTCACTGTTTCATAGCACAAAACAGTGAGAAAACTGTTGTTCAGGGGGAATTAACGCAAGCCTAACTGAAAAATTAAAGCTTCTGCTTGGCAACTAAAAGTGAAATCAACAGATAACTGCATTCCACCCTCAACCGCTTCAATGTTATAGCGTATAACACATGGATCAGACTCCACTTCTTTTGCTTTTTTTATCAATGCATTAAGCATTAACTCAGCTTCTTGTTCACTAGCAAAAAAACACTGGTAAGAAGCCGTGCAATCTTCATTATCAATGACTGTTCCCACATCAACACAGCAACAAGCAGCGGTTTCTTCGGTATTACAGCGGTTAATTGCATCAGGCATTTTATTTCTCCGATAATAAAAATTTACTAATAATTCTACATTCTCCTGACTATTGATAACCAGCATTTGTGCTATTTGAAACTATTTATCTCACTATTTATTGATCTCATCACGTCAACAAAAATCCATTTACATTTCATTAACGCAAGTTGTCGATTTTTTGTTAAGCAAGTCCCAATTTAACAATCATTTTAGTTATATCTTGAAAACATTATTGCAACATAATCTATTATCAGGCCTATACTTCGTACACTGGTCTGATTTGTCATTAAGACAAACCGAATCTACAATTCCGCGCTCTCAGCTACTTGAGTAGCATGTTAATAATAATTAAACAATGAGGTTTTGGTTATGAACCAGAAAAACCTGTTTACACGTTCAGCATTAGCAGTGGCGGTTGCAATTATCTCATCCAATGCTGGTGCTGCCGGTTTTCAATTGAATGAATATTCATCATCAGGACTAGGCCGTGCATTTTCTGGGGCAGGTGTCGTTGCAGACAACGCTTCCGTAGGGAGTCGTAACCCTGCGGCCATGACCTTATTTAATAGCCCATCGTTTTCTGGTGGCTTGGTGTATGTTAACCCAAACGTTGATATCACTGGGGAGTCTCCATACCCTGCCAAGAACAGCACTGATGCTAAAAACATCGCACCACATGCATGGATCCCAAATCTGCATTTTATTACCCCGATCAACGACCAATGGTTTGTTGGCGCATCTGCAACTTCCAACTTCGGCTTAGCAACTAATTTCAGCAATAACTATTCTGCTGGCCTGCTTGGTGGTAAGACAGATCTTAAGACCATGAACCTAAACCTAAGCGGTGCTTACAAATTCAATGACCAGTTCAGCTTTGGCTTAGGTGTCAATGCTGTATATGCCGATGCTAAGATCGTTCGCCATATGGGTGAAATAGGCCCAATGGCTACTAAGCAAATAAACGAATTAGGAAAAAAGCTTAGGAATAAAACTCTTGAACACCTTTCAATCTCAGATAGTGATGAAGCTGCCCGCTTAGAAGGCAAAGATTGGGGTTACGGTTGGAACGCAGGGCTTCTGTATCAGTATGATGAAAATAACCGTTATAGCCTGACTTACCGCTCAAAAGTCAAAGTTAAATTCAAGAGCGGGGACTACAGCAACGATTTGCCATACATACCCAATCTCTTTGAAAGTGGTACTAACGGGGAAACCGTCAAAGGTAAATTGGATCTGAATTTGCCTGATATGTGGGAATTTTCAGGTTATAACCGTGTTGCGCCACAATGGGCAATTCATTATAGCTTCTTGTATACAGGCTGGAGTGAATTCAAAGAATTGAAAGCAACGAGAAGTGATACAGGTAAAGTTGCATTTGATAAACATGAAGGTTTCCGTGATGCTTATCGTATCTCGCTAGGTACGACTTACTACTATGACGATAACTGGACATTCCGCACAGGTATTGCCTTTGATGAAAGCCCGGTACCAGCGAAAAACCGCTCAATTTCAATTCCCGATCAAGATCGTTTCTGGTTTAGTGTAGGAACCACTTACGCATTCAATAAAGATGCTTCTGTAGATGTTGGTGTTTCTTATATGCGCGGTAAGAAAGTACATATTAGCGAAAAACTGCCTGAAGAGATTCAGGAAAAAGGTTTCAATACACCATATGAGTTCGATTCCAAAGGGACCGCATGGTTATACGGTGTGAACTTTAACTATACGTTCTAATACACGTTCTAACCGAATGCCGTGATCTAAAGAAGGATAGCAGGTGCTATCCTTCTTTGATTATGAATATTTAATCAATGGAATCTAATTCATCTTGAATGCTTGCCGCATTAGGATTTTTTTCTGGCTCCAACTTACCGCCATTGACCATAAAATCATGGCGTTGGAAGTAAGTATCACGCATCATCAAATAAGGATCGGAAGAGTTCTTTAACAGACCATCAGAATCCAGCAAGCGGGCACGGGTTTCTATACCTTCAAACACCCATTTTCCTACCGACATCCAACCAGTAAGATAACTCAGTACCGGATAAGTCATATCCGCAAAGTTACCGCCTTCATCACGCAATGTGAAACTGCCATAGCCCGGTAGAACAACATATGGGCCATATCCCACATCATAGTGTCCTAATGTACTACCAAAACGCATCGGATCTGCTTTTGCCAAGTTAGGATTCGCCATGGAAGCAACATCAATAAGCCCGCCCATTCCCAAAAGGGTATTTAAAAAGAAACGGTTAAAGTGTTTTGCTCCTTCATGAACATCGCCACGTAAAAAACTGTTAACCATGCTGGCAGGCTCTTCAAGATTGCTCATGAAATTGCTGATGCCATTTCGTGCAGGAATCGGCACATAATTTCGCCAAGCAACAGCAACAGGCCGCACAACATAAGGGTCGAGAACATCATAATTAAAGTTGAACATAGCACGGTTAAACCCTTCCAGCGGATCAGAACGCCCCTGCTCCATCGTGTTCGATGAACTGGCACATCCCACAAGTAAAACTGCTGTAAGAGCAACCCCGCTCAGACGATACTTCATATTGTTCTCCACATAATTATTTTTCGACATCGACCATCCGCTGCAAACCAGCTAATGTCCCAAATATGCTAAATATACTTCCAATTTTTCATTAGTGGTAATCAAAAAGAGTGGTGATTATATAGGCAAACGATTCGTCATGCCTTATCTCTGACAAGAAAAACAGGTATACTGTGTTTCGTTGCCCTCTTAGTTAAATGGATATAACGAGCCCCTCCTAAGGGCTAATTGTAGGTTCGATTCCTGCAGGGGGCGCCAGAATGAAGTAACCTCGCATTACCCACCGTAACCATTCTCTCAAAAAATCCTTATTTTAAGCAGTATTAGTGTTACTCACTGTTACCCAGCATAACTTGACTATACCAATAAAGTGTGGACATATTTGTGGGCATCGGTTTTAATTCCCACTTAGGATGCCCACATGTTAACGATAAAGCAGATTGAATCAGCCAAACCTCAAGATAAAGCCTATCGCCTTGTTGATGGTGGAGGTTTATTTCTTTTTGTATCGAAAGCAGGGAGTAAAATTTGGCGTTTTAGGTACCGCAAAAATGGGAAAGAACAAACCCATGTTATTGGTACATACCCAGAAATTTCACTGGTTACGGCCCGATTAAAACACGCCGAAGCTAAATCTATTCTTGCTAACGGTGGGGATTTAATACCTGTAGCACCAAAACAGAAAGATAGTGAAACTCCAGACACTTTCGTTGCCATATATAATGAATGGTATCAATTCAAACAAGCTGTTTGGTCTGAAAGATATGCAAAAGAATTGCAAAGCATGTTTCAAGCCGACATCCTGCCAAGTATTGGTCATATGACAATAGAAGAAATAGAGCCAATGATTCTACTCAAAGTGATTCGTCAGTTTGAAGAGCGTGGAGCCATGGAAAGAGCAAGCAAGGCAAGACGCAGGTGTGGCGAAGTGTTTAAATATGCAATAGTGACTGGTAGGGCTAAATATAATCCCGCTCCAGATTTAGCTGGCGCAATGACTGGATACAAGAAGAAACATTTTCCATTTCTAACAGCAGACCAAATCCCCGCGTTTAATCAGTCATTATCTTCATATTCCGGCAGCATTATTCCAAGGGTTGCTACTCAGGTTTTACAATATTCCTGTTAGATATTAATCGTAAAGCGCGCAGTCAATATACGGGCTGGTGAGATTTTCTACCCTGACCTCAACAATCAGGGATGTCGCACCTGATACGGCAGCCGGAATGAATTGTGTGGATTGTCCGTTGAAAAACGCAGAAACAGAGGTGTCTCTGTATTGCAGTCTGGATGGGTCATCAGGCATATCGACTGTAGAACTAATCCAGCCTGTCGTTTGCATCAGAATGGCTTTCTTCCCCCGCAATGTCATTTGCTGGCTGGTATTGTATTCTCCTTCAATCGCCAGCGGATTTGTATCACTGGTAATGACACATTTCTCATTCTCATCCCAGACAGCAATCCCCCAGTCAGGGACAGGCTGTGGATAAACCAGTGTAAAAATATAAATGTCACACAACATCGGGGCGCGCGATTCCGGCGCTGATAACGCAATATTCCAGCGTCCGTTATTGACGCTGAGTTCACCATAAGGTGCATACAAGGCATTGCTGGTATGCGCGCACATGAACGCCATGCAGGGGTGGGTTGTGTTAATGTACGTGTCTATTCTGTTGTGGGATCTGCCAACTGTGACCGATATTTTCCGCACAAAAGAAAGCGGGGTTGTTTTGGGTGTCCACCACGGCACCCCTTCATTTGTCGTTAAAAATGCGCCCCAATCCATATATCCTCACGCTGTGTAATACGCAATCAGCCAGCCCTCAGCCGCCACATTGCGCCCGGTTGAAATAATGATTTGGTTATCTTTCACTACAAACTGGCGCTTTTCATTCGGCCAATACCCCGTTTGTGTGCAGATAAAAACATAAGACAAACGGAGGTCCTCACTCATCGGCTCCCGGGGAACAGTGAGTGCGCCGGTTGTCTGCCCGCTAGCCAGTTTCATAAACCCGGCGTAAAGAAAAGGACGGATACCTGTATTACGTTGCCGCCCCTGCTCGTCCCACACACCAAAACCATAATCACTCATCGTCGAAATTGTCCTATATAACCCATCGCTGCCCGAACCCGTCCGCTGGGGTCATAACAGCTTCGGAGTTATAGTCAATCTGGGACTGCAACCGCTTTCCGGCTTCGGCGGTGAGGAACGCGTTACCGGTTGCCTCCACTATCCAGCGCGTGTCCGTCGACGACTCCCCCCGGATAAATGCTGTCCACGGGGATTGATTGCCCGATTTATCCACCAGCCGTGCCCGGAAGTAGAAAGCCACCCCGGCTGCCAGTCCCTGCATGGTGTGCGTGCGCTGCGGATAGGGAATATCGGCCAGTAACATCAATCCCTCACCGTCGTGGGTCTGACTGTACTGAATTTCGGTTTTCAGCGTATCGTCGGTCTGGGATGCAAACCCCCAGTCTAACTGGATACCGAAGAGAATCGGTGTGGTTGTAAAGCCCAGTGGGGCGGGCGGATTGCCCTCTTTGCCTTTGAGGTGCGTTTCCGGGGCATTGGCCCAGAGACTGGATATTTCTGAGGCATTAATCGCCCGTACCCGTGCCTGATAGCGTCCGGCGTAAATGTTGGGCACTTCAAAGCCCTGCGTTGACGTACGGGGGGCGGATATCCAGTTACCGTTATCCCGCCGCCACTCCGCCTCATAGGCAATCGCATTCTCAACCGCCTCCCATGTCACACGCAATGTCGTAACTGCAATCCCCTGATTGACCACCGAGTGACTACGGATAGTGACATTTTTCGGCGGGGGCTGAACGCCGGGCGGAATGACGGAAATAGGGCGCTCGTCAATGCGCGTGCCGGTATCAATATGGGGGTATTTATCGGGGTTATGCTCAATCGCGGTGATTTCAAAGGACACGCCGTCCTCACCCTCTTTGATGCCTGTTACCCTGAATTGCTGGATAGCCAAATCCGCCGCATCCATCGCCCAGACACATTCAGCCGCTGGGGTTTCTGAATAGGCGGTGGTGACTGTAATCACCTTTCCGTTGACCGCCTGAATGGTGCGCCCCTCAGCCGTGCCCGATGGCAGGTTCAGGATTAACCGCTCACCCACTTTTGCCGAAGACGCCCTGTCCAGTGTGATATTGCGTCCGTTCACGTCATTGACTCGCCCGCCCAGTACACGACCGGAAAACATTTCATCCGCCACCCCAATGATGTAACCGGGTAGCGGGATTTTGCCGTCCAGCCCCACCGTAAAGGTGACCATCCGGTCATACTCGTTGGTGTACAGCACCCATTTACCGCGCCGGATAGCCTCACTCTGGCGGGTACAGCCAATCGCGGTCACATCGGCTTGTTTTACCTCGTAGCGGCGGATTAACCGGTTATCGAAAACCGGCGCAACTGCATCCTGATAGCCGTTCTGTGGGTCTGACCAGCTCACCATCGCCGTGGAATAATGGGTTTTTTCACTGGAACTGGCGTAAACAAATTTCCCGTCACGGACATTGGCACGGGTATAGATAAAATCCATGTCGCGCGGCATATCAGCCAGCACGTTCATGTTGTTGTTGGCCCAGAATGTCATGCCCCGGAAAATACCCGCGATATCGCGTAATACGGTCCATGCATCCTCTTGTGACTGGATATACACGTTGCAGGTGTGACGCGGCTCTGTTCCCCCTTTGCCATCAGGGACAGGCTGGTCACAATACTGGGCAATCCGGTACAAATCCCATTTTGCCAGATTCAGGTTTTCTGTTTTCACCCGCGTACCGATGCTGAACCGGTCATTGATCATCAGGTCATACAGCACCCACGCCGGGTTATCTGTCCAAGCCCATTTAAATTGTCCTGACCAGATGCCCGAACAGGTGCGGCTTTCCGTATCATAATTATCCGGCACACGAATAATGCGCATCTTGGGTTCACACGAGACCTGCGGGATATTATTGCGGAACTGTTTAGCATCAAACTGAACGAATAACAGTGCGGTTTCGGGGTAACTCAGTTTGGCGTCAATCACCTCAGTGATAGCTTCGACCACCATCGCATCGGCAATCCGGGTGCTGGTCTGTTTGGGGGTCAGGCGGCGAATACGCACCTGCCAACCTGAATGCGCCTTGGGTAAATCAATGCGGTGTGAGCGTTCGTATTTGGTGGTGGTTTTGCCATCAACCGCAGTTTTCAGCACTTCCTGATAAGTTCCGCCATCTGTTGCCACCTCAATGACATAATCAATGCGATAGCCCACCGTATCCCCGTTCTCTTTCTGCGTCTGCAACTGCGGCCACGATAACCGGATGCGCACGGCAGACAGCTGGGTATTGGTGACCGATCTGACCCATGACTCATTTAATTCAGTCCCGACGGTCAGCTCATTTTCCACCGCAGGTATGCCGGGAATATAATCCTGATGGGGTATGCCGGGGCGAAATTCCCACTTCACCCCCTCAAAGTTTGCCTGACCATCAGGGCCGATGATCGGCGTGTTATCCAGAAAGATATTGGTGCCATCGAGTCCGCCGGCGAATTCCCCTTCCCCCAACGCTAACACGATTTTGGCATACGACGTCGATTGCAGCGAATCCGGTGATTCAACCGGCGTGCGGGGGCTTTCATTGCCGCCCTTGCTGCCCTGAATAAGATGCTGTCCCATGGTTCACCCATAAAAAAAGTCGCCTGAGCGACCTGACTGAAAAACGATGAAGATTATTGCTGGTCTTCGGCGTAGATACCCGCTGAGATAATGGCCCCGCCGATACGACGCTTGCCGTAGCCCACCGGAACCGGGTTCCCCTGCGCAATGGAGTTGACCGGGCCACCAAAGGCATAGGACGGTTTATTGTCGGGATCTTCCCGTCGCGCCAGTCCGCCCGGCATCGGTGATAACATCTGTACCACGCCCCCCAGCATCATTCCGATACCGGACATCACCATCGGTGCCCCCCACGGGGTGGCCCACATAAACGCCCCGGCCACCACCATCACCGCACCGAGAATGGTCTGGAACACCCCCGCTTTTTTGCTGCCGATAATCATCGGGGCAATACGGATATCCTCTTCACCGGAAAATTCCAGCTCATCGCGGCTGATATTGTGTTTTCCGCTGAACACGGCAAAAGTCAGTCCGCGCTCTTTAGCGGTTAACAGAAACTTTTCAAAGCCGTCAATAAGGACAGACAACGCCCGAATAGCTTCTTGGGGTGATGATACCGCCAATCGATGCTCCCGCCCGAACAGGGCACCGAGTATCCCGTATAACCGTATTATGCGTACTGTATTCATATTGTTCACTCCTGATACCTGACTGTTTTCACGGTTCTATCTTGCCAATAGCCACTGTAGGACACACGGTTACTGAGTTGCCCGTACATATGGTGCAACATCAGCCCCTCACCAATGTATACGCCAGCATGATTGGGTTCGCTGGCCTGTACCTGCATAATAATCACATCCCCCACCTGCAAATCGCCACTGCACGCTGTGAAGCCAGCTTCTGCATAGTGCTTCATATACAGGTTTTCACCGTTGTTCCACCAGCCATCGGCGCGCTCAAAATGGGGAATGTCGATATCACGCTCCAGCCGATACCAGTCACG
>NZ_JAQRFN010000060.1 GCF_028598555.1 Xenorhabdus anantnagensis
GCGCCCGTCATAGTGGGTAAAGAGACATCCAGCAATGGACGTGGGTGTCCGCAAGGTTCAATCCTGTCGCCGGTGCTGGCCAATATCTATCTGCATCATGTGATAGACGAATGGTTTGATGAAATCAGCCGTTCCCATATCCATGGACGGGCAGAGATGGTGAGGTATGCTGATGACATGGTGTTTACTTTCCAGTATCCCAGTGAAGCTAAACGTTTCTACAAGGTATTACCTAAGAGACTGAATAAGTATGGCTTGGAGTTGCATGAAGACAAATCGCAATTAATTCCTGCGGGTCACATTGCGGCAATGCGAGCTAACCAGTCAGGAAAACGCTTGCCAACGTTCAATTTTCTGGGATTTACCTGCTATTGGGGGAAAACGCGAAAGGGTTTCTGGCGACTGAAATTTACCAGCCGAAAAGACCGTTTCGCCGCTAAATTGAAGGGACTCAGGGACTTTCTATGGAAGAATCTGAGTACCGACAAACGGCAAATCCTGAATACCGTCATCAGAGTGATCAGAGTGATCAGAGGCTGGATAAATTATCACGGCATATCTGATAACCAGAGACGAGTTGGGCAGTTTATCTACCAAAGTATGCGAATAATCTATAGATGGTTCAACCGTAAAGGTGGCCGTCGCCGACTGACGTGGAAAAAGCGGAATCTGATCTTGAAAATGCTGGGTTATCCAACGAAATGGAAAACCCGATCAATACTCTGGACTCGCTGAATATGTGTGGGGACACTGATCTGTCGGGAGCCGGATGCGGTAGTTCCGCACGTCCGGTTCTGAGGAGGGGTCCGTCTGGGTAACCGGCGGGTCTACTCAACCGAAACCCCTAAATAACTCGAGTTATTCTATATTGAAAAATGAATTGACAAATAAAAAAATAGAGATAAACATAGTTAGAATGTAATATTTAATCTAGTAGATATAGAAAAGAATGATATAAAAATGAATATCCTTATCATATCTTAAAGAATCATATCTTAAAGAATTGAGGTTTTTTTATTATCTGAATAAAATAAATTTTAAGGAATTAATATATGAACACAAAAGAAATTTTAACTAGAATATCACTAGTATCGACGATATTTATGATATCTATCTCTTATGCACACAGTTCATCAACAGTATTATTATCTCAGAATAATGAACTGCTTTTAGTTAATGAAAACAATAAAATTGATAATAAAAACAAAGGCAATAAGATAAATAAGAATAATAAAACTAATAAGGGTAATGAAACTAATGAGATTAATGGAACTGATGGAACTGATGGAGCTGATGGAGCTGATGGAGCTGATGGAGCTGATGGAGCTGATGGAGCTGATGGAGTAGATGGATGGTTATGGGGAAAAGGAGGTAAAGGTGGAAAAGGAGGTAAAGGTATCGGTGGAGGGAATGGTGGCGATGGTGGAAATGCAAGTGGTATTGGTAGTAAAGCCGGAAATGGAGGAAAAGGGGGAGATGCAATATAATTCAATAAATATGTGGAGTATTAATTATGATAAGCAAAAAATTTAGAACGATTTTTATTATTGCAATGTTTTCACTTTTTGCTTCAGGAAGTAATTCAATGGCAGCCTCGGTGATAGGAAAAGATGGAGGTTGGTTTGGAGATGGTGGAAATGGAACCGATGGAGATAGAGGAGGAAATGGAGGTGCATTAGTAGGTGATGGAGGGAAAGGGGGAGATGGCCAAGCTGGAAAAAATGGTGGGGATGGAGGAAAGGGCGGTATCTTCGGCGGAAAGGGTGGTGATGGTGGAAGAGGAGGGGATGCTGGTACTGGACAAAAAGGAGGTAATGGAGGGAAAGGGGGGGATGGAGGTTTCATTGGCGGGCGTGGAGGTAACGGTGGTGATGGTGGAAGAGGTAGAGATAATTAAAATGGAGGAGATGATAACTATAGTAAATTATGGAAGGAATGAGCATTAGAATAGTTTTTTGTAGTGAAAAATGGTTTATTTATAATACCATATTAATTAATTTAAAATAATGAGGTTTTTCCTATGAAAAGTAAAAAATTAATATCAGCTTTATTAGTTGCAATACTTTCACTTTCACTTTCTGTTTCTGCTGTTAGTTTTGCTGGAGGCAAAGGTGGTGATGGCGGAAGTGCAGGTGGTATTGGCAGCTCTGCTGGCAATGGTGGAGACGGAGGCAAAGGTAAAGGTGGAGGTGATGGTGGTGCAGGTGGAAATGCAGGTGGTATTGGCAGCTCTGCTGGCAATGGTGGAAACGGAGGCAAAGGTAAAGGTGGAGGTGATGGTGGTGCAGGTGGAAATGCAGGTGGTATTGGTGGTACTGCTGGTCATGGTGGAAAAGGAGGCGATCATTAATAATAAGAGTTGGACTAGCGGGAACATTCGTGCAGAAACTTGTGGTTTCATCTTGTTGTTGGCGTCACATGACACAATATAGCAACGTGTGAAAATTTGTTGGGCTACTATGCTACTGCATTGTTTTTATGATCAAAACTCTCATAGTAGAAAAGCAATCGAGAACATAATTTCGAGAATGAGTTCTGATAATTGTAATTCCTGAATAAAGCACAGTGAAAAGCATCACTCATGATTCTCATAACTCACCATTTTTGTAAAAAAATTATGTAGCATAGAGGAATTAAAATTTCGAACCGCAAGTTTCTGCACGAATGTTCTCACTAGTCCATAAATCTCAATTTAAATAAAAATATATTAACTTAATATATAAAAAAGAAAATTTGTAATGAGATCATAATGACATAAAAAAATCTATTTAAGATCCTTTTTACTAATTTGTAATTATCACTCTCGAAAAAAAACATCTTCGCAAAAATGGTTTTTACATATTCTAGGAATTACCTACTTGGCCCATAACTACTATGATAGGGTTTATTTTTTGGTTCTGCTCGTTCCAGTTTCTGCTGTTTTAGCATTTGTTCTGCCTGTAAAAACTCTCGAACTGCTGGAGTTGCGCGGTCAATTCGTTCACTCGATTGCTTAAGTAGTTCACTTGTTTCAACAGCGTGGCGTTGTCCTCCACAGTGCAATTGAACATAGTCTGTAAGGCGGCGTGCGCCTGCTCGGAGGCTCTGTGTTGCTCGTTGAATTGTTGCTCCAACCGCTTCAAGGCATTCAATAAATGCGTTTCCAGCTCGGTCATACTCTATCTCGTGATCTTCAGTGCTTTCTTGTTGCCCATTGTCCAATTGTCTTCGACCTTCGCCCCCTCCGGCAACACGATAAATAACCCGTCGTTGTTTTGAATTATGTTCACGCCGCCCGTACCTTTCTCCAATTGGGCCAGCATCTCTTTCTGGGCTGTGATCGCCTTCCAATTTTCTGAAAGCCGGCTTTCCTGATAGGTACTCATTCCCCAGCCGCTCAGAAAGATAGTGCCTAAGACTGTAACACCACGCTCAGCGCCGGAAGTAATACCTGTTTTTTCAACACACCTGAGAGTAAATCGTTCTTGGTCTTCCGATAGTCTTTCAACAGGCCATTCAGCTCTCTCAGTTCCTCTTGCAGTGCCTGATGAATATCTTTCTGCATGGTATCGCGTTCTTGCTGCAATGTGCTGATTAACCCGTTCCGAATATCGCCTAGTCCCTGCCTTGTCAGGCCCTGTATAATCTCGTTCTCCCCGTGGTACTGTTGCTTCAATCTGTAGTGGTCAAGAACTACCGTACACAGCAACGACGGACTATCATGGTTAACAAAACTTGAGCGTATAGGTGAGAAATCAGCAGGTAACAAACAACGGGTGTTCAATAACTTGGGGCACCTGTTAAAC
>NZ_JAQRFN010000061.1 GCF_028598555.1 Xenorhabdus anantnagensis
TCATTATCGTCTATAGAAATATAAATCATTCCTTCTGGATGAAGTAAGTTTTTAGCAACAAGCAGTCGTGAAAATATCATATTTAACCAATTTGTATGGCGCCGACCCGATGCATCATTGAACCTGTCTTTATAGATAAAATCCTTGCCGGTGTTATAGGGCGGATCGATATAAATCATCTTTATCTTTTTGTGATAAGACTTTTGCAGCAACTTAAGCACTTCAAGATTATCGCCTTCAATAAACAGGTTCCCTGTGGTATCCCAATTCACACTTTCTTCTTTACAAGGGCATAGTGTGCCTGTTGATGGCGTCTGAGCAATTTGACGTGCGCGAGCCTTACCCTGCCAAGTGAAGTTATAGCGCTCATCTGAATCATCAACGACTTCACCCAGCACCGCTTTTAAAGCGTCAAAGTCGATTTTTCCTTCAAAAAAAACTTCTGGGAAAAGTTGCTTAAGTTGTTCGACATTTTCTTGGGTGATATCCGCGCTCTTGGATTCAGGGTCGTTCAGGGTGATTTGTTCAATGGTCATCAGGGGCATTCCATTCATTGACAACTGAGCAAAAAAAAGGCCACGCCATGCGCAGCCTTGAATTGGTTATCCGTGATCAAATAACACTATCCGTTATCAAATGGCGTTATCCGTGATCAAACGGGATTTTGAACTACTGCAAATTCTTCAGTAGTTGGATTTACGACGGGTAAATAGCAAAAAGCCCCGCGAGTGCGAGGCTTGTTACTTGATGAGACGCAATATCCCATCATCAGAATCAAATTTACCCAATAAAGTGTAATTTGTCAAACGAAAACGTTTGTGTTTATTAAAAATCGTTAAAATTTCGTGTAACTTTCTTTAACATGTTATCCGCCTTGGTCTCTCCTCTCTCGCATTCTTGAATGAGGTCTTCGTAAAATGCCTTTGCACCTCTTTTCCATTGATCAATGGTGATATCAGATATTGCACTACATGCCTTAAACGCATTTGAGGCTGGAATTCGTTCATAACCTCTGCCACTACAGCGCTCACAAGTTTTACGAACAGGCACGCCTTGTCTTTCGGTTTCATCCTTATCAACTGCCGTTCCACGCCCTTTGCAATCTTTACAGGCACATGAAATAACTCCCTTTCCATTACATTTCTGGCATAGTTCACCAACTCGCTCTTTCTCAATCCATGGCTCAATGACTATCGTTCCATCAGCACGGATAATGCCAGGATGTTTTGTCACGTCCTTTTTAGAGTAAATAATCCCTACGCCTCGACATTTTTCACACTCAGTAACACTAGCTGCCGAGCGCGAATAATCCATGAACGCGAATTTTGCGAGTATTTGCACAACTTTCACTTTAATATTTGGACTGAGCTTTCGTAAGGCTGCCACCTTATCGCATCGGCTCATCCCATATTGAGTAAGCAAGTTGATTGCCTTTTTCTTGTCATTCTGGCTAATCCCCATCTTTCCAGAGAACGCGGAATAGCCGAATGACGCTTTACTCTGACACATTCCAAATGCTGCCATAACATCGGTGTTAGTTAATGTTTCACTGGATGTTGATTTGGGCGTGTCAGTCAATGAAGGGGATTTCGCGAAATGGTATTTTAATGCACTCTCTAAATTCATTATCTTATCCCCGGCAATACTATGTGAACCCTGTCATGACGGGTCGAGTACATCACCCGCAATTGTTTTCGCATTACCCATTGCTCAGTGAGTACCGACATGTCTCCTGTGTGTCGCTGAACAACAACAAATGGTCGTCCCATTTCTCTACATCGATATCTCGCCTCTTCTACTGCTGCGAGTAGGTCGGTGAAAATCATGCGGCCTCCTGTGCTCTTAGCCTCTTGAGTTTTTCTTTGCATTGTTCTACATAAGCATTCCTATACTTGGGCTGATATCCTTGTGCATTTATTGACTTGTGAGTCGCCTTATCTCCATAAATGGCCTGTTCTGGTGTCATGCCTTTTTTTAGTCGCAACCTAATGGTGTTACCAGCAACCATTACATTTGGCATTCGTGACCATTCTGTTGCAGTTAGGGTTATTCCATGACAGGTTATTCCTACTCTTCTTTTTTGCTGATATTCCTTGCTAGTAGATCTAGTCCTCATGACATTGCATCCACTACACAAGAACCTGAGATTTTCACGGCGATTGTCTTTTACGTTTTCATTTATGTGGTCAACATGTAATGATTTCCAACAGATTGATTTACAGCATTTTTCACAATAGATATTAGTGTTGAAACAATCTTGATACAGGATGTATCTATGCTCGTACACATAGCCATTTTTCATGGCTAAAGGGTGATCTGGAATGTACAACATCTGATACCCTCTAGAATTACGGGTTCTAAAGGCTCTTTCTTTTGGCTTCTTTTCGTAGCTCCCTGTTCTCATCATTCTGAAATAGTGCATCTGACATACGCCTTGCTTTGGATAGCGGATAGGTTTATTGCAGTCGTCAATTTTACAAGTCATGATTTGATACCTAATTTCCGTTTTAGCTCTCTGGCTTTTGCCCGGTAATAGTCTTTAATCCGTATAAAGTCATCCTTCCTGTAATTAGTCATCTCACGAGGCCCTCTTAGCCAGTCGACTAAATTTCGCCCAAACTTGGCTATTAGGTTCTCTTCGTATTGCTGACTTACAGTTGAATTTTTACGTGCAAATTTCCCAGCCCCTGCATTGCAGGATTTGCATTGTTTGTAGGCATTTTTTTCTTCAAATCTCAATTCAGGATGCGAGCCTACAGATAAGAAATGTCCACAATCCCACTGCCCACCATGTAAATCAGGTGGGTTGATTTCACCACAGCTGATGCATGGTTCGCGGTGATCTCTTAATCTGATGAATTCGTTGAAGGATTGCTGAGCTTGCTTTTTGAAGTAATTCGGGGGCTTTACTGCTAGTTTGCGGGCTTTGAGTTTGTCGCGGGCTAACTTCTGCTTAATTTCATTATCTTTCTTTCGTCGTCGCTCTAACTCCTCTCGTTTTTTCTGTTCCTGCTTCTTGGCTTTGGCTATTGCGCATTGGACTGAGCAGGTATTTTGTAATTGCCGTTCTGGTTCATACCGCTCGCCGCATTCTTTACATTTCCGTTGTCGAAACTTTACCACCCTATCCCCCTAACACCAGTCCCATCATTAGCGATGATGCCGCCCAAAACCCGATGAATGTTAAATACCTCACCGTTCCTGCTCCTGTTTCAGTTTCATGTATTCGCTGTCGTTTGGAATGATGATTGGAATGCCTTTCTCAATGCGCCATTGTTCGTGTTTCTCCATCATGTAGAGCATCCGCTCTTTATCCATATCCCTAGTTTTCTCACGCTCTCCGTTCTCGTCACGGCCTAGCCAGTGACCAACAAAATATTCGTGCGTCTCTTCATCGGTGATGGGCTTTGACAGAACCACTTCGCCAGCACCATTCTTGATGTCGATAACAACACCACGCGCACGCAGCCAGATACCTGTGGTATTTATCCACATTCGCCACGTGCGATTCATTGGGATTGTTCGGAGGTCACGCCATTCGGTGGTTTTGATGCGCCACCGTTTA
>NZ_JAQRFN010000062.1 GCF_028598555.1 Xenorhabdus anantnagensis
TAACTGATCATCACTAAGATCGTCCGAATCTTTTATAGCGTCATAAAAGTCCCTATTCTCCCTACTAAAATTATCCAAGTATATATTATACTCCGAGTCCCACACGGGCTTCTTTATGGGTGTAAATTCAATATTATTGATACCACTCGGTTTTATAACAATAATATATTCTTTTAATTTTGGAATAGTTCCTAGTTTTTTGACACCAGCCATTTTTAGGCCACTGGCTTCACTCATTTTAACCGCAATGATTTTAACGAAATCGTATCCAAATATTTCTTCACAGACTTTCACTAAATTAAAGACTTCATTATCATCTATAGAAATATAAATCATTCCTTCTGGATGAAGTAAGTTTTTAGCAACAAGCAGTCGTGAAAATATCATATTCAGCCAATTTGTATGGCGCCGACCCGATGCATCATTGAACCTGTCTTTATAGATAAAGTTATTGCCGGTGTTATAGGGCGGGTCGATATAAATCATCTTTATCTTTTTGTGATAAGTCTTTTGCAACAATTTAAGCACTTCAAGATTATCGCCTTCAATAAACAGGTTCCCTGTGGTATCCCAGTTCACACTCTCTTCTTTGCAAGGGCGCAGCGTTCCGGTTGATGGCGTCTGGGCAATTTGACGTGCGCGAGCCTTACCCTGCCAAGTGAAGTTATAGCGCTCATCTGAATCATCAACGACTTCACCCAGCACGGCTTTTAAAGCGTCAAAGTCGATTTTTCCTTCAAAAAAAACTTCTGGGAATAATTGCTTAAGTTGGTCGATATTTTCTTGGGTGATTTGTTCAACGGTCATCAGGGGCATTCCATTCATTGACAACTGAGCAAAAAAAAGCCACGCCATGCGCAGCCTTGAATTCGTTATCCGTGATCAAATAACACTATCCGTTATCAAATGGCGTTATCCGTGATCAAACGGTGGGTTGGATTTACGACGGGTAGAAATGAAAAAGCCCCACTGGGTTAGTGAGGCTTTAAAATCATGTTTAACAACCTCCAAGCATAAAAACCTGCGGAGGATAACATAAATATACTAAAAAATAATTTTTTTGCAAGTATTTCACATTATTTTTTCTCATATTAAATTTACATCAATCTCCTTGCTATTATCCAGTTCATAGTTGATTGCTTTATGCATCTTTGCCTCAATTATTCTAATGCACCAGCGAACCCTGTCTCTTGATTGCGGTATTGTTAATTCATCTTTGGCTATTCTCGATAAATATTGCGCAATGGTTTCTATTCTGTGCCCATACACATAGTAGTTAACAGCCACGCGGAGTAGTGGGGATTTATCTCCAAAAACCCTTATCAGAAGATCATCCACAAATAACCCTATTTCATCAGAACATTTGGGAACTGAGCGATGCTTAAGATTTGCGATTATTTGCGAAAGTTTTTTGATAAGCTCATCACCACGATAACCTCTTTCGTGCAGCCCTTCGATCAATGCCGTTATGCCGTCTGCTGTTATGGCCCCCCGACCAGAAACAGACTCCATAAACCGACCGATAGGGCTTACCTTGTTCTTATCATCCAGCTCCTCATACGCCCATGCACCCCACGCACTTAAGGTGTGGTTAATCCATACTCGGTCATTAGGCTCTAGCGGATGTATTGGGCTTAGATCTCTGGATTTCTTTATTAGGGCAAGAAGTGCGATTTGGTCTTGAGGTAAGTTATGCTTTGATGTGACACAATTAAAAAATTCACCATCGGTTAGTTTTAAAAATCTATTTGCCTCTTGTACTGCTTCATCTTTATTTTTATGACTACCGAGGTAAAACTTGTGTCCGAATCTGTTTATCTGTATTCGCCATCGTTTCGTTCTTCTCTCTAAAGTTACACACCTAGCACCAGAAGTATTATTTTTCCCTAACCGCCTATTATGGGAATTCTGCTCTGGCGTTGCAGGCCTTAAGTTTAATATTCGATTATCAGACGTGTTCCCGTTTATGTGGTCTATTCCATGCTCAGGCCACACTCCATTCATGTAAAACCAAGCCAGCCGATGAGCCTTAAATTTTTTGGAGTTGATGCTTACTCCAATATACCCATGATCCATGAATCCTTTTACCCGAACCCCCTTACACAACCTACTGGTAAAGATGCCTGTTTCTGGATTATATTTCACTTGTTCGCGCAACATTGCCAGCTCTATATTTTCATCAGGCAAATTCGCTTTGTCATAGCGAGTCAGTATCATCTCACCTCCGGCAATACTGTGTGATACCTATCATGGGCAGTGCTAAACATCACCCTGACGCCGCGCATCACTTCCCCGACGACAATAGCGCGGTCTTTGGACTGGATGATGTTGTAGTCCCGGTCGTATTTCTCTTTTTTATGTCTGGCATCCTCAATAGCCTCATAAAAATCATCAAAGACTATGTTCATGCGGCCTCCATGTACTCACGTTTCCGCCGTTTTTCGTAATATCGGGCACGACGAGTGAATATTTGTTTCACTCGTTTGAGATAATTGATATCGAATTTGCGGGGTTCGTTGTTATGTTCCAATTGAGTAACTCGCTCTTCGCCAATTTTCTCAATTAGATTTATGCGGTACGGGATTAGATTCCCTGATAGGTCTCGGTTGCATTGGACGCAACCAGCGTGAATATTGAACAGATTAAATCTTAGATGTGATGCCGAACCTCTTGACCTGTAATGACTCGCATCAACTGCCCCACCTCTCACCCCATAATTCAGCGCCTTGCCACAGGCAATACATGGCTGACCATAATCGCGCCAGAATATGTATTTGTTGACTGCGGTTTGTGCTTCCTTATTCCAATCTGATTTTGTCTTGAGTTTTTCTTTTCTGGCTTTCAGTTCCTGACGCTCAATAGACCGCTGGTGACGCAATGCTTTCTCTGCTTTGCGCTCAGTCTCTATTGCCGCAAATTTTGCTGAACAGGGAACTGAACAGACTTTTTGAGTGGATCGATATGGCGTGAATTCTATGAGGCAGATTTTACAGGTCTTCGGCTTCGGCGTTTTTGCCTTTGCCATTTTCTACATTCTCCGTGTATGTTTCAAACCAGAACACTATCGGCGTGGTATCTAATTTCAATATGCCGAGCCGCTGCCCTGTTCTCAGGCATTGCGTTCTGTTAATTGAATTTTGTAATTCTCTGGTGATCACTCGTCTGAATGTTTCGATATCTGCACTGTGTTTATAAATATTGCAGCTACGACAGGTGGGCATCATATTTTCAATGGT
>NZ_JAQRFN010000063.1 GCF_028598555.1 Xenorhabdus anantnagensis
AACCATGACCAAAGCGGAAGGCGCATTGCAACGCAGTGGGGGAGAGGTGACAGGAAACATAGCTATTTCTACTGACACTGAGATAGCTTGGCGCAGAAACACTGACTACGCTGGTATTGGTTTTAAAAACACTGGAGATGGTGATACCGACTCCTATATGTGGTTTAGGACGGGGGATAATGGTAACGAACATTTTAAATGGCAGCATAGCCTCACTGGTGGTCAAACCACTGAATGGATGAGTCTTAATTCTGCTAATCTCCGGGTTAGAGGGCATCAAGTCTATCATGAAGGTAATAAACCAACTGCTGCGATTGTTGGTGCTTACACAAGATCTGAATCTAATAATCGTTTTATTCAATTAAATACAAATACCAAAACATCAGGATATATTTTAACTAAGGCTGCAAATTTTCTTGATGACCCCAGTTCACGCCATTTAGGACGTTCAGGCTTTTTAAGACCTAATGGAGTTGATAATCTTGGTGGATTAGCAATTCATGTTGCTCATCCAAATGTTGAAGGTCCCCAACATGCAAGAGGTATATCTTTTTCCTATGGAAGTGATTCAAGTAGGTTTTATATATCTACTTATGCGTTTGATGAACATGGAAAATTTCAAGGTCAAAAGAAAATATTAACGGAAGATGATCTTGTATCCATTAGAAACATTGCCAAAAAAGAGCCTAATGGTTGGTGGAAATGTGGTGACACAGGAATTATTTATCAGTGGGGAGAAGTTCAGGGTTTACATGATAATAATATAAAAATATATTCGTTTTCAACCCCCTTTCCTAATAGATGTGTTCACTTATCAGCAATGGGGCATCTTGATAGAGCTAGCTTGGGAGGACAGATGCTTGGTGTTCATGGATGTATTATTGATAATAAACAGTTCAAATTAGCAAGTGATGTTCCAGAAAATGATAAAGACTTCCAATACAAAGCTATATTTCATTGGTTCGCAATAGGATATTAAGAAAACATATGAATTATTATTATAGTGCTAAAAATAATGCGTTTTATCCCTATGAATTGAAAAAAGATTATATCAACGCAGGCTCATGGCCAGATGATGTTATTGAAGTTGATGAGAGTATTTTTAGTGATTTTTCTGGAAATATGCCTCCTAAAGGTAAAGTACGTATTGCTGGCGATGATGGCTTACCTGCTTGGGCAGATATCCCTCCTCCAACTCAAGAGGAACTGTGTCAGCATGCAGAAGTAAAAAAAATAAAATTAATGGAATATGCCAAAGATATTATTTCACCTCTTCAGGACGCTGTTGATCTAGGTATTAATACAAATGCGGAAAAATCTGCGTTAATTGAATGGAGAAAATATAGGGTAATACTTAATCGAATTGATTGTAATGTTGCACCAGATATAGAATGGCCAGTACAGCCAAAATAATGACAGGGGCATAGTGCCCCTGTTTTTTATTCTGGTTTTTTGGGCCAGTCAATTTCATTAATGTCTGAAATATCCATATCAATCAATTTTACACTATAGACTTCCCAATTATTTAATAAAATAATTTCGTCCTCAGATGTCATATTTAACCGTTTTTTCCTTCCTAACTGAATAATTATTTTTTCAGCTTCATGTAATAATGACTGCTTTTGACTTTCCAATTTTTGTAAGTCATGTTGTTTCTGTGCAATAACATCTGTTACCCATTGTTCACCGTTCCATTTATCGAATGATGTTTTAGGCTCTCGTAAGGTCAATTCAGAAGGTAATTCTCCCATTAATTGTATTTTCTGAGATTGCTGGGTTTTAATGTGATAGGCAACTTTTCCACGAAAATCAGGTACATTAATCCATGATTTTTCATCTATGCTGCGACAAACAGCAATATCAGCCGAATCAGGTAATTCAGGTGAATCCAAATAAGCACCAGCGGACAAGCCAATACCAATAACAGTGCGTTCCATATCTGCACAAATATATTCTCTTGTCTCGGTATTGGCCCGATAAACCATCACCCAACCATTAGAAGTTGCAAAACCATTTTCATCAAATTTTGGTGTATTAATATCTGTTGTATATTTCATTATGCTGCTCTCACTATATATAAAAATGCGATGTTACGGGGACGAGCTGATACATAGGCCCACCAGTCATAACGGTTTTCTATACCATCTCGGTTCAAAGATATCCATTTCTTTCCTTTAATATTTGCCCATTGTGCGTCAGTCATGGGATCACCAAATACAACAGCAGGAGAGCCAACAGAGCTAATATCCCCTGTATCGTTATCATCTAAGCCTGAAATGATAGTACCTTCTTGGTGCGTTAATATTCCCCTGTTTGGATCTGCTCCCCGCCCATTGTCCAGCCCACGAATAAATTCACCACGCAAGTCTGGTACAGTACCGGAGGGATATGCCATTGCTAATTTGGGATATTGGGATTTATCAAATTGTTGCCCATTACATTCAAAATAACCATCAGGTGGATTTGCATGAGACCAAGGTAAAGGTACACCTACGGGGATGTTTTGTTGATGATGCTGTAGGTAGCGACTGTCGAAGTTACCATAATTGTTAGGCAACATTTTTCCATTTACTGCAAAATGTACTTCCCCATTATCTATTCTCTGGCTATACCATAACCATCCTTGATTGTCGTCAGCTTCCAATACTGTGTATCTATTCCCACCTTGTGCAGCATTACCCCATGTTTGAATATGGACGGGTGATACTGCTGATCCATTAGAGATTAACTTCATGTCTGAATTGTCGTTGTTGCCTACAATAACGTTTTTGTCAAAACGGACATGCTCATGAAATGTTCCCCCATGTGATGAAGAAACAGCATCAACATCAAAAGCTGTTGGTTTATTTTTAGTGGTATAGAACTCTGTCCAAGGTTCTTCAAATCCAAAATCATCTCTGGCTGAACGATACGCTATTCCATTGTTCCTATATATGGTTTTTAATTGAAGAGCAGGGGTACTACCGGTGTCCACATTAAAATGAACAATAAGTAAAGAATCTCCTGTTCTTTGAGCAACATAAGAGCCGGATGCAGCATTCCACGGTACGCCATTTTCTCCTTGAACAAAAGTTGTAGCACCTCTCGAAAATGCACCAACATCCACTGCATTCAGATTTATATCATCCGTTAGAGATTTTTCATTCACCTTCCTACTATTTGGCACCGCATTTTTCGCTTGATTGACGGTT
>NZ_JAQRFN010000064.1 GCF_028598555.1 Xenorhabdus anantnagensis
GTTCCGCGGTCAGTTCCGCACGGCCGTGATACCCCTCACTGACCCCCTCGCCTGCAATATAAAGTTCGCCCACCGCCCCTTCCGGCACCCACTGCTGCTGCTCATCCAGGACATACAACCGCGTATTGGCTATCGCGCGGCCAATAGGCTGGTAGCCCTCGTCCACCGCCTCGCGCATCACATGGTAGGTCGCATCTATCGTGGTCTCTGTTGGGCCATAAAGATTGACAACCGCCTCACTCACCAGCGGCAGTAAGCGGTTGACCAGACTGCCCGACAGCGGCTCACCGCCGCTGAACAGGTAGCGCAGGGAACTGACCCCCGCCTGAGACAGGTCAGGGAGGTTAGTGAGCATCGAAGGCACCACCTGCAGGACGGTGATTTGTTCGGCTGCCAGTAATGCAGGCAGGGCTGACAGGTCTCGTTGCACCTCGCCCGGCAGGACATACAGGGAGGCCCCCAACGTCAGTGGTGTCCAGAGCTCCCAGACGGAGGCATCAAAACTGATGGACGTGCGCTGGAGAAAACGGTCATCGGCCGTCAGAGCAAACGCCTCATGCTGCCAGCGCGTGTGATTGAGTAAACCACGATGAAGCACCCTGACCCCTTTCGGTTTCCCGGTTGAGCCAGAGGTGTAAATCATATAGGCAAGATTATTGGCACCCACCGGCGCAACCGGATTGCTCCTGGCCGCATCGTGCCAGGCCGGTTCGTCGGCATCTAACCGTAAACGTCTCACCTCAGGTAGGGCCTCTGCCTGGCTTAACGCCTGGTGACCATAGCGGTCTTCAATCAGAAGAAGGGGGGCGGCATCCGCCAGAATATAGCCCAGGCGCTCTACCGGATAATCGGCATCCAGCGGAACATAAGCCCCGCCGGCTTTGAATATCGCCAGCAGCGCGACAACCATCGGCAGACCTCGCGCCACACAAATCGCCACCCGGCTGTTGGCCTCCACGCCGAGGGTTTGCAGGTGGTGTGCTAGCTGGTTGGCTTGCTCATTCAGGTCGCGATAATTTAGGGTGCCCTGCGGGGAGTGCAGGGCAATGGCATCTGGCGTACTGGCGGCCCGTGACTCGAACTGCGCCACGATGGAAGGCGTACCCTGATCCGCGGCAATGGTCATAGCAGGGATACGTGGCGACCACATTGACATCGGCACCACAGGGAGTTGGCTTAGCACAATATCTTGATGTGCTATCAGAGCATCAGCAATCGCGGCCAATACCGTGACCATATAGGTACATAAGGCCTCAGCATGAAGGGGCTGCCGAACTTGTGCCGTTAGCGATAAGCTATTATTGAAATCATCCACCGCCATCGCGAGCGGATAATTAGTCCGCTCAATCGCTTCTAACCATTTAACACCCGGAATAAAGTCGGTGGTGTGGTTAAACACCGAGGTGGTGGCGTTACTGTGACGATAGTTCAGCAAACTATTGAAAAGCGGTGCCGGTGCTTCAATTCCACTACAGCGCTGGGCAAGCGCCAGAGAAGCATGTTCATGTTGTAACAGCCTCGCTAGCTGTTGGTGAATATCCTGCACACCCTGTCTGAGAGAGCGAGCATCAATATCTACTCGTAGCGGCAGTGTATTAATAAACAAGCCCATACTCTGCGCAAAACTGGTTGCTGCCGTCAAGCGTCCTAACATCACAGTACCGAACACCACAGCGGATTGGCCGCTGGTTGCTGCGATAACTCTGGCCCAGGCCAGATGACATAAGCTGGCTAAACTCACCCCGCAATGACGAGCTGCCTCACGTAAGCGATGATTAAGTTCGCTCGACAAAGGCTGATAATGTTCCTCAATGTTCTCCCCTGAACCTTGAATATCCTCAATATCAAAGGCCAGGCTCGGCGTCGTAATATCGGCTAACTGTTGTCGGAAATACGCTTCTTGCTCTTCCTGGTGACTCGTTTCTTTCAACTGGGTAATGAGTTGGCGATAAGGCACAACCGGCAACAAGTCTTGCTCTCTCCCAGCCATAATCAGGCGAATTTCCTGCAACATCAGTTCAAGCGTTGCATGATCCCCAATTAAGTGATGCATCAATTGCAGTAAGATCCAGCGCTGATGTTCATCATCGCGCGCAATCACCAAATGCAACAAAGGGGCTTGCTCGAGCGGAAGGCGTATTTTGCGGGGATCAAAACGCTGGCGCAGTTGTTCAACGACGGGCCCCTCTGCGGCAGCGAACTCAAGTTCCTCCTGCGATAACGTTGCTTCCCGGTAAACAACTTGTACTGCGGGGCTCACCTGACTGATGATCGCCGTGCGCAAAATATCATGGCGTGCGACCACCTTTTTCATCGCGGCCAAAAAGCTATCCAGCGTTTCACTCTGTGTAAAAGCCAGTTGGCTCACCAGCAGGTAAGGGTCACCTTCGTTTTGCAGCAAGTGATGGAATAACAGGCCATCTTGCAGCGGTGATAAGGGATAAATATCCTGGATATTCGCACTTCCACCTTCGACCTGCTGACAAATCAGATCAATGTCTGCTTGCTGCAAATCCACCAAGGGCAACATAGACGGTGTAATCTGCGTCGTGCCCGTTGGGATGCCGTTATTTAACTGCTGAGTGGGCTGTGATGAGGCCACCTTCAAGGTTTTACTGAATTCGGACAATCTGGATTGACGAAACAGTTGACGTACTTCTGTTTGCCAGCCAGCGGCACGCAGGCGCTCAATCACCTGTA
>NZ_JAQRFN010000065.1 GCF_028598555.1 Xenorhabdus anantnagensis
TTCAACGTGCTTTTTGCCAAAATCTCCAGTTGCGCCAAGAAAGCGCCGCGCTCCAAAGTTCCGCCTGAGCCTTTGGTGAGTTGTACAGTGACTTTGTACGGGTCGCTAACTTTGTTATAAGTCGCAAATGAACCGTTTTCTATCGGCGCACTCACTACCCGATACTGGTTCTGGTATTGCAGTGATATCACGTTATCAGCAAGCAGAAGGGGGATGCCATACTGATTGAATATCCCCCAGTAATTGCCGAACAGCGTATTTATCAATGCTGCACCGCCCAGACTAATTCCCGCATCCATTGCGGCGTTAGGAATTCCCTTCCAGTTGGGTATATCGGGCATTTTGGGCAGGTCTGGCATTCCAAACATAGGCACCTCATTTTTGGACGTAAAAAAACCGCACGAGGCGGCTAGAATTTGGGTATGAAAAAACCCGCACAGGGCGGGTTGGTTAGAATTTCATGATTGGCAGATTAACCGCTTGATAACCAGAAAGATTCATTAAGTTAGAAATAAACGCCCGAATATATGGATAAACCACCGAGTCAACGGTGTTTTCACTCCAAAAATCTTCCTCTTGTTCCATGTTGAACTCATTCTCAAATAACAAAGTGAATAAGTAATCGAATTCGACACAGAAGCCAGATTCTGTTGTAACCTTAACCTTAGCACTTAGAATAGCTTTACACTTATCACTTTCATCAAGTAACAATGTATTTTTTAAGTGTATGTTATTTTTCTTGGGGGTTTCAGGATCGCCAACTTCATCCAGTTTGATATGAGCGGCCTTTATATTTACGATATTAAAGTTCATAGTTCATCCATAATTAGAATGACAGGCACAATTCATGTTCTTTGCTGGAGTAGCTTACGATATCACCTTTGACATCGGGAAAAACCATGAACTCAGTAAAAGCAAAAGGAGATCTTTCCTCTGCAATTCCAGCAGTTACAAGTTCAGACAGAAGTTCTTGCCTACTCATCGATTTCAGACGAGCAATAGCCTCTTGTGCTAGTTGCATTTGACTTTTCATATCACCCTCCCTCGTTGAGTAACAGTCAATGAATTTTTGTCAATAGACTGGGATGGTTCCCTTATGCTAACTATTGTACAATTTTGAATCCTTGAGTTATACACATTTTTTCTTGACCACAGGTCAAGTTTAATGTACTCACTTCTAATAATAGCATCACAACCTATTGTTTTTGCTATATAATTGCATATCTCACAATCATTTTTAAGTGAATTCCTAAAGGACTCAGTTGCTGAGATGTTATTTTGTTTCATGATGCCAATCATTTCATCTCTAAAATAATTGAATACCTTCTTCCCTTGTAGGGAATCTAAATCCAGTGGGTTGCTTATACTGATTTTAGCCTTTATTACAGAAAATTGAGTATATCTATAACGTTTTTTAACTTTGTCGTATGATTGTAACTTGGCCCAGCATACCGCACTATGCTCTGGATCGCCGAGTCCCTCAATAAAAAAATAAGCTCCAGTCCCAAGCCATTCGTCACTTTTAGCGCTTACTCTGAAATTTCCGCTCAATATCGATGCTTCATTATTTGCATCAGTACCGTGAAATCCTATTAATTTCATTTGTAGACCAGTTAGTTATACCATTTGCAAATAATTAGACATCTCAGTTGGGTACTCCATTATTTTATCTTGTCTAGCTTTTAGAGCACTTACACCAAAATGTGTGGCTGTCTATACTAAATCAATTTAGCTTATATGTTGATCGGAAATTGCTTGATTTGTGAGATGGCGTAATACGATTTTTATACAGCAGTAACAAACTTTAGCCATCCGTGGCTTGGGGTTAAAATGCGTTGATTGGCAGTGAGAGCATATTTTCAATGTAATACCCGTATCGTTTTGCTACTCCGCTAACAATTTCTCTAGGTGTCTCCGTTCCACCTGTAAAGACCTCAGTCTTATTGAGTGTAGTATCATAAACTTCCATATTTATGATGTACCTGAAATTTGGTGGCTGCTTTACTGGAGCTTTCGCCTTAACCTCACCCGTAGTCCAGTATTCATAAAGCACATCATCGCACTCGTCCTGATAACGGATAACTTTCTCACGAATTGACGCTTTAACTTTATTAGGGCTGATAGTTGCTAACCAGCCAGCAAGTTTACGAAGGGCTAGGCAAGTCATATCTTGATTGCCTGTTTTGGTAGGTATTTCGATTTCCGAAACACCTTTACTAAAGCGTTGTTTTAACTTAACAAATTGAGCGCCCCAAGCTAAACCCATGCCTTCAACAATTGGCTTCATCGGTACATACGGCTCACCGTTATAATTAACGACATATAGATCGGTGCCATGAAATGGAACGTTAATTGTGTTACTCGATTCTTTAAGTGGTATACTTAACATGTCTATATTCCTTGGAGTGGTATTAGACGATTTAGAAGCCCCTGACTGTCCCCACGACGGTTGGGGGCTTCGCCGTTTTAGTGCGGCACTATTTATCTCGTGATTGTAACGTTTTGTAAAGGAAATCAACTGCAAAGTGCGAAGTGCCTCGAATATTCAACTATTTACACGCGTATAGC
>NZ_JAQRFN010000066.1 GCF_028598555.1 Xenorhabdus anantnagensis
TAACGATCTTGACCACTCTGATCCTGCCATTTGCGAGTCTGTAAAGCACCTTCGATATAAACCTGAGAACCTTTACGCAAGTATTTACCGGCGACTTCTGCCAATTTGCCGAATATCACTACGCGATGCCATTCGGTTTTCTCTCTCATCTCACCGGTTTGCTTGTCACGCCAGCTCTCAGACGTTGCTAGAGTAATGTTGGCGACTGCACCGCCATTCGGCATATAGCGAACTTCGGGGTCTTGGCCTAAGTTACCAACCAGAATGACCTTGTTAACTCCACGTTGTGCCATTTATGCCACCTCTGATTTCCTGAGTTCATATATTTCCTGCGCTTTCCCTTGCTCCGGCGTATCCCTGAGCGATTTATAGGCCTCAGCAAACGCGGCTTTTAATTCATCTATGCTCTGTGCTTTTCCTGCGCTTTCAGTAAAGTGAGTCAGATCTATCTCAGCTTTACTTCTTCCATCGTTCAGCCAGTCCATTAATCGTTTACCTGTTCCCTCATCAATGACGGTGAAATCAGCATTACTGAACAACCCTGTTCTGTCCTTGCTGGCTGTGGCGGTGTGAGTTTCATGGTTCAAATCCAGAACCGTAGTAAATTCATACTCAACACCGTCGCGCTGTTCTGATTTCATACCCAATTTATCAACGCGCTTTTTCCCGTTGCCATTATCGACCTGTGCAGTTTCCGTTTTACTGCGCATGGTGGCGATAATATTCACGTTTGAACGCAATATCGCATCCAGAAATTTATTATGACGAGGTGTGATGTCGCTCCATGCTGACCACGTATTCCCTCGATATTTTGCCTTAGCCAATCCATCCAGCATTTCCAGACAGCCACCCGTACCGCTCCATTCATGGGTGATACTGTCAATTATTAGGTTGTCGTACCCAGCATCCTGAGCGGCGTTGATGGCCTCAATGAATCTCTCTGGTGTGAATGGCGGGGCTAATTCCAGAACATCGAAGTTGAATCTGTCAGAATAGAGTGATGCGCTGCCTTTTTCTGTGTCGATAACCGCCGTTGTGCCACCTAGTCCCTTAGCTATAGTTAATGCCCCATAGGTTTTCCCTGAACCACTGGGGCCAGTTAAGGCCAGTCTCAGTTTGGCTTGTTTTCGCATTGCTTTAGCAAATTTCATGATTACCTCGCTAACCAATAATTGATGGTAAATTCAATATCAGGATCAATGTCAGGCTGCTTTAATAGCCATGCAAAATAGCTGGGGTTAGTTTGCCAAACCTCTTCAAATGTCATGCCTTTGTGCTTGCCAAACCTGAACTTGTACAGTAATGAGGGCTGGTGACTAATTTCCAACATTTCCTCATCAGACCAACCTGACTCATCCTTGATACACTTAAATAGTGCGGCTGTGACTATGCAGTCATACAGCGCCCTGTGTGCATGTAACCCATCCGGTACAAAAACATCCAGTTTGAGTGCATACCGTAGATATTGGTTACTATGACTTTCCATGTCTGGCCACAAACGCGTGGCTAATTTCAATGTGCAGATAAACGGTACGTCCATCTCCGGCATCATGTGTGAATCGAAAGCGGCATTATGAGCAACCAGAAAATCAGCCCCTTTGTATTTATCAATGACATCATTTATTAGCGGAGAATTAGCGACCATTTCATCGGTAATATGGTGAATAGCCATTGCGCTAATTGAGATGGGTTTTTGAGGGTCTACGAAATGGGATTGCTGGGTGGTGTAGTCAATGACGTTATCCACGACATCAATACTGGCTATCTCAACAATTCCACTGTCCATGTCACATGTTTCTGTGTCTACTACTCTATAAATCGTCAATTTTAATCTCCTGTCCAGATACCACCATCACGGCGGGTCGGTGAATAACCCCGATAATGGTCATATTCTGTGTGATGATTTTCGTAATAATCCCGCCACGCCTGCCGCTCCTGTTCGTCGCGTTGCTCTGCCATGTGCTGGGGTAGTGGGGGATTGAATGCGGCGAGGTGGTTGATGTTCCATATCCACTCTGCGTTAACGCGTTCCGTTGCGGTCATCATTGCGGGGTGAGCGGTGTGACTGGTGATGGCTGCGACTAGTTCCCTGAGATATTGCTGTCTCTCTGCTGGGTCTTTCGGCACAAAACGTCCTGTTGAGCGCCGGGGATACAGGTTCATGTGAAATCCCCCGCAAAATCCTGAGCACTGACGGGCAATCCATGCCGACCCAAAACCTCCCTCTGGTGTTCCAGTTCCCTGTGCTCGGCTATTTGTTCGTCCGTGTATTTCCGTTCCTGCTGCTCATCCTGAGCGCCGCAGGGGTTGCAATCGAAATGTCTCATGCGGTTACCTCTTCATCCTGATAATGGTCATTGAGCACTGAAATAATATCCTCGCGCTCTAAATAAGTGGTATTGCGCATGATTTCCTTGCCGTCTCCTTCCAGTTGCCATTTGGTATCATCATCAATGATTAATACGGTTCCGCCTCGTCCGTTAGACTCAGTTCTGAGTCGGCCATCACTGAGATCAATTTTTA
>NZ_JAQRFN010000067.1 GCF_028598555.1 Xenorhabdus anantnagensis
CCCAGAGCAGTACAGAGAGTCAATGACCCCTATCCCATTCCGACGCACTGCCGTTATTGCGGCAGGCACGTGATGATTGAACATCACCTGAACGTATTTAAACGTATTCATGATAACCGCTGGCCGTGGTTATACCACTGCTGGACATGTGGTGCGCGTGTCAGCATTCACCCTGAAACGGATATTCCGATGGGGTCACTGGCGGATAAACCGACACGGATAGCGCGTCTATCAGCCCATCAGCATTTCGATTACGTCAGAGAAAAATGGAATTGGGCGCGTACGGACGCGTACCGATGGTTAGCAAAACAGCTAGAAATTAGTCCCAGTCAATGTCATTTCGGCTGGTTTGATACTGAGATGTGCCAACGAGCAACCAATATATGCAGGAGGTTTGGGTGATGACAGATTACAGATCACTATATGAAGCATCTCAAAAAGAGATTGAATCACTAAACGAACGGGCAGGGATTACATGGAACGGTACCCCTATTTCTGAAATAAAAATGCCATATCTCGATGGGGGGAGGCAAATTATAGCGGCTACTGTTTGGGCAGAGTTAGACTGTGATCCAAGAGGAGGTGAGTTTTCAGTTTATATCAGACCACTAAATGGATCAGTAATTGATAGTGATACATATGAGTTAGTCCATCAGGAAATATACGAGTCTATCTGTAACGGGTCATTGAAAATACATCCAGACACTGACTATAGAATAATTTGTTATGAGTCTGGTGAGCGTTGCGATGTGTTTTGGGATAAATATTTTATATCACTACCAGAAATTATGATCACGGAAAAATGGGAATAACTAATTCAGATATATGCAGGGGATTTAAATAATGACTGATTTTACATCACTGGCAGACGGTGGCGAATTATCCCGTGAGGCATGGGATGATTTTGTTAAACGATTGGAATATCGGGGCGTTGATTGGCACGGCGCGGCGTATCCATCATTTACAGTCAGAGAGCGAGTTAGGGTAACCGGCTCTGAGGATGACGAGGCGGGAATATATTACGATTGTGAATCGTATTATTTCCCAGATGATTTAATAGCTATATTAGACGATGAACAGAAACAGGCGATATTTAATTACGCACAAAACGAATGTTTGTTTGAATTTGACGAATTATATGATATAGACAAATATAAATGCATAGAGTCTGTATTAGATGACGCATATATTTTCTATTGGAAATGCGATTATAGAACTGTAAATACACATTTAACCCGCGAAGCGGCAGAGAAATTTATTCAACGCAAACAACATGACTATGGAGAATTATCTGTTTATGTTGAGACGTTCTATTGGTGCTGGGAAATGCGCACACTAATTGATGGAATATTGACAGGTAAAATTAAATATATAGGTGATAATAATGATCAATGAATTTAAAAATAATACCGTGGACGATATAGCAAGCAGATTAAAAGTAGCCGCTAATGTAGCAAAAACATATAGCGGAAATGAAATTACAGTTAACTGCGATGAATTATTAAAACTCTGTGAAGCCGCAAAGAAACTCGCTGAATATGAAAATATGGAGCTGGTCGGTCATTTCTATCGCAGTGGAGATGGATTTATTGGTGAGGTTCTGGATAAATATAAAGATGCATTCCCCCTCTACCTCTACCGCCACCCCATCATATAGTGAGAACCATCATGGATATTATCGACACAGCTAACGATATCGTTGAGTTGACGGTATCTCACGCCCTCCAGAACCGGCAACCAGCATTAACCAGCATCAACGGGATGTGCCGATGGTGTGAGACAGAACCGGCAACATATGGGGCATTCTGTAGCAAGGAGTGCGGGGAGGATTATGAGCGGGATAGGCGGAGAAATGGAGCAAAAATATAGCCTCATATTGGCTGATCCGCCGTGGCAATATAATAATGCAGCCAGCAACGGAGCAGCCAACAATCACTACACTACCACCGATTTTTATTCCCTCACCCGATTACCCATCGAACAAATAGCCGCTAAAAACTCCGTCCTCGCCATGTGGTATACGGGGAATTTTACACTGGAGGCAATCAAATTAGCTGAGGCGTGGAGATTTACGGTCAAAACGATGAAATTATTCACGTGGGTAAAACTCAATAAACTGGCGATGGATCGCATAGATAAAGCTATTCAAGAAGGAAGTTTGCTCGATAGCTGGGATTTCATGGAACTGCTGAATACTGAAACACGGATGAACGGCGGTAATTACACCCGTAGTAACTCAGAAGATATGTTGATCGCTGTTCGGGGTAATGGACTACCCCGACAAAGCGCCAGCGTGAAACAGATTATTTATTCGTGTCTGGGTGAACATTCGCAAAAGCCGCGAGAAGCTCACTACAGGCTGAAGCAATTATACGGCAACTTACCCCGCATTGAATTATTTGCCCGTGAGACAGTCGAGGGCTGGGATTTATGGGGTAATGAGTCACCCCAAAATAATATCGAATTTATTAGTGAGGTTAAATTCACCACCA
>NZ_JAQRFN010000068.1 GCF_028598555.1 Xenorhabdus anantnagensis
ATAGGGGAGCCGCAGGGAAACCGAGTCTTAACTGGGCGTTAAGTTGCAGGGTATAGACCCGAAACCCGGTGATCTAGCCATGGGCAGGTTGAAGGTTGGGTAACACTAACTGGAGGACCGAACCGACTAATGTTGAAAAATTAGCGGATGACTTGTGGCTGGGGGTGAAAGGCCAATCAAACCGGGAGATAGCTGGTTCTCCCCGAAAGCTATTTAGGTAGCGCCTCGTGCAGTCATCTTCGGGGGTAGAGCACTGTTTCGGCTAGGGGGTCATCCCGACTTACCAACCCGATGCAAACTGCGAATACCGAAGAATGTTATCACGGGAGACACACGGCGGGTGCTAACGTCCGTCGTGAAGAGGGAAACAACCCAGACCGCCAGCTAAGGTCCCCAAGTCATGGTTAAGTGGGAAACGAAGTGGGAAGGCTCAGACAGCCAGGATGTTGGCTTAGAAGCAGCCACCATTTAAAGAAAGCGTAATAGCTCACTGGTCGAGTCGGCCTGCGCGGAAGATGTAACGGGGCTAAACCATGCACCGAAGCTGCGGCAGCGACACTCAGGTGTTGTTGGGTAGGGGAGCGTTCTGTAAGCCGGTGAAGGTGTGCTGTGAGGCATGCTGGAGGTATCAGAAGTGCGAATGCTGACATAAGTAACGATAAAGCGGGTGAAAAACCCGCTCGCCGGAAGACCAAGGGTTCCTGTCCAACGTTAATCGGGGCAGGGTGAGTCGACCCCTAAGGCGAGGCCGAAAGGCGTAGTCGATGGGCAACGGGTTAATATTCCCGTACCCGGTGTGACTGCGAAGGGGGGACGGAGAAGGCTAGGCTGGCCGGGCGACGGTTTGTCCCGGTTTAAGCGTGTAGGTGGGGGCTCCCGGCAAATCCGGAGCGCCATAACACTGAGGCGTGATGACGAGGCACTACGGTGCTGAAGTAGCTGATGCCCTGCTTCCAGGAAAAGCCTCTAAGCACCAGGTCACATTGGATCGTACCCCAAACCGACACAGGTGGTCAGGTAGAGAATACTCAGGCGCTTGAGAGAACTCGGGTGAAGGAACTAGGCAAAATGGTGCCGTAACTTCGGGAGAAGGCACGCTGGCGTCAGGTGAAGGACCGTGCGTCCGGAGCCGAGGCCAGTCGCAGATACCAGCTGGCTGCAACTGTTTAATAAAAACACAGCACTGTGCAAACACGAAAGTGGACGTATACGGTGTGACGCCTGCCCGGTGCTGGAAGGTTAATTGATGGGGTTATCCTCCGGGAGAAGCTCTTGATCGAAGCCCCAGTAAACGGCGGCCGTAACTATAACGGTCCTAAGGTAGCGAAATTCCTTGTCGGGTAAGTTCCGACCTGCACGAATGGCGTAATGATGGCCAGGCTGTCTCCACCCGAGACTCAGTGAAATTGAACTCGCTGTGAAGATGCAGTGTACCCGCGGCAAGACGGAAAGACCCCGTGAACCTTTACTATAGCTTGACACTGAACCTTGAGCCTTGATGTGTAGGATAGGTGGGAGGCTGAGAAGTGCGGACGCCAGTCTGCATGGAGCCAACCTTGAAATACCACCCTTGAATGTTTGATGTTCTAACGTGGGCCCGTTATCCGGGCTGCGGACAGTGTCTGGTGGGTAGTTTGACTGGGGCGGTCTCCTCCCAAAGCGTAACGGAGGAGCACGAAGGTTAGCTAATCACGGTCGGACATCGTGAGGTTAGTGCAATGGCATAAGCTGGCTTGACTGCGAGAGTGACAGCTCGAGCAGGTACGAAAGTAGGTCATAGTGATCCGGTGGTTCTGTATGGAAGGGCCATCGCTCAACGGATAAAAGGTACTCCGGGGATAACAGGCTGATACCGCCCAAGAGTTCATATCGACGGCGGTGTTTGGCACCTCGATGTCGGCTCATCACATCCTGGGGCTGAAGTAGGTCCCAAGGGTACGGCTGTTCGCCGTTTAAAGTGGTACGCGAGCTGGGTTTAGAACGTCGTGAGACAGTTCGGTCCCTATCTGCCGTGGGCGTTGGAAGATTGAAAGGGGCTGCTCCTAGTACGAGAGGACCGGAGTGGACGCACCACTGGTGTTCGGGTTGTCATGCCAATGGCATTGCCCGGTAGCTACGTGCGGCAGAGATAACCGCTGAAAGCATCTAAGCGGGAAACTTGCCTTGAGATGAGTCTTCCCTTGTCCCTTGAGGACACTGAAGGAACGTTCGAGACGAGGACGTGGATAGGCTGGGTGTGTAAGCGTTGCGAGACGTTGAGCTAACCAGTACTAATGAACCGTGCGGCTTAACCTGAC
>NZ_JAQRFN010000069.1 GCF_028598555.1 Xenorhabdus anantnagensis
TTTGTCTACACCAACGCGGCTGTCGTTGGCTATGATTTGGCGCGTGAGTCTAAGGATGGTGCGACACTGATTAAGGTGAACGTGCATCTGGAGGAAATACGCGAGGTTAAGGTTAAGTACGACAAAGAAGAGGTTAAAAATCCTGATGATGCTAAAAATAAAGATATTGGAGATAAGACACAGCAGGTTGAAGTTAATTCATCCGGTGGCTCTATGGCAACAATGTTTAAAGAAATAGGAGAGATAAACAAGGATGGCAATATGTCAACGATAAAAGTATTAGCAGAGGGCAGCAAGGTAATATTAAAAGGACTTGATGGTATAGGAAATGATTTAATAGAAGCAAAAAAGCAAGCTGAAAATATGGTTAAGCAAATAAGTGGAGGGCATTTTTAATGATAACCGAAATTCCTTTAGACAAAACTCCAAATCAGGCTGTTTCTTTTTCTTTGGAAAGTAATAATTACGATTTAATACTGGAAACGAGACTTGGCAATTTATTTGCTACGGTCAAAAAAAACGGGGAATATCTGGTATGTAATCGCATCTGCCGCAATATGACGTACATTTGCGAATGGCTGGTATTTTCAGATGTCGAAGGAAATACCGATCCAGAATATTCAAAATTAGGCTCTCGATATAGGTTGGTATGGATAAATGGCTTTTAATAGAAAAGAAATTAGAATAACCCTCACCCTCTCCGGCGAAAACGAATCATTCACTTCAAGCGGGCAAAATAAGCTTTCTGCAACCGGGTTTAGAGTTAGCGTTGAGGTTAATTATGGTAATGGGGCTATATCACCTCAAGCACAGATTAAAATACATGGATTGCCATTGGAGACAATGGAGAGGTTACTACGTAGAAAATATAACACATTAGAGGCACTGCGCAATACCATCACAATTGAAGCTGGTGATCAGGGGGAGGAATTATCTCAAGTATTCAAAGGTGGGATTGCGTTTGCTCGTCCTAATTTTGATGATGCTCCCAATATTGCACTGATAATTGAAGCGCAAACGGCTATTTTAGAGAAAATGACTGGCGTAGATGCAGAGAGTTATGAAGGAGAACACGATGTCGTCAATATCATGAGCAACATCTGCAAACGTATGGGTTATTCATTTGAATCTAATGGGGTTAGTGTGATCTTATCAGATGTATACCTTGGAAATACAAATATGGAGAAGATTAAATGGCTCGCGGAAGCTGCTAATCTAAATTTATATATCGAAAGCAATTCCATTAGCGTGACAAAAAAAGATCAGCCGAGAAATCTGAAAATTCCGGTTATTTCTCCCGAAACCGGGCTTATTGGCTATCCAGTTCCAACAATGATAGGTATTCAATTTAAATGTTTTTATAACCCGCTGGTGAGATTTGGGGGGATTGTCAGAGTTGCTGGCAGCCAGATATCTATTTGTAATGACGACTGGCTGACTTACGGTGTCAGGATAGTACTAGAAACAGAACAAGATTCTGCGCAATGGATTATGGAAGTCATGGCTCAGCGGAGAGGTGATAACTATGCCGCAATCAAAAAATGAACAAGTTTCGTTGTATGATCCACAGGTAACTATTGGTGGAGCGATGGCTCAGGAAGCTATTATCTGGTCACTGATTGGCAAAATGGGTACGGTGACAATATGCAGGGTGGAGAAAGTCAGAGGTGGTGGTGTAGCGCCTGTGGGCTATGTCGATATCCTGCCACTGGTACAGCAAGTTGATGGCGCGGGGAATGTCTATGAGAATGCCACTGTCTACAATGTGCCCTATTTCCGGTATCAGGGCGGTGCAAATGCAGTGATTCTCGACCCGAAAGCGGGCGACCTCGGCTTCTGCTTCACTGTCAGTCGGGATATCTCGAAGGTGAAGAGAGTCAAAGGTTCAGCCCCACCAGAGAGCAAACGCAAGTATGACATGGCTGACAGTCTCTATATCGGCGGCTTACTCAATGGAACGCCTAGCCAGTTTATGCACTTTAAGGACGGTGACATTGATATTATTTCGCCCGGTAAAATCACCATCAAAGCCTCTGAAATTGAACTCGATGCACCAGTCAAGGCGACCAGCACCATTCAGGCCAGCAGCAACATTACTGACAACATTGCCACCAATTCCCAATCGATGGCGGGAATGCGCGAGCTATATAACAGCCACACTCACCACGAGAACGGACAAGGCTCGAATACCAGCCCACCTA
>NZ_JAQRFN010000007.1 GCF_028598555.1 Xenorhabdus anantnagensis
AAAAAGCCGGTCAGGTTTGCAGCATGAGTGGATTTACCTTCGCCACCTTTGGGAGAAATTATCGGAAGAATTATCATTTTGTACATTCAGTCGTTTGAGCATACAAACTAAGTAAAAAATCAATTGGTTACATTTTCTTAACTTAGCAGGGGATTTTCAATCCCATCCTTATCGCTATGGCAAGTGTCTTTCGTCAAACTGACCTGTAATCCGGTAAGTCACAACGGTAAGGCAACGAATCCTTGGTTTAAAAGATAGGAGACAGATGATTGCTAACACCAATCCCCTATCCCTCGATTGTTAAACCAATGCTCCGTAGATCGTCAACAACGCAACAATAATCACAATAGTAAAAGTCGCCTTTTTTGCCAACGTTACAGCAGCAACAGGCGTTTCTATAGGATTCAGATGAGGCTCTTTACTTAATGCAAATTGTGTCAAGTGACTGATTACCTTATATTGCGATGATCGAAAATCAGTAAGTGATGCAATCCAGGCTGGTAAGGCTTTCTCGCCATGCCCCAGCAAAGCATAGGTAACACCAGCCAAACGTGTAGGAAGCCAATCCAGCCAATGCAATATTCTATCTACTCCCGATTGTGCTCTCTGTACTGTCGTTGCGTGTTGTGCCAACCAACCTTGGTAAGCTCTGAGACAACCATATCCCATCAAAATGGCAGGCCCAAATTTACCCAATACAGCCAACCAAAAAATTGGGGCGAGATAATAACGGAAGTTTATCCAAATCAATGAATTCTGTATCTCACGCAACCGCTCTTCTTTTGTGGTATCAGGCAATGCTCCCTGAATCATTGTCAAGCGAGCAAGATATTTATTCTGCTGCTCAGGATCATCTTGACGCACGGCCTGAAGATACCCACGGTAATCATGACGCAACCCACCTGCACCAATACATAGCAGACTGATTATGATACTCAGCCCAATCGCGGGAATACCAAAAGCCACAGAGCTGGAAATAGCAATAAACATCCAAGTTAATAGGGCAACCAGAAAAGTCATGCCCAGACTACTCCATAGTGAATGTGATTTTACTCTGGCAAAAAATGAGGCTAAGTAGCGTTCCAGTTGCCAGTGATCCCCCATCTTAAAAACACGTTCCCATGCCAGTATTAACAATAGAATAAAGAGAGTCATTCAACTCACTCCTTCAATAATTGACGATAGTGTTCCCAATAAAAATAAGGCCCGGGATCAGTTTTCCTACCCGGAGCGATATCGCTGTGTCCTGTAATATTGTCACGAATATCAGGATATTGACCAATAAGCAGCTCAGTAACTTCTGCTAACTTGGTGTACTGAATTTCAGTAAATTCCTCATAATCTGTGCCTTCCAGTTCAATGCCTATCGAAAAATCATTGCACTTATCACGGTCACAGTAGCAGGAAACGCCAGCATGCCAAGCTCTTTTATTGAAAGGGACATATTGCACAATTTCTCCATCACGCCGGATTAAGCAGTGGGCAGAAACACACAAATGTTTGATCTCACCAAAAAAAGGATCATCTTTCGGATCCAGTGTTCCCATAAATAATTGATCAATATAAGGGCCTCCAAACTTGCCGGGAGGTAAGCTGATGTTATGAATGACCAGTAATGATGGTGTCTCTCCCTCTGGGCGCAAATCACAATGTGGTGAAATAACCTTTCGCGCGCCAGCAATCCACCCTTCATACAGTTTCATTCTTTTACTCTCCCCTTAAATATTTAATAACATCAAGAGCCTTCGCTATGCGTCATGCTGCTGTTTAAAGTGTAACAGGTGAGCATGTTAGCACCTTCCATCCGCTAATATTTCTGGCGTTTTTTTATTTACGAGCGGCCTCGAAAAATTTTTGCAAGAAAATGTAATATAAAGTTATTTTTTCGAGCCAACTTCATAAATTTTACTAACGATATTTTATTTTTCTTCTTTTTCTTCATGCTTATTGGCACCGGCATCTATCTGCTATCGAACATAATAAGCTGCCCAAATACGCACAAAGGAGGAAAAATGAAACAACAAGGATTTACATTAATTGAAGTGATGGTTGTTATGGCTATCGTGTCTATTCTTGGCGCAATTGCTATTCCCAGTTATCAGGGATATATCCAAAAAGCAGCGTTAACCGATATGCTACAAGCTATTGTGCCCTATAAATCCGGTGTGGAACTTTGTCGCTTTGAATCTGAAAATTACAAAGATTGCCACTCTGATCATCCTTCCATCCCATCAGGCCACAATAGCCGCTATATCAGCACTCTTTCAGTAAAAGAGGGGGAAATAAGCATACTAGGCCAACAAAATCTCAGTGGACTTCATGCCACTCTAAAACCCATTCGAGATACTAAGAGTGGCCTTACTCAGTGGAAAACGATTTGTGAATCTAAAGATGAATCGTTAAAACTAAAATGTCAGGAAACCTTAAAGTTTTAAACATCTCCTTTCACTCCAACAAGCTTTAAATACAAGATAAAAGAAGAAAATCAATCAAACAAATGCAGCTAAAAAAGTAACAAAAATAATTAGAAAGAGAATACATATTGTCTTTCAAAAAAGAAAACAATCAAATCAACGAAATATTAAAGGAATAAGGATAATGATAAATAAGGAGTATCTTTTGATGGAAAAAGAAATAAAGGAACTGTGTCAACGACATCACGCGATTATTATAAAAAAAGATTCCTATACGATCACAATCGCCTGTAGTCAATCACCTAATGAGGATTTCATAGCTGCACTGAGATTTATTTCAGGCTTAATCGTTAATATAGATATTTGGCCTCAGGCAAAAATAGAATCCATGCTGACACAAGAAAACTCATTAATATCTGTAAAAAATTACTGTTCAGAAAATAATGAAGAGGAACCGTATCGTCTAGATCGTCTTGATAGCAGCTATGCTCATCATGATGCAATACAAGCAAACAATCTCCATGATGAAGAAATAGATACACCTGTTATTCAATTAATTAATCAGACAATCTTAACTTCAATACAAAAAAGAGCTTCAGATATTCATTTTGAACCTTTTCAACGTGGCTATCAAATACGTATTCGAGTTGATGGTGCATTGCATACCATGCAAACACCACCCCCTCAAATGAATACGGGTATTCCTGCCCGTTTAAAGATCATGGCAAAACTCAACATTGCTGAAAAACGTCAGCCGCAAGATGGGCAATTTGATTGGAATGACAATAAAAACAGTTATGCAATACGTATATCAACATTACCTACTTTACATGGAGAAAAAATAGTCCTGCGTATTTTAAATACCATACACCAATTATCGTTGGAACAATTAGGCCTGCCTGAATCACAATTCCAACTTTTAAAACAGAAGCTTCATTTGCCACAAGGGATGATTTTAGTAACAGGCCCAACAGGCAGCGGAAAAACCGTCACACTGTACAGCTGCCTGCAATATTTAAACCATGCTAAAAAGAATATCTGTAGCGTCGAGGATCCTGTTGAAATCCCTTTAAATGGCATTAATCAAACGCCTGTGAATAACAAGATTGGTCTCGATTTCGCCAAAGTTCTGAGGGCGTTACTACGGCAAGATCCCGATATTATTATGGTTGGTGAGATCCGTGACAATGAAACTGCCGAAATATCAATGAAAGCAGCGCAAACTGGTCACTTAGTTTTATCAACACTACATACCAATTCAACTATTGATACATTATCTCGCCTGCAAAATTTGGGAATTTCTGGCTATACCACAGCTTCATGTGTGAAATTGATTATTGCACAGCGATTGGTTCGTAAGCTCTGCCCTCATTGCCGACAACAAGACAGCATTTCCACAGTGATACCTAATATCACTAATTCTGATATTGCTAATAATTTAGAAAATATTTCCGTATCCTCCAAATGTACTACCGTAAAATCCAGTTCTATAAAACAATCGCTTTCTATAAAAAAATGGAATGCAGTGGGTTGTGATCACTGCTTTTCTGGCTATTATGGCAGAACCGCCATCTATGAATTTCTCGAAATAAAGCCCGAACTCCAGCAAGCCCTGTCAGAGCATTCCAACACCAATTTCTCACATTTACTTGCCTCACAGCAGGATTCAACTCTTTTTTTAGCAGGGCTTGCATTGGTGGAAAAAGGAATAACCACCCTTGAAGAGATTTATCAGATTACAGGCCATGAAACAGTATGAAAATAGAATATATTTACCAATGGCAAGCCATTAATAAAAAAGGAAATGCCATAAAAGGTGAGAGCATTGGTCACAGCAAAAAGAGTATATTCCAATATCTCAGCCATCTCGATCTTCAACCTTATGCCATTAAATGCAAAAAAATTATTTATTACAGTGAAAAGGAAATTGCATATCGCCTGCACTTTATTCATCAGTTAAACACATTACTGGCATCAGGTATTCCTCTTCTCAGGGGGCTGACCATCCTGTTGCAAGAATGTAAATATGCTCTCTGGCGATGTGTACTAACCGATATAATTCAGAAAATTCGTCAGGGGGAATCATTCTCAACAACACTTAAGCATTATCCGAAACTATTTCCCCCCCTATTTTGTCAAATGATCGCAGTAGGAGAACAAACCGGTCAGCTTGAAAATTGCTGCCAATTAATCATTAATCGGTTGGAACAGCAGAATAAGTTGAAGAAGAAAGTTCAAAAAGCTTATCAATATCCCTTAATTGTCGCTTTTGTAAGCTTTTTAGTTATTACTCTAATGTTGATTTTTGTTCTACCAGAATTTCGGCAAGTTTATTTCTCGCTAAATGCCAACTTGCCTCTGTTAACACAATGGGTTCTATCAGGCTCTGATTTATTGATCCATCATGGCGTATTGTTAATGATAATAATATTTATATTGTTAATTAGTTATCTATGGTTACGACATCGTTTTCCAATTTTTAAAGCAAAGGAAAAAATGTTCTTTATGAGGCTCCCTATTTTTAAACAGCTCACCATTTACCAACAGACTAATCAAATATTTCATATCCTGTTCATGACACAAAAAGCTGGATTGACACTAATGACAGGGCTTGAATGTGCAATGAGTGCAACCCAACACCCTGTTTTTATTGCCGGAGTAAAAAGCCTGTACAGGCAAATTCAACAAGGTATTCCAATGAGTGATGCATTAAAACAAACGCCACATTTCCCTTCTCTATGTCAACAATTTGTCACAATAGGTGAAGAGTCAGGAGAGTTAGAATTATTTTTATGCAATCTTGCAGAATGGTATCAAGAAAAGTCAATCAATCTTGCTGATAGTTTGGTTCAATTATTGGAGCCTTTGTTGATGCTGATAATGGCATTGATCGTCGGTTTATTATTGCTGGCTATGTATTTGCCTATTTTTCAATTAGGTGCAATATTAACATAACAACATACTTACATATTTCATTACCTTTTCTCAAGGTCGCAAAATCAGGAATTGTATGTGTTTGTTTATAGCTCATCAGCTTCCCTTGAGTTACAATTTAATTATGCTATCAGATATATTTAAAGGGATAGAATGACTTATATTGTTGCGCTTACAGGTGGAATTGGTAGCGGTAAAACGACTATCTCTAATGTATTTTCATCCCTTGGTGTCCCGATTGTTGATGCAGATATTATCGCCAGAGAAGTGGTCGCTCCTTGCACTACTGCATTACAAGCAATCACAGAGCATTTTGGGGCCGATATATTATTGCCCGATGGCAGCCTTAACCGCTTGATGCTGCGTCAAAAAATTTTTGCTGCCCCAGAAAAGAAAAAGTGGCTCAATGCACTTTTGCATCCATTGATACAAGTGGAAACACAGCGGCAATTAAACCAATTGATAACTCCCTATGCCATTTGGGTAGTTCCTCTGCTAATTGAAAATAATTTAATGCATTTGGCAGATCGTGTCTTAGTTGTTGATGTTCCAGCTGAAATACAAATTAGCCGAACAATGGCTCGTGATGGAGTGAGCCGTGAGCAAGTAGAAAATATTCTGGCTGCACAAGCCAGCCGTCAGGGCAGACTGGAAAAGGCAGATGATGTCATTTTTAACCACAACAGCGAACAGGATATTGCCTCTCGTGTGGTCGAATTACATCAACAGTATTTAAAACAAGCAGAATCAGTCAGACAGGAAAACCGTAATGAGTGACGCAACCTCTACTATTATTTTTGAACATCCACTCAATGAAAAAATGCGTTCATGGTTGAGGATTGAGTCTTCACTGCAACAGTTGGAAAAACAACGTTATCTGGATTCTCAAGCGAGTAGCCTCTCGTTTTTCCGTACAATTGCCGAATTAATTGAGATTCTAGAACGCGGTGAAGTCCGTTCTGAACTATTGAAAGAGCTAGATCGCCAGCAAGCAAAATTAAAACAATGGCTCGGTGCTCCAAATGCCGACACAATTATGATCCATAGTTTGTCAGAGCAACTTAAAGAACGCAGTATTGCCTTGAACCAAGCCCCTCGGCTTAGCCAACATATTAAAGAAGATCGTATTATCAGCATGGTACGTCAACGGCTCAATATCCCCGGGGGATGTTGTAGCTTTGACTTACCAACATTGCATCTGTGGCTGCATTTACCACAATCTGTCAGGGATGAATCCGTCAAAATCTGGCTAGATAGCCTTCGACCATTACAACAAGCCTTGGAAAGCATTCTGGGTCTCATACGCCAGTCCGCCATTTTCACTCCTAAAGACAGCCATAATGGGTTTTATCAAGGGAACGCAGATGAAGCCGATTTGCTGAGATTAAAATTGGACGTTATGCCAAATTCATTAGTTTACCCACAAGTCTCCGGCTACAAGACGCGCTTTGCTATCCGTTTCTTACCAATGGATAATGAGCATGGTGTTATGCCTACTCATTTATCATTTGAATTGGCGTGCTGCTAACATATGCCCAATGAATTTCAAGTAAAGCACGGCGTGAAGAATGGAGGGTATGACCTTCAAATTAAGCAGGAGAAAAGTAATATGTCTAAAGTATTGACTGTCGAATGTCCAACGTGTGGCAACACATTAATATGGGGAGAAATTAGCCCTTATCGCCCATTTTGCAGTAAACGTTGCCAATTAATCGATTTGGGTGAATGGGCCAGCGAGGACAAAAGGATACCAAGTCAAAACGACAGTTCAGAAAATGATAACTGGAGCGAAGAGCCTGAGCAGTACAAGTAACATCATGAATATCACTTAACATATACCGTCATAGCGGCACCTATTTTATTCGGTGCCGCTGTCTATCCAATCAATTAGTCCATTCAATTAATTGAATAAGTTAAAAGCCAGCTAAGAGGCTAACTTTTCATCGCAACTGATGAAAAAAATTCATGCGTTAGCCCTGTGAACACAACCAACAAAGCGACAACCTGAAAAATACTGAGGATAATATCATCCATAAAACAAATAAACAGAATTACGTACAGGGTCTTCCTAATATAGGAAATAAATGCCTTTTCATAATAGTGATACATTTAGCTTTTGTAGCTCTCTTACTCCTCGCGATGCGAGGAGTAAGAAAGTGATCTAGCATTTTGAGAACTTATTTAAATAGATGTAAAGTTATTTGGCTAAGTAAATTTAAGCTAAATTATTCTGCTGATGATTTGATTATTTTGTTTAAAGTGTTATCAAATTCACATAATCATAAATATTGGGGTTTATTCCTATTGTTATTTTCAGCAAAATTCATAGTCTTTTAATGCTCTTAAAATATTATAGTTGCATATATTGCAAAGGAAAAAACAATATTATGAAAATTAAAGCTCTTGTTGCAGTGGCAGTTTCTGCTGTAATTCTGACAGGTTGTAAGAATATTGATCAGGGAATGTTGGCTAACTCAGGAATGCAATTATTTCAGGCGGCGACGCTAAGTGACTCTGATGTCAAACAGTTATCTGACCAAGCATGTAAGGATATGGATGCACAGAATAAAATTGCACCGGCATCCAGCCAATACACTAAACGTCTGAACAAAATCGCCAAAGCATTAGGTAGCGAAGTTAACGGTACGCCGGTTAACTATAAAGTTTATCTGACTGATGATGTGAACGCATGGGCAATGGCTAACGGTTGTGTGCGTGTATACAGCGGCCTGATGAACATGATGAACGACAATGAAGTCGAAGGCGTTCTGGGTCATGAAATGGGTCACGTTGCACTGGGCCACACCCGTAAAGCAATGCAGGTTGCTTATGCTACAGTTGCTGCACGTACCGCCGCCGCATCAGCCGGTGGTATAGCAGCACAGCTAAGCGATTCTCAGCTTGCAGCACTGGGTGAAAAACTGATCAACTCGCAGTTCTCACAGCATCAGGAAAGTCAGGCTGATGACTTCTCTTATGATCTGCTGAAAAAACGCAGTATCAAAACTGAAGGTTTAGCAACCAGCTTCGAGAAACTGGCTAAACTGGGCAGTGGTGAAACCAGCATGTTTAATTCACACCCGCCTTCACAGGAACGCGCTCAACACGTTCGTGATCGTATCGCAGCAGACAATAAATAATAAGTTCTGTACAAATTGTAGCGGTGCCACTGACACCGCTACAATTTATTTGCCCAGCGAAGCTGGCTGTAATAACCCGTTATATACCTATCGTCATTGAAGATGCCTGAGTTTTCATGCAAACCCGATCTACTAGCCTCCATGAAAATTCATCTGACGCCAACACAAAAACAATCCCTTGAATTAATGCATAATACGACGCGTGATGGACGAATACACGACCGCATTAAGGCTATCCTTTTCATGAATCCATCGTGAATCACCGGCAGTGACGGACAATTTACCCGCAATGTCAGTATCGAAAATCCCCTCTGAATTGATTTTATGAGCGCCACTTTAAACTCAATCATATATGAATTAACATATGTATAAAATTATCAGTGGAGAATAAAATCGTGCTATCCCCCGTTCAGCTTTTCAAACTTCTTGCGGATGAAACCCGTATTAACATCGTATTGTTGCTACGCGAAGCAGGTGAACTGTGTGTCTGCGATATTTGTACCGTGCTCAATGCGTCTCAGCCCAAAATTTCACGACATATCGCACTACTGCGTGATACAGGGTTGTTACTGGATCGTCGCGAAGGTAAGTGGATTCATTATCGTCTATCACCCCATATTCCTGCGTGGGCGGCCAATATTATTGAGGCGTCATGGAACTGCCAACAAGTAGAAATCAAAGCTCTGGTAAATAAACTGGCAGATTCAAACTGTACGCCTGATGGCAAGGCACTCTGCCGTTAAAATTCCCACCCAAACACATATGTTAATTCATATATAAAAATCAAACTAAAGCAGAAGAATTTATATTCTACAGGAGATAACATGTTACTTGCAGGAGCGATCTTTATCCTGACGATAATTCTGGTCATCTGGCAGCCACGAGGGTTAGGTATTGGATGGAGCGCATCACTGGGAGCCATACTTGCCCTGCTGACAGGAGTCATTCAATTGAACGATATTCCCATTGTCTGGAATATTGTCTGGAATGCTACAGCTGCTTTTATTGCGATTATTATCATCAGTCTGTTACTTGATGAGTCTGGTTTTTTTGAATGGAGTGCCTTACATGTTGCACGCTGGGGAAAGGGTAATGGGCGATTACTGTTCACCTTCATCATTCTGCTGGGTGCTGTCGTCTCAGCCCTTTTCGCAAATGATGGGGCAGCGCTTATCCTCACACCAATTGTCATCGCCATGTTACTGGCTCTGGGGTTCAGTCGGGCTACCACTCTCGCATTTGTGATGGCAGCAGGATTTATAGCCGATTCGGCAAGTCTGCCTCTTATCGTCTCTAATTTGGTTAATATTGTTTCTGCTGACTTTTTTCACATAGGTTTTAATCACTATGCTTCGGTCATGGTGCCGGTTTATGTTGTAGCAACCCTTGCTTCACTGCTAATGCTGTATCTCTTCTTTTGTCAAGATATTCCCGTAGCTTACGATCAGGCAAAGCTTAAAATTCCCCGGAATGCTATCAAAGATCCCATAACTTTTCGCACTGGCTGGGTAATCCTTATCTTTTTGCTGACTGGTTTTTTCCTACTTGAACCTATTGGCGTCCCAGTAAGCCTAATTGCTGCTATTGGCGCTTTAATCCTGTTTCTGGTTGCCAGAAAAGGGAAATTTATTGATACCGGAAAGGTTCTGCGCAATGCACCCTGGCAAATTGTTATTTTTTCTCTTGGCATGTACCTTGTCGTATATGGTCTCCGTAATGCGGGGTTAACAGAGTTTCTGGCTCAAATCTTCAGTGCATTCGCTAATCAGGGTTTGTGGGAGTCCACGCTGGGAACGGGTTTTATTACAGCTATATTGTCCTCAATCATGAACAATATGCCAACTGTGCTTATTGGTGCCCTCTCCATTGATGAAAGTTCAGCTCAGGGTGTGATTAAGGAAGCTATGGTTTACGCCAATATCATTGGCTGCGATCTTGGGCCTAAAATCACCCCGATTGGTAGTCTTGCTACCTTACTCTGGCTTCATGTCCTGTCACAAAAGAATATCAATATCAGTTGGGGATATTACTTCCGTGTCGGCATCATTATGACATTCCCTGTTTTGTTCGTGACACTTGCCGCACTAGCACTTCGTCTATCTTTCACAGCTTAATGAGTAAAAATATCATGGCTAACGTTATCATTTATCACAATCCGGTCTGCGGCTCTTATCCGTAATAGCAGAGAGGGATCACCTATTAGGCATTATCTGGAAACACGGCCTTTCCAAATAGAGATAGCAGCCCCACTGGCAGAAAATTCCTACCAGTGGGTTACCCTTATCAAGGGTGAGATTCCCTGACCATCAGATTCAGATTTTACCAATAGCTTTTTCGCTTTAATGGATTGCGTTATCTAATTCAATAATCGAACGTGTAAGTTCGATGAGTAAATCAAATATATCGAGAATACTCAGGTCAGATGCTGTGACAAAATCTTCCGATTCAATTCGGTTATACGGGTTTCACACTCCTGCGGATAATCGAAGCCGGCATATTGGGCAACCTCCCGCCCCAAACGCCCATAAAGTTGAGTCGTTGCTTCAAATGCGCGTAGTGCATCAGATGTGTCAAACCGTCCGAAAGTATTCTGCAATTCAGCCCAGGTTTGCGAATCAACCCATTCTCTTACATGCAAGCCATTGTGCCATAGGTCTGTTGGTTTGTTATTTCGAGCAAGTGCATGCCATTCCAGCATACACATCAACAATTCTTTCATCGTGTTGTCACGAAACTTAACCAACCAGAGTTCTCCGCGAGCTAAATACTTAGGTATATGGAATGCTTCAAACCAAAATTCTTCAACCGAAATTTTGAATTCATTCTGTGATGGAAGTTGTCTCACTGGAAATCCGTATGTTGAAGCCGGAATCCCCTGAGTAATCGACGTTTTATCGAGTAGTATTCTATATCCACGTTCATAGAGATCATCAAGCATTCCGCTATCTGCCATATGACGAACACGATCAATACCAGTCAGAGTGAAATCGACTTTTACGCCGCTATTATAAATAGCTAGACGTGTGGCCCATTTCTGATGTTCATCTGGATCAAGACTAAGCACCGTAATAAGTTCACCAAATTGATGCATCCACTGCTCATCTTTCATCAATAATGCGGGGTCGGATGTAATAATTTCAATATCAATATCCGAAAGATCATCGCTGGAATTATCTTTTCGGGCCAGAGAACCCGTTTGAATCAGAGCTTGAACGTTGTCTGCATTCTCTGCCCATTTGATAATAGCTGTCAGGCAGTTATCCCGCGGTTGCATATTACTTACCCCATCTTGCTAAAAATTAATCTATTTAGAATTAAAACAGCCAGCAAAAAGCGACATATTTGAGCTGATTATATCATGATGGCTCGCGACCGACGTATGGAACAGAAAACGAAACACAGAAGTTGGCAGATAACCGCAATCTGTGCGTAGGTAGGTCGTAGCTTTATAGGTTTCATACAGGAATCGGGCAATCACCAGCAACGGACCAACAGCGTTTTCGTTAAATAGCCACTGCATCAAACATGATAGGTGCAATAAATTTCACCCGGCCATCTTGCACGGCTGAATTTCACGAACTCGCCCACCAGACTCTGGCGCAGATTCAGCAAGGGGCGATTACCCCCGCAAAATTAGCCAAAGCAAAAAATATCTGGAGTATTGAGCATCAAATTCAACATCAAAGTGCAGCTTATTGGTCTGAGGCGCTGGCTCAAAGCGCCAGCGATGATCTGCAATATCAGTGGGTTGAAGCAGAAATTGCTTTGATTGAAGCGATAATGCTCGCAGGTATTCAACGTCTTGCCGCCAATATATTGGGAAAAATGAGAAAGTGTTTAAAATGATCCCAAGGTAAGATATCAAGCTCAGGTGGCAAATAAGGCCACCTAAGTGCCAAGAAAAATCAAAGTGATGTGATATCAAACGGAGATCGATTATGAAAAATACAACAACACCCACACTAGAAGGCCATACCATCACAGATTATCTGGGTGTCGTCACAGGGGAAACGATTCTTGGGGTCAATATTATTAAGGATTTTTTTGCCGGAGTGAGAGATATCGTCGGCGGGCGTTCTGGTGCTTATGAAAAGGAATTAAAAAATGCACGGGAAATCGCCTTTGCAGAAATGAATGCACAGGCTCAGGCGTTAGGAGCCAATGCGGTTGTCGGTATTGATATTGACTATGAAACCGTTGGCAAAAATGGCGGCATGTTGATGGTCACGGTATCAGGGACGGCAGTGAAGGTTGTTTGAAGAGGTGATAATTCATTAACATACTCTATCCAATTAACTTGAAGATGCAGGTTTCAAGATTTAAAAATTATTTAATCTGAGTCCTTTTTAAGCCGTCACTAAGAAATTCTTTTCCAAATAGAAAATATTCAGTGGCGGTTTATTCTTTTTAAGGCAATAAGCAATGAGTTCGCCTAAAACCGTTAATATGAGTTCCTTTCTGCTGGAGTCTGGTGAGGAAAAATCCTACGAGTAAACCGCATGAATACTAAGTTCACTAGGGGTTAATATAATTTTTAGAATTTATAGGGCGGTAATCTGATTGTTATTCCGCCATTTTTTATTTAAGGATATTAATGGCAGACATTAATTCCGTTTTATTTGTTTAAATACTTCTATGGTATTTTTAATGGCTCTCTCTGTCGGTAAACGCTCCATGGGGTTATGTATTAAATAGTTAGAGCTCTTATTAAAAATAGTTCTCACGCTCAATGAAAGTACCAATCACTTTATCGTGCATTTCCTCTGATTTAGAATACCCTATCGTTTTTCGATTCAGTCTTTTTATCCGGATTCGATGCGTTAAATTGTTTCTTTCTAAACGTTGGGTGAATGCCTTCCCTGTCAGGTGTTCTTCTTCTGGGAGGCTGTCATACACAGCATAATCATCCGTACAATAAAACCGGATATTAAAGGGCGATAAAAGGGTAAGCAGTTTGTCTAATGTTTTCCGGCTGCGATCCCCAAAAACAGGCGCCACTATTCGTTTCAGACGGGGTTCCCAAGCATACCAGAGCCTGCGTTGATTTTTCTTGTTCCCCACAAACGACCATTGCTCATCCATTTCACAGATAAGCTGAATGTTATCCCCGTCAAGAGGAAGCGTCGTCACGTTTCGGGGGGTAAGTTTTTAGCGTTGTCATGACGGTACTTGTGGCCACTTTCAGGACACGGGCGGTGTCGCAGATCCCTCCGTTATTCATTGCCATATTGATAATCTGTTCTTTAACACCGGGTTTACAGGCTTGATAGGTGTATTCCAACTGAAAGACCTTACAGCAAGCATAACAGCGATGGCCGCCATTTCCTTTTCCATGTCCTTTGACCTGTTCTGATGTGTGACAATAACGACAATAAACGTCAACTTTAGCCATACTCCACCCTTAAAAAGTTAGAGCATATCACAATAACTAACCATTCAATACATGACCAGATTTTCCATCTGAGATTTCATACCACATATGCCCTGCAAATGATGTCACACGTTCTCCATTCTTAAATTTGGGTTCTCCATTATCCTCATTAAGAGGAGTTCCGGGATGAGCAGCATAGATGGTGACGGTATATCTTTTACCTAAAGATCTTATTAAGTTTTCTACAAACTCAGGTCTTGCATGTGGAGGGGGCATGTAGCACATGGCTTTCCTGCCGCATAATTCACTTCTTGGTTTGGGTAAGCAGTCGAGTTGATAACAATTATTTTGTCCGCCTACAAAATTTATTTATTTATTCATTAAATTAAAATTATTACAAATCATAATGTTTGTATTTTAGATCAGTTAATCATTAATTTATTATAAATTAAATTCAGTTAATTATTTAAAAACCAATCTATGAAATCTATTTCAGTTATTTAATCGAATGAGTTAGATTTTATATTCTTTACATCTATGCATACGGTATGTTCATAATATCCCATAATAGCAAATACCTCATGTCAAAATGGCATGGGAAACCTTTTATTTTAAGATAGGAAACAATGATGAAAAAGTTATTCGTCGTCATTTTGACGATTTTTTGTGTGGCATTCGGTTCACTGTCTCATGCGAATTCAATGGACGTTCCTGATAAGAAAGTGTGTAAACATCGTGTTGTTAATCAACTTAGATCATTTCAAGGGAAAATTTATCATTTTGGAAATCAGACTTTTAAATTAGATAGAAAAGGACTGAAACACATCCTTGAACGGCATCACCCTTGTTTCTGGGATGGCTCAATTAAAGATACACAAAGTTTTTTTCTAGTAAAATGACAGTAAACGAGATTGTTAACGCCATTGAGAGTATAATGCAGAAAAACAGGGCTGTTTTAATAAAAAAAAGAATTTTGTTCTTCAAAATTAACGGAAAATATAAGTGGCATTGGTATACTGTAGGATTCAAAAAAGGAAGAGTAGGCCAGTTTTACCCGAAGTTAGACTAGGATCAAAGTAAAAATGACAAATACAAATATAAGTATCAATTCGTATATTAAAATTGGAGATGAGTTTATTGATTTTTTTCAATATGAAGGTAATATAAAAGACCCTGATTATTTAGAAGGTGCATTGGAATTAACTATCAATGGCAAACCTCTAATCACTAAAGTAATGTGGGATTACATAGATCAAATTTGGGGTTATTTCTCGGAGGGATTATCATTAATCTATGAAAATAAAGAATTTGAAAGTACTTTCCCTGATCAACCAATAGAAGTGAAATTCATTCCGTTAAAAGGGCACAAAAGAGTATGTGTAAGTGTTCGCCGTCCTTTCTGCTCAGAGGTTAAAAGCTCTATCGATAAAAATGAATTTTTAATTGCGATGCGGGATCATGCAATAAAATTCTTTGAAAAATTAGGGTACTTAGATCCTTCATCACTAAACGTAATTGCATTAACAAAGCAATCTTATTTAGATAAAATTAAATTATAAAATTGAGATTAATACAAGGCTTTGACCGTTATCCGGGTATTGTTATTGTGACAGTCATTTTTTTATCTGAGATTACGTGACTGCTTCCCGCCGTATCTGTCTTACCGCCAGAACGCATTTTTTCAGCGCTAAATATTTTGTAGTATTTCATTATGTCGTCCCATAAAATTCCATCAGCAGTACCTGCAATGGAGTCAGGTTCAGAGTATGTTTTTTTAAACACTAATGTTTCAGTGAAATCCTCATTAATTCTATGTAATTTTATAGATAACATAGGAGCATCTTTGGGTTTAGCTAATGGGCCATCATTCTTGAATAAATCAGGGGTATAATAAGTTAGCTCACCTTCTTTATGCCTTTTTATTTTTAACATAACTCTAGGTTCAGGAGTATGACCAGGGAAAAGATATAAAATTTTAGGTTGAAGTTGAGGAACATTCCAAAATATTAACTCTATATTTTCCCCTTTCTCATAAAGTTTAATAGGGATTTCAATTGGTTGATATGATGTTGATTTCGGATTTAAAAAAAGTAAGGGTCATTTTTTGGGGATGCATCCATTGGATTAGCATTACGATACCCGCACCGAAAAAAGCAGCAAAAACCAATAGCATAATTTTTTTCACCATATCTGTTATATTCCATTTATCCCAGCAGATTCTGGGGTTAAACATCCAGCATAAATTAAACTTTGCTTTTTACCTTTTAACGATAAATAAATTGTGTGTGACATAAATCATACCATCCTAGTTTTTCTATTGAAATCACCTGAGCTATATAACTTTATTACATCTGATAATCGGCATCTGCTAAAACCTTCTTGTTTTATTAACGATAATTACATGCTTTAGGTAAATTTATGAGAAAAGATGTAACAGAATTATTTATGAATTCAATAGTGAATAAAAATCACGCTGCCGTGCTACGCTTATCTTCTCGCTATTAGAGAATTCTCCTGAAAACTGTTCATCCTGTAATATATTGATATATTTGGAATGAAAAACGCCCTGTCCGGTTAACCGGACAGGGCGTTTAACTGGTTTTAATCAAAAATGATTATTTATTCGGACGCATTGCTGGGAACAGAATAACGTCACGGATGGTGTGGCTGTTAGTGAATAACATCACCATACGGTCGATACCAATCCCCAAACCTGCTGTTGGTGGCAGGCCGTGCTCCAGCGCAGTCACGTAGTCTTCATCATAAAACATCGCTTCGTCATCACCTTCATCTTTCTGGCGAACTTGCTCTGCGAAACGTTCTGCCTGATCTTCCGCGTCGTTCAGCTCCGAGAAGCCGTTACCAATTTCACGGCCGCCAATGAAGAATTCAAAACGATCAGTAATGAACGGATTGTCATCGTTACGACGCGCCAACGGAGAAACTTCTGCCGGATATTCCGTAATGAATGTCGGCTGAATCAAGTGGCTTTCAGCGGTTTCTTCAAAAATTTCACACTGGATGCGACCCAAGCCCCAGCCCTTTTCAATGTCGATCCCTAAAGATTTCGCGATAGCAACCGCTTTATCCATATCTTCCAGATCTGCGATGTTGGTTTCTGGACGATATTTGCAAATCGCTTCTTTCATGGTCATCTTGACAAAAGGCTTACCGAAATCGAACTCTTGTTCGCCGTATTGCACTAATGTTGTACCCAGTACGTCTTGAGTCAAAGTACGGAACAGATCTTCGGTCAATACGATCAGATCTTGGTAATCTGCATAAGCCATGTAGAGTTCCATCATGGTGAACTCTGGGTTATGGCGCGGAGAAACACCTTCGTTACGGAAGTTGCGGTTGATTTCGAAAACGCGCTCAAAACCACCTACCACTAAACGTTTCAGGTACAATTCCGGTGCTATGCGCAGGTACATGTCGATATCCAGCGCGTTATGGTGCGTGATGAATGGACGCGCACTTGCACCACCAGGGATCGCCTGCATCATTGGTGTTTCAACTTCCATGAAGTCTTTTTTGATCATGAAACTACGTAATGCAGACATTACGCGGGAGCGGATCTGGAATGTCTTGCGTGATTCATCGTTCGCAATCAGATCCAAATAACGCTGACGGTAACGGGTTTCCTGATCTGCTAAACCGTGGAATTTATCCGGCAGTGGACGCAGTGCTTTAGTCAACAAACGCAGCTCAGTACAGTGAATGGAAAGCTCACCCGTTTGAGTTTTGAACAGCTTACCGCGTGCGCCTAAAATGTCACCCAAATCCCATTTCTTGAACTGAGTATTGTAAATGCCTTCCGGCAGATCATCACGGGAAACGTAGATCTGAATGCGACCACCCATATCTTGTAGGGTTGCAAAAGATGCCTTGCCCATGATGCGACGTGTCATCATACGACCAGCAATGGTCACTTCGATGTCCAGCTCTTCCAGTTCTTCCTTAGTCTTGTCATCATATTTTGCATGCAGATCTTCGGAAATGTTTTCGCGACGAAAATCACTCGGGAAAGCAATGCCGTTGCTGCGCAGAGCAGCCAATTTTTCACGGCGGGTTTTCAGTTCATTATTTAAATCAGGAGCCTGTTCAGCTCCCTGCTGTTGTTGTGACATTTTAGTTCCTCATAGGCCAGCTTTTAAGCTTGCTTCAATGAATTTGTCCAAATCCCCATCCAGCACAGATTGTGTATTACGGGTTTCTACACCGGTACGCAAATCTTTAATACGGGAATCATCCAAAACGTAAGAGCGGATCTGGCTGCCCCAACCGATATCCGATTTGTTCTCTTCCATTGCTTGTTTATCTGCATTCTTCTTCTGCATTTCCAGTTCGTACAGTTTCGCTTTCAACTGTTTCATCGCCTGGTCTTTGTTTTTATGCTGAGAACGGTCGGTCTGGCATTGAGTTACAACACCCGTCGGTACGTGGGTGATACGTACAGCAGATTCAGTTTTGTTAACGTGCTGACCACCAGCACCAGAGGCTCGGTATACATCAATGCGTAAATCAGCCGGATTGATTTCGATATCAATATCATCATCCACTTCTGGGTAGATAAAAGCAGAGCTGAATGATGTATGGCGACGACCACCTGAATCGAAGGGGCTTTTACGTACCAAGCGATGAACGCCCGTTTCTGTGCGCAGCCAACCGTAAGCATATTCGCCAATGATCTTGATGGTTGCAGATTTCAAACCAGCAACGTCACCATCAGACTCTTCAATAATTTCAGTCTTGAAGCCCTTGGATTCAGCCCAACGCAGGTACATGCGCATCAACATGCTGGCCCAATCCTGAGCTTCTGTTCCACCTGAACCCGCCTGAAGATCCAAATAGCAGTTTGCGCTGTCATATTCGCCAGAAAACATGCGACGGAATTCAAGTTGACCCAGTTTCTCTTCTAATTGTTCCAATTCAGCGACTGCTTCATTGAAGGTTTCTTCGTCATCAGCTTCAACTGCCAATTCCAGCAGGCCGTTCACATCTTCCAATCCCTGAACGAGCTGATCAATTGTTTCCACGATGATTTCAAGTGACGAACGCTCTTTACCCAACGCCTGTGCCCGCTCCGGTTCATTCCAGACATCAGGCTGTTCGAGTTCAGCATTGACTTCTTCTAAGCGCTCTTTCTTGGCATCATAGTCAAAGATACCCCCTCAGAACTGCTGTCCGCTCAGACAGGTCCTGAATGTGATTTTTTACCGGATTAATTTCAAACATATTTTGTGTCTTATACGTTGTGTATTATGAATAAATGATGGTCGCATGGATATTTTCGAACCGCGTATTGTAACGGATCTATCAAAGGGTTTATACCCTTCATCTTTTAAATAGCAACCAACAAAATTGCAATTTAAAAGATGAAGGGTAAAAGCTAATTGGATATATAGCATTACCGGAGATTTGATAATTCAGTAGGGCCAAATATGTTGGATCAAAAGCTGAACATTACGATTACCACGAAATTCGTTAATATCCAGTTTATAGGCTAATTCTACCGTTTTGACACTATTATCCGGCCAGCGACTGACATCAATGTTAAATGCAATGCCATCTAACATAGGCCCACCATTTAATGGCTCAAGCATGACTTTCAGGTGATTTTCACCAACGATGCGCTGTTGCAGTAGTTTGAATTTACCGTCAAAAACCGGTTCTGCAAATGCCTGCCCCCACGGACCTCCGTCACGCAGGATTTCAGCAACTTCCAGTGATAGTTCTCCTAACGCCAATTCACCATCGCTCCAGATCACACCTTCCAATTGGGCGATATCCAGCCAGTCTGCCACCAACTCGGAAAAATGACGCTGAAACAGGTCAAATTTGTCTTGTTCGATTGACAAACCTGCTGCCATTGCATGACCACCAAACTTCAACATCAACCCCGGATACAGGGTATCAAGGCGTTCAAGTGCATCACGCATATGCAAACCATTTACGGAACGTCCCGAACCTTTCAAAGTACCATCACCTGCCGGAGCAAAAGCAATAACCGGACGGTGAAAACGCTCTTTAATTCGTGATGCCAAAATGCCCACTACGCCCTGATGCCATTCAGGATGGTAAATTGCTAACCCGTAAGGTAGCTGAGTATGGGTCCGCTCGATTTTATCGCAAATCTGTAAGGCTTCTTGCTGCATTCCCTGCTCGATTTCCCGGCGAGTTTGGTTCAGGCCATCCAATTCACAGGCAATCTGGCGGGCATGGGCCATATCATCGGTCAACAATAACGCCACGCCAACAGACATATCATCCAGACGCCCGGCGGCATTTAATCTTGGCCCCAATGAAAAGCCCAAATCACTGGCTGCTAATTTTGTCGATTCCCGTTTAGAAACTTCGAGCAGTGCTCTTATCCCCGCACAGCAACGTCCTGCACGAATGCGGTTTAATCCTTGATATACCAGAATTCGGTTATTGGTATCGAGAGGAACCACATCGGCCACTGTACCCAATGCCACTAGATCCAATAACTCAGCCAAATTGGGTAATGGAATGCCTTGCTGCTCAAACCATGCCAATTTGCGCAATTCTGCCCTGAGTGCAGACATCAGATAAAATGTGACACCAACGCCTGCCAAGGCTTTAGAAGGAAAGGCGCAGTCTATTAAATTGGGATTAATAATGGCATCCGCGTCTGGCAATGTTTCACCCGGTAAATGATGATCAGTAATAATCACCTTGATTCCGTGTTGATGTGCCGCTGCAACACCATCATGGGATGAGATTCCATTATCCACGGTGATAATCAAATCCGCGCTTTTTTTGACAACCTCATCAACCACCTGAACGCTTAATCCATAACCATCTTCAAAACGGTTTGGAACAAGATAATCAAGGTGACGATATCCCATTGCACGCAAAGCGCGAATACCCAATGCGGTGCTGGTTGCTCCATCTGCATCGAAATCCCCAACAATCATGATGCGCCAATGTTCATGTAATGCTGTAACCAGAAAGGAAACGGCCTGCTCAATGCCATTAAGGGATTGATAATTGAGGAGACCACTTGCGCCACGTTCCAGTTCATCAGCTTGGCGTATGCCACGTATAGCGTATAAACGGCGCAATAACGGATGGATATTGTTGGGAAGATGGCTGGAATCCGCCGCTGGTCGACGGCGGAGTTGTGTTTCTCTATTCACAGGTTTTTATTCACTAGATTGTATTCACTAAATTGCATTCACTAAATTGTATTCACTAAATTGCATTCACTGAATGGGATGCATTATCTATTTCAATTAATTGCTATGTTTCTTCAATGTATCCAGCAAATCTTTCGGTTCCGAGTAACCAGGCTGCACATAGCCATCTTTCAGGATAATGGCTGGCGTACCCTGAACGCCAAATTGGCGGCCCAGCTGATATTGTTTCATGATATCAATTTTGCATTCTTTAATTGGAGAGACTTTTTCACCTTTAAAAACAGCGTCCAATGATTTTTTCGGTGTCGCACTGCACCAAATGGACTGCATATCTTTAGCCGATTGATGGTGCTCTCCATGACGAGGAAACGCCAGATAACGAATAGTGATCCCCAGATCGTTATATTTTTGCATGTCCCCATGCAATTTCTGACAATAACCACAAGTGATATCAGTAAAAACAGTGACAACATATTTTTCTTTTGGCGCCTTGTAAATAATCATTTGATTTTTAAAAGATTCCAATTTTTTAACCAAAATCGGATTGCCAATATCTTTCGGTGCTTTGCCACTCACATCATAAAGTCGCCCCATTAACATGTGCTTACCATCATTAGACATGTAAACAACACCATGATCGGTTAAAATTGCACTCACACCTGGAAATTGTGATGGAGTAATGCTTTCTGCGGTTATTTTCAGTTTGGACAATGACTTATTGATAGCACTCTCACCAGCAAAAGCATTGCTGGCAACAGCAGCCAACAGTAATGAAAGGCAAAACGTAATCTTCTTCATGATTTGTTCCTTTATGTTCATCTAACTTTGAAGCTATCCACGGGGATGATGTTGTTGATGAAGCGCCTTAAGACGTTCGGTTGCTACATGAGTGTATATTTGAGTTGTCGAGAGGTCACTATGACCTAATAACATTTGCACAACACGTAAGTCAGCGCCATGATTGAGTAAATGTGTTGCAAAAGCATGCCGTAGCACATGAGGTGACAAGCGTTTAGCGTCAATCCCTGCCAATATGGCATAGTGTTTGATCCGATGCCAGAATGTCTGGCGTGTCATCTGCGTTCCCCGCTTACTGGGAAAGAATACATCAGAGACAGAGCCATTCAATAACCATGGACGCCCATATTCCAGATATTTTTCCAGCCAATAAACAGCCTCTTCTCCCAGAGGAACCAATCTTTCTTTATTTCCTTTACCCACAATTCTGACCACTCCCTGACGTAGGCTTACATCAGACAGGGTCAAGCCAACCAATTCTGAAACTCGTAACCCACAAGCATAAAGCACTTCTAACATAGCTTTATCCCGCAGTTCAATTGGTTGGTCAGTTAAAGGAGCACCAAGCAAATCTTCAACTTGTTTTTCGCTTAAATCCTTGGGCAAACGCTTAGGTAATTTAGGCGCAGATAGTAACGCTGTTGGATCATCTTCCCGCATTCTTTCACGATAAAGATATTGAAACAACCTTCTCATTGCACTCAGTAATCTGGCTGAGCTACTCGCTTTATAACCACCATCCACCCGTTCAGCCAAAAATGATTGTAGTTCTATCGACTGTACTGACAGTAAATCATGGCCATAATGCACTAACCAATTGTTTAAGGCTTGCAAATCAAGCTGATAAGAAGTCAAAGTATTTTCGGCCAGCTCTTTTTCCAGCCATATAGTATCGAGAAATTGCTCTATCAGAGGATTGTCCGATGAATGGTTGTCTGACAGGTTGTGTTCTTTTGGCACAAGCCCTCCTTTCTGTCTGCCTATCTGTGCCTTCCTGTCGGCTATTATGCCTGAAAAAGCAATTATTCTGTTACAATACCGCCCCTGATATTCGAAACTCCCTGATAAATAATGATGAAAATTGGTCTCTTTTACGGTTCCAGTACATGTTATACAGAAATGGTAGCAGAAAAAATACGCGATATACTCGGTGAAGATCTGATCGACATACATAATGTCAAAGATTGTGATCCCCAATTGATGGAAGAATATTCTGTCCTGATCCTCGGTATCCCAACTTGGGATTTCGGGGAGTTGCAGGAAGATTGGCAGGCTATTTGGGATCAGCTTCCCTCGTTGGATCTGGCAGGAAAAATCGTTGCCATGTATGGAATGGGGGATCAAATCGATTATAGTGAATGGTTTCTGGATGCATTGGGAATGCTGTATCACCACTTGCTACCGACAGGTGTACAGTTTATTGGGTTCTGGCCGACAGAAGGTTATGAATTTACCAGCCCGAAACCTTTGTCCGAAGATGGCAAACAATTTGTCGGGCTAGCTCTGGACGATGTAAACCAATTCGAACAAACAGATGAACGTTTAAGCGAATGGTGCATGCAAATATTGGCTGAAATGGAAGCACTGTTTTAACTGTCCATTTTAGCTATCCATTTTAGCTATCCATTTTAGCTATCAGAGTATTGGCGCATTAGTTGATTCAAATGGCGCCACGCCTCAGGTGACATACTATCTGATGCCACCCATAATCGGATTGGCGGTTGATAGCGCATATTTTCTGCCCGACCGTTTTCTGTTCGATTAAAAGCATGGAGCATAACGACCATTCCATAGCGATGGAACCACGGTGGCTGAGTAATGCTCCAAGCCGCTTTTTGCCAATGCACTTTTTTGCCTTTGAACAGTACTAGCCTGCCCTGACATCGCCGGATATTTTTCTGACTCCACATCCAACTGCTTATGATGATGGCAAACAATGGAAGCCAGAAGAGAACACTGTTAATTGACCAGGGAGCCAATAAAGCCGCAATTGCAACTGCACCATGTACGCCCGTGGAAAACAGGCGAGTATGGCGAGATTCCCTTAGTTTATTGTTCCACAGGACCACGGGCTTGGTTTCTGCTTTGGATTAATTTCACCAGATGGTAAAGCTCATCATCTTCCGGTCGTCCATGATTCATGAGCCAATTGAAAAGATCAGGGTCTGGACATTCCAGCAAACGAACAAAAATTCGTTTGTCATTATCATTCAATGAATCATATTCATACTCAAAAAATGGCATGATAGAAATATCCAGTTCACGCATTCCACGACGACATGCCCAGTGAATACGTGCTTTATTATCAATATCCATGTTTAAAAAGCCTCTTTATCATTTTCATTCGTGCCATTGAGACAGCAATATTAAGATCAGGGAAGAATAAGATCGTGACAATTAGATCGCGAAAGATTAACAAGTCACCCGTCGTTTCAAATATGATCACGGTTACAAAATTTCATAGTCGGGCAAGATTATCAACGATTCTGACCTGTTTTTCATCACCAACCGGGGTAGAATCACCAGATATATCGACAAGTTGCGAAGCATATCGCAACAGATTGGTAATAAATGCATCATCTATAAATAACAAGAATAACCCCTTTGCATTAAGCTACTTCTCTTTTACCATTAGTGTTATTTCTCAGATAGTTTACTGGCAGGAGCTGCTATGGCTTACCAAATTCCGTTTTCTGCACAATATCCATCTCCTTCAGCAACACTCCCACTAACTTTAATTTCCCTTGATGATTGGGGAATAGTGACTGCTACTGGGGCTGACGCGGAAAAGTATCTGCAAGGACAAATTACAGCAGATCTTACCTCTTTGAATGATAACCAGCATGTGTTAACCGCACATTGTGATGCCAAAGGCAAAATGTGGAGTAACTTACGGCTGTTTCAACGCGGTGGAGGTTTTGCCTATATTGCACGCCGCTCATTGTTGGAAACGCAATTAACTGAATTAAAAAAATATGCCGTGTTTTCCAAAGTGACGTTTACCAAAGATGAAGAAAGTATCTTGCTTGGTGTAGCCGGTACAGGAAGCCGGGAAGCTCTGGCAACATTCTTCCCAACCCTGCCCGATGCCAAATCCCCCGTTATTCAGCACGAAACTACAACGCTTCTCCACTTTGGGCTTCCCGCTGAACGTTTCCTTTTAGTTACAGACAGAACAACTGCCGTTAAATTAACTGAAGCATTAACCGAAGAGTTCCAGTCGCAGTTGAATGATAGTCAGCAATGGCTGGCACTGGAGGTTGAAGCAGGCTCACCTGTGATTGATGCGGCCAATAGCGCACAATTTATTCCACAAGCGACAAATCTTCAGGCAATCGAAAACAGTATCAGCTTTAAGAAAGGCTGTTATACCGGTCAGGAAATGGTCGCCCGGGCCAAGTATCGTGGGGCAAACAAGCGTGCCATGTATTGGCTGGCAGGTAGTGCCTCGTCTCTGCCTGTCGCTGGTGACGATTTGGAATGGCAATTAGGCGATAAATGGCGTCGGACAGGTTCGGTGCTGGCGGCGGTCAAATTGGTTGATGGTTCAATCTGGGTACAAGTGGTCATGAATAATGATATGGAAATAGAAAGCGTATTCCGTATCCGTGAAGATGAAGGTAGTACTCTTACCATTCAAGTGTTGCCCTATTCATTAGACGAAGAAAAATAATTATTGAGGTTTTTGTATGTCATTAGCTGTACCTCCTGTTAATTTTGGCCCTTTCACCGATATCATTGCGTTTATCATGGAGCTGGATAAGTTAAAATATGTCCATCGCAAAACGAAATTATTGAACAACATGCGCCATGAAAACTCTGCTGAACATAGCTGGCACTTTGCTCTTGCCGTGCTTGGCTTTGCTCCTTATGCCGGGGATGTCAATATTGGTCGCGTCGTGCAAATGGCTTTGATTCATGACATTGTTGAGATCGATGCAGGTGATGTTATCGCGTTCGATCTGGCTGCCCGTGAAGCCATTCACGAACAGGAAGTTAAAGCGGCCAACCGTATTTTTGGGTTATTGCCGGAAACTCAGCGAGATTATTTTCTGGAACTTTGGTACGAATACGAAGATTCCATCACTCCTGAAGCATTATTTGCCAAAACACTCGATAGAATTATGCCGGTATTTATGAACCTGCATAACCAAGGGCAGAGCTGGGTTGAGAACAATATTCGCTTTGAGCAAGTTTACAACCTGCTTCATTTTGTTTCCGAAAGTTACCCTGAGCTATGGGAATATCTGCTGCCACAATTGGAAGCAGCAAAAGAAAAAGGTTGGTTAAAATAATTTTCACCTTGATCTTCTAAACCAAGCTGTCAGATACAGACTCTGACAGCTTCAAATTAACTTTTTAAACGTATTCAAGTAATTAAACATATTCAGTTAATAACCGCCTCTATCAAGCGAGGGCCTTGATGTCGCATGGCAGATAAAAAGGCATCTTCAAATCCCGCGTGTAATTCCACTCGTACCGCCTCAATCCCCATGCCATGCGCCAGAGAAACCCAATCAATTTGTGGATCAGTCAGTTCAATCATTGAGTGAGCTTTTATTCCTTTCTGAGCTGCTCCTACTCGTATCAGTTCATTGTGGAGCACTTTGTATCCTCGGTTTGCCAGAATGACAGTTGTGACATTCAGTTTTTCTCGCGCCTGAGTCCAAAGAGACTGGAGAGTATACATAGCGCTGCCATCCCCCACTAATGTAATGATTTTGCGGTCAGGGCAAACCACCGCAGCACCTATCGATACTGCCATCATACTGCCAATGGCTCCTCCGGTCAGATTCAGATAATCATGCGGCACTGATGATGCTGTAATACCATAATGAGCAAAGCCAGAGCTGACAGATTCATCCGCCAAAATTGCATTTTCTGGCATATGCCGTGCCACTGCCTGCATCACTGCCCGCGCATCCAATGCACCTGAGCGTGAAAATTCCGGGAGACTCAACCTAGCAACCGAAAACGAATCTTTGCCCGCACCAAGAGCTTCAACCAACGCAGACAATGCACTACAGCCATTTTCATGGGAATGGGAAAGTACAGAAAGCATACATCCTTCCGGTGTCAACCAACCAGATTTCTCAGGATAGGCAAAGAAGCTAACAGGGGGTTTAGCTCCGACCAGCACCAGCAAATCAATTCCCCGTAAACTTTCCAATACCTGCTCGGCAAAATAGGGTAACCTTTCCACCACTACCCGACCCGCGCCACGTTGCAAACGAGGAGCAAAAGTATCACACAACAATCTGGCTCCTGTATGTTTTGCTATTCGGCCTGCAAAGATGAGGCCCTCATCTTTGAGTACATTACCTCGCAATAAGATGGCAGGAGATGAGGCATGACGTAATTGCGCTGCCACTCGCTCAATTGTGTGATGTGAAACGTCAATGGGGGATGCGAATGGAAGCGGATTCGCAATATCATCAGCATCATTCCATGCTGTATCTGCTGGCAAGATCAAAGTAGCAATACTACCAGGCGCTCTATTTGCGGCTTGTACAGCCCTTGCTGCATCAGCACCAACATTTCTCGCACTGATGGAGGTATAAACCCAATCTGATACCGGGCGAGCGATACCGATGATATCCGATGCCAATGGCGCATCAATACCGGCATGGGATAAGGCATGATCACCGACGATATTTACAATCGCACTGGATGCCCGACGGGCGTTGTGAAGATTGGCAAGTCCGTTTGATAGGCCGGGTCCAAGATGAAGTAAAGTACAGGCAGGCTTTTCCGCCATTCTGGCATAGCCATCAGCCGCGCCCGTAACAACATTTTCGTGAAGACCAAGTATACATCGCATTTCACTGACGCTATCAAGAGCCGAGACAAAATGCATTTCCGAGGTGCCAGGATTTCCGAAACAGACCGTTACGCCGCTGGCGATTAACGATCTCAATAGACTTTCCGCGCCATTCATAAACGCCTCCTTCTATTATTTTTGTACCAACCGGTCGTCAATGAAAAACCGGTTTTGGGATGACTCCCGTTTCGTTCTATATGGTGGCGGTTTCTTTCTGATTTGGCATTCCTATTCATGGATGCCGATAGATCATTTATTGATTTATTTTTAGATTAACTCATTTCAGATATAAATATCAAAAACAATAAAAATACAGATAAAAAGAGAGATTCCAAATTAATAATATCAATTTTATTGGAATTAAATTTCACTAATAATTTTATTTTAAGATATGGAAATAGGCACTTAAAAAACGTGCCTATATTTCATCAAAATATCTATCAGATTATTAAGGTTAAATTATATTTGTTTTTTCAGATTTTCTAATTAAATGCCAAGCAACTAAAGCGACAATTCCGGTCAATACTGCCGTTAACCAACTTGTCATATAAATGGCATTGGTAAAAGAGTACTTCGCTGCATCCACCAGTAGCTGCTTTTCTATGCCAGTCAATGAATCAGCGACTGCATAAGTACCAGCCAGTGTTTCCAGTGCCAATCTGGCCTGCTCTTGAGAAATTTCATCAGGCAATTTCAGGTTCAGTTGATAAAAAGCGGTCAATAATCCACCGATTATAGTTGTTCCAAAAACAACACCAACTTCATATGCTGTTTCGCTGATGGCTGAAGCTGCGCCGGCTTTCGAAGAGGGAACGGCTGAAAGTATCAAGTCATTGGAAACAGAAGCAATCGCCCCTACACCTATACACAACAATGCAAAAGTGATAATGATGGAAATCAGATCACTGCCGACACAAGCTATTAAGAAAAATGCCAATCCTGCTAAAGCGAGCAAAATAGACATAAGCCAATGTGCTGATATTCTTTGAGCGACGGGGACTATTGCCATTCCGACAATAATTGCCATAATTTGTCCCGGCATCAATGCAAAGCTAGCGAATAGCGGTTCCATATTTAACACTATTTGCAGAAACTGAGTGGCAAAAAAGACAAAACCGACCAATAACCCCAAACTCAATAAATTCACCATCACCGAACCCGCAAATACGCCATTACGGAACAAGGAAATATCCAGCAGCGGCACGGGTAATTCCCGCTGTCTGCGTATAAAATATCCTCCCGTAATCAAACCTATAATTAATGCAACAATGACACCGATTTCAAATCCATCACTAGCAATATGCTTAATAGCATATACAATGCTTGCCATCGCGATAATTGATAATAAGACACTATAACCGTCAATAAATTTGGTCTGTTTTTGGTCAGATGCAGGTAATAAAATGGGGCCAAAAATCAATAAAGGGATCAATACAGGAACAGCCAACAAGAAAATAGAATTCCAGTCGAAATATTGCAATAAAACGCCGCCAATAACAGGCCCCAGAGCCGAACCAACGGTTAGAGTTGTTGCCCAAATAGCAACAGCAATACGACGCTGTTCACGATCTTCAAAAAGACAACTAATCAAAGCCAGCGTTGATGGCATCAGCATCGCACCAAAAAAACCAAGAGCTGCGCGGCCAACAATTAATTGTTCTGGCGATGCAGATAATGCGGTTAAAACTGAAACAACGGTGAATCCCAACGATCCTAATAGCAATAACTTACGGTGTCCGACTCGATCCCCAATGCTCCCCATAGAAACCAACAATCCTGCCAGCACCAAAGAATAAGCATCTATTATCCATAATTGCCGATTGGCACTCGGAGCCAAGGTTCTGGCTATTTTGGGCAAGGCAAACCCCAAAATAGTATTGTCCACAGTAACTAATAAAACAGGCAACATTAATACCAACAATCCAAACCAATTGCGCATCCCAGCTGGTTTATTCGAACTGATTTTCTTATAAAATGACATTACCGATTAACTCCTACGGTCATAATTCAAGTATGGAAAAAGCGCGCCACAAATTAGCCAAAGCCAATGTTGCCTTTACCCTATTTTTTAAATTTTAATGGGATTATTTAAGAAATAATGTAAGTTATGAAATCACTAAACAATAATTGTGTGTTATTAATAAAAACACAGGGAATTATGTTTACGATTAAAGGGAGGGTTAACTTTAGCTAACTATAGAAATAATAAAACTCCATCCAGACCGGTACGCTGGTGGAGGTTGTTTGAGAAATAAATGTACGTGAAATTTGAAGCATCGTCATAGTAAGAATGTCCGATATTGTATCTAACGACCAGAGTGAAGGTAACAAAAAGCAAAATTGGATATTAGGTTATTCTTCCTTGGCTGCCTATGAAATCGTAGTCGCTATATTACGCCTTTTCCATATACTAAAAAATACTTTGAAGAAAAAGTCGCTAGCGTGTTGTGAAAACACTTTCGATATATTCACTAATGATAAACCCCCGTCCTGCTGGACGAAGGTTTAATCGCATATTTATAAATCGCCATTAACGATAATCGTCAATCGGCGCACAAGAGCAATGTAAATTGCGGTCACCGTAGACATCATCGAGACGTTTAACTGTCGGCCAGTATTTATTGGCTTTGGTTTCCACGGTTGGGAAAACGGCAATTTCACGGCTGTATGCGTGATTCCAATCAGAAATCAATTCAGTCTGGATGTGTGGTGCGTTGACCAATGGGTTATCTTCCAAAGGCCATTCTCCTCTTGCCACTTTGCTGATTTCTTCCCGAATTGCCAGCATTGCGTCAATGAAGCGATCAATTTCAACTTTACTTTCTGATTCCGTTGGCTCAACCATCAAAGTTCCCGCAACTGGGAATGACATGGTTGGAGCATGGAAACCGTAGTCAATCAAACGCTTGGCGATATCCATTTCACTGATACCGAACTCTTCTTTCAATGGGCGAATGTCCAGAATACATTCGTGGGCAACATATCCATCACGTCCGGTATAGAGGATCTCATAGGCTCCTTTCAGGCGGGATGCGATGTAATTTGCATTCAAGATCGCAACTTGGCTGGCTTGTTTCAACCCTTTTGCTCCCATCATGCGAATATACATCCAACTAATTGGCAGAATGGATGCACTGCCAAATGGCGCTGCGGATACTGCACCTAATGTAGTGACTCCATCCATTTCTACCACTGAATGACCCGGCACAAATGGGGCAAGATGTTTTTTCACGCCAATCGGCCCCATGCCTGGGCCACCGCCGCCATGTGGGATACAGAAGGTTTTATGCAGGTTCAAGTGTGAAACATCTGCGCCAATAAAACCCGGTGTGGTAATCCCCACTTGAGCGTTCATGTTCGCGCCATCAAGGTAAACCTGACCGCCATTTTGATGAATGACATCGCAGATTTCACGGATGGTTTCTTCATATACACCGTGAGTTGAGGGGTAAGTCACCATGATACAAGCAAGATCGTTGCTGTGCTTTTCCGCTTTTTCGCGCAAATCAACCAGATCGATGTTGCCTTCTTTATCACAGTTCACAACAACAACGGCCATGCCCGCCATATGCGCAGAGGCAGGATTTGTACCGTGAGCCGAGCTTGGGATCAGGCAAACATGGCGGTGTTGCTCCCCGCGGCTGATGTAATAGCGGCGAATTGCCAGCAGACCAGCATATTCCCCTTGTGCACCGGAGTTGGGCTGCATGCAAAATGCATCATATCCGGTCAACAGTACCAACCAATGGGAAAGCTGGCTGATCAGCTGATGATAACCCTCCGCTTGCTCTGCTGGGCAGAAAGGGTGCATATCGGTAAATTCAGGCCATGTAATCGGTGTGATTTCCGCTGCTGCATTCAGTTTCATGGTACATGAACCCAGCGGAATCATGGCTTGATTCAGCGCCAGATCTTTACGCTCCAGACTATGCATATATCGCATCATGTCGGTTTCACTGTGGTAACGACGGAAGTTGTCATGTGTCAAAATTTCGTCATTACGCAGCATGGAGGCAGGAATGGATTGGCTGTCTGCCGCTATTTCAAGATCAAGAGCTTTGATATCCAGTATTGAGTCAGAACCCGTAATCACTTGAAACAAGGTTATCAAGTCATCACGGCTGGTTTTTTCACTCAATGATACCCCAACAGCACCAAGAATATCGGTACGCAGGTTAATGTGCGCTTTTTCCGCTCTTGCCAGTATCTGGGCCTTATCCGATACGTCAATGGTCAACGTATCAAACCATGTTTTATGACGCAGTGTGACACCCGCTTTTTGCAAGCCAGCAGCCAGAATATCTGTCAATCGATGGATACGGCCAGCAATGCGCTTCAGACCTTCTGAACCGTGGTAAACGGCATACATTCCTGCAATGTTCGCCAGCAAAACTTGAGAAGTACAGATATTGGAGTTCGCTTTTTCACGGCGAATATGCTGCTCACGTGTTTGCATCGCCATGCGCAGCGCCCTGTTACCTGCTGCATCACGGGAAACACCGATAATACGACCCGGCATGGAACGCCTGGATTCATCACGGCAGGCAAAGAAAGCGGCATGAGGGCCACCGTATCCCATCGGCACACCAAAACGCTGTGCAGAACCAAATACAATGTCAGCACCTTGTTTACCCGGCGCGGTCAATATGACCAGTGCCATAAAGTCCGCAGCAACACTGACGATGATTTTACGTTCTTTCAGTTTTGCAATAAGGTCACTGTAATCGTGAACTTCGCCCGTTGTTCCCACTTGTTGCAGCAGGGCACCAAAGATCCCTTCCAGTTCCAGTACTTTTTCTGCTTTATCAACAATGACTTCAAATCCAAATGTTTCAGCACGGGTACGCACAACATCCAACGTCTGTGGATGAATGTCATCTGCCACAAAGAAACGCTCAGCACCTTTCAGCTTGCTGATCCGTTTTGCCATTGCCATGGCTTCTGCCGCTGCCGTTGCTTCATCCAGTAATGAAGCAGAAGCAAGATCCAATCCCGTCAGGTCAATGGTAACTTGCTGAAAATTCAGCAAAGCTTCTAATCGGCCTTGAGAAACTTCTGGTTGGTAGGGGGTATATGCAGTATACCAGCCAGGGTTTTCCAGCAAATTACGCAAAATGACAGGGGGAAGTATTGAGGGTGTGTATCCCATGCCGATATACGATTGATAGCGTTGGTTCTGGCTCGCCATCGCTTTCAATTCAGCCAATGCCTGCTGTTCAGTTGCGCCTTCACCAACCGCAGGAGGCTCTGATAATGCGATATCACGGGGAACGATCTTATTGGTCAGATCATCAAGAGAATTTGCGCCTACTATTGCCAGCATTTCTGTTTGCTGTTCAGCAGAAGAACCAATGTGGCGACGAATGAATTCACCTTGATTTTCAAGTTGGATTAATGTCTGAGTCATTGATGATAATTTCCTGAAACTAACTATGCCTTTATCTTGCAAGTTACAGCGTTATGTTCTGTTACTTGAAATTTGTCGGCTATAAAAAACGGCATATAAAAAAACGCCCCATATCACATTGTGAATGGGGCGCTCAAATACAGTTACTCGTTTTCTTCCAAGAGTGACTGATAACCTTCAGCATCAAGCAAATTAGCGAGTTCACTCTCATCAGTTATTTTGATGCGGAACAGCCAACCTTCGTTATAGGGTTCACTGTTCACTAATTCGGGAGAACCTTCCAGCTCAGGGTTAACAGCGATAATCTTACCGCTCAGTGGCGCGTAAATATCAGATGCCGCTTTGACTGATTCTACAACGGCACAATCATCACCACTATTTACCGCTGTGCCTATTTCAGGCAAATCAACAAATACCATATCTCCCAATAATTGCTGGGCATGTTCGGTAATACCTATGGTGTATTCACCATCACCTTCCGAACGAACCCATTCATGTGATTCTGTATATTTTAATTCTGCTGGTACATGACTCATAGTTGCCATCTCCTTGTTTTTTGTTCATTGAGCAAAATGTTACAACAACTAAAACATTACAATAATCAAAGCATTACAACCAAAAAATTACTCTACGAGCGATTTACCCATCCGCACAAAGCCCGGTTTAACAACCTGAACGGGAATTTCACGATTACGGATCTGGACAACCGCCTGTTCACCAATACCTTGCGGTACACGTGCAAGAGCGATGCTAAATCCTAAGGTTGGGGAGAATGTTCCACTGCTAATAATTCCGGAGCGCATTTCGCCTGAATCATTAGTGAAGCTGACCGTTAAACCGCCACGCAATACTCCTTTTTCACGCATGACCAATCCAACCAATTGTTCAGTGCCTGTTTCACGTTGCTTCTCCAATGCTTCACGGCCAATGAACTGACGATCTTCCGGTTTCCAAGCTACTGTCCATCCCATGTTGGCTGCCAGTGGTGAAATGGTTTCATCCATTTCTTGACCATAAAGATTCATACCTGCTTCGAGACGCAATGTGTCACGTGCCCCCAATCCAGCGGGCTTCACGCCGACTACCAACAACTGTTGCCAGAAATCTGCCGCTTGTTCTTTAGGCAATGCGATTTCATAACCTGCTTCACCGGTATAACCCGTCGTTGCGATAAATAGATTTCCCGACTGAACGCCAAAGAAAGGTTTCATCCCGATTACTGCTTGCTTCTGTTCATCACTTAACAACGATTGAACTTTAGCTTGCGCGTTTGGCCCCTGAACAGCAATCAGAGCCAAATCATCACGCACGGTAATCTCAACGTCATATTTCCCAGCATGTTGGTTAATCCATGCTAAGTCTTTCTCACGGGTCGCCGAGTTAACAACCATACGATAAAAGTTATTGGTGAAGAAGTAGACAATCAGATCATCAATGACACCGCCAGAAGCGTTTAACATTCCGGTATAAAGTGCCTTGCCCTGCTCGGTCAGCTTGGCAATGTCATTGGCCAGAAGGTAACGGAGAAAATCACGGCAACCAGTACCGTGTAGATCCACAATTGTCATGTGGGAAACGTCGAACATACCGGCATCAGTACGCACTGTATGATGCTCGTCGATTTGTGAGCCATAGTGCAGAGGCATCATCCAGCCATGAAAATCGACCATGCGTGCTCCGCATGCCAGATGTTGATCATATAGTGGGGTGTGTTTTGACATTATTTCCCTCTTTCCATTCTTGACATGAAAACATTCGTGACCTGAAAAAACATACGGCGTATTAACCGACAGGTGTTGGATCATGAAGCAAAGAAGCGGTTAATAACGCAAACGATACCTTGGGATCAGAAGTTATCACTGAAACAGGAAATGAACCATAAAATAAATTAGCTACGCTGTAGTGATAATCCTGAAAACCACTCACTATCATGCGGAATTTTTATCTAATTTATTGTGTCATAACACTCAAAATTTTTAATAAACAGCCAGAAACAATATTTTTAGGTTAAAAAAAGACTAAAGTGTGAAGCAAATCCACTTAACACACTTTAGATCAACATTAGAAAAACTAATTATAAATAATGAGCTGAATTAGATTTTTTCAACTGAAGAGGTTTGAGACATTAGCCAATCAGGGAGATCATTGAGTCCCATTGCATGGCGAAGCAACTGCGGTTTCATTCCTGGTAAGTGATCAGCCAGTGTTAATCCAATTCCACGCAATAATTTTTTAGCTGGATTATTGCCATCAAATAGCTGGCGGAAACTCTGCATACCCGCGAGCATAACCGCAGCACTGTGTTTGCGGCGACGTTCATAGCGCCCCAGATAGAGATACTGACCGATATCTTTTCCTTGTTGGTTCAAGCGACTCAATTCACCGATCAGTTCTGCCACATCCATAAACCCTAGATTGACGCCCTGACCAGCCAGTGGGTGGATAGTGTGTGCCGCATCACCCAATAGTGCCAATCGATGAGCAGCAAAATTGCGGGCATAACGCCCTATCAATGGAATGGTTTGTCGATCACTGATCAGTTCACATTGACCAAGACGCATATCAAATGCCACGCTCAGTTGCCGATTAAACAGTTCCGGCTCCATAGATTTACGCTGTTGTGCAGATCCAGCCGGTAATGACCAAACAATCGAACATAGGTGAGGATCTGGCAGTGGCAAGAAAGCCAGTATTCCATCACCATGGAAAACCTGCCGCGCAACATTGTCATGCGGTTCCTCAGTACGAATTGTCGCCACCAGCGCATGGTGTTCATAATCCCAGAAAGTCAGCGGAATATCTGCATGTTGGCGCAACCAAGAATGAGCGCCGTCTGCACCAATGACTAAACGTGAAGTCAGCATTCTTTCATCAGATAAAGTAATGAAGGCTTCGTTTTCTCCCCAAGCAACATTCTTAAGAGAGGATGGAGTAAAAATCATCACGTTTGGCAGACTTTCCGCACGTTGCCAGAGCGCTTGTCGGATTACATGGTTTTCGATGATATGGCCCAAGTGTGTCAGGCCATTTTCTGCCACATTGAACTGAATACGCCCGAAACTATCCTGATCCCAAACTTCCATGCCCTGATAAGGTCTGGCTCGCATCGCGAGGATATCCTGCCAGACACCAAGGTGGGTTAGTAATCGTTCGCTGGCTGCATTGATGGCTGAAACCCGCAACGCATATTCATCATTGGCATCAAATGGCTTTATCGGTGGGTATTCTTCTACAATCGCGATGCGCAAACCGCTACCTTGCAAACCACAGGCCAGCGCAAGGCCAACCATTCCGCCCCCTGCGATCACCACATCAAATGATTGCATTTTTTCTTTCCTCTTAATCTGCCAATGGTGACTGTGCAACCCAACCCAATGTCCGACAGGCAAATAAATCCCGCATTGGTGGTAATATTTCCATCGTCATTAAGCCTAAATTACGCCCAATTCTTAACGGTAAATAGTCATTGGCAAATAACCTGACCAATCCATCTGTGATTTCAATGGTGGTTTCACGATCTGCCTGACGCTGTTGCTGATATTGTGCCAGTACCTTATAGGAACCAATGTCTTGCCCTGAAGTAACCGCTGCTGAAATAACCTGTGCCAGAGCCATAACATCACGCATCCCAAGGTTAAAACCCTGCCCAGCGATAGGGTGCAAAGTTTGGGATGCATTGCCTACCAAGGCCAGACGGTGGCTAACTTGCCTACTGGCTGTCGACAAAGCTAATGGATAGCTGTGTCGTTGGCCGGTTTCCAGCATTTTCCCCAAACGCCAGCCAAATGCTTTTTGCAGATGTTGGCGGAATTCGTTTTGGTTCCAGTTATTGATTTCTGACTGTTTTTCCAGTGGGTGACACCATACCAGCGAACTACGTCCCTCGGACATAGGTAACAGCGCCAATGGGCCATGTTTGGTAAAACGCTCGAATGCCCTTCCTTGAGGATGTTCAGAAGTCAGTACATTGGCAATAATTGCTGTCTGCTCATAAGATTGCCGCTGAAATGGTATATTGCACGCTTGAGCTATTGCAGAGTGGCTACCATCCGCAGCCACCAACAGTTCTCCTGTTAATTTTTCACCATTATCCAGCGTAACCACCACAGAACTTTCCAAACGGTCAACGGAACTCACTCTGGCCGGACAGTGAAGTTTAATATTTGGAGACTGTTTTAATAAATCAAAAAGATGGATTCCAGCATCATGCAATTCAATCACATTGCCTAATGCCGGTATATCATAATCACCAGCGCTGATATTGACGAAACCGCTATTACCACGGTCGCTGACATGAACGTGAGTTATTGGGGTAACACAATGTTGTAGCGCAGGCCAGATACCAATCTGATTCAAGCGCTGACATGTCCCATAAGCCAAAGCAATAGCCCTTGCATCAAAACCGGGATGTTCCTGAGTGGGTTCTGCTGCTTCAATCAGGGAGACTTGCAATTGCCCCCGACTCAGCGAAGCAATAGCCAGAGCCAATGTAGCTCCCGTCATTCCTCCGCCCACAATAATCACGTTCATTATAGCTTCCTGATTACTTTTATCTTAATTGTGCTTTGCCTGTGCCATCAGAGCTTCTATCTCATCCGGATCTTTCACGACAAATTCAGTCAGGTTTTCATTTCCTGTTTCCGTTATCACAATGTCATCTTCAATACGGATACCGATACCACGGTATTCCTGCGGGACATCCGCATCCAGTGCAATATAAAGCCCAGGCTCTACAGTCAGCACCATACCGGGTTCCAGGATGCGATTACGATCAACACCGTAATCGCCGACATCATGCACATCCAGCCCCAGCCAGTGACTCAAACCATGCATGAAAAATTGGCGGTAAGCATTGGTTTCGATCAATTGTTCGACTTCGCCATGCATAATTCCCAATTTAACTAATCCCTCCACCATGACGCGTACAACTTGCTCCGTAACCTTGTTTATGCTAGTACCCGGTCTGTACAGTTCAAGGGAAAGATTGATGGCTTCCAGCACAATGTCATAGATTTCACGTTGAGGGCGCGTAAACTTACCATTTACCGGGAATGTCCGCGTAATATCACCAGCATATCCCTCATATTCACAACCCGCATCAATCAACACTAAATCGCCGTCTTTCATGCGACGCTCATTTTCAGTGTAATGCAGGATACAAGCGTTTTCTCCCGCCCCAATGATGGTGTTATAAGCAGGGTAACGGGCACCCTGACGGGTAAATTCATAGTGAATTTCGGCTTCAAGCTGGTATTCAAACATGTCAGGACAGCAAACCTGCATCGCTCTGGTATGCGCCTGGGCACTGATTTCCCCAGCTTTACGCATGATTTCCAATTCTGTTTTTGATTTGAACAGACGCATTTCATGCACCCACGGACGCCAATCTGCCATAACCATTGGTGCACTGAAATTACGGCGGCCGTTTTTGCGCAATTTATCCAAAGCATCAAATACGATTTTATCAGCGTACTCAAATTCTCCTTGAGCGTGATAAATCACTTCCAAGCCATTCAGCAACAAATAAAGTTGTTCATTGATATCATCGAATGGCAGGGCGCGATCCACCCCCAATTTTTCCGGTGCAACTTCTTGACCAAGGCGACGACCAGACCAAATTTCCGCGGTTAAATCACGAACTCGATTAAACAACACGCTATGATTGTGGGTTTCATTGCTTTTGATCAGTATCAGAACGGCTTCCGGCTCATTGAACCCTGTCAGATAAAAAAAATCACTGTGCTGACGGTAGGGATATTCACTATCTGAATTACGTGTCGCAGGCGAGGCTGAAAAAATAATAGCAGCACTGGCCGGTGCCATTTTTGACAATAATGCCTGACGACGGGATAAATACTCTTGCTTAGTCATACCCTCTCCTGCAATTCCATTGTTGATTATTATGCTCTTTATCTTTCAAATCGCTGTTTGGTTAGTCGTATTAACTCCCCCTCCCTGATCATACAATCAGCTACGTCTCTGAGGATTCCTTTCAGCCATTACACTACAATTTGAAATCTATTGGATAAATATCGCCAATCAGTGCAACGTTGGCTTTTCGTTTTTTACATTGCCTGCTGTTTTAGGTGTCACTAACGCGATATAGCAGAGTTGAACTGCAACACGAATATATTCCAGTATTTCTTCAAGGGCTTGAGATAATTCTTCCTGATCTTCACTTTCGTCATAGCCCAACATGCCGATATTACGTAAATCGGTGATAATTTCCTTAATTTCCGGCCTTTCTGTTAATTTGGGATTCGCTACTCCCAACCCCAACAGAAAGTGATTCACCCATCCCGCCAACGCATCTGCGCATTCAAAAATCCCGGCTTCGTCATCAGGAAGTAACAGATGAAACGAGAAATTACTGTTATCCAGTGATTCAAACGTCGTTTCATACAATTCCCTGAGTGGCTGAGCCAAAACCTGAGAAAATGCCAAACCATCATTAGTGAGATCATGCACCAATGTCTGCCAACTACTATCATGACTTCCACCACATAGTAATCCACTGATTAAGCCATGCATTTCTGCTGCTGTCAGCGCAACGGACTGTTGATGCAAAATTTCATCAAATGACTGATAATTAGGTAATGAGTTTTGTATAGACATGTATATTGATCATCGTTGGCGATATAAGTTCATGCTATGCTACCATCAAGGGGAGTCGCTATACCAGACAGCACACACCGATATATCCCCAATAGATTTCGAGTTGCAGCGTGAGGGCAAGGACATCCATCCCCAGAGATATAGATCATTTTGTATCTATAACTAACTGACTGGGATGAATGAACATTGCCCAAAAGCAGCGGCTTGAAAGATAAAGGGAAGAAAAAGGGAAGCTTTTGGTATTGTACGGTAATGATTGGTGTCGGCCTTGTTTTTATACCAAAATGTATTTATGCCCAATAGATTTCAAATTGCAGCTCCGCCAAATAAAGCCGCAATTTGAAAGATAAGGGGTATATGTCAAAAACAAGGTGTCGGCACAGTAATAAATCAGGAAGGTGTCATGTCTGCACAGCCAGTAGATATTCAGATTTTTGGGCGGTCATTACGTGTCAATTGTCCTCCAGAGCAGATTGAAGCATTGCAAGCTGCTGCTGAGGAACTTGATCAGCGTTTGCATAACCTCAAAGAACGCACCAGAGTAACTAACACTGAGCAACTGGTTTTTATTGTGGCACTGAATGTTTGTCACGAGTTGGCACAGGAGAAGATGAAAACCCGTGATTATGCCTACAATATGGAACAAAAAATAAGAATGCTCCAGCAGTCCATTGAAAAAGCACTGTTAGAACAAGGTAAAATTACCTGATACTCCGACCCATCAACTGAATTTTGTTGATAAATCAGGCAGTAGTCACTAGAGATTAATATAAGCAGTTGCTTTCTTCATTTAGTTCCATACAATAGGCTTCATAACGTTGCTTAGAGTCTATTTAGGTAGTTAAGCAGCAAAAAATTTCTCTGAGGTGTTCGTGAGCAGGTAAGTCCCCTGAGCCGATATTTTATATCCATAGAATGTAGTGCTCTGTTTCTTGTGAGCATGCTTGGCCTAGACCAAGAAGCCTAATAGAAACGACTCTGCGTTCACCTTGAACCAAGGGTTCAAGGGTTACCACCTGCAACGGCATCTTGGAGAACCCCACATTTTTATCTGTTTTGTATCCTTTTCTGCATTAATTAATAGGCAGGTATCATGCAATCAGATTCTTTCTTTTCTCTCCGTAAATCCATTAGAAAAAAAGTTCGCCAATTACGTCAAAGCCTATCTCCTGAACAACAATCACAGTTTGCCCAGCAAGCCGTTAAACAGGTCATGGCTCACCCTAAGATCCAGCAAGCAGATAAAATCGCCCTCTATCTCTCCTTTGATGGGGAATTAGATACACGGCCGCTGATTCAACAACTTTGGCAACAAAATAAACAGGTCTATTTGCCAATCTTGCATCCCTTCAGCCGGAATCACCTGCTGTTTCTTCGTTATTGCGCCGATACCCCCCTTATTCGGAACCGCTTTAATATAGAAGAGCCTCAATTGGATGTCCGACAGGTTTTACCCATCTCTGAACTGAATGTCATGCTTATTCCACTTGTCGCTTTCGATTATACAGGGCAACGTTTAGGTATGGGGGGGGGATTCTACGATAGAACCCTCGCAAGATGGCAACAACAGAATTTTTATCCTATTGGGTTAGCTCACAATTTTCAGTTAGTTGAGAAATTACCCAGTGCGAGTTGGGATATCCCTCTGCCAGAAATTATTACACCAGAAAAAGTATGGCGATGGGTATAAATCTCTAAATGATTAATAGGGGCTATTGTATTTTCAATAGCCCCTTTTCTAATGAATCTCGTTTTAATCAATAATTGCTCTTGTTAACGGGCAATTATATCTCAACCAATCATATTTCAGTAAAGCAAACGAGAACGGATAGTACTTGGCAAGGCTTTCAGTTTCTGCAAGACCAATTCAGCTTGGGCTGAATTTTGCGTCGTGATATCAATCACCACATAACCAATATCGCTGTCAGTCCGTAAATATTGAGCATCAATATTGATTTCTTGCTCAGTGAACACTTGGTTAATGCTGGTTAAAATACCAGGGCGGTTTTCATGGATATGCAGTAATCGGTGACTATCTTTGGCATGAACAGGAAGTGATACTTCAGGGAAGTTAACTGCCGACAATGTAGAACCATTGTCAGAGTATTTGACCAGCTTACCTGAGACTTCATAACCAATATTTTGCTGGGCTTCTTGTGTTGATCCTCCAATATGTGGTGTCAACAATACGTTATCAAACTTGCTTAATGGTGAGATGAAAGGATCGTTGTTTGTTGTAGGTTCCTGAGGAAAAACATCAATAGCTGCACCAGAGAGATGCCCTGTTTCCAGCGCTTCGCTGAGTGCCGGAATATCAACTACAGTACCACGTGAAGCATTGATCAAAATTGAACCTGGCTTCATTAATTCTAATTCTGCCACACCAATCATATTCTTAGTTGAAACTGTTTCAGGGACGTGCAGGCTGATAACATCACTCATATTCAACAATTCAGATAAATGATGAACTTGCTGTGCATTACCCAGTGGTAATTTATTTTCAATATCATAGAAATAGACATTCAAACCAATATTTTCAGCTAAAATACCAAGCTGTGTGCCTATATGCCCGTAACCGATAATACCTAATTTTTTCCCACGCGCTTCGTAGCAGCCTTTTGCCTGCTTATCCCATACCCCATTGTGCGCTTTTGCATTTGCCTCAGGAATACGACGCAATAGCAGCAGCAACTCACCCAATACCATTTCAGCTACTGAACGAGTATTGGAAAAAGGTGCATTAAATACAGGAATACCACGTTTTGCAGCGGCTTTCAGGTCAACTTGGTTAGTGCCAATACAAAAACACCCGATTGCAACCAGCTTTTCCGCTGCGGAAAAAATTTCTTCCGTCAGCTGAGTACGGGAACGAATCCCCACAAATCGGGCATCACGAATCGCTTCTTTCAACGCTTCAGGCTCTAATGCTCCTTTGTGATACTCAATATTGCTGTATCCTGCTGCTTTTAAGTTATCTACTGTGCTTAGATGAACACCTTCCAGTAGCAGAAATTTAATTTTATCCTTTTCTAAAGATACCTTAACCATTTGCCCGCCCTAGTTGTACTAAAGTTGTACTAAAATTGCACTAACTTTCATAATGCATATCGATTCCATCAAAATAACAAAAAAAACAGCAACGGCAATACAATCGATTGCTTATATTACAGAATAAGCAACAGTAAATAAGTTGTTATGCAAAGTAAAATAATTCGTTACGGAACAAAGACGGGATTTTGAGTTTTCGTTAGACAACGGAGTGATATATATCACTAAATTTCTTTTTTTGAAAAAATACAAAAATATTTTGAGGGCAGGATATTCCACCCTCAAAAACGATTATTTAGCGAGCACTTTAACGCCATCCGCAGTACCTACCAGTACCACGTTAGCTCCTCGATTAGCAAAAAGTCCCACTGTTACCACACCAACGATTCCATTGATTTTATTTTCTAACTCAACAGGATCAACAATAGAGAGATTGTGAACATCCAAAATATCATTGCCATTGTCTGTCACTACGTTTTCACGATAAACCGGTGTTCCACCCAGTTTCACCAACTCACGGGCCACATAAGCTCGTGCCATTGGGATGACTTCAACTGGCAGAGGGAATTTACCTAACACATCGACTTGCTTAGATGAATCAATAATACAGATAAATTTCTTTGCAACCGCAGCAATGATTTTTTCTCGAGTTAATGCTGCACCACCGCCTTTGATCATCTGCATTTGATCATTAATTTCATCTGCGCCATCAACATAAATATCCAAAGTGTCAACCTCATTGCAGTCAAACACAGGGATGCCAAGACTTTTTAGTTTCTCTGTCGATGCTTCTGAGCTAGATACCGCACCTTCAATTTTATCTTTGATAGTTCCTAACGCATCAATAAAATGCGCAGCCGTAGAACCTGTACCAACACCGACAATGGTGTCTGGTTTAACGTATTCTAATGCCGCCCAACCTACTGCTTTTTTCAGTTCATCCTGAGTCATATCAATCACAGCCTATAATCAGTTACAAGAAAAAATCTGACAGCTAGTATAAACAATATTGGCTCATCTCATGAAAAAATATGGCATAGTGCTATTTATGGCATAGTGCTATTTAGGCCACATAATGGTTTTAACGCTTCAAGATATTGGGCCATATCACACAAAAAGAGCAAACACGGAGAATCTTATTTTCAATGAAACGTCCTGATTATCGATCATTGCAAGCATTAGATGCAGTGATTAGAGAACGTGGTTTCGAGCGAGCAGCGCAAAAACTTTGTATTACCCAATCAGCGGTATCTCAGAGAATCAAACAATTAGAAAATATGTTTGGTCAACCGCTCTTGGTACGCACTGTGCCCCCCCACCCCACAGAACAAGGGCAAAAGCTGCTTGCGCTATTACATCAGGTAGAACTGCTGGAAGCGCAATGGCTCGGCGATGAAAATAGTAACGAGATCCCGTTATTACTTTCTCTTGCTGTTAATGCGGATAGTTTGGCAACATGGTTTTTACCGGCTCTCCACCCTGTTTTGTCTGATTTACCCATTCGGCTAAATATTCAGGTGGAAGATGAAACCCGGACTCAAGAGCGTTTACGGCGTGGCGAAGTCGTCGGGGCGATTAGTATTCAGCCTCAGCCTCTACCAAGCTGTTTGGTTGATAAATTAGGTGCCCTGGATTATCTGTTTGTTGCCTCTCCAGAGTTTGCAAACCGTTTTTTCCAGAATGGTGTCACGCGTTCGGCACTACTGAAAGCACCTGCTGTTGCATTCGACCATTTAGATGATATGCACCAAGCATTTTTACAGCAGAATTTTGATTTATCACCGGGAAGTGTGCCCTGCCATATCATGAATTCTTCCGAGGCATTCGTTCAATTGGCAAAACAAGGTTCGACTTGTTGTATGATCCCACACCTGCAAATCGACAAAGAGCTGAGAGCCGGTGAATTAGTCGATCTAACGCCAGGACTGTATCAACGCCGTATGCTTTATTGGCATCGTTTTGCCCCAGAAAGTGGAGCGATGAGAAAAGTCACTGACGCCCTGCTAAAACTAGGGCGCCAGATGCTACGTCAGGAAGATGATGCTAATTAACGCTGTAACTCAAAAACCGCATCAACGTGATCAGAAAACTCAATGCTCTGAGGTTCGTAAGTTTCACTGGCCGAATCAGAAGCTGATGCTGCCATCAGAGCTGTCTGATATTTCAGACGGCTCATTGGTATAGGCACAGCTTCAGGTGCACGATAGTTAATACTGTATACTGGGCCTAACTTACCGTTGAACCCTTTTGCCAATACAGTTGCCTGTTGAATGGCATTCTGGATGGCTTTTTGTCTGGCTTCATCACGATAACGTTGTGGATTATCTACACTAAACTGAACGGAACTGATTTCATTCAAACCTGCTTTCAAGGCTCCATCCAGTAAAGCATTCAGTTTATCCAGTTTGTGAACCTTCACTTCAACCGAACGTGACGCTTTATAACCCGTAATACTTGATTTTCCCGTCTTTTGTTCATATTGATATTCAGGCTGAGTGCGCAAATTGGCAGCATCAATATATTTCTTTTCGATGCCACTACTTTTTAGAAAATCAAAATATTTCGCGACGCGTGTATCTACTTTTTTCTTTGCATCTGCCGCACTTTTCTGAGTTTCACTCACATAGATTATCAACGTAGCCATATCTGGTGCCGCTTTAACTATCGCGTTGCCAGAAGTAGAAATATGTGGAACAGAGAGCGAATCAGCAGCGGAAGCAGTCATGCAAGATAAGCTTCCCAGAGCCATTATCGTGGCCAATACCAGTGATTTATGTTTCACAAAACCTCCTTAAATACAGCAAAGTTACATTAGTAAGGTGCTTGCAAAAACATTAGCACACTATCTATAGAGAAGTATTGTAATCAATAAAAAATCTGTATCCTTGCTTAATTAATTCCCAAGCGATGTACCACATTACACAGCCAACAAAAATATTGATGATTCGTTGTGCTCGAGGCTGATTGAGCACAGGTGAAAACCATGCGGACAAGTATGACAATGCAAAAAACCAGCTAATCGATGCTATTACCGCTCCGGTGGTAAACCATGGTCTAAGCTCTGCTGATAATTGTCCCCCTATGCTTCCTAATACAACAAAGGTATCCAAATAAACATGGGGATTCAGCCATGTTACTGCGAATAACGTTACTATGACTCGCCAACGGCTTTGGATAATTTTTTCAGTACGGGAAAGGGCGATTTCCGCTGATAGCGCTGTTCGAAAAGCGCCCCATCCATACCATAGTAAAAATACAACACCTCCCCATGTCACAGCCTGCAATAAAAGTATCGATTGCCCCAGCAAAGCACTTCCACCAAATATCCCCGCAGCGATGAGGAAAGCATCACTGGCCGAGCATAACGCGGCACTCATTAAATGGAACTGCTTCCTACTCCCTTGCTGCATTACAAATACATTTTGTGGTCCAAGCGGGAGAATCATCGCAGCACTGAGAAAAAAGCCCTGGATAAATGTCGAAAACATGCAAAGATCCCTAATAAATATTCAATTAGTTACGTTATCCATGCATATTAGGTAAGATTAAGGATTAGGAGAAATGAATCATTCTAATACATCATTAGAAAAAATAATGGTGGTTTTATCCAGACTTAAAATCAAAAAATGAGAGAAATCTAATTTGGTGTGAGAAAAAGAAATTCTCACACCGCGATATTTTAATTATTCGTCTGCCTTCTTCTGTAAGGCCATATTTTGCTGATACAGATAAACATCCATTTGTGGGAATGGAATGTTGATATTGTGCTTATCCAAAGCACGCTTAAAGTTTTCCATCAAATCCCAATATACACTCCAGGCATCACCATTGATGGTCCACACGCGAACCACAAAATTTAATGATGAAGGCGCCATTTCATGTAGGCGAATAGTGACACCTTTTTCATGTTGAATGCGTTTATCTTCTTTAATCACATCACCCAACACTCTTTTCACTTCATCAATATCCGCATTATACGCAACTCCTACCATAATTTGGGTACGGCGGTTAGGTTCACGACTGGTATTGATAATATTGTCCGCAATAATCTTACCGTTGGGAATCACGACGATGCGGTCATCTGCCGTGCGCAATGTTGTCGAGAAAATCTGTACTTGCACGACAGTTCCTTCCACCGCTCCAATAATGACATATTCACCAGTACGAAGTGGACGAAAAATTACCAATAAAACACCGGCTGCAAAATTAGACAATGAACCTTGTAATGCCAGACCAACCGCCAAACCTGCGGCACCGATGACTGCAATCACAGATGCAGTCTGAATTCCCAATTTCCCAAGAACGGCGATAATCGTAAACGCTATAATGGCATAACGAATAATCGCGGATAGAAAATCAGAAATGGTGGCATCAATGCCACGCAATGACATAACACGCTTAACTGCTTTACTAACCAATTTAGCTACAAATAAGCCAACGATAAGAATCAAAATGGCAGATACAATGTTTACCGCATACTGAATCAGTAGATCCTGATTGCTGGCAAACCAGTTTGCCGCTTTATCAATCTCATTTGACAGATTGATCTCTTCCATACAAAGCCCACCGTTATTGTTGAAACCTATTTCCATTCAATGCTGTAATTCGCAATCAACACCAACAACAGATATAGGCTCCTGTTCAAAAATAGGTTTTTGTTCAAAAATAGATTTCTGTTTAAAAACAGTTTCCTGTTCAAAAAATAGAAAGCCACTGTCACAACACAAAAATGTGATGGAATATAGATTATGGCAGAAAGCCTCCATTGATTGAACATTAACACTTATGCTCTCTTTTTTTGCAAAATAAATTCTCTGTAATCAGCCAACATATCGATAAAATCGTCTGTTCCACAAAAGGCCAGACTCTCGTTATCGTAGTAACTCATTCCTTCTTCGATAACCTCTGTATCAAATTGGAGTTGATTAGCCCTGACCATGATCTCATCTTCGCTCATCAATAGCGTATATTCATGACCAGACAACTGCCACTGACGTTCACTACCTTTAATCTCTTGCAAAGCTACAGTGATTTTATCCAATATACTCAAATCATCTTTCACTTCTTCATTCAACCAATGACCGATAGCTTCATGATCCATTGAAAAGGATGTTGTTACCTGACCGGTAATATCCTGCATAAATTCATATTCCATCACATACCTCCCATTTTTACAGACTCCAAATAACCCATTTGGATTTTAAACATTTCTGCTACTTCCACCTCTGAAGCAGTCCACAAACTGATACAAAAAAAGGGAGGCATTTGCCTCCCCATTCATTTCAATATACTTTTTTATACTGCGGTTTGGAAGATCACATCATCCGCTTTTTCAGTGTATTGGCTCAATTGATCAAAATTGAGGTAGCGATAAGTATCTGCTGCGGTTTCATCGACTTTATCCATAAACTGCAAGTACTCTTCTGGCGTTGGCAAGCGCCCCAACAAAGAAGCCACCGCAGCCAATTCCGCAGACGCAAGGTAAACATTTGCACCTGTACCAAGGCGGTTAGGGAAATTACGGGTAGAAGTGGATACGACGGTTACACCATCAGCCACACGCGCCTGATTTCCCATACACAACGAACAACCCGGGATCTCAATACGTGCCCCACTCTTGCCAAAGACGCTGTAATAGCCTTCTTCCGTTAACTGTGCTGCATCCATCTTAGTCGGAGGAGCAACCCACAAGCGAGTCGGTAGCTGGCCTTTGTGCTGATCCAACAATTTACCTGCTGCACGGAAATGACCAATATTGGTCATGCAAGAACCAATGAAAACTTCATCAATTTTGCTGTTAGCAACTTCAGATAACAAACGCGCATCATCGGGATCGTTAGGCGCACACAAAATGGGTTCTTTGATGTCCGCCAGATCGATTTCAATAACAGTCGCGTATTCTGCATCGGCATCCGCTTCCAACAATTGAGGATCTTTCAACCAGTTTTCCATACCTATAATACGGCGTTCCAGTGTCCGGCGATCACCATAACCTTCCGCAATCATCCATTTCAGTAATACAATGTTCGATTGCAGATATTCAATGATTGGTTCTTTATCCAGTTTAATGGTACATCCTGCCGCAGAGCGTTCCGCCGATGCATCAGCCAACTCAAATGCCTGCTCGACTTTGAGTTCTGGCAAACCTTCAATCTCAAGAATACGGCCAGAAAAAATGTTTTTCTTGCCTTTCTTCTCAACAGTCAGCAGACCTTGTTGGATTGCATAGTAAGGAATGGCATGAACCAGATCACGCAAAGTGATTCCTGGTTGCATTTTTCCTTTAAAGCGAACCAGTACGGATTCTGGCATATCCAATGGCATTACACCTGTTGCGGCCGCAAATGCCACCAGCCCTGAACCAGCCGGGAAAGAAATGCCAATTGGGAAACGAGTATGGGAATCGCCGCCTGTACCCACAGTATCTGGCAGCAACATGCGGTTTAACCATGAATGGATAATGCCATCTCCCGGACGCAGAGATACCCCACCACGGTTCATAATGAAATCAGGCAAAGTGTGATGGGTCGTCACATCCACAGGTTTTGGATAAGCGGCTGTATGACAGAATGACTGCATAACCAGATCCGCAGAGAAACCCAGACACGCCAAATCTTTCAATTCATCCCGTGTCATTGGCCCAGTGGTATCCTGAGAGCCAACAGAGGTCATCTTAGGTTCACAATATTCCCCCGGACGGATACCGACTGTACCACAAGCACGGCCAACCATTTTCTGTGCCAATGAGAAGCCACGATCACTTTTCGCAACTGCTTTTGCCTGACGGAATACATCACTATGTGGCAAATCCAGTGATTCACGTGCCTTGCCAGTCAAACCGCGCCCGATAATCAATGGAATACGGCCACCGGCACGTACTTCATCAATCAGAACATCGGTTTTCAATTCAAAAGTAGATAGCAACTCATTTGTTTCGTGATCGCGGATTTCACCTTTATGCGGGTAGATATCAATCACATCACCCATATTAAGTCTAGAAACATCTACCTCGATTGGTAACGCACCTGCATCTTCCATAGTGTTGAAGAAAATTGGTGCAATTTTTCCGCCCAGTACCACGCCTGCCCCGCGTTTATTGGGTACAAATGGAATGTCTTCTCCCATGAACCACAAGACGGAATTAGTTGCCGATTTACGGGAGGAACCCGTACCAACAACATCACCAACATAGGCTAATGGATAACCTTTTTTGTTCAGTGCTTCGATTTGTTGAATCGGCCCTACGGCACCGGCTTGATCAGGCTCAATACCTTCACGGGCATTCTTGAGCATTGCCAAAGCATGTAGAGGAATATCAGGGCGTGACCACGCATCAGGAGCAGGAGAAAGATCATCGGTGTTTGTTTCACCCGTGACCTTAAAGACTGTAACTGTGATTTTTTCTGCCAATTCAGGGCGTTCAAGGAACCATTCTGCATCAGCCCATGATTGAATGATCTGTTTGGCATGGGCATTACCCGCTTTTGCTTTTTCTTCCACATCATAGAAACTGTCGAACATCAGCAAAGTATGAGAAAGTGCTTTCGCCGCAATCGGAGCGAGTTTTTCATCATCAAGGGCATCAATTAAAGCGTGGATATTATATCCACCCTGCATAGTCCCCAATAATTCAATGGCTTTTTCCTGTGTAACCAAAGGAGAGGCCGTTTCTCCCTTAGCAACGGCAGCAAGGAAACCTGCTTTAACATAAGCGGCTTCATCTACACCAGGAGGAACACGATTGGTCAGTAGATCTACCAGGAAATCTTCTTCACCTTTAGGTGGGTTCTTCAGTAATTCGACCAGCGCTGCTACTTGAGCTGCGTCTAACGGTTTAGGGACGATGCCTTGAGCTGCACGCTCGGCTACGTGCTTGCGGTATTCTTCTAGCACGACTTACTCCTCGCTCTCATTGTCATTTTATATACCCGGCTGTCTGCACCCGGTAACGATCATCGAAAACGATCATCCAAAAACAATCACCTAAAACAATCATCAAGGGTGCCAGGTCAGAGGATTTTGCTCGCATAACATTAGAATTATGCCCAGCTTCGGGCGCTTAGCATACCAAAATTTGAATGGCATGTTAATTCATTCACATAAAATCAACATTGAACAATAATAAAATGCTAGATAAATATGCATAAAGAGAGTATTAAGGTTTTAAATGCTATTTGTTGCTATTTCAGTCTAAAAATTTCTTAATTTCTATCGGAATTTTTATGGAATGCGCGGATTTTCTATACTGTCTAACTGCCTATGCTGCGTTTTCTTTTAACCGAGTTTCTAATCATAGTACACAACTCAAAAATCTTTCAATATCAACAAATCAGCAACACTTCATATTGTATCTAAATAAAGCAGGGGGCATTTCAACGCTGAGGCTAACATCATTTAAAAGGATATCATTATGCCCAAGAGAGAAGAACTTGAGGCTACAGCAAGAGCTAGAGCTGATTATCATTCTGCAATGATTATGGAGGAAAAACTTTACCTTGAATATCAAGCCAAAATTAAGGAAGTGAGTCAACATGGTATGCTATCTGCACTTAACGAACTTCAGAGAAACGAATCTAGTTGGTATTATGAGCCTATAATAGGGACAATGTCGATTAGCAATAGGCATGCCACATTCATCAAGACTTGTGACTCCATAAAAAAAATCTTTAATGACATAAGTGTCACTGGGGGTCTACAAAACTATCGCCATTTTATTTGTTCATGTTCAGTTACAGCGAAAGCCGTTGGGATCATAATATTGAGTCCTGCCAAATCTAATCTATCTGATAATGACGTTGACCAAATATCATTCATAGTAACTTATCCTAACGGTTATGGTTATGGTGGCCTGCTTATTCAACATGTGATCAATATATCCCTCACCCTAGGCCATCAAGGTATATTAGAAGTTAAAGCAGAACGTGATGCCGAAATTTTTTACCAAAAATTAGGCTTTGTTGTTATTAATGATGATTTTTTTGATTTGAAACCGATGAAATTAACCCCAGCTGATAGCAATAAATGGCATCAAATCAACGGAGAATATCAACTTAAAAGAATCCCTCGTCCACATAATTCGAGTTGGCGATGTCATTTACTGTAGTTTCAATCGAGTTTTTTATGGAAAAGCACGATAGCAGTTATCAAATAAAAACGGCTTTCCAATTGGAAAGCCGTTTAAAATTTTGCTTAAGCTATATTAAGCTATAACAAGAACTAAAGAATTATTTCTTTTTCTTTGCCTTAGGGTTTGGCAAATCAGTAATGCTGCCTTCGTAAATTTCCGCAGCCATACCGATTGATTCGTACAGAGTTGGGTGAGCATGGATAGTCAGAGCGATATCTTCTGCGTCACAGCCCATTTCGATAGCCAGACCGATTTCACCCAGCAGTTCACCGCCGTTAGTACCAACAATAGCACCACCGATAATACGGTTAGATTCTTTATCGAAAATCAGCTTGGTCATACCATCTGAACAGTCAGATGCAATTGCACGACCAGATGCTGCCCATGGGAAAGTTGCAGTTTCGTAGCTGATGCCTTTTTCTTTCGCTTCTTTCTCAGTCAGACCAACCCATGCCACTTCTGGTTCAGTGTAAGCAATGGATGGGATAACTTTTGGATCGAAGTAATGTTTCTTGCCAGAAATAACTTCAGCAGCAACGTGACCTTCGTGGACACCTTTGTGCGCCAGCATTGGCTGACCAACGATATCACCGATAGCAAAGATGTGAGGTACGTTAGTACGCATTTGTTTATCCACATGGATAAAGCCGCGCTCATCAACTTCTACACCAGCTTTACCTGCATCCAGCAGTTTACCGTTTGGTACACGACCGATAGCAACCAGAACTGCGTCATAGCGCTGTGGTTCAGCAGGGGCTTTCTTGCCTTCCATTGTTACGTAGATGCCATCTTCTTTAGCTTCTACCGCTGTCACTTTAGTTTCCAGCATCAGGTTGAATTTCTTGCTGACGCGCTTAGTGAACACTTTAACAATGTCTTTGTCCGCAGCAGGAATAACCTGATCGAACATTTCTACCACATCAATCTGGGAACCCAGAGCATGATAAACAGTACCCATTTCCAGACCGATAATACCGCCGCCCATTACCAACAGGCGTCCCGGAACAGTTTTCAGTTCCAGTGCATCGGTAGAATCCCATACGCGAGGATCATTATGTGGAATGAATGGCAGCTGAATTGGGCGTGAACCCGCTGCGATAATGGCATTATCAAAATTAATCGTTGTTGCGCCGTTTTCGCCTTCAACTACCAGAGTGTTAGCACCTGTAAATTTACCAACACCATTAACAACGTTAACTTTACGGCCTTTAGCCATGCCGCCCAGACCACCTGTCAGCTGGGAAATAACTTTTTCTTTCCACAGGCGGATCTTATCGATATCAGTTTGTGGCTCACCAAACACGATACCGTGCTGTGCCAGTGCTTTTGCTTCTTCAATTACTTTTGCAACATGAAGCAGCGCCTTGGATGGGATACAACCAACATTAAGACAAACACCACCCAAAGTAGAGTAACGTTCAACCAGAACAGTATCCAAACCTAAGTCTGCACAACGGAAAGCAGCAGAATACCCTGCTGGGCCTGCTCCAAGCACCACTACCTGGGCTTTAATTTCAGTACTCATCATGACCTCTTAATTGTTTGTCCGGCGGGTCAGACGAAAAAAAACCATATTCCACCGGGACGTACACACCGCGAGCAGTTTACAGAATTGTAAATAACCTGAAAAGCGCGTTAACGTGACAGAAATCCCAACCTGCCAGATACAAGAAGAAAATATCTGTCACGATAGTAATCATTAGGCCGGTAAATATACCGGCCTTTGAATTACATCACCAAACGGCGGATATCGCTCATAAATTGATTAATATAAGTGATGAAGCGCGCACCATCTGCTCCATCGATCACACGGTGATCGAAAGACAAAGACATAGGCAGAATCAGACGAGGAACGAATTCCTTGCCATTCCAGACTGGTTTCATGGAAGAACGAGACAGACCCATGATTGCCACTTCTGGCGCATTTACAATTGGTGCAAAACCGGTAGTACCGATACCACCCAGGCTGGAGATGGTAAAGCAGCCACCCTGCATGTCGGAAGCCGTCAATTTACCAGCACGAGCTTTCTTGGAAACTTCAGCCAATTCTCTGGACAGTTCCATGATGCCTTTTTTGTTGACATCCTTGAATACAGGAACAACCAGACCGTTAGGTGTATCAACCGCGATACCGATGTTGACATACTTTTTCAGGATCAGCTTCTGACCATCTTCAGAAATGGAGCTGTTAAAGCGAGGCATTGCTTCCAGTGCTTTCGCGGCTGCTTTCATCACGAATACCAGCGGAGTGATCTTCACGCCCAGCTGTTTCTTCTCAGCTTCTTTGTTCTGTTGTTTACGGAACTCTTCAACTTCAGTGATATCCGCTTCATCGAACAGGTTAACGTGAGGGATCATGACCCAGTTACGGCTCAGGTTAGCACCGGAGATTTTCTGGATGCGGCTCATTTCAACTTCTTCGATTTCACCGAACTTGCTGAAATCAACTTTCGGCCAAGGCAACATGCCAGGCAAACCACCGCCCGCAGCAGCAGGAGCTGCTTCTGCACGTTTGATAGCATCTTTCACGTAAGTTTGAACGTCTTCACGCAGGATGCGACCTTTACGGCCAGTACCTTTAACTTTAGCCAGATTTACGCCAAATTCACGTGCCAGACGACGGATCACTGGAGTTGCATGAACATAAGCGTCATTTTCTGCAAATTCGCTTTTGCCTTCTGCTGGCTTGCTTGCTGCTGGAGCTGGTGCTGCTTTCGCAGGTTCAGCCGCAGGAGCTGGAGCTGGAGCCGCCGCCGCAGGTGCTGCACCCGCAACTTCGAATACCATGATCAAAGAGCCGGTTTTGACTTTATCGCCAGCGGCAATTTTGATCTCTTTCACAGTACCCGCGAACGGTGCAGGAACTTCCATAGAAGCCTTGTCACCTTCAACCGTGATCAGTGACTGCTCTTCAGCGATGGTATCACCCACTTTTACCATGATTTCGGTAACTTCAACTTCGTCACCACCGATATCCGGTACGTTCACTTCTTTTGCCGCAGATGCTACAGGCGCTGCTGGAGCCGCTGCCACAGATGCTACAGGTGCTGCACCAGAACCCGCAACTTCGAATACCATGATCAAAGAGCCGGTTTTGACTTTATCGCCAGCGGCAATTTTGATCTCTTTCACAGTACCCGCGAATGGTGCAGGAACTTCCATAGAAGCCTTGTCACCTTCAACTGTGATCAGTGACTGCTCTTCAGTGATGGTATCACCCACTTTTACCATGATTTCGGTAACTTCAACTTCATCGTCACCGATATCTGGTACGTTCACTTCTTTGCTTTCGGCTGCTGCTGGTGCCGCCGCTGGCGCTGCTTGCTGTACAGGTGCAGCTTCTGTTGCACCGTTTGCGGATTCAAAAATCATGATCAGTTTGCCAGTTTCAACTTTATCGCCAGCCGCAACTTTAATTTCTTTAACTACACCCGCCTGTGGAGATGGGACTTCCATAGAAGCCTTGTCACCTTCAACCGTGATCAGCGACTGCTCTACTTCAACTGTGTCACCTACTTTCACCAGAATCTCGGTAACTTCAACTTCATCTGCACCAATATCAGGTACGTTAATTTCGATAGACATTAATCTTTACCTCTTATGCCAGACGTGGGTTAGCTTTTTCTGGGTTGATGTTGTATTTCTTAATAGCTTCTTCAACGACTTTTACATCAACTTCGCCACGTTTAGCCAATTCACCCAGAGCCGCCACAACCACATAAGAAGCATCAACTTCAAAGTGGTGACGCAGGTTTTCACGGCTGTCAGAACGACCGAAACCGTCAGTACCCAATACACGATAGTCACTTGCAGGAACGAAGTTACGTACTTGTTCTGCAAACAGTTTCATGTAGTCAGTAGAAGCAACTGCTGGAGTTTCATTCATGATCTGAGCAATATAAGGAACACGAGGTTCTTCTAATGGATGTAGCATGTTCCAACGTTCACAATCCTGACCATCACGAGCCAGTTCAGTGAAGGAAGTTACGCTGTATACATCGGAACCGATGCCGTATTCAGCGGACAAGATCTTCGCTGCTTCACGAACATGACGCAGGATAGAGCCTGAACCCAGTAACTGAACTTTACCTTTCGCGCCTTCCAAGACTTCCAGTTTGTAGATACCTTTACGGATACCTTCTTCAGCGCCTTCAGGCATTGCTGGCATGTGGTAGTTTTCGTTCAGTGTGGTGATGTAGTAGTAGATGTTCTCTTGTTTCTCACCATACATACGCTCCAAACCATCATGCATGATAACAGCAACTTCATAAGCGAATGCTGGATCATAAGAGATACAGTTAGGAATAGTCAGAGACTGAATATGGCTATGGCCATCTTCGTGCTGCAAACCTTCACCGTTCAGAGTTGTACGACCAGAAGTACCACCAACCAAGAAGCCACGAGCTTGCTGGTCACCCGCTGCCCAGCACAGATCACCGATACGCTGGAATCCGAACATGGAGTAGTAGATGTAGAATGGGATCATTGGCAGGTTGTTGGTGCTGTAAGACGTTGCAGCAGCCAGCCAAGATGAAGCAGCACCCAGTTCGTTGATACCTTCTTGCAGGATCTGGCCTTTAGAATCTTCTTTATAGTATGCAACCTGCTCACGATCCTGCGGAGTATACTGCTGACCATTCGGGCTGTAGATACCGATTTGACGGAACAGACCTTCCATACCGAAAGTACGTGCTTCGTCAGCAATGATTGGAACCAGACGATCTTTGATCGACTTGTTCTTCAGCATGACGTTCAATGCACGAACGAAAGCGATAGTGGTAGAAATTTCTTTGGATTGTTCTTCCAGCAGAGAGCTGAAGTCTTCCAGAGCTGGGATTTCCAGTTTGTCGTCGAAGTTAACGCGACGGCTTGGCAGGTAACCACCCAGTGCATTACGACGCTCATGCAGGTATTTGGATTCTTCAGAATCTTTGTCGAAAGTCACGTATGGCAGGCTTTCGATCTGCTCATCAGATACAGGTACATTGAAACGATCACGGAATTGACGAACGCCTTCCATGTTCATTTTCTTAACCTGGTGAGCAATGTTTTTACCCTCAGCGGTATCACCCATGCCGTAACCTTTGATAGTCTGAGCCAAGATTACAGTTGGTTTACCCGTAGTTTCCTGCGCTTTTTTCAGTGCAGCGTAAACTTTCTTCGGATCATGACCACCACGGTTCAGAGCCCAAATTTCGTCATCAGTCATATCTTTGACCAATGCCGCAGTTTCTGGGTAACGACCGAAGAAGTGCTCACGAACATAAGCGCCATCTTTGGACTTGAATGTTTGATAGTCGCCGTCCAGCGTTTCGTTCATCAATTGAACCAGTTTACCGCTGGTGTCTTTACGCAGCAGTTCGTCCCAACGCTCACCCCACAGGACTTTCAGTACCTGCCAGCCAGCACCGTCGAAGATACCTTCCAGTTCGTTAACGATTTTGCCGTTACCGGTTACTGGGCCATCCAGACGCTGCAAGTTACAGTTAATGATGAATACCAAGTTATCCAGTTTTTCACGAGTTGCGATAGTGATCGCACCTTTAGATTCTGGTTCATCCATTTCACCGTCGCCCAAGAAAGCGTAAACGGTTTGTTTAGAAGTATTTTTCAGGCCACGGTGCTCCAGATATTTCAGGAACTTAGCCTGATAAATAGCGGAGATTGGTCCCAGACCCATTGAAACAGTAGGGAACTGCCAGAAATCAGGCATCAGTTTTGGATGCGGGTAAGAAGACAGGCCATTACCCCCGATTTCCTGACGGAAATTATTCATCTGTTCTTCAGTCAGACGACCTTCAAGGAATGCACGTGCATAAACGCCCGGAGAAATGTGGCCCTGGAAGTATACCAAGTCACCACCGTCATTTTCGCTGCGAGCACGGAAGAAGTGGTTAAAACAAACGTCATAAACAGTAGCGGAAGACTGGAATGAAGCCATGTGGCCACCCAGTTCCAGATCTTTTTTGGATGCACGCAGAACGGTCATCACTGCATTCCAGCGAATAGCAGAGCGGATACGGCGCTCCAAATTCAGGTTGCCGGGGTAAGCAGGCTCATCCTCAACAGGAATAGTGTTGATGTAATCACGGCTTGCAATACCTGCAGCAACGTTAACGCCACCTTTACGAGCTTCACTCAAAACCTGATCAATCAGGAACTGAGCACGCTCAACACCTTCTTCACGGATGACCGATTCGATCGCCTGTAACCAATCGCGAGTTTCGATCGGATCCACGTCATTTTTCAAAATATCTGACATGGTGTATTCCTTATCTGTTATCTATTTCTAATGATTGTTGGAGCCTATCTTCTGGTCATACCCTTTGACTAAACTGCCTGTTATGACCGGAAGATAGGCCCTGCTATATGTTGCCGCTAAAACTCTTGGATAAAGAGTTGAGGAACTGTACAAACGCAGCAGTCAGGATCTGTACAGCCAAGTTTAGAACCCACCCCATTCGGGAATTTGATTTGTCTATGACGCCCCAAGGGACAGGCTCTTATTCCTGATGTTGCTGGAGCCGCCTCAATGAACGCTCACGACGAGTATATTCACGAGTCAGATCCAATAAAACTTCTTCAATAAAGGCTAAGTGGCGATGGGAAGCCTCACGGGCTTTTTCTGGTTCCCTCGCCATAATAGAGCGAAAAATCTCAGCCCTATGGTCACTCACGGCTGCCAACATTTCTTTACGGGTATAGATGACTTCAAAATTGCGCCTGATATTTTGCTCTAACATCGGGATCATGCAGCGCAACAAATGTAGCAATACCACATTATGGGCAGCTTCTGTGACAACAAGCTGATATTGCAGGACAGCATCAGATTCCGCATTTACATCGCCACTTTGTTGTGCTTCTTGGATGGCAAAATGGCTTTGCTCAATGCGTTTGAAATCCTCATCAGTTCCCCTTAGGGCTGCATAGTAAGCAGCAATCCCCTCTAAAGCATGGCGTGCTTCAAGAAGATCGAACTGGGATTCTTGATTCTCTGCAATAAGTTGGGCAAGTGGGTCGCTGAAACTTTGCCACAGATTATTCTGCACGAAAGTTCCTCCCCCTTGACGACGGAAAAGAAAGCCTTTGGCTTCCAGTTTTTGAATGGCTTCGCGCAATGAAGGACGTGATACTTCAAACTGCTTTGCCAGCTCACGCTCAGGCAGCAGCTTTTCTCCCGGGCGTAGCGAGCCTTCGAGAATGAGCTGTTCAAGACGCTGCTCAATCACATCTGATAACTTTGGTTGGCGAATTTTGCTATAGGCCATATCTGCTGTAAGCCATTCAATAAGTAAATGTTGCTTCGGGCTATGCCCAACTCAACTAAGCCTTAGTGACTAAACATTAGTAACTAAACCCTAGCTAATGGGCTAAAGTAAATTGGTAATACCAATTTAGAATACAGGGTCTTAAAGTAACAAAGTATTCACTAGCTGTCTATAAAGACCTTGGGCTAAATCATAAAAAGCTGCAAATTTTAACAAATTATTTTAAATTTTATTAGAAAATTATAACTAAAGGGGATTTTAAAAAGGGAAAAATTAATTGGACTTAACATTTACGAAACGCATAAATAGGCAATATTTTTCGTAATATCTCCAAAAAGTGAATAAATACTCAATTTAATGGAGTTTAAATTAAAAAACAGCAAGAAAAGCTTTCCGAGTGAAGTCTATAAATCATCCAATCTGGTGACTCAAAATAGGCATCCAAAAATCGCAGAGAACCCAGATATCTACCTATAAAAATTCCCACCAATCCCCTCCTAAGTTAATAAAATGTAACCAGTTGATTTTTGCTTAGTTAGTATGCTCAAATTACTGAGTGTACAACATGAAAATACTTCCCATCATTTCCCCCAAAGGCGGCGAAGGTAAATCCACACACGCAGCCAATCTGGCCGGATTTTTTGCTGATGCCGGTCTACAAACTCTCCTGATTGACGCCGATTATTACAACCGACATCCAGCGGTATTTTTATCCTGGAATATGAAGCCCCGGCAGGTTTGTATGAACTGCTGATACAGACGGCGGATCTGAGTTAGGCTGACGCGATCATTTCCCGCTCGGAGATCCGTCACCTCAATATTATTGTCTCCAATGATCCTGATGAACTCCTGCCGACGGCCATGCCTCATGCCCCGGATGGCCGCCTGCGTCTGCGCAATATCCTGCAACATCCGCGTTTTCATCAATATGACATCATCATTATTGACTCCAAAGGGGCGACTGGGGTGATGACCGAACTGGTGGTTATGTATTAAATAGTTAGATCTCTTATTAAAAATAGTTCTCACGCTCAATGAAAGTACCAATCACTTTATCGTGCATTTCCTCTGATTTAGAATACCCTATCGTTTTTCGATTCAGTCTTTTTATCCGGGTTCGATGCGTTAAATTGTTTCTTTCTAAACGTTGGGTGAATGCCTTCCCTGTCAGGTGTTCTTCTTCTGGGAGGCTGTCATACACAGCATAATCATCCGTACAATAAAACCGGATATTAAAGGGCGATAAAAGGGTAAGCAGTTTGTCTAATGTTTTCCGGCTGCGATCCCCAAAAACAGGCGCCACTATTCGTTTCAGACGGGGTTCCCAAGCATACCAGAGTCCGCGTTGATTTTTCTTGTTCCCCACAAACGCCCATTGCTCATCCATTTCACAGATAAGCTGAATGTTATCCCCGTCAAGAGGAAGCGTCGTCACGTTTCGGGGGATAAGTTTTTAGCGTTGTCATGACGGTACTTGTGGTCACTTCCAGGACACGGGCGGTGTCGCGGATCCCCCCGTTATTCATTGCCATATCGATAATCTGTTCTTTAACACCGGGTTTACAGGCTTGATAGGTGTATTCCAACTGAAAGACCTTACAGCAGGCATAACAGCGATAACGGGGATGGCCGCCATTTCCTTTTCCATGTCCTTTGACATGTTCTGATGTGTGACAATAACGACAATAAACGTCAACTTTAGCCATACTCCACCCTTAAAAAGTTAGAGCATGTCACAATAACTAACTATTCAATACATGACCCTCCATGGAGCTAGCACCATTATGTCAGCACCAACATCACCGTCGGTCGTCAGCCCCATGTGCACAACAATGATATCAGCTCCCGCCTGAATCATGACCACCGTATCATTCGGGTTAAATACGTATGGTGTGGTCAACATACAACATCAACAATTCTTTCATCGTGTTGTCACGAAACTTAGAGCAAGCCAGATTGATAAATAATGAATATCAGAGCAACAAACTAAAACTCTTCAAGTCGGCATCTGATCTGATATGGTGAAACAACATTTACATTTACATTTACGTTCCTGAGCGATGTTATTAGGGGACATCCAATCAAAATATGGAAGAACCTCACATTGATAGATTTTAACGGCTACATAGACAAGATTGCTTATTACGCTCACATGTTAGATAACGTGGCAAACTGTGATTCAGGCAACGTAGAAGGCCTGAGTTATAAGTTGTACCAATCAACAGGGCAGATCCGGGATCTTATAGTGGTATATCATGGAGGTGGTGTGAACAGTCAGGCTGGTTATGGTATATTCGCTCAGCAATTGTGCATGGTAGCATCAGTGGCTGTCTGCCTGATAGATATTCGCGGTCACGGGAAATCCGACGGCATAAGAGGTACTGTGGATTATCCAGAGAGGATTTGGAGTGATGTTGATATTGTGCTTCAGGAGATGCAGCGTCTTTTTCCACAGGCGCGTCGCTATTTGTTTGGTCATTCTAGCGGTGCGGGAATGCTGTTGAACTATTTTACCTGTTATCGCCCGCAACATAAAGTTGATGGTTTATTTATGCTGGCATGTGAGCTGGGGCCATTTGCCAAACTTAAATGTCAGTCTGGCAATACCACCCCCTTTGTTGAGGTAAATCAGTGGCCATTTATCATAAATGCTCTGAGCAGAGGTCTGCTCTGTGGGCAAACGCTCGCAGTTAAGCTCCATTTTTCTGAAGAGGCACTTGCATCCATGGACGGCTTTGTTGAGCATTATAGCGTCAATATAGCGAATGCTTTAACGCCGCGCCATCCTGCAAAGCAATTGGCTGCTCTGTCTTTACCTTCACACTTTTTGATTGCTGAAAAGGATGAATTGTTTTCTTCTACAGCAATGAAAGAATTTGCCACTATACACGGTTCGCCATATCTCAAGGTGAGTGTTTTACCCGAGTGTTCCCATCTGGATTGTATTTTTGCTGCGGCTTCTTACTTAAGTAAAAACTTAACTCAAGAGTAAGCCAGTTTGCAGAAGAAATAAGATGAGCACTTCCACCCTATGTTGAACTTGGGTAGGGAGTGATAGAAATGAAGTGTGGCTCCCCCTCAGATTTCCGGCCTTAAAATGCCGGCTAACAAACCAGCTCTTTGTCAGTAATCTGAAACAGGAGAGGCTAGCTCCCTCTCCTGTTATTTTCGTACTTACCTTATGACTGAATTGAAGTCAGGTGACAAAAGCTGCTGTTCGGCCTTGGCAGGCTTAAAACCTTGCAGCAGGTTCTCGTGGGAACTGCCGGCATCAGGGAATGAGGCCATAGCCCCAATCAAATTCGCCAGACTCAAACTTTCAGCTTCTGAACCCGTGGTCACTGCGTTAGCTGTCATGGCTGGTTGCCTGCTGGCCCAAGATAAATCCATCAACACCCCATTGATGTTCCTCTGTTTACTCATGCTATTCACTAAGTGCGCCACGTCGATCATCGACGAAGCTCCCTCTAGATTGATATGCAGATGTTGATGGTTCTTGGCCTGATGACCAAATACCTGACGCACCACCAATGCCGTTCCGTTGCCAGAATCGGTCAACATCAAATCATCATTGTGTCGGCTCGCCAGAACACTCTGCGGATTGGCTATCGGTAAGCGTAAGCGATCCAAGGCTTGATTCGGATCGTCATTATCGATGATAACCGTACGGTAGTGGCTCCACATCTCTTTACTGAATTGATAGGTATCGTTATTAGCCCCGCCATACAATACCAGACTATCGACACCGTCAATGATCGGTAGCGTCAGGTTGTCACTGGCCTCTCCTCCCTGGAGTAACAGGAAAGAATCAATGCGCTCCATTCCTGTGAAACTATTGAGTATTTTTGCCTTGCTGCCACCGAGTTCATACAACGTTTGAGTCGTCTGGTCATACACATACGCCGTCTTATTTTCTGCATGGGTTCCCACAAAATGCAAATTATTGGAGGCGGGGATTCCATTGCCTGAAAACATCTGGCTACTGCCAACATCGAACCAACTTGTCATACTGCTATCCTGCAAAGTCAGTACCCCTTTGGCCTGCCATTGACCAGCGAGCTCAGTGAGTGCTGGTGACAGTCGGGCCAAATTGTTCTGCTGCCAGTCTTTGTCAACGCCAACTAACCGCAACTCGCCATTATTAGTTCGCAACAAGATCTCACCCTTGGCTGTAGTCAGGCGCATGCCGGTATCGACCTGCTGCACCATTTTGAGATGCAACCCGGGAGTCAACTCACTGGCAGCGGGAAGTTGCACCGAGGCACTGAACATCTGGTCAGTGCCAAAGGCTGCGGTCAACGTATCTCCGGGTATGGCTGGCTGGTTATACAGCTTGCCACTTTCTGGCTCGAATAGCCGTGCGGAGGTGCCATCCGCTTCAAATCCCAGGAATTGAAGCGATTTGTCCTGAAGTCCCTTCGAAGCCACTACGACTTGTCCGTTGTGATACCACACCGGAAGCAGGCTCTTGCCATCGGAACCCTTGACCCCGAACACAGCCAGAGTAGTTTTGCCATCTGCGACGTTGGCTAAATCCTGCCACCAGTGGGCACGCCCCTTGAGCCAATGCTCGTTGACCGCTTCGTAGCTAAGCTGCCCCATCGCATCAAGCTGGGCCACACGCCCATCCTCAGTGACAGCAAGCAAACTGCCATTCAGGTTGACCACGTTGGCCAACGGCGGAGTACTGACGCGCAATGCTGTGGGGTGATTAGCATCAAGCACTGCCTGACCTGAGCCTTCTTGACGGAATAGAACCTTTTTCTCCCTGCTGTAGAAGAAGAACACTTCTGTGCCAGTAGATCGGGAAATACTGCCCGCTAATACGAGGTCGGCAGGGATCTGCCATGCACTGCGGTTTTGTTCATGCGCTTCAAAGTGCAAGGTCTGCTCTTCCGGTGGTGCCAGATTTGGCTTGATCAGCGTACCATCGCTGGTACGCATCCAGTAGCGATGCGCCACACCAGCCGCATCCTTGCCAAATACGGTGACCAACTCCGCACTGGTCGGCTGGATCAGCCGTGCACCTAACGTATACTTCGGAGTCTCACGTTGGGTACTATTACTCTCATAGCCTCGGAGTATGTATTTGAGATCATCACCATGCCGACCAGTACGCGCCGAAAGCTGGAGCAAATCATCATCCCCGACTGCGCTGACCAACTCCATTCGGTCACCGATAATCCGATAGCTTAACTCAGCTTTCCTCTCTTTCAGCTGATAACGGCGCGCCAGATAGACCGCATCCCCCTCTTGCCACAAGTGACTGATTTTGCCCTCATTGTCGTTGAACCATGGCTCAAACTGTGCGTTGACCTGTCCAGTGGCAATATCCACCCGCCACGCTACCGCATTGTCAGCATCATAGAAATAGGCCTGATTACCCACCACGGCTCCCAGTTGAGCATGTTTGGCTTGTTCATGAGTGGTGTCGGTGAACAGCATCTGCTCCTTAGTCACGTCGTAGAAAGCTCTACCAACATCACGCCCGTTATAGTTGTAGTTCTCCACTACTACATACTGCCCGTGCAACTGATGCGCCTTGGCCAGATCTTTCAGGTGCTGCTCGATTTGCTGGCCGGATACTTGCCACTGACTTGCATCTTCACTTACCACCTGAATTGTCTGGTTGGTGAAGTCGACTTCGCGCACTTCGTTCTTGCTGTTAACCACCAGCACCTGTCCGTTCCGGGACGGATCGAGTTCAACGACGACCCCACCTACTTCCAATCGGTTTTTTGAGACTTTTATCGTATCGCTGGCGAGCTGGCTGCTATCGATGATCCAGCGCGACGGTACATTGCCACTGCCGTCCGGATTGGGAATGTCGCTCGTGAGCTTCACGCTGGTGCCTTCATTCAGCCCGATCAGGTACTCGCCACCCGCGCCCTTGATCTCATAATGCAAGTAGCCATGCAATTCTTTAGGTAGCTCAGGTACTATCAATTTCCTGCTGTGCTGGTCGAGAATGACTTCGATTGGTGTCGCCACATATTCCTGATGAATCCTGCGGATCGTAACCTCACCCGGAAAAATGTAGAAGTCGTAATCGAATCGCTTATCTTTTTCGAGTCTGCGAATCACATCAAAACCAGTATCGTGACGTGTAGTTGCACCGGGTAGCTGCATGTATTCGTAGCGGATGAAGGACTTCGGCGTTCCCGGCAGGATCAACACGTTACTGTCACTATGATCAAGTTTATGGGAAACTCCCTTGTAACCGATCCCGCTGCGCACCTCGATCGCTTGTTTACGGTCATGCACCATCTTTGGAAAATCGCCGATCCAGAAGAAATAATTGATTTCCCCGGAACCCGTAGAGCCTGAATGGGTGCGATAAATGTACTGACTGTCGAAATCGATCTGACTATTGCGCAAATCAAGGGTTTTGATCACCGCACCGGCCAGAGGTACCAATACTCCCTTTTCACTGTCATATCGATAGCCATTACTCTTGTAAGCCTTGTCGAGCATATCGAAGTAATGCCCCACCGCCTTGGCATCCTCAGCGACCGCACCAAAGGCTTGAGCCAGCGCCGTAAAGCCCACCGCAAGCCCACCAAGGATCACTCCAGCCCCACCAAGTACAGCCGCAGTCGTCGAGGCGCCAATCAGTCCAGCACCTACTCCGGCAGTACCAGTGACAAAGCTGGCTGAATCGAACGCCAATTGAGTTCCGAATACCGCTTTCTGAGTATCCGTTTCGGCATGGGCTAGTTCATAGGCGTCCAATCCAACAAAGACTCCTCCCAAAAGCACGCCGATGCCTTCGTTGACGGTATGTGCCAGAGCTGAAGAATATTCTTTGAGCGAAGTTTCTGCGACCACCACTTCGCCGCGCAACGCCGTGCGTACCAACTCGGTAACTTTGGCTATGTCTTTCACGCCACTGTGAACCATCTGAGCATAATTAAGATAACTGTGGACTTTGAGTGCGGTCGCCAGATCAGGCGAAGCGATCCCATGTGCCGCATCGTGGCGGTTTTTGTCAGCAAACCACTGGATCAACGTCTGTACCGCAAACCCTGCATTCAACCCATCAACCGGAGCAACCTCACCAACACCGCCTTTGGGCCGGATCTGGCCGCGTTCGAGGGTGAAATGCTGGCTAAGAGTGTGCATATGTTCATCGACAAAGCGGCGGAATTCAATAAAAGTGGCATCATTGCTGCTCACCCAACGAATCTCTTCAGGGCGATCTCGATTGATGAATTGGACGCTGTAGCGGCCTTCCCCCTGCCCCTCAGTATTGCCAATCACTGGCATCCAGCGCTGGTCAAGTTTATTTTCCTGAGTAAGCCTTGTTATGGCTTTATCGAATTTTGCTCCCCATTGCTCTGCATCAAGAGTAGCCAATGCGGTACGTAACTGGGTATCCTCGGCAATCTTCGCTTGGGCATTGACCGTTTGCTTGACCCACTGCCGTTGCTCTATAACTGTAGCCAGTTCATCGGGGCGGGTTAAATCAGCGACATCCAAGCCATTACCCACCGGTACTCTTGCCATTTTATCGGGATCGATCTCCAGCAGATTGAAGACAGGGACCAACTCACTGCCAAGCGAGCCATAGTAAGCAGCCATATTACGCTTCACCAGATGTCTATTTATGGCTCTGGAGAAACTGGCCGAATCGTCGAATGCAAAAATCCCGACATTTGGATCATAGAAATAGTAACGACGCCCTTCATCTCCGATAGTACATCCCACCATCATTGAGTGATTCCGGGTATTGAGAGCGAACATTGAGGTTCCGGTCGCTTCCTTCAGCAGGGAAACGACCTGAGGCAATGTAACTTGTCCTCGCACTGTTGACGCCTGCACAGCCTCAACATTGGAGTGCAGTTTTGCCAAACTGTTTTTTAGCAATGTAGAACTGCCTTCCTGAGGAGCCGCTGCGGCCAAGAAGAGTTTTTCCACCAGACTGTTGATACCCGTCTTGCCATTGTTGGCCAGCGCTACCGCCATGGCCCTGACCAAAGGGTAGCAGCGGCCGCCAGATACGTCTCCGACCAATGACAGATAAAAATCTTGTGGTGCCAGACGACTGAAGCTGCTACCGGCACGCCGAAAATCCTTGCTGAACATTGCTGTCTGCTTCAGTACTTTGTCGATGTATTCGGCCTGACTGGCCTCAGTGATGCGACCGCTCAAGGCACCCTGCTGTTTAGGGGTAAGCTTGTCGTCAAAAAACAGGCTTTTCATCTCTAGGATCGACATCCCATCGTTAAAACCTGGGATGCTGATATCCTGAAAATTATGCAGGCCATCAGTAAACTCGATACTCGGCCCCCTTCGCTGGTAAGCTTCGGCAATAGCATAACGTTCACCCAAGCTACGCCCGTATTCCTGACCGCCACTTTGGATAGATGTATCATTAATCCGCAACACTGCATCTATGCCGTTCTTGGACTTAATCTGCTGCCACAACCAGCTTTGTTCGACGGAGAACACTTCACGCAAGACTGAATCGTATTGTTCCTTATAGTACTCCAGCGTGATATTGAGCTGTTTTATCTGTTCGTCTCTGGTGCTACTTTGGGTCTTATAGAGTTCGCTTCGCTTGTCCACCAACTGCTGAGTGTCTGTTGTGATCTTGGCTTGAACCTTATCACGCAGCTCAACCCACGCAGCAATCGCCGGATGATGAGGAGAAAATTCTCCCCCCTCGTATACACCATCAGAGACACCTTCGACGGGTACTTCGAACTGGGTAGCGATCTTTTTGAGTTTTTGATGAATACTCTCACGGTAAGTTTCGAATTGGGTCTGGTTACGCTCAGCCCTTTGACTGTCAGCAACCTGGATCGATATTGGCTCCTCACCATTGCGTAACCTCGGCCAGAGCATCTGACCGTCTCGCTGATACTCCTGACGCTGAAACACCAGTTGCCATTCATCATTAACGTATTGCATGTACGCCGCAGCGAGGCCTTCAGCGGTGCCTGCTACTTGATAATCCTTATAGTCCACTGCCATGACCACATTGTCGTACAGCAGAGAACTGTTGACCCGACCGTCATGGTAGACCCGGTAAGTATCAGCATCAAAGTTGGTCACCACAATCGAACATCCCGACAACGATCCCGTGAACAGAAAACTCCCAGGAGCCGCATGTTTAGGAATATCCACATAAGCGGGCAATGCATTGGCCTGATTTGCGCCGTTGTAGCCGAGGAAATACGCGGGCACGCTGTTAGTTTCCTTCCCAACAGCATTATTCGTGCTTTGAGCAGAGTATTCGACCTCGTATAAGCCTTTTTTAATCTTTACCAACTGGGCACGCCCCTCTGCCGGGAGTCGTCCTGCTCTAACCAATGTCTCAGTACTGATAGTGTTGGATTTAGCAAATAATTTAGGATTGCTGGCAAACTGCTGAATATTGGCGCTGCCTTCGCGGGACTCAGCGCCACCACTTATGGGCCCCAACCCCCCCTTAAGTTCGCGATCCCTCACCGCTTGCGCCAGCAGTGCGGGATTTTGTGTATCGTACCCGCGCTCCTGCAAGGTTCTCGACAAGATTCTCTCGATCGAAGTATTCGTGATCAAGGATTCTGTGCCCGCTGCCGCTATCAGTTGTATCCGGGACTGACCATGGCTGCTCGATTCACCTTCAACCGTTTCAGAATAAGCAATGCTTTTATCTACGTGATACATGCCAGTCGGAGTACGTGCCGCCTGTGCTTTGATATAATTGACAAATAATTGTTGCTCACCTTCATTGAGTTTGTTGACACCAACTGGCTTGTCATTGCTGTAGCGCATATAAGCGTCCTTCTCCAACGACTTTGCCAACACTTTATGTTTTTTGAGCAGCTCAGGGGTCGCCTGTGCGGATACAAGCAGCGATTGGTAGCTGTTATTGGGCATGATAATTTTCCTTAAAAAAATCCTACTGTCCTACTGACGGTTTTTACTGGTTACAACACTTTAAATATGTCCATGATAATCCATGACAAATTTATCTGACTTCAAGCTCGTTTTGATAGGGAACACTTCAGGCAAAGTGGCATAAGGAGAGGGGATCAAAGCCTGATCGGGCATTAGCTTATGGAATTTTAAACGGCAACAATCAAGGACAGATGACAACTCATCAGCAGATATATTGTTCCTATTAATCGTAACATCCATCATGTGATTCCATTCTCATTTTGTTGGAAGAAGACGCATTGGTAAATGGCAATAATCCATATTAAAAGTGGAAGATTTAAGCCAAAGTTTCTCTCACAAGGCGGTATTTTCCCCGCAAAGAATCAATAACAATTAATAATTATTGTAAAAATAATAATCATTATCAATTAATTTTTCTAAAAATAATTACCTTTAAAATCAATTAATTGATTTATCTCGTGATGTTTGTTATCGGATTGTTTTTTATTTTCGTTTATTTTGTACATCTGGATGTAGTGCAATAAATGAACTACATAGGCTATGGAGATAACAGATAAAATTAGAAGTCAGCAATTATCATCATGTCTTGCCACAGGAGGTTATATAGCATGTCCATGTTCCAGATAAATTGGATATTTGACTATGATTAAACAACGATTGAGCGCTCTTCTTCATTACATTGATGAAAATATTGATACACAGATGGATGGAGAAAGCCTGAGTAATATTGCAGCTTGCTCTAAATATCACTTCCACAGATTGACTTGTATAAAAATTGGTTATCAGAACACAATCAGGAAATTCGGGATTTTCCACTATTTTTTGAACGAGTAAAATTGTTCCCAGCAGTGACCGAAGTCGACGCTGTCACTGATATTTATCTGCCTTTAATGTAAAAGAGCGCATCTTATACTTTATAAATGATATACCTTGAAAATAGTTGCTATGTTAGCTTGTAATCTATTGGCTAGATGATAGTTCCAGTCTCTTAACCAAAAATATTCGGCTAAGAGACTGGCTACCAAAAGTTCAAAAAATGAACTAATATTGCCCTGGTGTAGGCGAGTAAAATTATAATTCAAAATAATGAAAATAATTTGTCTATATAAAGGGAGACATGTCTCCCTAATCTAACGTTCAGACAAAATATAAATTTTAACTTATGTTTTGACGATGAAATTAATACACCAGACAAATATTAAAATCAACATATAAAAACACAAATGTTGATTTTAATGATGAATAAGTCTGTCCTCATTTTATACAGCACAAACAAAAAACCAAACAATAACAACACAACGCTTTGATATTAAAAGAAATATTTTTAAAACTATAATTTATCTATGCTCAGTAGCAAGATAAAAACTAATGATATCTTTTACCTTGCAAACACTAAGGACTTTGACTATCAAATTACATAAATATTCATATAACCAATTTATGTGATAACAATCAGTTTTATAAATTAGTATAAAAAGACAATCTAAAATATGATTTGGTTATAAAAATGAGGCAAATCTTAGTGAGGAAACCACATGAGGGAAGTTCCCCCATGCGGTTCATTAATGTGCTGCTTTCACAACCCATCTATTAAATAAATAGCGTGAGCCGTAAGCAGGGAAAACATTAAACAATGCAAAGAAAATTTTAATTAATATTTGTACAACCATCATTGTAATAAATTGATTTACAGGAAGTTTTCCATAAAATGCAACAAAACAGAAAACAAAACTATCAATCACTGATGCAACAAATGTACTGAAAAATACTCTTAATGCCAAAAAGCGAGAATTTGTCATATCCTTCAGCTTGCACAAGATATAAGAGTTGACCAGTTCCGAAACTAAAAATGACAGAGAGGATGCAAAAATTGCCGATAGAATATGATTCATTAGTACATTGTATTGCTCATTCATATCCCAAGTTGGAATGGCGGGTAAGCTTGTTGAAATACTCAACAGGGATACAATGATAAGGTTTGAAGCTAATGACATATATATTGCTTTTCTTGCCAGCCTGAAACCATAAAATTCACTCAATAAATCAATTACTAAAAATGAAAAAGGGTAAATGAAGGTACCAGGGGTAACAATAATATCAAGGTATTCAATGTAAACGGGCTTGGCTGCCGCAATGTTGCTGAATGTATAGAATATTGTTAGTAATAATGCGAGAAATGAATAAACAATCCAAGATTTTTCATTACGCTCTTCAATTTCATAAACTGAAGGGATATTTGGAAAACTAGAATATAGTTTTCTATAAAGCGATTTTATTTCGTGATTGTCGAGATCATCAGCTATTTCACTCTTTTCAAGCTCCTTTATGTTTATTTTTAATACTTTTCCAGTTGATAAAATTAATACGTTAGCTGTATTATCCTGACTATTAAATCCCAATAACTTATATTTTCTTCCCATACCCGAACCGTTCTTCTATTATATCCCCAATTACCATTAAATTATCGGGACTTTCACTATTAAATTCTTTGATATGAAACTGCCGCTGTTTTGGATCGAAACATAGTTTTGGATTGTTGTTCTGGTAATTACCTCTCTTGATTATTAATAAATCCCCTGCATTATATTTACCTGAAAAATCATTCTCAAGTAAAACAGCAACGATATTAGGCCCTGTCCCAAAATAATATGTCAGTTGTCTTTCAACAATCAGAGAACCTATCTTGCCATCAGAAAATTCAGGAGTAATGCATTCAGATTGCATAAATAACGGAACAGCGCAGGGATTCATGTTTCCTTCATAGGAGACGACCCCATCCAAACGCTCTTTTTCTGCAATATCAGTTGCTTCTATTTCACTATATGATACGCCAAAGAAATTGGAGACTTTCTGTATTGTGGAAGAATGAACGCTTTGAACCCTGCCATCTAAGATATTATAGATAGTTGTACGGTTAAGCCCTGTTCGATCACAAAGCGATACTCGTGTTTCCCCTCTGGAATCAAGCAAATATTGCAAATTTTTTCTCAGGTGTTCCATTTTTTGTTTCTTATACATACTAACGCCCAGAAAAATATATAACCAACCAATTTATATGATCTTTCAGATTAAACACTTTTTATGAGAGCAAGAAAGGATGAACAATATCCTTGCCATTAAACAATAAAAGTGATAACGATTTTATTTTGAATAGAATTTTTTAATAATATAACAAAATTATTTTTCATAGGAAACATTATCTGAAAAATATATATTTAAATGAAAACCAATAAAAACAGACAATAAATAGCACAAGTGCAGACACAAACAAAGAAAATATAACTTATGTTGATATTTTTAAATTTAAATATACCAATTTCCTCATGGAATTATCTTTTATAGGTATGAAATAAATGAAAGCAAGAAAATAAAAACAAACGTTACTATTATGAATATATAAATTAACATACATAAACTACATGAGATAAAGATGAGTTTCTCCTATATACCGGAACGTCTAATTGAAAAAGGCGGCCTATTTCTCTAAAAAGGTCAAAAGAATGATTATTGCTCCCCATCTGGGGAGCAAATACTTAACGGCTAGCATGTTTCTCAGCATATTCTTCTCCATTAACCCATTGATGATCTTTTTCCCAGGTGAATAACCATTTGCGAGTCACGTATTCAATTTGTTGATTGGTCTTAAACATAATATTCTCTTTCGATAAAAGTCCCGATGACTTTGTCAAGCATTTCCGGTGATTTTGAATAACCGAATGTTTTACGATTCAGCCGCTTCATTCGGTTTCTAAGGGTAAGATTTTCACGTTCAATACGCTGCGTAAAACTTTTTCCGATGAGGTGTTTATCCGTGGGCAACAAGTTGTAAGCCTTGAATTTATCGGTACACCCAAAAACGACTTTAAAGTGCGATAATTTTTTGAGGAGTTTCTTCAATGTCTTTTTGCTTCGTCGGCCGAAAGTATGGGCAATAATACGCTTCAGACGAGGCTCCCAAGCATACCATAACCAACGTTGTTGCTTTTTATTTCCAATAAATGACCCCATCTCATCGACTTCACCAATGAGCTGAATTTCCACCTGTTCCAGCGGTAATGTGGTTACACATCGTGGGGACAATTTTTTAAAGCGCGAACGACGGCATTAATACTGATATGCAGTGCCCGTGCCGTGTCACGGATGCCGGCATTATTCATGGCAAGATCCACAACTTGTTCTTTTATGCCCGCCCGGCAAGCACGATAAGCATATTTAAGCTGAAAAGTACGGCGACAAGACCGGCAACGATAACGCTGACGTTCACCTTGACCTGTACCCTGTTTTCTGACCGATTCAGTTTGTTGACAAAATCGACATTTCACTTCTACCGTTGCCATCTTATTTCCTGAAAAAGTGAGGTGTATACATGAGAAAAAACAAATTGAATACGTGACTCCTTTTTTAGAAATTGCACTTATTAGGCGAATCCAAGCTTAATATTCAGTATATGATCAAATAACCTAATTTAGGTTTATTATTTCATAAATAATAAAAACTAGTTGAAACTCATTCGGCTCTATATAATGAAAATCATAATAAATAATTTACAGGAAGATAAAATCTTAGAGCTAGAGAAATAAAAATAATATTTTTGAAGATAATCGAAAAAATCCGAACGAAATAACATATCAAAAAAAGAGATTAAAATGAACAAACTTAACACCATAAAAGATAATATGAAATTATCACATCCAGTTGAGATACTAGAAGAGTTATTAATACGACTATATTTATATGGCCATACCTCAAATAGAGACCTTTCATTAAATAGTAAATTACCTATCCCTATCATCTCAGCATTTAAAAAAGAATTAATAAAATATGATTATGCTGAAAATAAAGGGGTTTTTAAGTTAAACTCTATCGGCGTAAAATACGTACAAGATGAACTGGGATACCAATCAATTAATATAAATAAATATAATTTGCTATCATCAGAAGAGAAACGAGAAGAGTTTGAGAAAGAGCTTTCCATTTTATTGGAGCCTATATATAACAGTAGACCTCAAGTCAATGTTTTGTTAGATCAAGCACATGCGACATTAGAGACATCAATACGCCGGGTAATGCTATTACTTAATAACCCAAGAGTATTTAAACAAAATATTTTATTTTTGGGTGATGATGATTTGACTTCCTTAGCCCTGATGATGGCATTTAAAAAGCTCGGCTACGACTGCTCAAAAAATATTTTTGTCAAGGATATCGATCAGGACCTACTAACATTTATTCGAGATGTCGCAGAGCAAAATAATTTTGTCATTAATACTGAATACTTAGATCTAAAACTCTCTAATGTATACACTAAAAATTTTGATATCGTCTTGACAGATCCCCCTTATACATTGAGCGGATTAAAACTATTTTTATCACGCGCTATTAGTTTCACTAAAAATGATAATAGTGAGATTTTACTCTCCTTTGGTCAAAAAAAACCAATCGAAAACCAAGAAGTTCAAAGGTTATTTAACAATCAGAATCTTCTTATCAAACATATTTATCCGCAATTCAATAAATATCATGGTGGAAGTATTATCAGTAATGTCAGCGATCTCTATGTTCTTTCTGTTACACCTCAAACGTACCCGACAATCTCAGGGGAAAATAATTATTCAGATAAAATCTATACCGGAGAAATTAATCCTCGTATAAAATTTTACCAATGTAAATCATGTAATAACATGATAACCATTGGATATGGAAAGAATATATTAACGATAGAGCAGCTCATAGAAGCAACTTGTAATAAATGTCACGGCACTAAATTTCAATATCGTGGTCAGGAAAAAGTCAGTACATCGGATAATACACGACAACTTGGCACTCACATGATCATAGATATGAAAGATTGTAATGTAGAGGTATTGAAATCTGTATCAGCCATTGAAAAAATCATGCTTGATATTGCCCAACAATGTGAGCTGAATGTGATTACTCATCACTTCCATCAATTCCAACCATGGGGTGTCAGTGGTGCACTAATATTAGCAGAGTCACATTTTACTATTCACACATGGCCTGAACACCAATATGCCGCTCTTGATTTATTCGTTTGCAATGAATTTAAACATCAAGATACATTTATGATACAGCTACAAACGCAGCTTAATGCTCAAGAATATGAATATAAAATACTACAGCGGGGTTTTTAATTTTAAGATAAGCAGAATATATTCTTAACACCTTACTCAACGTTGGGTCAAGGTGAACGTCAGCGTTATCGTTGCTGGTCTTGTCGCCGTACTTTTCAGCTTGAATATGCTTATCGTGCTTGCCGGGCGGGCATAAAAGAACAAGTTGTGGATCTTGCCATGAATAATGCCGGCATCCGTGCCACTGCACGGGCACTGCATATCAGTATTAATGCCGTCGTTCGCACTTTAAAAAATTGTCCCCACGATGTGTAACCACATTACCGCTGGAACAAGTGGAAATTCAGCTCATCGGTGAAGTCGATGAGATGGGGTCATTTATTGGAAATAAAAAGCAACAACGTTGGTTATGGTATGCTTGGGAGCCTCGTCTGAAGCGCATTATTGCCCATACTTTCGGCCGACGAAGCAAAAAGACATTGAAGAAACTCCTCAAAAAATTATCGCACTTTAAAGTCGTTTTTGGGTGTACCGATAAATTCAAGGCTTACAACTTGTTGCCCACGGATAAACACCTCATCGGAAAAAGTTTTACGCAGCGTATTGAACGTGAAAATCTTACCCTTAGAAACCGAATTAAGCGGCTGAATCGTAAAATATTGGGTTATTCAAAATCACCGGAAATGCCTGACAAAGTCATCGGGACTTTTATCGAAAGAGAATATTATGTTTAAGACCAATCAACAAATTGAATACGTGACAGGAAAAATGGAAATTCTGTTGATCCGCGAAAATTGTTACCCCCAAATAAATCATACCATGCTCAAAAACGACTAATTTGAGCCGTTTTTCAAATAGGCTGCACGCAGAAACCGAAGCGTACATCGTACATACAGTATGTGAGGTTTTTGAGCACAGCCCTGATTCAATAGATACCCAGTACTGGTTAATACTGACGTACTTTTTCCTCCACGTATGCCCTGATTTTTTCTGCTGATGCAGTAATTTTAGGATTATCAGCAAGCTGCGCGGTTCCTGTTCTCCACCATGACTCATAATCATGGGTCATCGTTTTGGGCAGTACTTTTATATCGATCAATGTCGCACATGGCTGCTTCTGTGCATCCTGCAAAGCTGCTATCAATTGTTGCTCATTATGCACCCGATAGCTTTTGCAACCGTAACTTTCCGCATTCTTGGCAAAATCCACGGGTATCAAAGCGCCATCCAATTTGCCATTTTGCTGATTGCGATAACGATTTTCCGTGGCAAAACTTCCCATACCTTGACTCATCTGCAAGTTATTGATGCAGCCGAATCCTGCATTATCAAACAACAGCACAGTGATCTTAATGTTTTCCTGAATAGCTGTTTGTAATTCGCTGTTCAACATCAGATATGAACCATCACCAACCATTGCGTAAACGGGTTGTTCTGGACAAGCGAGTTTTGCCCCCAGAGATGCGGCAATTTCATATCCCATACAGGAATAGCCATACTCAAGGTGATAAGTATCAGGCACTTTAGGCTGCCAGACACGCTGCAAATCTCCCGGCAGAGACCCGCAGCCCCTACAATGATGGCGTTGGGTTCCAGATACTGATCCAGCAAGCCAAGCACACGGGTTTGGGTCAGATGAGTTTGCAGTGTTTCACTGTATTCTTCCAGTTTATCGTCCAGATGCCCTGTAATTTCTGGCTTGCATCCGGCCTGATACTGAATAGAAAACAAGCGTTCTACTTCCTGCTGCCAAGCGGCTTTCACCTGTGCAATTTCTTGCTGCCACTCTGAACACCATGCTGTTTTCGACAGTTCCTGTGCAATGGCATCCAGCCCTTCTCTAGCATCCGCCAGCACACCTACGGCATCCAGTTTACAGGCATCAAATTCCGCTACATTGATGGTAAGGAACTCGACTTCCAGGTGTTGGAACAGGGATTTTGAAGCCGTTGTGAAATCGGTAAAACGTGTGCCAACACCAATAATCAAATCGGCTTCCTTGGCAAGCTGATTTGCCGCCAAACAACCTGTCGTACCAATTCCGCCACAATTCAGCGGATGGGCTGCCACAACTGCACTTTTTCCCGCCTGAGTTTCAGCAAACGGGATATTGAATGTTTCAGCAAAATGACGAAAAACCGTATGAGCTTCGGAGTAACGTACTCCGCCACCACAAATCAACAACGGTTTTTTCTTGCGATGAATCAGTGCGATTGCCTCTTGAACCCGTACCAGAGAAGCGGGACGGCGCTCAATCCGGTGAACTCGTTTTTGGAAGAAGTGAGCCGGATAATCCCATATTTCACCCTGAACATCTTGTGGAAGACAAATTGTGACAGCGCCAGTATCTGCCGGATCAGTCAATACTCGCATGGAGTGGATCATGGCTGTCATTAATTGCTCCGGCCGGGAAATGCGATCCCAATAAGGGATACTGGCCGGAAACAATCATTGGTACTGATGGTGCCATCACCATATTGTTCAACTTGCTGCAAAACCGGATCAGTCTGGCGACAAGCGAAGGTATCTCCCGGCAATAACAACAATGGAATACGGTTCACCGTTGCAGTTGCGGCAGCCGTTACCATATTGGCCGCTCCGGGGCCAACAGAAGAGGTTACGGCAAAAATCTGCTGACGTTTTTTCTGTTTGGCAAACCCCGTTGCAATATGTGCCATTCCCTGTTCATTGCAGCCTTGATAAACGCGAAGGTGTCCCGGTTCCTGCTCCAATGCCTGCTCTAATCCCAGCACATTACCGTGACCAAATATCGTGAAAACACCCCGAATAAAAGGATACTCTTCCCCATCAATATTAAGATATTGCTGGTTAAGGAATTTGACCAAGGCCTGGGCCATCGTCATTTTCTTCGTATTTGTTGATCTGTTTTTCATGAAATAGCTACTCCATCGTTGGCATCACAAAATGGCTATCATGATGTTCCAAACGTACGCTGGCAGGCCAACAGCTGGTGACGGTTTTCATGCGGGTATAAAAGCGTACACCATCATTTCCATATACATTTAATGGCCCAAAAATAGAACGCTTCCAGCCACCGAAACTATGAAATGCCATTGGCACTGGAATAGGAATATTTACCCCAACCATACCAGCTTGCACGTCTTCACTGAATTGGCGGGCCGTTTCGCCATCACGGGTAAAAATTGCCGCCCCGTTGCCATATTCATGGTGATTAACTAATTTCAATGCAGTGTCATAGTCAGGTACGCGGACAACAGTAAGGACAGGGCCGAAGATCTCTTCTTTATAAATTTTCATGTCTGGCGTGACATAATCAAACAATGTCGGTCCCACAAAATAACCATTTTCATAACCTGCTACCTGATATCCTCGTCCATCCACCAGCAATTTTGCGCCCTGCTCTACGCCACTACGAATATAGTCACAGATTTTTGCCTTATGCTGCGGGGAAATCACTGGTCCCATGTCGTTTTCTTTTCCTTCGGTAATGCCAATACCAACAGACATATGGCCGATTTGATGTTGGAGCTTTTCTACTAATTTGTCTGCAATCTCATCCCCAACCGCCAGTACAACAGACAATGCCATACAGCGTTCTCCTGCTGCACCAAAAGCCGCCCCCATGATAGCATTCGCGGCCATATCCATATCCGCGTCCGGCATCAAGACACTGTGGTTCTTCGCACCACCCAATGCCTGACAACGCTTGCCATGCACTGATGCTGTGGCATAGACATATTCCGCAATCGGGGTTGAGCCGACAAAACTCACCGTCTGAATGCGAGGATCGGTCAGCAGCACATCAACCGCCTCTTTATCCCCTTGCACAACATTGAACACGCCATCCGGCAAACCGGCTTGCTGCAATAATTTCGCCAGTTCAATCGAAAGAGATGGATCTTTTTCAGATGGTTTCAGGACAAAGGTATTTCCCGTCGCCAATGCAATGGGAAACATCCACATTGGCACCATCGCAGGAAAGTTAAATGGTGTGATGCCAGCACAGACGCCCAATGGTTGCATCAGGGAGTGGCTATCAACTCCCATCCCTACATTGGCAGAGTGTTCCCCTTTTTGCAGGTGAGGTATCCCACAGGCAAATTCGACCACTTCAAGGCCGCGCGTCAATTCCCCCACAGCATCGGAATAAATTTTTCCATGTTCCTCAGAAATCAGCCTTGCCAACCTATCTTGGTTTTCTTCAAGTAATGATTTGAATTTGAATAAGATCCGGGCACGTTTCAATGGAGAGGTTTTTGACCATTCTTTAAAGGCCAGATGGGCAGATTCAATGGCCTGCCCAGTCTCATGAACTGTGCTCAAGGCAACCTGTCGAATTTTCTGCCCTGTGGCTGGATTGAAAATGAGTGAAATACGATCACTTTGACTATCAACAAGTTGCCCGCCAATAAAATTTTTAATCTGTTCCATTCTGAGCCTCTCTAAATACAATTGTGATTGAACTAATTACGATTGAACTAGCAAGTTACGATTGAATTACAAGCGTGAATCATGGTGATACACATATATGAAATACATATTTCATTTTCAATTGAATTTGGAATACTCTTTAATTAATGTGATCAACACGCTATTTTTATGCAATTACATTCATTACACAGCGGCAACTTGCGAGCATCTTCGCCTGCATCAAGCATAATTGCCTGAGGATGAATAAATTATCCATTTCATTACAATTTCTTTATGGGGGCATGATGTCTGCTGCGTCTAATCTGAATGAACTTCAAGAACAAGTACAATCCCGTTATGGTGAATTAAGTAAGCGATTACAACAAGTTGCAAGATATGTACTGGATAATACCAATAGTGTCGCATTTGATACTGTCGCCGTTATTGCAAAAGAGGCCAATGTTCCACCTTCTACATTGATCCGCTTTGCCAATGCCTTTAATTTCAGTGGATTCAATGAAATGAAACAACTGTTTCGCATAAATTTGGTGGAAGAAACAGCCAGTTATACTGATCGGGCACGACTGTTCAAAGAACTGGATAGTGATCATCAAATACCGGAAGAGCCTCAACATATTTTGCAGGAATTTGCCCATTCCAATGCTCAGGCCATGCTGCAACTCGCAGCCCGCACATCCGTAGAAGATTTGAATAAAGCCGTGAGTTTACTGGCGAATGCCCACAATATTTATATTATCGGCCTGCGCCGTTCTTTCAGTGTCGCGTCATATCTTGCCTATGCCCTCAGTCATCTGGAATGCCGTCCCCTGCTAATCGATGGTTTAGGTGGTATGTTCCGCGAGCAAATGAATATGATTGGCCCTAAAGATGTCGTGGTATCTATCAGTTTTACACCGTATGCCGAAGAAACGGTGATGGTCAGTGAAAAAGCCGCACAAGCAGGTGCGAAGCAAATTGTGATTACTGATAGCCAAATTAGCCCACTCGCCAGTTTCAGTGATGTTTGCTTTGTGGTGAAGGAAGCGCAGGTTGATGCATTCCGCTCTCAGTCTGCAACCTTGTGTTTGGCGCAATCATTGACGGTAGCACTGGCGTATCGGCAGGGAGATGCAAGATAAAAACTTATCCATAAAAACCCGAAATAAATGTAGCGTGTGATCTTTATGGCAATAATGCAATAAAGATCACACTAATCATGTTCGAAACTATTAAATAACTGCCATTAAAACTCCAGTTCTTAATATTTTATAAAGGTTGACTAATTTAAAATAATATTTAATTGCTTCCAATCTATCGGTATAGTCATTCAAATGAATAGTTTAATAATGACACAACTTCATCAATGAAAATAATTATTATAATCAATGTATTAACAGAAAAAACCATTCCTCTGCCAAACAAAATAATCAGACTATTGAAATCTAAAATGTCATGCAATAATGACATTTAATATCAAAAAGTTACTTCTTACAATAGTGATTATTCATCCAATAAACTTCATTGTTGTAATTGATTTAAATAACCGTTTTTCACCTAACAAAAATACAGGCTGAGCATGCTTAAAAAGCATAGATCAAGCTGTATTAAATATAATTTAGAATCATAGCGGAGTATTCACATGGATAAGATTCTCGCTTCTCCATTTATTCAGTTCTTTTGGAAGTCATGGGCTATTGAACCTCACTCATCTACATTTAATATCGTTATAGAACAGATCATTAAGGGAAGTTTAGATGAAGGTAAATTAAAAGGGGCTCTACAAGAATTTATTAATCTTTATCCTTTTTTCAAATATCGAATTGAAGAAAAAAATAATGAGTTATATTGGGTCTCTGATTCAGATGAACCATATCTCGTTGAATTTACTTATCTTTCTAATGATGAAGAACAATTGAATCAATTTGCCTTACGACCATTTGACCTCATAAAAGGGCCATTGATTCGATTTGGTTTACTCAAAGAGGCAGATCAACAATATCAATTATTCATAGTACTGCACCACATCACTGGTGATGCGCAGGGTTTAGAAGAATTTTTTCACAATATATCTGATCTGTACAACCAACGTCCTCTGCGTCATTCCCCAATGACTTTGCAACAAGTGTCAGAGAAATTTGAACGAGATCACCAACTATTAAAATTATTGAGCAAATATAATCCAGAAGAATACTGGAAAAAATGCCTGTCGGATGTAACTACCAGTAATCCATTGCCCTATCTGTCTCAACAAGCGATAGGTAAGCCTGAATTACCTAATGAATTTCGTTTCAACTTGCCATTAGAAGATTGGAAGAATCTCACACAATCTTTACATCCTTATAAGCCATTCCTGGTGTTTAAAACGTTGTGGGCAACATTAGTCGCCCAATATATTCCATCCGGTAAAGTTCATCTCATCTATCCCATAGCAGCCCCTGAAGGAACATCTCTTTCGCTTGGAGCCCAAATCAATGCAGTCGTTTTTCCTCTGCGTTTGCATAATACAGACAATTTTAACTCTCTCTATCAAGCTACGTTGAACTATAGCGCATCATTGAAAGCCCAGCCTGATCTGCGTTTTTCAAATTTACCTATATTTCAGTCGGTGCCTCTTAATATCGTAAATCAGCTCAACGTCGGTATCAATCAGGCTAGTTTTAAAGACATCAGTCTGGAATTAGATGGTTGTGAAGTTAATTACGGTCATCGTTTCAATAATGACTTAGCCGTTACAGAGTGGATATTGGAATATCATCTGGAAAAGGATCATTGGGCTTTTCGCATCCGCTATCATCCTAATCTTTTCCATGCAAAACAAATCAGAGCGTTGGGTGAACAATTCCAGCAATTGCTAGTGAATGCCTTGACCAATCCCGAAACCCCGATATCACAACTTCCTTTACTAACTCCTGAGCAGACACAGACAGTACTGGAATACGGTAATCCACACCAATCAGGCGATACAGAAGCAAAACGACACAACAGTCTAACGGCTGATTTGATACGCACACATTATCAACAGGCAATCGGGCAATCAAAATCCGTTGAGACTGAAATATCAAACGTTCAGGCTTATGTGCTGAATGAACGATTACAGTTAGTGCCAATGGGGTTAAGTGGTGAACTGTATCTCTCAGGGCCAGAACTGGACAATAACTGTTTAGAAAAATCAGCCTTGGTTGCCAATCCGTTTGTTCAACAGACCAATGATAAGTGGCTCTACCGTACCGGCGAGCAAGTATGTTGGCTACCAAATGGAGAACTGGAATATCGGGGTGCAAAGTGCTGCGATTCACTGAAAGAAGCAAGTTAAGCTAACACCCTGTGAAGCAACGGCGTGATCGTGATATTTATAGACATACTGATCACGCCAAATGATTACTTCACGCTAAGTTACGACTGTATCAAGCAGAAAAATTATTATAGACCCGATATTATTTTACCCTCCTAATTTTGTAACTCAATGTTATATTTACATCTAAATACAATCCCATCAATTTTTTATTATCAATATATATTATAAAATTATCTATATATTTAAATATTTTATGATTCTCGTATTATTTAAAATGATATTTATTTAATTTTAGCGTGAAAGTATCTTTTAAAGACAAACTGTTTCACAGAGAATAATAACTACCAATTAAGATAATTATTGGTAACTAATTTTTATTTCTCTTTTCCGGCATTCACTCCGCAACGTAGGATAATCAAAATCGTGAAATTAAAGCACTTCGTAAAATTAAAGCACTAAACATTGATAAATATCATTTTAATTTTAACCAAATGTTGCTAGCAGAAATAATCGTTTCTTCATGAGTTCAATAGCTGCCTGCAATTCAGAAAAAATTTAAAGATATATATCACGATGCCAAAATATTTCTATGCCAAGTAAACTCGAAAAATATTGAAGCAGACGCAGCCGAAATATAGAAAATCCATATAAAAAACAAAGAGAAAAAGAGACTTACTCCCAAATAACAATGGGATGCATGTGTTTCAAAAACAGAATAATTACTCAATTAAAAATATCGATAACAACAATAAATAACAATATTCGCTAGCCAGTCAATCCAGGCATAAAGGCTAGATAAGGTATTTCTTTTCCAATGTGTCACCAGGATTGATTCAAAAAACGCTCGCCTGATTTTTGCTCAGAGAAGCACATTTTTATTTAACCCTAGATCCGAAGGAAATATTCGTATGGATAACATTTTGGCCTCTCCATTTACCTATTTGTTTTGGAATGAATGGACTCTCGATCCTGATTCATTTAAGTACAATATGGTTATTGACCAAACCATTCATGGAGATTTGGATACAAATAGATTAAGTCGGTCGTTACAGGAATTGGTAAATCAATATCCTCTATTGAAATCTCGGCTGGAGGAAGAAAGTGGTGAATTATATTGGAAACCCTGCCCTAATTACGAAAACCCTCTAATAATTTTTGATAGTGAAGAAAATATTCGAAAATTCACCTTATTGCCATTTGATTTAAAACAAGGGCCACTCATCCGGTTCGGATTATTTCAGCAGGCAACACAGCAATTTCAACTGGTTATGGTATTGCACCATATAGTGGTGGATGGTGAGAGCACAGAAGAGTTTTATCACGCTATATCCGATCTCTATAATCAGCGGCCACTGCGTCATTCCCCGCTGACGCAAGAGCAAATTGCAGAAAAGTTCGCGCAATATCACAGACAAGTAGAAATATTGGAGGAACATCATCCCGAACAATTCTGGAAAACCTGTCTGGATGGTATGCATGCCAACAACTCCTTGCCCTATTTATCAATAAAAACAAAACCATCAGTAAAAACAGATGATGAGCAGGAGTTGACCGGAGAATTTCGTTTCAACCTGCCGTTGAATGAGTGGCAACAGCTCAAGCGCTCTCTGCGGCACGGCATCCCCTTCCTTATATTCAAAACATTGTGGGCAGCATTGATTGCGCAATATTCCCCTGATAAGAAAGCGCATATCAGTTATCCCCTTGCGCTGACAGGCAGTGAATCTCTCTCACTGGGCGCGCAAATAAATACCGCCATCTTCCCCCTCCGGTTGGATGACACCGCCAGTTTTGCTTCGCTCTATCAGCAAACACTAAATTATACTTCATCGCTGAAAGCAGCTCCTGGCCTGCGTTTCTCATCCTGGCCGATTTTTCAAGTTCTCCGCTCTACCCCTGTTTGTCAGTTGAATGTGACGCTATCTCAAGCCCATCTCAAAGATATTTGTCTGGAGCTGGAGGGTTGCGAAGTTCATTACAATCACCGTTTCAACAATGATCTGGCTAATTCAGAATTAGTGTTGGAATATCAACAACAAGATGATCAATGGTCTTTCCGCATTCGCTATCTGCCCGACCGTTTTCACCCAACCCAAATCGCAGTATTGGGGGAACAGTTCCAGCAATTGCTGGTGAATGCCCTGACGCATCCTGAAACACCACTGCAACAATTTCCTTTTCTGCCCCCTAATCAAAGCAGAGCATTATTGGAATTCGGGAATCAAGGGAAACAGATAGATATCCACGCAAAAACTCTTCATGAAAGTTTTCAGCAGCAGGCGAAACGATATCCGCAACGCGTTGCCTTGATTGATAATCAGCAACAATTGAGTTATGCGGAACTGGAACAACGCAGCAACCAATTAGCCCACCTGATACAAGAACGCTATCAACAGGCAACAGGGCAATCATTGTCCCCTGATACCTTACTGCCTATTTGCCTGAACCGCGGGGTTGATATGGTGATCGCCATGCTGGCGATAATAAAGGCAGGCGCGGCCTATCTGCCTCTTGATCCACAAATACCGTCCCAACGATTGGCCTATATTCTGGCAGACAGTCAATCTCGGTTGGTAATTACACAACTGGCGCATCAAACCAAATTGAACGACCATGGGCAGGATTTGGCTCTACTGTCATTAGACAATCCCAAGGATAATTATCATAACCAACCAGACTATGCTCCTGAATCTGCCGCAGGGTCACGTTCGTTGGCCTATTGTATTTATACTTCTGGAACAACTGGCCGTCCAAAAGGAACCTTGTTAGAACATCGCGGTGTTTTGACTATGCTTGCTGGTCAATATGCTGTTCTCAACAAAGATCTTGGAATGCCTCAATGTTGGTTGCAGTTCGCTTCCGTGGCATTTGATGCTCATGTGTTCGAAACGTTCATCACTTTGTGTTTTGGTCATACTTTGGTAATTGCTTCAGAAGAAGAACGTCATGATCTCGACCTATTGATAAAATTAATCGAACAATATCAGGTTGAAGGCGCTATTTTTCCACCGACTCTACTGAAAACAAAACCAGAATTGCCTGTAAAGTTACAAACCATTCTGGTCGGCGGCGAATCAACTCCACAAGCCATTTTGGATCACTATGCAATGCAGGGGCGGCGGGTGTTCAATGCTTATGGGCCGACTGAAGCCAGTGTGTGTGTTGCCATGCATCATTATCGAGAGTGTGGAGGTAACGAGCGCAATATTGGGCAACTGCTTCTGGGTGTTCATGCCTATGTGTTGGATGAACAGTTGCAATTAGTACCGATGGGAGTAGGTGGCGAACTGTATCTTTCCGGCACAGTGTTAGCCAGAGAATATCTGGGACAACCTGAGTTAACGGCAAAAGCCTTCATCGCCAATCCGTTTACCCAGCATGCCGATGATCAACGACTCTACCGCACCGGTGATCAGGCACGTTGGTTACCGAGTGGAGAACTGGAATATCTGGGACGCAAAGATTTTCAGGTAAAAATCCGCGGTCATCGGGTTGAGTTGACTGAAATCGAACAGGCGTTTATTGCGGCATCGGGGCTGAGTCAATGTACTGTGCAAGTGCGTGGTCAAAAGAATCACTCACAAATCGTGATCTACTATGTGTCAGACATCACCCTGAGCGAAGATAATCTCCGTCGCACATTACAGCTTTCCCTGCCGGATTACATGATGCCCTCTGCATTCGTGCAGTTGGAAACCCTGCCAATGACCATCAATGGCAAGTTGGATACAGCGGCGTTACCAGAACCTGATTTCAAACAGAGCCACCACTTTTATCGTGCTGCAAACACGGAACTGGAGCACAAGCTACAAACTATCTGGCAGCATATTCTGGGGCAGGATGAAGTTGGCATTGATGATGACTTTTTCCATCTGGGAGGGGACTCTATTTCCGTCATCCGCCTAATTTCAGAAATGCGCCGCCAGCAGTTGCCATGCAGCACCAAGCTATTACATCAATGCCGTACCATTGCCAAACTGGCAACACAGTTGGCAGAGACAACCGAAACTCAGATACAGCCTGCCGAACAGGGAATATTACAGGGGGATTTTCCTCTGCATCCTATTCAACATTGGTTCTTTGAACAGGAATTCACTCAATCTAACCATTGGAATCAGGCTTTCTTGATTCGGGTTCCGCCTTTGCTGCCACAGAAATTAGAAACCGCAATTCAGGCATTGGCAGAACGACACGATATGCTACGGACTCGCTTTCTCTCTGTTGAACGCCAATGTTATCTGGATATTACACAGGTGCCACCAACAGCATTAAAAATTTGTCATTATGATCAATTGAGCGAGAGCGAGTTCAATCATCGTCTGGATTCCTGGCAAAGTGATTTCGATATCGCCAATGGTCCATTGTGGCGTTTTGCTTATATTGATGGCTATCCAGATGGTTCAGCACGTATTTATTGTGCCCTGCATCACCTGATTGTTGATGCCGTCTCATGGCGTATTCTGCTGGATGATTTGAAACAGCTTTATCATGGTGAAGCTTTCGATCATAGCGAAGCTTTCGATCATAGTAAAATTCTCGGCCCTAAGACAGCCAGCTATCGGCAATGGCAAACGGCCCTGACGGAACAAATTCCTCACTTTGAGTCTCGACATGAATTCTGGCAACAACAATGTGTATCGCAATATGATTATCGGCTGCTGCTGGATACCTGCGAGACGCGACAATATTTGTGGCAAACTTTGCCATCCGCAGCCAGTACCCGTCTGCTGAATGTAACCAGTGGCACCGACAAACGCGGTTCCGATAAACACAGTTCCATCAAACATAGCCCCAATGAGGTATTACTGACTGCGCTGCTGCATACTCTGAGCCATGTCAGCGGGATATCAAACCACACGCTGCTACTGGAAGGACATGGTCGCCAACTCCCATCAGTACAATTGGATGTTGGCCGTACTGTTGGCTGGTTTACTGCACTGTATCCCCTGCATTTTTCTGTCGGTAGTGAAAAAGCAAATGGTGAAAAAACAAATGGTGAAAAAAAGATTTCTTTGCCACAAGTTCAGGCTACCCTCGCCAACGTACCGGATTCAGGTATTTCATACGGTACTCTGCGCAGCGGATTATCCTTGCCTTATCCGGCAGTCGTATTCAATTATTTGGGACAGTTACAGACAAATGAAAGTGATTGGCAAATCACGGCTGAAACGGCTGGTCAGACGATTCATCCAAATAATAATGGTGATACTGATTTGCTTACCCTTAATGTCTGGTTTATCGGTCAAGCGCTGCATTATCGCTGGGATGGTTTACTGAGCCAGACACAGCTTGTCCATTTGGATCACCACTTCCAGACTGAGTTGATGCGATTAATCGATAATGTCACCTCTTCTTCCGATATTATCCTGAAAGAAACGGACCATGGGATTGATCCGGCTTTACTGGCGCGGCTGCCGGCAGGGTTGGAGCCGGTTTGGGTCTATGCGGCCAACAGTCTGCAACAGGGGTTCATCCATCATCACCTGAGCCATCCACATAATTCAACCTATCACTTTCAGTTTATCCTGGATTACACACAACCTATCGAACCCCGCCATTACCGCAAAGCTTGGCTATGTGCACAACAAAAGTATCCTATATTGCGCACGGGTTTTGACTGGCAGGATCAGCCTCAGCAAATTGTGTTCCAGCATGCTGAATTGTCCTGGCAATACCATGATCTGAGTACTCACGCCACACCAGAACAAGCATTGGTTGAACTTAGCCAACAACAAAACAGTCAGCCATTCGACCTGCATCAACCAGAGCTGATGCGCGTTTGTCTGGTTAAGCTGGCAGCAGACCGATACAGCCTGATTCATACCAGTCACCATATTATTATTGATGGCTGGAGTAATCAGATCTTGCTGGAATACGTTCACCATACTTATCAACAACTGCAAGCAGGTCAGTCTCCAGATATCCACATTGATACAGCCTATCTGGCTACACAGCGTTATTACGCCAGTCAAGCGGAAGAGTGCCGGAATCACTGGCAGCAATACACTACCCAGCATTGGGAGAGTACCGATATTTCCCTGTTGTTGAATGCCCCTGATACTGGCACATCAGAAGCCCAAGCTACAGCGTATCACACATTACCCCATGCCGTTGCCCTCTCTTTGCAGGAAACCGCCCGCAATCATGGCCTGACACTCAATGTCATGTTGCAGTTCGCTTGGCACAAATTACTGCACCTGTTTAGCCAACAAACTCAAACTATTATTGGCATTACCTTGTCTGGCCGAAATCATCCTGTCGCAGGAATAGAAAATAGCGTCGGCCTATTTATCAATACATTACCCTTGGCGATGGATTGGGAGCCACAACTGACTTGCCTGCAACAGCTTCGTACCCTTCATCAGCGCATGATTGATTTGGATGCATACAGTTACCAGCCTCTGGCAGAATTGCCATTCAGTGGTGAAAAACTGTTCCAGACACTCTTTGTTTATGAAAACTATCCCACAACAGAATTGGATACCATGCAGGCCAGTGTAAGGACTGCCAAGGGCGAGACTGACTACCCACTAAACCTGATTGCAGAAGGTGATGTAGAACAAGGCCTGAAGTTTTCTCTGGCTTACAAACCCAGTTGCCTGAATGCAGAACGGGCCAATGCTATTTTGGAAATGTTAAGCGTATTGCTGGCTCGCCTGCCTTCTCATCTCCATTATCCGCACCAACAGTTATCGGCACTGAGTGACAACAAGCGCAGACAACTCTTAGAAGAGTGGGCTTTTGTTGCACCAGAATCAGAAACATGGGAACCCAGTACCCTGCATGGCTTACTGGAAAAACAAACACGACTGACACCACATCATCCCGCATTAATGGATGACCAACGGACGTTGAGCTATCAAGAGTTGGACGATATTTCATCACGTTATGCGGCTCAGCTTCGTGCTATATACCGCCAGCGTTTCCAGCGTGAACTGGCTTCCGGGGAACTGATTGGCCTGTGCTGCAAGCGCAGCATTGATATGATTGTCGCTTTATTGACCATTCTAAAAGCCGGTGCGGCATATGTACCGATGGATCCCAAATCACCAACAGAACGGCTGGATTACATCTTACAAGACAGCAAAATGCGATTGGTACTGACTGAGCCGGATCTGGCATCTTTATTTGAACGCCCTAACCTGCAACAGCTTTACCTGAGCGAATTGGCCGATACAGAAAATACTGACAATATACCGTCGTTTCTACCACAGGTTGAACCAGAACAATTGGCTTATGTGATTTACACCTCTGGCACAACCGGAAAACCGAAGGGAACACTGATAGAGCACCGCGGCCCTGCAAACATGGCACGCAGTCTGCTATCCAGAATAGGATTGGGATCGGCGCAACCGGGCCTTCGCTTCCTGCAATTTTCTTCCCTTGTATTTGATGCCCACTTGATGGAGAGTTTCCCGGCATTTGTCGGCGGTCACACTCTGGTCGTGGCATCTGACACACAGCGTTATGATTTGCAGGAACTGCAAACGATGTTGCAAAAGAGGCAAGTGAATTACGCGATGCTGCCACCCCCTTTACTCAAACTCAAACCAACATTGCCGGATAGTCTGCAATGGCTGTTAGTCGGTGGCGAAGCGGTGTCTCAGGATGTTCTGGATCACTATGCTGATCAGGGACGCAATGTGTTTAACTGTTACGGCCCAACCGAAGCCAGTGTTTGTTCCACCACTAACCCCTATCGTTACAATGGTGCGACCAATATTGGCAAGCCGTTGGCTAAGGATGGCGTCTATGTGCTGGATACCAATCTGCAACCACAGCCTGTCGGCGTACCGGGTGAGTTATTCCTGTCAGGTATAGGATTGTCGCGCGGTTATCTGAATCAACCCGCATTGAGCCAAGAAAAATTCATTGCCAATCCTTACCAGCAACACACAGATCATTCACGCTTATATCGCACTGGCGATGTTGTTCGCTGGCTGGAAGAAGGCTCATTGGAATACCTCGGTCGTAACGACAGTCAGGTAAAAATTCGCGGGCATCGAATTGAGCTTGGGGAAATTGAAAGTGTACTCGCCACTGTATCTGGTGTTGATCAGGCGGTCGCAATCATTCATGGTAAAGAGTCCCCCCGAATCGTTTGTTACTACACCTCAGCCAGTGGCGTAGAATCCGCGGAAATCCGTAAATTTCTGGCACAAAAGTTACCTAACTATATGCAGCCCAGTGCCTTGATTCCGTTGCCTCTCATTCCCATGACTATCAATGGCAAACTGGATCGCCGCAAGTTCCCTGCACCGACCTTTACTGATTTACAGCAGGGATATTCCCCCGCAGAAACACCGTTGCAACAGCAATGTTGCGATATCTGGGCAGAATTACTGCCATCTGAGCGGATCGGTATAGACGATAACTTTTTCCAACTGGGTGGCAATTCCATCATGGCGATTCAGCTGAGTAACCGTCTCAGTCAGGCATTACAACGTCAGATACCATTAGCCGCATTGAATCGACACCCCACCATCAGATCACTGTGCTCTTTCCTGTCAAACCACTCAAGCCACATTGAACAGCTTGACGAAATACCAAAAGCGGATTTGCAGCGCAGCATCCTGTCTTTTTCACAAATGCGGCTCTGGTTCGTTGAAACGCTGATGCAGGAAAGTCACGTCTATCATATCCCGCTCCTATTCAGTCTGCGGGCCGATACCCAAATAGAGAGTTTTATCCGTAGCCTGCAAGCCGTCGTCTGCCGTCATCAGGTATTGCGCTGTACTTTTGTGCAGGGTGATTTAGTGCAAGATGATTTAATGCAAGATGATTTAATGCAAAGTGATTTAGTGCAGGAGGATAAAGAGGCATTTTTCCTGCAAGCCCATGATGAAGCGTTGCAGGTTCCCCGTGCGGAAGTGCAGGCCGATGCATGGTCCGATTTCTTGCATCAGGAAATTTTCCGGGCCTTTGATTTGCGCCGCGAGTATCCCATTAGGGCCAAACTACTGCAACGGATTGAGGCAGATGGGGACATCTCCTATTTCTGTCTGATCAACATTCACCACATCAGCTTTGACGGCTGGTCGCTGAATGTATTGTTGAGGGAACTGGCCGAATTTTACATCGCAGAATTGAACCAACGTCCACCAGCATTAGCACCGCTGTCTATTCAATATATGGATTATGCCACCTGGCAGCAGCAATTGCTGTCCAGCGATAAACTAGAACCGTTAAAACAGTTCTGGCTACAACAGTTGCAGCACTGCCCTCAATTGGAACTACCCTGTGACTACCCACGCCCTAACATTTTTGACCACCGTGGGCACACGGTTACTTTTTCCATCGCGCCACACTTGAGTCATCAACTGCGACAATTGGCACGCCAATTGGGTGTCACCCTACATGCGGTGTTGTTGACTGGGGTTAATTTCCTGTTGGTCAGATACTGCGGTCAGCATGATATTATTGTCGGCAACCCGATTGCCAATCGCTCACATCCACAGTTAGAACCCCTGATTGGCATGTTCGTCAATATGTTGGTACTGCGTAATCAAATCACGACAGATTGGAGTGTGACGGAGCAAATCCGGCAGGTATTCGGCAACACTATCGCCAGCCAGCAGCATCAGGATATGCCTTTCGAGAAACTGGTTGAGTCACTGAACTTGAAACGTGATTTGTCACGCCATCCGCTATTTCAGGTCTCTTTTTCCCTGGAACAAAAAGCGAACGTTCTTGATGACAATGCCCCCTTCGTTATGCAAAATCTGGTGGATTTGTATGATGTTGCCAAATTTGACCTCGGCTTCTATTTTGAAGACGGTGATGAAGCACTGTCTGGCAATATTAACTATGCCACCGCACTGTTTGCACCAGACACCATTGATGGGATGATCAAACACTTACAGAATATATTGATGCAGATGGTGGCACATCCTGAGCAATTGGTGAAAAGCATCAGCCTGTACTCACCGGAAGAGCGAATCGCATTATTGAAACCGCCAATGGAAATGCAGGATCCAGCTCTCTACCACCACCCGCTGTATCAGGGAATCCTCGATTGGGCTGAGCAACACCCGAATGATATCGCGTTAATTGATGCCATCGGTCAATGCAGCTACGCACAATTGCTCCAGTCTGCACAAAGATTGGCGGCGCAAATTCATCAACATCCTCGCAACCAATCTGAACTAATTGCGGTTCAGGTCAGCAAGGGTCGGGCGCAAATCATCACTGTTCTGGCAATTCTCCTGACGGGACGGGCTTATGTGCCGATGGATGTATCCTGGCCTCACTCGCGTTGCCAGAAGATCATTGAAAAAACTGGAACCCAGTTGATGATCAGCAGCAAATCATGGACAACAGACACCTGTGAAACCATCCAAATTACTCCTGATGGATGTGCATTGCTCCTGCCAGCACCTGCGCCCATGTCACTTCCTGTTCCTATTCACTGTGACAGTCTGGCTTATGTGATTTTCACTTCTGGATCGACAGGAATACCGAAAGGTGTTGCTATCCGGCATGACACCGCGAATAACACCTTGATAGACATCAACCGTAAACTCAACGTTGTGCGGGGGGATACTTTGCTGGCGCTCAATGCCCTATGCTTTGATCTGTCCGTTTATGACATCTTCGGCGTTTTAGGTGTGGGTGGGAGATTGGTTATTCCTACTGAGGATCAACGATACCAACCTGACGCCTTATTGTCCCTGATCCGTGAACACAACGTTACTATCTGGAATGCGGCTCCCGCGTTGTTCGAGCTTTTATTACAAGAAGTGGAAGCATTACAGGAAGTAGAAGCATTACAGGAAGTAGAAGCATTACAAGAAGTAGAAGCATTACAAGAAGTAGAAACATTAGTTGCAATGGACAGAGTGTTGTTATCCGGTGATTGGATACCTGTAAACCATGTACAACGTTGCCGCGATTGGCTTCCTAACTGCCGTATATTCAGCGGCGGTGGTGTTACCGAAGCCTCAGTCTGGTCGATTTTATTCGAAGTGCCACAAAGTGCCAGCTATAACCAGAGCATTCCTTATGGCAAAGCATTAGCCAATCAAGCCTTCCTGATCTTGGATAATGATCTGGAACCTGTACCGGCCCATGCCATCGGTGAAATGTATATCAGTGGAGTCGGATTGGCGATAGGTTACTACCAAGATCCGATTCGCACAGAAGAACGCTTCATCCAACACCCGATAAGTGGTGAACGCCTGTATCGCACAGGCGATTTAGGCCGCTGGCTGCCAGATGGCAATATCGAATTCTTAGGCCGGATGGATAGTCAGGTTAAAATCAATGGTTATCGGGTTGAGCTGGGAGAGATTGAAAACACACTGATGGAAGTGGAGGAGATCCGCCAATGTGCGTTGGTCAAAGTGAGTGGTTCATCTGATAGTCTGGCCGCGTATTATGTCAGTGATGTGCCGCTTGATGAAACTGGCTTGCGCCAACGCCTTGCCCAAACACTACCACCGTATATGGTGCCGGCTGTATTGGTGCAGATGCCGGAATTGCCGCTGAATGCCAGTGGCAAGATCGACCGTAAGCAACTGTCGGCACTCCATCACTTCGCGCCAAAACAGCTTCACTATCAAGCACCACAAACCGAGCAAGAACAGCAACTTTGCCAGCTCTGGCAGCAAAAACTAGGGGTGGATCATATTGGCGTGAGTGATGACTTTTTTGAATGTGGGGGCACCTCTATTCTGGCAATTCCTGTCTGCCAACAGATGTCCGCCATACTGGGACAGTCGATCCCTGTGATGGAATTGTTCAAGCAACGCAATATCTGTGGCATTCTGGACAGTCTGGAATACCAATTGATACAGCCATTGAACAAGAAAACAGCTCAGGAAACCTTGTGGATGATCCATCCAGCGATGGCAGGATGTGAAGTTTATCTGGATATCGCCAAAACACTGGAAGGGCAACTGCATTGTCTGGGAGTCGATAATTACAATCTGTACCACCGACCGTTAATCACGTCATTGCATGACATTGCCCGCTTCTATCTGGAGCAAATGGAACACTATCAGCCATTGACTCAAGGCCCTGTGCATATTTTGGGTTGGTCAATGGGAGGACTGATTGCGCTGGAAATTGCCGCCCAACTGGAAGCCAAAGGGGTTACTGATATCCATCTCTATCTGCTGGACAGTTTCTATCGGGTCAGCTTAAGCTCCATGCACCCAAGCTGGCGGCAAACGTTACTGCATGAGTTGGGGCTTGAAGGTGATGCCGCAGCACGGGCACTGGAAGCCGGCCCTGCGGATGATGGCATTTGCCAGAGTGACATTTCCCAACGCTTGCAACATAGCCAAGTCACCCTGTTCAAAGCCACCCGACTACCGAAATTTCATTCCCAGTTAAATAAACACGGAACGATATCGGCAGCCGAGGCAATGTATGCCAATGACAACCATATCGGGCAAGCTTGCCAGCATCTGTCTATCATTCCACTGCTTTGCGATCACCACGATATTATCGAGCAGAAATCACAGATTATTGAGCGTATTGAGGGAGTGTTAGAACTGGCTGATTAAGTCAATTTTAGTAAGTCTTTAGTAAAAAGGCGCAATTTTTAGGGTAAGAGTCCTATTAATTGCGCCTAATTATTTCCTAATCAGATTAGGAAATATATATCCTTCATCTTCTTAATAGCGTTAAACGAACCTTTCAACTTGATTACGCCTATCGAGCGTGCCAAGCGGGTATAAAAGAACTCAACTTGTTGATCAAAATCTGGAGCCTACTTCACAGCAAGAAACAGCAACACCGTTCCTCATCAATGAATTTAAGCAAGGTGATATTCTCTATGATCTGGATGCACCAAGGGCTAGCGCTTTATCAAAGCTAGATAAAATGGGATTTAAGCGTAAAGGCCCTACGCTAGATTCTTCAAAAACATTATTGTCCAGATTCGGTTAATGTCTTGGAAAAAAGGAAAAGATAAAAAACAATATACTGATACAAAATGACATAACCAATGCTGTCTGGGATGCCAATAAACCAACAGAATATGCCAGCGATAAAAGTATCAAAAAAGAGTTACATGATTACAAGCGTGTGATGGGATTTAGGGAATTTCTCTCTACTCATTCTAAATACAATGTTAAAAATGATGAAGCACTCTTAACAGCATTAGTATTACTGGATTAAGCTGGCTAATTCAAAATAACTTAGCCAGCTTTACACTATTCAAAATCCTGAAAAGTCGGGCCTTGGAAATAAACAGCGTTGATATGGCAACTGCGAGGTTGGGTGATCACAAACCGTAGCGTTTCCCATACGGAACGGCCGTTAAGCATTTGCTTTCCTGTTGTTTTATGATCAATTTGATGATCACCTAACTCCTCATCAAAGCCATTAAGTTCAAAGTCAGGTGGATAAAGCCCGGTCACGCGAATATTTTCTTTGCTTAAATGATGGGCTAAATTCTGGCTAAAGCCACTCATGGCATGTTTAGCTGCAAAGAATGCCGGATGAGCGACGGATTCAGTAAATTGAGGAATACCACAAACTGATACCATTGCAACAATGTCGGCACCTTTTGACTGGCGCAGGCTCGGCAAGAGTGCCTTGGTCAGCAGGATAGAACCGGTTATACCTGAATTCACTGTACTGACGATATCAGCATCACGATCACCTTCTCCTAAATGCCCTTCCAACCATTGGGCAGCACTCAAAATCAGAATATCGATAGGTTGATTGTCTTGCAGCAACTGAGTGGCGAAATCACTCACAGATCGGGCATCACTCATATCACACTGGTAACCTCGGGCTATGCCGCCTTCATTGCGGATAATTTCACATGTCGCTTCAACGCTGGCTAATTGGCGGGCACAGAGATCAACATATGCGCCTTCACGGGCCAACCAAACAGAAACTGCCTGCCCAAAATCACGCCCTCCGCCTGTCACCACCACTCGCTTACCTTTCAAAACACTCGATACTTTAACTTCATTGAACATCATGTTGGCTTTCCTTATATCAGTGATTAAGCTGGATGAGGAACCGTCACTCTGCTGGTCTGATTTATTAATAAGTTACGGTTTATACCCTTCGTCTTTCAAATTGCCACTTTGTTGGTTGTACTCCCTGGCCGCCGCGACGCATCTTGAAATTCATTGGGTTTAGAAAGCCAACTTTACTTGAAAGTTTTCATTATAGTGCTATTACTTTGTGCTATTTTTATATGATTTTAAAAAATTTTTTATGTTTCAAATACAAAAGTTATCTCAATTTCCATTTCAGCAATGATTCAATCAGCTTTGTTTTTAATTATATTTTTATTAAAAAAAACGCCGCAATACCTTATAGAAACTTCAATTTTCTTTAATTAATTTTATGAAATTTACCTACTGCGGCTTTATACTACATTTAAAATAACCAAAAAAATAATTCGTTATTACATTCATAAAGTGCTAATGATTATTATATTCATAAATTTTTAATCTTATACCTCATCCATATCTTCTGGAGAATGATTTCCGATAGAATTAAATTCATCCAATAACCCTAAAAATTGAGTTAACTTTTCTGGAGAAAAGGCAATCTCAATCTCCTTATAGCTTTCTTCTATCGGCCCTTTTACCTGATCATAGTATTTCTGGCCCTTCGAAGTCAGGCTAATATACAGCTTGCGCTTATCGTTTAAAGGCTTCATACGGTGGATAAGGCCTTCACGCTCCATACGTGTCAAAATACCTGTCAGGCTTGGACGCAAAATATAAGTGTGGCGAGATAACTCATGAAAATCAACAGAACGCCTATGTGCCAGTATTGATATAATGCGCCATTGCTGTTCCGTCAGCTTATAATCTTTCAATATAGGCCGAAAGAAAAACATAGCTGTGCCTTTAGCTTGAAGTAATGAAATTGTCAAAGATTGGTTCATAATTAAAGTAAACTCTTTTCAGTTAAATCAGTTACATATAAATTATAATCTTGGCGCATAATGCGTTTAATTATAGTCGTCACGGTTATTTCAAATTTCATACAATGGAATACATAAAGTAATAAAGACTATATCATGCTTATCGATACCCCCTCATAAAAACAATTCAATATAAACAATAAAATAAAAATCTCTCTTAAAATTTTAAAAAAGATAATCTAATAATAGTTAGGTTCGATCTCAAATGACTCTACCAGTAATATAACGGAAAATGTTAATGTGTAAAAAACATCCATAGATAAGGCATTGTTGCACAGATCACGATTAAAATTAACAAATTTATTTGGAATATAGAGCATATAACATAGAATAACTAATGTTATATACTCTATATTTAATATTACATTGTCAACACAGCATATCAATAAATCACCTTGCCATACGTCATTTAGTTTTCAAGGAACTGTCTTAGATTTGATCTCAAATGACTTTACCAACAATATAACAGTGGATTTTGGTGTATAAAAAACAAGCGCCCACAAGGCACTGTTACATAGATCACAATTAAAATTAACAATTTATCTAACATATTGAAGATTATTACCACATGCCTTATTAATAAATCATCTTGCCATACGTCATTCAGGTTTCAAGGAGCTGTCAATGAAAGGCACTGTCTTTGCCGTTGCCCTCAACCATAGTAGCCAAATCAGTTTCTGGCATGAGACATTTCACCAAGTACCTTATAATTCCCCCCCAAAAACGCCAATTTGGTTTATAAAACCCCGCAATACCGTCATTAACTCAGGGGATATTATTCCTCATCCCATCGGTGAAACGGTGCAAAGTGGAGCAACTTTGGCGCTGTTGATAGGAAAAACAGCACACAAAGTTTCAGTTCAGGAGGCAGAACAATATATTGCAGGTTATGCATTGGCAAACGAAATTAGCCTACCAGAAACTTCATTTTATCGTCCCGCCATTAAAGAAAAATGTCGGGACGGTTTTTGTCCGATGGGTCAAATGTCCAAGACTCATTCAGTGGAATCACTCGATATCGTGACCGAGATTAACGGACACGAAGTCGATCGCTGGTCTACCCAAGATCTTGTCCGTTCAGCACCAGAATTGTTGGCAGCATTAAGCGAATTCGCCACTTTAAAAGAGGGTGATGCAATTCTATTGGGAACTCCCCACCAGCGTGTCACTCTCCATCCTGCCGACAAAGTCACAGTCAGGGCCGAAGGCTTCCCTAACTTGGAAAATTCGGTTGTATTGACTGGAGGTCAAGAATGAGATACGCCAAAATTTTTTATCAAGACCAATATCTAAATGTCAACATTGACGAACGGGAAAATATCCTTCTGCCGGATGGAAATACGGTAAGCGGTGACGAGGTTTTGTGGCTTCCTCCCGCCAATGGAACTCTGTTCGCATTGGGACTGAATTATGCCGACCATGCAACAGAACTGGAGTTTAAGCCACCGGAAGAACCTTTGGTATTCATTAAGGCAGCCAATAGCTTAACAGGGCACCGTCAAGTTTCTGTGCGTCCTGATAATGTGGAATACATGCATTATGAAGCAGAATTAGTTGTCGTGATTGGTAAACCCGCCCACAAAGTTTCCAAAGAAGAAGCCATGAATTACGTTGCGGGTTATACCGTTTGTAACGATTACGCCATTCGTGATTATCTGGAAAATTATTATCGCCCCAATCTGCGAGTGAAAAGCCGCGATACACTTACCCCAATCGGTCCCTGGATCATAGATAAGCAGAAGATTGCCGATCCTCATAATCTGACCTTGAAAACATGGGTGAACGGTGAGCTTCGCCAACAAGGTACAACAGCCGATTTAATCTTCGACATTCCTTTCTTAATCAGCTATCTCAGCGATTTCATGACATTGCAACCGGGCGACATGATCGCCACAGGAACGCCTAAAGGGCTGTCCAACGTTGTTCCGGGAGATGAAGTCATTGTGGAAGTTGAAGGTGTTGGGCGTCTGGTGAATCACATCGTCAGCCAGCAAGAATATGAGGAGAATTTGTTATGACCATGATTAACCATTGGATCAACGGCAAGAATATCGGCAGCAAAACCTATTTTGAAACGACCAATCCTGCTACAGGTGAGGTGCTGGCTGAAGTTGCATCGGGTGGGCAGGAAGAGATCGCCCACGCCGTCGAAGCGGCCAAAGAGGCTTTCCCCAAATGGGCAAATACCCCAATGAAAGAACGCGCCCGTTTGATGTGCCGTTTGGGTGAATTAATCGACCAAAATATTCCTGATATTTCTGCGATGGAAACTAAGGATACGGGGCTCCCCATCCACCAAACACAAAATGTCCTGATCCCACGGGCTTCACAGAATTTCAATTTTTTCGCTGAAACTTGCCAGCAGATGAACGGACGTACCTATCCCGTTGATGACAAGATGCTCAACTATACGTTAATCCAGCCTGTTGGTGTTTGCGCATTGATTTCCCCGTGGAATGTGCCTTTCATGACAGCAACGTGGAAAGTCGCACCTTGTCTGGCACTGGGAAATACGGCTGTTTTGAAGATGTCCGAGCTTTCCCCATTGACTGCCAACCGTTTAGGGGAGCTGGCGCTGGAAGCCGGAATTCCGGCCGGAGTGCTGAATGTGGTACAGGGTTACGGTAACACCGCAGGCGATGCGCTGGTAAAACATCATGATGTGCGCGCTGTTTCCTTCACTGGTGGGACAGCAACGGGCCGCCTGATCATGCAAAATGCCGGACTGAAAAAATATTCCATGGAGCTGGGCGGAAAATCTCCTGTTCTCATCTTTGAAGATGCAGATATCGAACGCGCGCTGGATGCCGCCCTGTTCACCATTTTCTCCCTCAATGGCGAACGCTGTACAGCAGGTTCCCGCATTTTCATCCAAGAAAGTATCTACCCTGAATTTGTCAAACGCTTTGCTGAACGCGCTAATCGGTTACGTGTCGGTGATCCCCAAGATCCGCAAACTCAGGTTGGCAGCCTGATAAGCCAGCAACACTGGGAAAAAGTCTCCAATTATATCCGCCTGGGAATCGAAGAAGGCGCGACACTGCTAGCCGGAGGCCCCGATAAACCGGCCGATTTACCTGCTCATCTGAAAAATGGCAACTTCCTGCGCCCGACTGTATTGGCAGATGTAGATAACCACATGCGCGTGGCACAGGAAGAGATCTTCGGGCCTGTAGCCTGTTTGCTGCCGTTCAAGAGCGAAGAGGATGGGCTGCGCATGGCCAATGATGTGGAGTATGGCCTTGCATCCTATATCTGGACACAAGATGTCAGCAAAGTTTTGCGTCTGGCTCGTGGCATTGAGGCTGGCATGGTGTTTGTCAATTCTCAGAATGTTCGCGATCTGCGCCAGCCATTTGGTGGCATCAAAGCTTCCGGCGTAGGGCGTGAAGGTGGGGAATACAGTTTTGAAGTGTTTGCCGAAGTGAAGAACGTTTGTATCTCAATGGGAGAGCATCCTATTCCTCGTTGGGGCGTTTGAGCCATACGATTTGAATAAAAGGTTTGAATAAAAGACTCGAATAAAAAAATTTGAGCAATAAGGAACGTAATAAATCTCAGCGTTAACCACGGATTGCCATTCTGATACCAAGTGAGGATTTATGGGAAAGTTAGCGTTAGCAGCGAAAATTACACATGTACCTTCAATGTACCTGTCTGAATTACCGGGCAAGCATCACGGTTGCCGGCAAGGTGCCATTGACGGACACAAAGAGATCAGCCGGCGCTGCCGTGAAATGGGAGTTGATACAATTATCGTGTTCGACACCCATTGGCTGGTTAACAGTGCCTACCATATTAATTGTGCCGATCATTTTTCCGGCATCTATACCAGCAATGAGCTACCACATTTTATCCGCGATATGACCTACGAGTATGACGGTAACCCCGAACTTGGCAGGGTGATTGCGGAAGAAGCACGTCAAATGGGGGTTCGTGCTCAGTCACACGAAATTCCAAGCTTGAAACTGGAATATGGCACGCTGGTGCCAATGCGTTATATGAACAGCGACCGCCATTTCAAGGTGATTTCAATTTCTGCCTTTTGTACTGTCCATGCGTTTGAGGACAGCCGCAAACTGGGAGAGGCAATTTTACGGGCGATTGAGAAATACGATGGCACAGTTGCCGTGCTGGCAAGCGGTTCACTCTCCCACAGTTTCATTGAAGATCAACGAGCCGAAGAAGGCATGAACAGCTATACCCGCGAGTTTGATGAACAGATGGATCGCCGCGTCGTACAACTTTGGAAAGAAGGGAAGTTTCAGGAGTTCTGCAAAATGCTGCCGGAATATGCGCAATATTGCCGGGGAGAAGGCAACATGCACGATACCGTGATGCTGCTGGGCCTGCTCGGATGGGACAAGTATGACGGCAAGGTGGAGTTTTTAACGGAATTGTTCGCCAGCTCCGGGACAGGACAAGTTAACGCAGTTTTCCCACTGCCGGACTATATTGTTAATCCGAATTAGTTATTAATCAAAAAACCATCAATAAAACGGAAGTCTGACAGGAGAAAACCGTGCCACATTTTTACGCTGAGTGTACTGAAAATATTCGTGAAGAAGCCAAGTTGCCGGAATTGTTTGCCAACGTGAATCAAACACTGGCAGATACGGGCATTTTTCCGCTGGGCGGTATCCGCAGCCGTGCCATTTGGTTGGATACGTGGCAAATGGCGGATGGTAAACAAGATTATGCCTTCGTTCACATGACACTGAAAATTGGTGCCGGACGCAGCCTTGAAGATCGGCAAAAAGTCGGTGAAATGTTGTTTGGCTTAATCAAGGCGCATTTCAGCGAATTGATGGCACGGCGCTATCTTGGCCTCTCTTTCACTATGGAAGAACTCGACCCGGTGCTGAATTATAAATCCAACAACGTTCATAACCTGTTTCAAGCAAAAGCGTGATGGTAATAAGTGACATAATTAAGGCCGCTCATCTCTATCTCTGTGGATTTCAAGATGCGGCCAACAAAACTGCAACTTGAAAGACGACGGGTATATTTTGTTGAATTAAAGAGGAAACCATGACAAGTAATTTGGATACATCATTACTGCGCCAACAGGCTTATATCAACGGTCAATGGGTTGATGCGGACAATAAAGCGACTTTTAAAGTCACCAACCCTGCCAATGGTGAAGTGATTGCTAATGTCAGTAATATGGGAAACAAAGAGACACAATGTGCCATTGAAGCAGCTCAGAATGCCCTTCCTGCATGGCGGTCACTGACTGCCAAACAGCGTAGCCAAAAGCTCAGGCAATGGTTTCATCTGATGATGGAAAACCAAACTGCCCTGGCTGAAATACTGAGTACAGAACAGGGTAAACCCCATGCCGAAGCTATGGGGGAGATTGCTTACGGTGCCAGTTTTATCGAATGGTTCGCGGAAGAAGGCAAACGTATTTATGGTGAAACCTTTCCTTCCCCAATGCCGGGTCAACGTCTCGCTACTATTAAACAGCCCATTGGCGTTGTTGCCGCCATTACACCGTGGAATTTCCCCAATGCGATGATCACCCGTAAAGTTGGCCCGGCACTCGCTGCGGGTTGTACAGTAGTTCTGAAACCTGCGGCTGAAACGCCACTCTCTGCGCTGGCATTGGCTGTATTGGCAGAACAGGCAGGCATTCCGGCGGGCGTACTGAATATCGTAACAGGAATAGATGCCAAGGCGATTGGTGAAGTGCTGACGTCAAGCCCTATCGTGCGTAAACTTTCGTTCACCGGCTCTACCCGTGTTGGCAAGTTATTGATGGCACAAAGCACCGATACCGTAAAAAAACTCTCCCTCGAACTGGGTGGCAACGCACCTTTTATTGTGTTTGATGATGCCGATCTTGATGCCGCAGTGAAAGGTGCGATGGCAGCGAAATTCCGTAACAGCGGACAAACTTGTGTCTGTGCCAACCGCATTCTGGTACAGGAAGGCATTTACGATGCTTTTGCCGAACGTCTGACGCAAGCTGTGAAACAGCTTCAAGTCGGGCCAGCCATTGACCTTGCATCACAACAAGGCCCTCTGATTAATCAAGCAGCAGTAGAAAAAGTACAAGCACACATCAGTGATGCAGTTTCCAACGGCGCACGTATTCTGGTTGGTGGTAAACCCCATGCTTTGGGTGGCCTGTTCTTTGAACCAACGGTACTGGCGGATGTTACTGAATCTATGCAGGTTGCCCATGAAGAAACCTTCGGCCCTCTGGCACCACTGTTCAAATTCTGTGATGAGGATGAAGCCATCCGCATCGCCAATAACACTGAATTTGGTCTGGCTGCTTACTTCTATTCCCGCGACATTGGCCGAATTTATCGGGTAGCGGAAGCATTGGAAAGTGGCATGGTCGGCATCAATGAAGGTTTGATCTCCAACGAAATTGCGCCATTTGGCGGTATTAAGCAATCGGGGCTGGGACGTGAAGGTTCACGTTACGGTATCGAAGATTATCTGGAAGTGAAATACCTCTGTTTTGGTGGATTATAAGCTAAAGGAGCTTAACACCTATGCTACAGCAAGAAGTCGTATCTCTAGTGGCACGCCGTTTACATCAGGCAGAGAAAAACCGTGAGCAAATCCGACAAATCTCACTGGATTATCCAGAGATAACTATTGAGGATGCTTACGCCATTCAACGTGAATGGGTGGATTTGAAAATCAAGGAAGGCCGGATTCTGAAAGGACACAAGATCGGTCTGACATCCAAGGCCATGCAAGCCAGTTCACAGATTGATGAACCGGATTATGGTGCCTTGCTGGATGATATGTTTTTTCAGGACGGCAGTAACATTCCTTGCGAACGTTTTATTGTGCCACGCATTGAGGTAGAGCTGGCCTTTGTGCTGGCAAAGCCCCTGCGTGGGCCAAACTGTACGCTGTTTGATGTTTATAACGCGACAGATTATGTCATTCCGGCACTGGAGCTGATCGATGCCCGCTGCCACAACATTGATCCCGATACTCAGCGTCCGCGCAAAGTATTCGATACGATTTCTGACAATGCCGCCAACGGTGGAGTGATTATTGGAGGACGACCGATCAAGCCAAATGAACTTGATCTGCGCTGGGTCAGTGCCCTGCTTTACCGCAATGGGGTGATTGAAGAATCCGGCGTGGCAGCAGCAGTTCTCAATCATCCTGCTAATGGTGTGGCATGGCTTGCCAATAAGCTGGCTCCGCATGGTGTCGAACTTGAAGCGGGCCAGATTATTCTGGCCGGTTCCTTTACCCGCCCTATTCCCGCGCGCAAAGGTGACACCTTTCATGTGGATTATGGCGTATTAGGTTCAATTAGCTGTCACTTTGTTTAAAGCCTTGTTTAACGTCTTCTGAGATATAAGGTCTAATGAGATAACACATGGATCAACTAACAAATAAATTTAAATATGCCCTGAAAGCAGGGCATCCACAAATCGGGTTATGGCTTGGACTAAGCAGTGGGTATAGTGCGGAAATACTGGCAGGAGCAGGGTTTGATTGGCTATTGATTGATGGTGAACATGCCCCCAATGATATTTCTACCATGCTTGCACAATTGCAGGGCATTGCCCCTTATCCAAGCCAACCTGTCATTCGTCCTGCCTGGAATGATCCTGTGATCATCAAACAATTGTTGGATATTGGCGCGCAAACCTTGTTACTCCCGATGATTCAAAATGCGGAACAAGCGCGTGCAGCCGTCAGGGCGACCCGCTATCCTCCCGCGGGTATTCGTGGCGTAGGGAGTGCTCTGGCACGAGCTTCCCGCTGGAACCGCATCCCTGATTATCTATCCCGTGCCAATGATGAAATGTGTGTACTGGTACAGGTAGAAACTCGTGAAGCTCTGCAAAACATAGCGGAGATAGCGGCAGTCGAAGGTGTCGATGGTGTGTTTATCGGCCCGGCAGATCTCAGCGCCGATATGGGACACATAAGTAACCCACAGCATCCTGAAGTCCAGGCGGCAATTGAACAAGCCATTGTTCAGATCCAATCTTCCGGCAAAGCCGCCGGCATTTTGATGACCAATGTTGATATCGCTGAACATTACCTCAATCTGGGCGCACTGTTTGTTGCCGTGGGAGTTGATACCATCTTGCTAACCGGAGCAGCCAACGCTTTGGCAAAACGTTTCGGCAAAATTAAGGGAGAGCAAAATACACCATCATCTAACACTTATTAATTTAATTTCCCAATATGGCTGATGTTGATCGTGACATCTGCCATTGAATTTGAAGGATTTCAAATCCCCACCTAAAGGAAAAGCAAGCAATAAACAAGGATTAGAAAGATAAAGGGGTATAACAATAATAAAAAAGGAAACAACAATGAGCACTTCACCTGACGCCATACCAAAACCAGAAAATCCGCCCCATCAACATAAGAAACTGACGTCCCAACAGCAAAGTGTTATCAATAAATTATTCCGGCGTTTGATCCTCTTTCTCTTTATCCTGTTCGTTTTCTCTTTTCTGGATCGCATCAATATTGGTTTTGCGGGTTTGACGATGGGGAAAGATCTTGGTTTAACATCCACAATGTTTGGATTGGCCGCCACGCTATTTTACGCTACTTACGTCATTTTCGGCATTCCCAGCAATGTCATGTTAAGCATTGTGGGTGCTCGTCGCTGGATCGCTAGCATTATGGTGTTATGGGGTATCGCTTCCACTGCAACCATGTTTGCCACTGGCCCTACGAGCCTGTATATCCTGCGTATGTTGGTAGGTATTGCAGAAGCGGGATTTTTGCCGGGTATTTTAGTTTACCTGACTTATTGGTTTCCGGCTTATTACCGTGCGCGTGCCAATGCACTGTTTATGATCGCCATGCCTGTAACGATGGCGTTTGGTTCACTGATTTCCGGTTATATTCTGGAAATGGACGGCATCTGGAATCTGCGGGGCTGGCAGTGGTTATTTTTGCTGGAAGGTTTCCCTTCTGTTCTGCTTGGTTTTGCTGTCTGGTTTTATCTGGATGATTCACCGGAAAAGGCCAAGTGGCTGACTCGTGAAGATAAACGATGTCTTCAAGAAATGATAGAAAACGATAATCTTTCGACGATGCAGCCCAATGAACATATTCAACAACAAACCAGCTTATGGCGCGAAGTTTTTACCCCAATGGTATTAATGTACACCTTCGCTTATTTCTGCCTGACCAATACTCTGAGCGCTATTAATATCTGGACACCACAGATTATGCAGAGCTTCAATCAGAACAGCAGCCATATTGTCATTGGTATTTTGACTGCCATTCCACAATTCTGCACGATTTTGGGCATGATTTACTGGAGCCGTCGCTCAGACCGCCTGCAAGAGCGCAAAATGCACACGGCCTTACCTTACCTGTTTGCCGCCGCTGGCTGGATTTTAACCTCACTAACCAATAACAGCATGGTGCAATTGTTAGGGATCATTATGGCTTCCACCGGATCGTTTACTGCGATGGCGGTATTCTGGACGACACCGGATCAATCGCTCAGCTTGCGCGCCCGTGCCGTCGGGATCGCCGTGATCAATGCAACTGGAAATGTGGGATCAGCCGTCAGTCCTCTGCTGATCGGCTGGCTGAAAGATCAAACAGGTAATTTCAACGCAGGGCTTTATTTCGTAGCCGGATTACTGATCATCGGGGCATTGATGGTTTTTCTGATTCCGATGAAACACTTACGGTCACAGGTTACCCCGTAAAGAACGAGCAACATGTTCATACGCCAAATACCTGAACCAACAATAAGATACCAGAGGGAAAGTCAATGCCTGCATGTAATAACGCTAAATCCATCATCACCAATATTGATATCAGCAAGGACTATGATGAAACACAGGGATCGGATGATATCCATTATCAAACTTTTGGTCGCATGGCGGCATTTTTCGGGCGTGATATGCAGGCGCATCGCCATGATGGTTTTTTTCAGCTGCACTATCTGGTAACAGGGCGAATTGAACTGCAATTGGACGAACAGCGCTATTCCGTACAAGCTCCGTTGTTTATCCTGACCCCGCCTTCTGTCCCCCACGCCTTTTTTACGCAGGAAGATACTGACGGTTATGTACTGACCGTCCGTCAGGAATTGATTACCCCATTGCTCAGTTCGCTTTATCCTACTCATCGAGAAATGGTTGATATTCCGGCCATCTGCCTTTCTGTCGCAGAGAAATCCGATGAATTGGAAACATTCAACCATTATTGGGCACTGATCGGGCGGGAATCTGCCAATCAATTTGCTGGACGAGAACAATCACTGGCATTTCTGGCTCAATCTTTGTTTACCTTTCTGCTGCGCACTATTCCCCTTGATGATCACCGTTCCGGTGGTGTCAGAGGAGAATTAAAACTATTCCAGCGCTTTCACCAGTTAGTCGATCAACATTATCACCAGCATCTTCCTGTGCCGAAATATGCGGAAAAATTGGATATTACAGAATCACGCCTGAAAGATATGTGCCGACGTTTTGCCAATCGACCACCGAAAAAGTTGATCTTTGACCGACTGTTACGAGAAGCAAAACGGTTATTGCTGTTTAGTGACAGCCCCGTATTTGAAGTGGCATATCAGCTTGGGTTTAAAGATCCGGCTTACTTTACCCGATTTTTTAACCGGTTGGTGGGGTGCTCACCAAGTGTTTGGCGAGAAAGGAGTGTAACTGGAGGATAAAAGAGTGCTTTAAAATTAGTTTAAATGAAACAATTATTTATTTGTATTATTTTATATAAATAACTTCATACTATAAATAATATTACGATGGTATAACATCCAAGTTTAGACTAAACTCGTGTAAGTTAAAAAATATATGAACGAATAAAAAGGAGATTTATATGCACACTAAAAGAAAAAGTGAGAAAAACTCCAAGTCTGTTGTAATACAAATTACTCGTTCAATTAGCTTTGATAGTGATTTTCTTTCATCTCAACAGAAAATATCTAAAATGAGCGCTCGCTATATACAAGATATTTTCTCAAAAGCACTATTTATAGTTAATTACTTGTTTTTTATTGGACTCCTCCATGTTACTTATTCCCGAAGCCAAACGCCAAGAAGTGTTAGCTTATTCAATAGAAAAATATTTTGGTATATCTAAAAAAACGTTAACAACACCACAACCCGAAACAAAGCATTAATCTCACAAAAAGTATTAATCTCACAAATAGCAGTCCTCCATCCCCATGAAATATAATGCGATTGGGAATTAAGTTCCCAGCCGCATTATATTCCTGTGAAATCCATTAGACATATAACGATATGGATTTTTTTAATCTTCAAAACACCTACTTGATCACACTTTCACAACAATTTATTCTCATTCACCGAAAAGTACCAGCAAACCTTCTGAAAATCTCTTCAATAGAAACCATTTAGCCGCTTCAATCAAACAGTGAAAGAAACATAAAATTAACACCTAATCCTCATATGGATAACAAATCAAAATGAGGGGATTCTGCGGAGCATGAGGTTACTATGAAACTAGAAGATTTGCGTGCTGATCATAAACGCCCATTTACCAGCAAAGAGTATCTGAGTTCACTACAAGATGGCCGCGAAATTTACATCTACGGTGAACGAGTCAAAGATGTTACAACACATCCGGCTTTCCGCAATGCGGCTGCTTCAATTGGTCAGCTGTATGATTCCCTGCATGCCCCGGAAACTCATGATGTACTCTGTTGGGATACCGATACCGGAAATGGCGGCTACACCCACAAATTCTTCCGTTTCGCCACCAGCACTGATGACCTCCGCCAACAGCGTGATGCCATCGCCGAATGGTCGCGCCAAAACTACGGCTGGATGGGGCGTTCACCCGATTATAAAGCTGCATTCTGCTGCTCACTGGGAGCTTATCCCGAATATTATGGACAATTCGCTGACAATGCCCGCATCTGGTATAAGCGCATTCAGGAAAGTTGCATCTATTTCAATCATGCGATTGTTAATCCACCAATTGATCGCCACAAGCCCGCGGATCAGGTCAAAGATGTTTTTATCCAGATAGAAAAAGAGACGGATGCCGGAATTATTGTCAGTGGCGCCAAAGTTGTCGCAACCAATTCAGCCCTGACTCACTATAATTTTATCGGTTTTGGCTCTGCGCAGGTTATTGGTGACAACCCTGATTTTGCCCTTATGTTCGTTGCACCAATGGATGCCGATGGCGTGAAATTGATCTCTCGCGCTTCCTATGAATTGGTGGCGGGTGCTACCGGATCACCTTTTGATTACCCTCTTTCCAGTCGGTTTGATGAAAATGACGCTATTCTGGTGATGGATAAGGTATTAATTCCATGGGAAAATGTGTTAATTTATCGCGATTTTGATCGCGCCCGTCACTGGGCAGTACAAAGTGGATTTGCACGACTATTCCCTATGCAAGCCTGTACGCGCCTTGCCGTTAAGCTGGATTTCATCACGGGCCTACTGCAAAAAAGCCTTGAATGCACTGGCGTGGTGGATTTTCGCGGCGTTCAGGCCGATCTGGGAGAAGTCGTCGCATGGCGCAATCTGTTCTGGTCACTGACAGATGCGATGTGGGCAGAATCCAAGCCGTGGGAAAACGGCGCTTATTTGCCCGATACCCAAGCGATTCAATCCTATCGCGTGATGGCTCCCATGGCTTATACCAAAATCAAGAATATTATTGAAAGCAATGTCACCAGCGGCTTGATTTATTTGCCATCCAGTGTGCGTGATATGAATAACCCTGAAATCAATAAGTATCTTGAAAAGTATGTCCGTGGCTCTAATGGTATTGACCACGTAGAACGAATTAAGATTTTGAAATTAATGTGGGATGCCATTGGCAGTGAATTCGGCGGTCGCCATGAATTATACGAAATCAATTATGCCGGCAGTCAGGACGAAATTCGCTTGCAATGTCTGCGTCATGCCCATGGCTCCGGCAATATGAAAAAAATGACGGAATTAGTGGATCGCTGCCTCTCTGACTATGATTTGGATGGCTGGACCAAACCCCACTTACACAATAACCGTGATATTAACCTGTTAGATAAGCTGCTGAAATAAATCAGTAGCAGGAGGCCTATTATGTCTATAGAAAATAAACATCGCCTGAGTTTCAGAGATGCGATGGCAAGCCTTTCCGCTGCGGTGAATATCATCACCACGGATGGCCCTGCGGGGCGCTGTGGTATAACTGCAACGGCGGTGTGTTCTGTGACAGATACGCCTCCGACTCTGATGATATGTATGAATCGCAATAGCGCCATGAATCCGGTATTTCAGGAAAATGGTCACCTGTGTGTCAATATCCTGAATCATGAACAAGAATCGCTGGCTCGCCATTTCGCTGGCATGACTGATGTCAGTATGGAAGAGCGCTTCAATTGGGATATTTGGCACAACAGCTCACTGGGGCAACCTATGCTAAAAGGAACCCTTGCCAATCTGGAAGGCAGTATCGAGCAGATACAGGAAGTCGGTACTCACTATGTTTATTTAGTGGAAATAAAACAGATCATGGTCAGAGAAGAAGGCCATGGATTGATTTATTTTAAGCGTGATTTTCATTCAGTAATGGATAAAAACATGACGGCCACTGTTTAAAATAACCTCATGTTTAAAACAGCAATATTCCCAACTTAGCCTCCAAATATGAAGGTTCTTTATCAAAAGGCCTTCATCTACTCATTCTTACCAATATCTTTCTTAATTAATATTTAAGAGATTTTTAACTGATTATCACCTAAAAGTTTTGATAAATCCCAATTTGAAAATCCTCCATATTATTTAAAAAGATGAAATCGACAGTTAAATACATAACAAAAAATTAATATATAGATATTAGTGATTTTATTTGGTGTTTACTTTCATTTCATCTCTCATTTTTCAACACATAATAAATACAATAGGTTAAATGACAATCAAATCGATTCATTTACGAACACACAAGCCTCTGATTAATAATTTTTGATATTAATTTAGTGAATATTCTGTCAAATCTGGTATTACTTTTTTCCGTTAGTGTGATCAACCATTGAGAAGATACTATACCAGTATATTAACCTACTTCGCTTCACGATCACCCTGAATAAATAAACCAAATCACAACCCGTGCGATACATTAAGTTACAAACATGTTAACAACAGTATAATTATCTGGATGTATTGCCCATCGCAATGATAGTTAACAGAGGCATTCACTATGAGTAAAACCGGTCCGGTCGGTTTATGGGATCAACCAAAACCCTTTTTTATGATCTTTTTTGTGGAACTATGGGAACGGTTTGGTTACTACGGAGTTCAAGGCATTCTTGCCGTTTATTTCGTTCACCAACTCGGTTTTTCAGAAGCACAAGCTTTTATCACCTTTGGTGCATTTACTGCACTGGTTTATGGCCTGATTTCTATCGGTGGTTATGTTGGTGATCACTTACTAGGGACAAAACGCACCATTATTCTGGGTGTCATTGTAATGGCAATCGGCTATTTCATGATTGGCCTGTCTATCATGCACCCTGACCTGATTTTTTATGCATTGGGAACCGTCGCTGTTGGTAATGGCCTTTTCAAAGCCAACCCCGCCAGCCTGCTGGCAAAATGTTACCAGCCACAAGACCCACGTTTAGATGGTGCATTTACGCTCTTCTATATGTCCATTAATCTTGGTTCTCTGGTTTCTCTTTCTCTTGCTCCCGTCATTGCCGAAAAATATGGTTATGCAGTTACCTATAATATCTGTGGTATTGGTCTGATTATCGCTCTGCTGGTTTATATCGCCTGCCGCCGTATGGTGCATGACATTGGTTCAGAACCCGATCATGCTCCGGTAAACTATGCAACTTTGTTTGCGGTTCTTATCGGCACAGTGATCACGATTGGCATCTGTACCTGGTTGCTCCACAATATCAAAATTGCCAATATCGCCCTGATGGTGATTTCCGCTGTTGTCGTTTTCATTTTCTTCTGGCAGGCATTTAAACAAAATCGCATTGGCCGTAATAAAATGTTCGTGGCATTTATTTTGATGCTTCAGGCGGTCGTATTTTTCATCCTGTATAACCAAATGCCCACTTCCCTCAATTTCTTTGCCATCAATAACGTGCATCACCAAATTTTGGGTTTTGATGTCAACCCTATCAGTTTCCAAGCACTGAACCCATTCTGGATTATCGTTGTTAGTCCAATATTGGCGGTTGTTTATACTAAGTTGGGTGCCAAAGGCAAAGATTTCTCCATGCCAACAAAATTCACCTTCGGCATGTTCTTGTGCTCTCTGGGCTTCTTGACAGCCGCAGCTTCAGGTCTATTTGCCGATGAAAATGGCATAACTTCCCCGTGGTTTATTGTGCTGGTTTATCTGTTCCAAAGTGTCGGCGAATTGATGATTAGTGCTCTGGGACTGGCAATGGTGGCTGCATTTGTTCCTAGCTATCTGACTGGCTTTATTCTGGGTATGTGGTTCCTGTCACAAGCCGCTGCATCAGTATTGGGCAGTTATGTAGCTGCCTTTACCGCCGCACCAGATGGTGTGACTGATCCCCTGCAAACTCTGCCAATTTATACTAGCGTGTTCAGTAAAATCGGGATTGCTACTCTGGTTGTTGCCGTGATTATGGCCTTTATGGTGCCGTGGCTGAATCGTATTATGAAAGAGGAAGTGAAGGCGTAATCTGCCTAATTCTGCTTTATTGAGCAAATTTTCCGCTCGTTGATAATTCAAATAACGGGCGGAAATTCTGTCTCTTCAAATCTAATGCTACCTTACCTGCACTGTCAGGTCCCTATCAGGCTGTTTATCCTATGGCGGTGATAACAATAGGTTAACTCGTGGCTGTAAATTCCCCAATCTGAGTTAGAGCTTAAATCAAATTGCACTCCGTTATGGAGTGCAATGTGAAAATTGACTATCTATGCAATGCAATGAATTATCTCAATTACAGCACGTCAATCGCATTTAGTTCTTTAAAAGCCTGTTCCAGACGAACGATCATGGCAGTTTGACCGGCACGCAACCATACACGCGGATCGTAGAATTTCTTGTTAGGCTTGTCCGCGCCTTCTGGGTTACCCAACTGGCCTTGCAGGTAGCCTTCGTTCTTTTTGTAATAGTTCAGAATACCTTCCCAAGTTGCCCACTGGGTGTCGGTATCGATATTCATTTTCACTACACCGTAGCTAACCGCTTCCTGAATCTCTTCTGCGGTAGAGCCGGAGCCACCGTGGAAGACGAAATCCAAGCTGTTGTGTGGCAGGTTGAATTTCTCAGAAATGTAGTCCTGTGAGTTGCGCAGGATTTTTGGCGTCAGTTTAACATTGCCTGGTTTATAAACACCGTGAACGTTGCCAAAAGAAGCCGCGATAGTAAAACGGGGGCTGATAGCGTTCAGTTTCTCATACGCGTAAGCCACGTCTTCTGGCTGAGTATACAGGGAAGAGCTGTCCAGATGAGTGTTATCAACGCCATCTTCTTCACCACCGGTACAACCCAGTTCAATTTCCAGCGTCATGTCGATTTTCGCCATGCGTGCCAGATATTGGCCGCAAATCTCGATGTTTTCTTCCAGAGATTCTTCAGACAGATCAATCATGTGAGAAGAGAACAGTGGCTTGCCAGTTTGTGCGTAGTGTTTTTCACCCGCATCCAACAGACCGTCGATCCATGGCAGCAACTTACGTGCACAATGGTCGGTATGCAGGATAACAGGAACACCATAATGTTCTGCCATCTGGTGAACATGGTGAGCGCCAGAAATGGAACCGATAATCGCGGCTTGCTGACCTTCGGCTTTCAGACCTTTACCAGCAACGAAAGACGCACCGCCGTTAGAAAACTGGATAATGACCGGAGCACGTACTTTTGCCGCCGTTTCCAACACTGCGTTGATAGAATCAGTACCGACACAGTTAACCGCTGGTAACGCGAAGTTGTTTTCTTTAGCGACGGCAAAGACTTTTTGAACATCATCACCAGTGATGACACCCGGTTTTACGAAATCAAAAATTTTAGACATGTTACGTGGTCCTGTATTGACATTGAACAGGCAGTCAATGCTGCCTGCTATTACAACTTAGTTACTTTTAGCACGTTCTTCCAGCATCACAACGGCTGGCAGTTTTTTGCCTTCAACGAACTCAAGGAAAGCACCACCACCAGTAGAGATGTAAGAGATCTTGTCAGCAATTCCGAACAGATCGATTGCTGCTAAGGTATCACCGCCACCTGCGATTGAGAAAGCATCGCTTTCAGCAATTGCACGGGCAATAATTTCGGTTCCTTTACGGAAGTTAGGGAATTCAAAAACACCTACCGGGCCATTCCACAGAATGGTCTTGGCACTTTTCAGAATTTCAGCCAGACGTTCGGCAGAATCATCTCCCAAGTCAAGGATCTGTTCTTCGTCTTTAATTTCGCTGGTGGATTTCAGCGTTGCTTCCGCAGTTTCAGAGAACTCTGTCGCAACACGAACATCGGTAGGAACTGGGATATCACAGCTTTCCAGCAGTTTTTTCGCTTCTGGAATCAAATCATCTTCATACAGTGAACGGCCAACATTGTGCCCTTCAGCGGCAACGAATGTATTGGCAATCCCACCACCCACGATCAGTTGATCGGCAATTTTGGACAGTGAATCAAGAACAGTCAGTTTGGTTGAAACTTTAGAACCACCCACAATCGCCACCATTGGGCGGGCTGGGTTATGCAGCGCTTTACCCAAAGCATCCAGTTCACCAAACAGCAGCGGACCTGCACAGGCAACTGGGGCAAACTTAGCAACGCCGTGAGTTGACGCTTGTGCACGGTGTGCAGTACCAAAAGCATCCATTACATACACATCACACAGTGCTGCATACTGCTTTGATAACGTTTCATCGTCTTTTTTCTCACCTTTGTTGAAGCGAACGTTTTCCAGAACAACTAATTCGCCTTCCAACACTTCAATACCATCCAGATAGTTTTTTTCCAGACGAACAGGAGAAGAAAGTGCTTCTTTCAGATAATCAACGACAGGTTGCAGTGAGAACTCTTCGTTGTATTCTCCCTCGGTCGGGCGCCCCAGGTGAGAAGTAACCATGACCTTGGCTCCCTGACTCAACGCAGCCTCAATCGTCGGCAAGGACGCACGGATACGTGCATCAGAAGTCACTTTGCCATCTTTTACAGGCACATTCAGATCAGCGCGGATCAATACACGTTTGCCCGCCAGATCTAAATCAGTCATCTTAATTACAGACATGGTGAATCCTCTCATTGATTCTTTATAAAATTACTCAATCTTCTGCTATGTGTCGTGTGTGACATAACAAATGATTATTTGAAACCCGTTGCGGCCATTGCCAGCGTTGTATCAATCATGCGATTGGCAAAGCCCCACTCATTGTCACACCACACAAGGGTTTTAATCAGGTGCTTCCCGCTAACCCTCGTTTGTGTGCCATCCACAATGGCACTGTGGGGATCGTGGTTAAAATCCGTTGAAACCAACGGCAAATCAGTATAATCCACTATACCACGAAACTCTCTGGCCGCTGATTTTTGCAGGAGTTGGTTAACATCTTCAACATTCACTGCCGCACGGACTGTCACGCTCAAGTCAATGGCTGTCACGTTGATAGTCGGCACTCGAACCGAAATTGCCTCAAACCGATCGCTGAATTTAGGGAAAACACGTGAGATCCCCGCAGCCAGTTTTGTATCAACAGGAATGATGGATTGACTAGCCGCCCGGGTTCGACGTAAATCACGGTGATAAGCATCAATCACGGGTTGATCATTCATGGATGCGTGGATGGTTGTCACCGTACCTGATTCAATATTGAACTCATCATCCAACACCTTGATAATTGGAATGATGCAATTTGTTGTACAGGATGCATTGGAAACAATGCGATCTTCTGCAACCAATGAATGGTGGTTGACACCGTACACCACGGTTGCATCCAGATTATTTCCTCCCGGATGTGAAAACAGGACTTTTTTGGCTCCGCTGGCAATATGAGATTCTCCGTCTGCCCGCTCACCATACTTGCCCGTACAATCAAGGACGATATCAATGCCCAGCTCTTTCCACGGCAGATCCGAGATATCCTGTTGATGAAACAGCCGGATACTGTCATCCCCTATCTGCAATAAATCATTATTCAGGCGTACATCCCATACAAAACGCCCATGACTAGAGTCGTATTTCAATAAGTGGGCAATGCCTTCTGCATCCGCCAACTCATTGATAGCAATTATCGAAATTTCAGCCCGACGCCCGGATTCGTAAAGAGCACGTAAGACGCTGCGCCCTATTCTTCCGAAACCGTTAATAGCTATCTTGATAGTCATGTTACTCCCTGAATTTATCTGTAGCCACGCGATCGCTTAGAATAACTGAGCAATGTCTGCTTGTACGGATAATTCATCACAAAATTAATCAGATTGTGACAGGCAAGACATTTTATTGATCTAATTTACATACCAAATTTACACACCGAACTGAAACGGTTCAGCCATTATAAAAGCAGATTACGAGAAAAAAAGCGTGATGGCAAGCGCCATTGGTTGCGTTACAGAGGAATAATTGGACAAAAAAAGAGCGCATTCGCTCTAACATTGATGCGAATGCGCTTATACGGACTATTTGCAGATTATTTCAGCAAAGCGGATGCCTTGGCTACCACATTTTCAACAGTGAAACCAAATTCTTTGAACAGAGCATCAGCAGGCGCAGATTCACCGAAAGTCGTCATACCAACGATAGCACCATTGATGCCAACGTATTTGAACCAGTAATCAGAAATACCTGCTTCGATAGCAACACGGGCAGAAACTGCCGCTGGCAGTACCGCTTCACGGTATGCAGCATCCTGCTTATCGAAAGCATCAGTAGATGGCATGGAAACCACGCGAACCTGACGGCCTTCAGCACTCAGTTGTTCAGCCGCTTTCACAGCCAGTTCCATTTCAGAACCCGTTGCAATCAGAATCAATTCAGGCTGACCGGCACAATCTTTCAGGATGTAAGCACCTTTCTCGATATTCGCCAATTGCTCAGCAGTACGCTCTTGCTGTGCCAGATTTTGACGGGAGAAGATCAATGAAGTTGGGCCATCTTTGCGCTCAATTGCATATTTCCACGCAACCGCAGATTCAACTTGGTCACATGGACGCCATGTACTCATGTTTGGAGTTACACGCAGGCTGGCAATCTGCTCGACTGGCTGATGGGTTGGGCCATCTTCACCCAGACCGATGGAGTCGTGGGTATAAACGAAAATGCTACGCACTTTCATCAGTGCTGCCATACGTACAGCGTTGCGGGCATATTCCACGAACATCAGGAATGTTGCGCCATAAGGCACAAAACCACCATGCAGTGCGATACCGTTCATAATGGCAGACATACCGAATTCACGCACACCATAGTGAATGTAGTTACCATCCTGAACTTCGTTCAATGGCTTGGAGCCTGACCATATGGTCAGGTTACTTGGTGCTAAGTCAGCAGAGCCACCCATGAATTCTGGCAGAACTTTACCGAATGCTTCCAGTGCGTTTTGTGATGCCTTACGGCTGGCAATGGAGGCTGGATTCTGTTGCAGGTTTTCAATAAATGCCTTGGATTCTGCTTCCCAGTTCGCTGGCAGTTCACCACTGGTACGGCGGGTGAATTCAGCAGCCAGTTCTGGATGAGCATTGGCATATGCAGCAAATTTCTCTTCCCAAGCGATTTCTTTGGTTTTGCCTGCTTCCTGAGCGTTCCAGCCAGCATAAATGTCCTGAGGAACTTCAAACGCAGGATGTTCCCAGCCCAGAGCCTGACGAGTTGCTTCAATTTCAGCATCACCCAGCGGAGCACCGTGACATTCTTCTTTACCTGCTTTGTTTGGTGAACCAAAGCCGATGATGGTTTTACACATCAACAGGGATGGTTTGCCTGTCTCTTTACGTGCTGCTTCAATGGCTGCCGCAATAGCATCAGAGTCATGACCATCTACGCTACGGATAACATGCCAGCCATAGGCTTCAAAGCGCGCTGCGGTATCATCAGTGAACCAACCTTCTACTTCACCATCAATAGAAATACCGTTGTCATCATAGAATGCGATCAATTTGCCCAGTTTCAGTGTGCCCGCCAAAGAGCAAACTTCATGGGAGATCCCTTCCATCATACAGCCGTCACCCATGAACACATAAGTGTAGTGATCGACGATATCATGGCTTGGACGGTTGAATTGCGCTGCCAGTGTACGTTCGGCAATCGCAAAACCTACTGCGTTGGCGATACCCTGCCCCAATGGGCCGGTAGTGGTTTCTACGCCGGGGGTATAGCCATACTCTGGATGGCCTGGAGTTTTAGAGTGCAATTGACGGAAATTTTTCAAATCATCAATAGAAACATCATAACCCGTCAGATGCAGCAAGCTGTAAATCAGCATAGAGCCGTGACCATTGGATAACACGAAACGGTCACGATCAGCCCAGTTAGGGTTAGAAGGATTATGGTTCAGATATTCGCGCCACAGCACTTCGGCAATGTCAGCCATTCCCATTGGTGCACCAGGATGCCCTGATTTTGCTTTCTGCACAGCGTCCATGCTCAAGAAGCGGATAGCATTAGCAAGGGTTTTACGAGTGGTCATTCTTTACTCCAAGTCGGATAAAAGCGTTAGTGAACTAAGAACTAATTTTCGCAGCGCGGCATATAAACCGCAATCATTAATACCGGATAAGGAGAACTATATTAATTTTCCTTTGGTAACAATTCTTTGATTTACTCCGTTGTTTCTATGCATTTTCAGGCCAATGCGTGCAACTGAAGGCGAGTTTGCGCAAATGGGGAATTGTTTCACACCGTGATTTGCGCAATAAGAAAGTGTTGTATTAGACACGATACTCAACAAGTTAATCAAGACCAAAAGAGTGAGTTTTTCTGCCAAGCTAGGATCATGATTATAAAAGTGATAATACTCTCTGACTCGAAACATTTACTGGTTCAGAGAATGGTATATTTCATAATTTTCCTACTCATCATTTCACCATTCCCTCCCATTATTGCCATATACATCGCAAAAACCTTACTGTATGGTATTCAATCACCTCTTATTCAAAAATCAATAATAAATGACAAAATCCAACCCTACATCTGATTCAATATCAGCACCAACCATCATGCAATTAGCTTCTATCAATACAAAACGTGATGGGCTGATTCACTTACTTCAAAATTGCGTCAAAAGTGATGCCTCCGTCGGATTTATTGCGCCATTGGAAGAAAACGAAGCGGAGCAATATTGGCAAGATGTCGAAGCCGATCTTGCATCCGGTCATCGATTGTTGTTGGTCGCTCAGGAAGGTGAGAACATCACAGGTTCAGTGCAACTTTCCCTCTGCAAGAAAAAGAACGGCCTACACCGCGCAGATATAGAAAAATTGATGGTACACACTGCTTATCGCCAGCGAGGCATCGGTCAAATACTGATGGATGAATTAGAATTTTCGGCAAAACAGCATCAGCGCAATTTGCTGGTTTTGGATACACGCTCCAATGATCCGGCTTCAGCGCTATATCGAAAATGTGGTTTTATTGAAGTCGGACAAATTCCAAACTTTGCCATTAATTCCAATGGAGAATTTGCAGGAACTACGTATTTCTATAAGTTGATTTGAGATTTTCCGCAAATGCAAAAAAAGAAAAAGCCCCGAGTCAAAAACTCAGGGCTTATAAATTCTGGCGGTGCGGACGGGACTCGAACCCGCGACCCCCGGCGTGACAGGCCGGTATTCTAACCAACTGAACTACCGCACCGCATGGCGTTCTGGTTAAGAACGGGGTGGATAATACGGGCTATAGCAAAATCAGTCAATCGCTTTTTATAACGAAAAGTTTCGTTTGCACAGTTTTTCACCTTAACCAAGCATTTACCCCTCTTTTCTCCTGTTTTATCAATGTAACTGTTCAGGTTTTGAACGCCAAAGACAGCTTCCCCCTTTCTTTTCCACCAGATCCAAACGAGATTCATGCTGAATTAATTCTTCATCGGAAGCATAAACAATTTTCAGCCCACTCTGCGGACGAGTAACCTTTTTGATTTCTGCAACCTGAGAATTGCCTGATGTTTCACCTTCCATTGAAAATGCCAATGATGTCTGACCACCTGTCATTGCCAGATAAACATCAGACAGAATCTCAGCATCGAGCAATGCTCCGTGGAGAGTACGTTTTGAGTTATCGATCTGGTAACGATCACACAACGCATCGAGGTTATTACGCTTGCCGGGGAAAAGTGCCCTTGCTAACACCAAGCTATCTGTAATAGTACAAAAATCAGCAGTTGGTGGAATATCTCGATTCAGTTTGCTGAACTCATAATCCATAAAGCCGATATCAAACGTTGCGTTATGAATAATCAACTCAGCACCACGAATAAACTCAATGAATTCATCAGCGATATCCGCAAACTTCGGTTTATCCTGCAAAAACTCATCACTAATGCCGTGAACTTCAAATGCTTCCGGATCAACCAAACGTTCCGGTTTAATATAAATATGGAAATGGCGTCCTGTCAGACGACGGTTGATAACTTCCACAGCACCAATCTCAATGATGTTGTGTCCCTCATAGTGAACACCTAACTTGTTCATACCGGTTGTTTCGGTATCGAGGACTATTTGACGGGTAATAGCAGTGCTCATAGTGTTTTTTTGTGTCAGACTTAGAGTTTTGATTAAAGATGATATAGGAAGAGTCTACCAAAGATGAGCAAACAGGTAGAAATTTTCACTGATGGTTCTTGCCTCGGCAATCCCGGCCCCGGCGGATATGGCGTTTTACTGCGCTACCAACAGCAAGAAAAAACCTTGAATGGCGGTTATTTTCACACAACCAATAATCGTATGGAATTAATGGCGGCCATAATAGGGCTGGAAACGCTTAAACGCCCCTGTAATGTGATTTTGACGACAGACAGCCAGTATGTACGCCAAGGGATCACTCAATGGATCCACAACTGGAAAAAACGCGGCTGGAAAAAAGCGGACAAATCTCCGGTCGTCAATGTTGATCTCTGGCAGCGACTTGATAAAGCTATTTCGCGCCATGATATTGATTGGCGCTGGGTCAAAGGCCACGCCGGGCATCGGGAAAATGAGTTATGTGATGAACTGGCTCGCGCAGCCGCCAATAACCCTACTCAGGCCGATACTGGCTATATTGAAAACGAAAACTAATCCATCCTTAAGAGCGTCGGTGAATCTTCTTCACCGCCCCCAATGCATTACTGAATTTCGGTTTCAACAATTTTGTTCGCATGGGATTTAATGTCAAAGGTATTGTCCGCTTGCGGGCAATAATCACATTCAGACAACCAAATATTGACGCATTGAGGCTATAAAGACTCTTTTCATTTTTGTGCCACGGTAAAACATGGAAATTAGCATGATGAATAATTTCATAATTAAGCAGGCGCAGCCAATCTAATTGACGCAACATTGAAAACATCTGAGCTTTGCAAGATTGTCGGCGGCATATCGGGGAAATCATTTTCCTTAAACCCAATATACTTATTGGATTAAAACCACTGATCACCAACCACCCATCGTCGATCATGATCCTATCCACTTCCCTCAATAACCAATGCGGATCAATACTATAAGACAACATATGTGCCAACAAACAGGCATCAACAGATTTACTTTCAAAAGGGAGGTGGTGGGGATCAGTAATGACATTCATATTTTTCCCTTGCAATCCAATATTGACTTGATGGCGGATCAAACAGGAACGGGTGTCAATTTCAGCGCTTAAGTTACCGACTTTCACTAAATGAAAACCAAAGATTTTTGGCCACCATGGTTCCAATTGACGTTCTAGGGCGACACGGTAATATTCTCCCCACGGTAACTCGGCCCAAGAAGCGGGGAGGGTTATTTGCTTGATTGAACGTGCTGATCGCATGTCATCTTCCTTTCAACCTACTATAAACCTACTAAAACCTACTATGAAAACGAGGCGTATAATGGAGCTTATCAGGATTCCAGCCCTTTCAGATAACTACATTTGGTTACTTTGTGATGAACACAAACATTGTGTCATTATCGACCCCGCTGAATCAGCGCCGGTCATTGATATTCTAGCAACAAACCAACTCATTCCCGCCGCTATTCTGCTGACACACCATCACCATGATCACGTTGGCGGAGTTTCCGGGCTACTCAAACAACACCCCGAATTACCCGTATATGGCCCTGAGGAGACGCAACAAAAAGGAGCAACCCATATTGTCCATGAAAATAACACCATTGAAATAGGAAGTTTTGCTCTCCGGGTTATGGAACTGCCAGGGCATACACTTGGTCACATTGCATTCTATCAGGCCCCTTACCTATTTTGTGGAGATACTCTATTTTCTGGCGGTTGTGGACGTCTATTTGAAGGTACAGCCGAGCAAATGTTTTCCTCTCTTGAGAAAATTTTATTATTACCCGACGATACATTGATCTGTTGTGCTCACGAATATACTGTGGCAAATATGAAATTTGCAAAAGCAGTATTACCGAACAATCAGGTTATTCACGATTATTATCAAGAAATTCTTAAATTACGTGAAAATAACCAAGCAACAGTTCCAACCAATTTACAAACAGAGAAAAAAATTAATGTTTTCTTAAATTGCCACGACATTGATTTACAAAAAAATATCGGTATCAAACCCAATTCAATATCACTTTCTTCTGTTTTTCAGCAATTAAGGGTTTATAAAGATCGATTTTAATTTTGTTGGGTTGTCTTCTACGTAATAGGTCAGTATTATTGCTCACCTTTTAGGCGAAAATCGAAAATTAACATGAAGACAAAAGCTATCTTGCTCGCCTCTGTGCTTCTTGCTGGGTGCCAATCGAGCCTGCAACCCAAGGCTCCTTCCCAGCAACAAGCACAGAAGATGTCTTCAACGAATCAGAAAACAGACAGTATTGCAGAACCAGAAGATTCTACAAACTGGAAGGTAAGTCCGACAGCCCAGCAAGATTTATGGGGACATATCCGCGATGAGTTGAAGATGGGAATTCCTGACAATATCAGGGTGAGCGAACAACAAAGTTACTATTTAAAACACAAGAAACATCTCCAAAATGTGATGTTACGTGCGGGGCCATACATTTATTGGATAGTTGATCAGCTTGATAATCGACATATGCCAATGGAGCTGATATTGCTGCCCATCGTTGAGAGTTCTTTTGACCCTCATGCTACGTCCTACGCCAAAGCCGCAGGTTTATGGCAGATTATCCCAAGTACAGGGCGTCATTATGGCCTGAAGCAAGATAAATGGTACGATGCACGTCGTGACATTGCTGCATCAACAGCGGGCGCTCTTGATATGCTTCAATACCTCAATACACGATTTAATGGGGATTGGCTTTTGACCATTGCCGCCTATAACAGTGGCGAAGGTCGGGTTATGCGTGCAATCAGAGAAAATAAAGCACAAGGAAAGCCAACAGATTTTTGGTCGTTGTCACTGCCACGGGAAACAATGCACTATGTCCCCAAAATATTGGCACTGAGCAATATCATTCGTCATGACGAAAAATTTATTTTCGAACTTCCTAGGCCTAACAACCAGCAAGCACTGGCTAAAGTGGAAGTAGGACAACAAATCATGTTGTCACAAGCGGCTGAACTAGCCGGGTTATCGTTGACATCAATCAGGGCATATAACCCAGGATATAAACGAGGTATGACGTCTCCTCATGGGCCGCATTACATCATGCTACCAAGAAAGAACGTAGGCCAATTTAAAACTTCTTTGGCAAATAAAGACGTCTTGAAAGACATCCGGCTGGCTGTTGTACACAATACCCGCAAGTTACAACAACAAAGTCATTATACGGTTCGTTCAGGGGATACGCTGTCAGCGATTGCGAAGCGCTTTAATACTACTCACCGAAAATTGCAGAGATTGAACAGCTTAAAAACCGCTGATCGGCTCAAGATCGGTCAAGTGCTGAAAATCGATAATAATGGCCCAATTACCTATCATGTACGAAAAGGTGATTCATTTTTTAGCATCGCTAAACACCACGATGTAAACCCTGATGATCTACAGAATTGGAATAAAAACGTCAAAATTAAAGATATGAAGCCGGGTATGGCTCTGACGCTTTATCTTAATTAAGTGTATTTATTCTCTCCAGAATATAGCGCCCTATTCTTTTGGACAGGGCGCTATTTCTCTATACCCAATGGGTTTCAAGATACATCGCAGCGGTAAGGGAGCGAATCCCCGCGAGCATAGATAACTCTATGTTCATAACAAAGACGAAGGGTATATACCTAATTGACTTCGAGTTACAGTATCTCAACATCACTATCATATCCAATTATAAGATAATGTTTTAAATTAAAGTTATTATTGGGATCATAAATTTTATTTTGATTACATAATAAGCAGATAAAATAAAGACATCTCATTTAATGCATCCATGATGTGAATTCAAACAAGAAATATTATATATTGGTTTTTATTAATTCTAAAAATTCCGTCTGGCTATTCATAATTTTCTTGATGTTATTCTCAGAGAAAAGTGAATAAGATTATTTTCCCATTTAAAGCTCCTTATCCTATTGATTTATTAGTTTCAACAGAGAGGTAAAAATTGACATCATCAAAATCAAATACAGACAACTTCCCTGATGCTTTTACTAAAGTAAAAGAATATTTGCTACTTCCTACAGGTCTTCAACTGGATACTATTCCCTGCCTCGAAACAGAAAGCCATGATTATAGTGCCATGCGGTTTCAACTGAATGGTAAATCAATAGTTTTTCGTCAAGCTAAAACAACGCCTAGTAAACAAGGGCAATTCGTCACGCTTTGGAAAAGGCCAAATCTAGCTTCAGAAATAATGCCTTTTAACAAAAGTGATAACATTGATTTTTGCCTAATAGCGACTTTTTCAGAACAGAAAAAAGGTATTTTTCTGTTTGACTCACATACCCTGTTAAACAAAGGTATTTTCTCAAGTCGAACTAAAGAAGGTAAAAGAGCCATTCGGGTCTATCCCACATGGGTATCGCCTACATCAAAACAGGCTATCCAAACACAAAAATGGCAATCCTTATATTTTATAAAATTCGATAAACAGGAAATTGCTATTGAGCAATTTAAAAAAATATTTTCAAAGAATAACAAAAATTATGAATAATTTATTAAAGTTATTATCATTTGTTTAAACTTTATATTTAGAAGTATATTACCGTCTGTAAATTTATAAGAAGTGTTTCGTTTAACCTTAGCACTTCATTAAAATGATAAGGTCAATACAAATGTATAATAATGGATATTATGTCACAGCAGAAATTAGAGCCAATGAAAAAGCAGACCTTGACATCGTTGTCAAGGAATTGAACGTCCTGCAACAAAAAACGCTGTTAGAGCCAGGCTGTGAAATATTTTTCATTCAACAATCCCGTGAAAATCCACGTTCTTTTATCATGTGGGAGAAATTTATTGATCATGACTCATTAAATAAACATTTTGAATATGAGCATACGAAGTATTATTTATCCTTGAACTTGACTGATATCGTGCAAGTTTTTACAACAGATATTATTTAATCTCATTATAATATCCCCAATAGATTTCAGGTTGCAGCTCAGGAAATAATGCCGCAACCTGAAAGACGACGGGTATAAAGGTGCTAATCATTAAGGAGCATATCTTGGTTATTAGAATGAATTATGACGATTTACCTCAAGTCAAAGGCCCTTATGTACATGCAACCAAACATCATGGTCTATTATATGTTTCAGGTCTAACGGCTCTTGGTACGGAAGCCCAAACTCATAACGTAGAATCACAGACATTTACTATTCTCCAACAAATTACTTCGATACTTGAGCAGGAGAAACGGCATAAATCTGATCTGATAAAATTCACTATTTTCGTTAAAAATATCAACCAACTCCCATTAATTCGTCCATTGCTGTTTGATTTTTATGAAGGAAATTTACCCTCTTGTTCACTGGTTGAAGTATCAAATCTTATTCATCCAGATTTGCAAATAGAAATTGAATCAATTATTGCCCTGCATGAGTAACAGCCTCGCCCCTGCACCACTGGCAAACAATAATGGGCTTACTGATAAGCCCAATCAGCGTTACCAAGCCAAACAAAACGATCAAATAAAATCAGTAGAGAACCAGACAGCAAAACAATCGCTGATGCGATATTAAAAAACCAATCTGGATGTAATCCCGCAGCACGCATTTCTGCCAGACTGCCTTCAAAGTCGATAAGTTTGGCAAGTCCAGATGAAATGAAAATAACCAAAAGCAGTAGCCGGACAACAAGCCATAGCCAATTACTCTCAAGTGCGTTTTCAATAAAACGTTGCATCATCTATTTTCCTGATTATTAAAAAAAACAATCCAATCTTTTCTTCGCGATAAAACAGCGGGGCGGTATTTTTTGCTAGTTGACAGACACAGCAACGTTGAACTATAAAATCTCAAGTTAACTTGAGGTCAATAGAGATGACGAAAGATAAATGTACTAATTTCAATCAGAATTTAACTATCGGCGAAGTTTCAAAACGTAGTGGAATTGCAATATCGGCAATTCACTTTTATGAATCGAAAGGTTTGATTAAAAGTTCACGTAATCACGGCAACCAACGTCGTTTTCCTTCGGTTGTCCTGCGCTACCTTGCAATTATCAAGGCTGCACAAAGTACAGGAATTCCTCTTAAAGAAATTAAAGAAGTTTTATGTCAATTTCCCCCCAATAGTAATTTGACAGCAGAGCAATGGCAGATAATCTCTTTGCAATGGCGGGATATGCTAGATAAACGCATCAAAAAATTGACCAGATTGCGCGATAACTTAGATAGCTGTATCGGCTGTGGCTGTCTTTCACTCACCGACTGCCCCTTACGCAATCCAAATGATATTTTGGGTGAAAAAGGGACTGGAGCAATTATTTTTGAAAATCTTAAATAACACCAACAACCCTAATAAAGGCACAAGATGCTATCGCGCCATATATTGCCAAAAAAGCATTCCGTACTTTTAAAAGCGGAGATAATGTTGTTTCTGGTATCGAAGCAATACCCACTTTCGTCCATACTCCGGGTCATACCTCATTCAGAATACGCTCTGGTAATAATAACATGCTGATTTGGGGTGATATTGTGCACTCTTATTCAGTGCAATTTATGCATCCAGAAGTTTCCATTGAGTTTGATACAGCTAATGATAAAGCTGTTGAAGCACGTAAGTACGTTTTCAAAAAGGCCTCTCAAGATAAATGGTTAATTGGTGCCGCACATTTACCCTTCCCCGGAATCGGACATATTTGCAAAGATGAGCAAGGTTATACTTGGGTGCCAGCGTAGTATTCTGGTCAAGCTTGTGCTAAATTTTTTAATTGGCAGAAAAAACGGTAATCGCATCAAATTTAAGAAAATAAAGTTTGGCTAACAAAGATATTAGTGTGTTAATTTATGTAAATCGGTAGAAAATCAGTATAATGAAATTATGCAAAAAATTACCTTGCTCATATACATTCTAGCTCTGCTTATTTTTGCTCAACCGGCAACAGCGTTGTCTGAAAATGAAGCAGAAGAGCTTGCAGATCTAGAGGCAGTCTTTATTTATCTAAAATATGACTGCGGCTATAGTCAAATCCCGAAGAGTCAAATTCAGCACGCAATTTTCTATTTTGCCCAACATCAAAAGTGGGATCTCAGTAACTATGACACTCAGTTAATGCAGGAGCTAAAGAGATTAGGATACAACGACTTGAAGGGAATCAGCCTGCCTCATGAGGCTAAATGTCGCTCTCTTGCACGGAACTCCCTCGGTTTACTCTCCTATGTAAAATAGCTCCTTTGAATACTTCTACAGGTTAATTCCATGTTGAAACTAAGTGACAACCATGTGAATAGTTGGCTACTATGTGCGCTTTCTATATATGCATATGCGCCCAATGCCTATGAATATCACAATGGAGGAATACCAGAAGATGTCACAAAAAGAAATTTGGTATGAAACGTTGCATTCCAATTTCGGTCAGTATTTCGCAGTTGAAAACGTGCTCTATCACGATAAAACTGAGCATCAAGATCTAATCATTTTCGAAAATACAGAACTAGGCCGCATCATGGCACTTGATGGTGTAGTACAAACCACAGAGCGCGATGAATTTATCTATCATGAAATGATGGCTCATGTACCACTATTTGCCCATGGTCAAGCCAAGAAAGTATTGATCATTGGTGGTGGTGATGGTGGGATGCTACGTGAAGTCTGCCGCCATAACTATCTCGACAGTATCACAATGGTAGAAATTGATGCTGGTGTCGTCGAATTCTGCCGCCAGTATTTGCCAAACCATAGCGCAGGAACCTATGACGATCCCCGTTTCAAACTAGTGATTGACGACGGCGTTAATTTTGTCAAAACCACATCTGAAAAATTTGATGTCATCATTTCTGATTGTACCGACCCCGCAGGGCCAGGTGAAAGTCTGTTTACCTCTGAATTTTACGCAGGCTGCGCTCGTTGCCTGAACGAAGGAGGTATTTTTGTAGCCCAAAACGGTGTTTGTTTCCTACAACAAGATGAAGCTCTCAATAGCCACAAAAAGTTGAATCATTATTTTGCTGACAGCAGTTTTTACCAAGCGGCCATTCCAACCTATTACGGTGGAATCATGACGTTTGCATGGGCAACGCAGAATACTGCCTTACGACAGATACCTCTGACAATACTACAACAACGTTTTGAAGATGCGGACATAACCTGCCGTTACTACACACCAGCTGTACATGCAGGAAGTTTTGCACTACCGCAATACTTACTGAATGCGCTATCTGGAAATCCATAACCACCCATCATCCGGGAGGTGAATTAAATTGCGCAAACTGAAATTGCACGGCTTTAATAATCTAACAAAAAGCTTGAGTTTTTGTATTTACGATATCTGTTATGCAAAAACAAATGCCGATCGCGACAGTTATATCGCGTACATTGATGAACAGTATAATGCAACCCGCCTCACTGAAATACTCAGTGAAACCTGTTCAATCATTGGTGCAAACATTCTTAATATTGCCCGCCAAGACTATGATCCACAAGGTGCGAGCGTTACCATTCTGATTAGTGAAGAGCCTATTGATCCCAACCTTGTGGATAATACGGAAAACCCTGGCCCACTCCCCGACTCTGTCGTCGCCCACTTGGACAAGAGCCATATCTGTGTGCATACCTATCCGGAAAGCCATCCAGATGGCGGTATATGTACTTTCAGGGCAGATATTGAAGTGTCAACTTGCGGTGTTATTTCTCCCCTTAAGGCACTGAATTATCTGATTCATGAATTGGAATCTGATATTGTGACGATGGATTATCGTGTTCGTGGTTTTACTCGGGATGTTAATGGCGTAAAACACTATATCGATCATGAAATTAATTCCATCCAAAATTACGTGACAGAAGAAATCCAATCTCAGTACCATATGATTGATGTAAATATTTTTCAGGAAAATCTTTTCCATACCAAAATGATGTTAAAAGAATTTGATCTGAATGAATATTTATTCAATACCACAGCTGAAGAACTACGTGAAGTGGAAAAGAAAGAAATAACCCGTTTACTTAAAAAAGAGATACAGGAAATCTATTACGGCCGAAATTTACCCGATCTATAAATATTTGCACTCGACCTGATCTATTTGACTGGCAGAATATCAACCTGCCAGTTATTCATGTTTTCATCAAATATAGCGTACTTTATTTTGGCGGTATGCCTAACTCAATACTTGTAATAATTTCAGCACCGTAAATAGTTTTTAAATAATCAAGTGCAACATTCTGATCAATGCCTTGATACGTGCAAACAGCATCAGACAAAACTATGATGTCATAACCTAAGACAAATGCGCTATAAGCTGTATGCCGGACACAGCAATTTGTATGCTGCCCTGCCAAAACAACTTTTGTGACACCATATTGTCGGAAAATATCTTCCAGACCAGTTCCATCAAAGGCACTATAATAATGTTTTGGAGCGACGATTTCACGTTCTGAACCAATGGGAGCCAATACTTCAACGACCTCAGCCCCCCATGTTCCTATCAAAGCATGATTTCCCCAGATGCCTACTTCGCGATCAGTTGCATGATGGGCATCATTAGCATACACCACCAACCAATCGCGTTGATTTCTAGCATAGTTGATTGCTCTCTGAATCACGGGAATAATTTTCATTGCTTCTTTTTCATTAGCGAGAACCCCCGTTACAAAATCATTCAACATGTCAATTATGACTAGTGCTTTCATTTGTAATGACCCTCTTTGTTGTTTATACGCAGTTTTTCCTAAAAACAACCATAGAAAAACAAAGCGCATCCCATGGAAAAAATAACATTCTCCATATGGGAAAATATTACAAATAATTCAAAGGAAAAAATTACACTGTAAAAAATGATATTTTACAATTCTCCTAAGACATAATATAACACTTAATTTTACACTTCAATCCAGCAAATTCATAAAAAATAGCATTGGTTTAAAAAATATAATTTTATATAAATACATTTGAAATAAATAATAATAAATAAAAATTAATATTATCTACAACTCTACAATAATGAAAAAATTGGATGTTTTTAAGTGAGAAATAACTTCTCTTATGTGATGTTTTTTAATGCATCAACCATGAATGCATTAAAACATAGCGTGCTGAGTAAAACATAAGTAATTTAAAGACATTTATAAGGAAATAATATTTATGATTGATTCATAATAAACCAATTAACTATTATAAAATTAACTTATAGAATTAAAGAAATAAATAATTTTTTCAGAAAATTATTCACCCCCATTAAACCGTAAAAGTTTAATTAATACTTTTAAATAATCAGCCCTATTTACCTGCCTCTCAGCCTTTTATTTTTGGTCTGCTGTCTTAGGATAATAACTAATTACACCTTAATATTTTTCATAATACTCAAGAATCTTTTGAGTCAATATCCACCATAACCAGATGCAAAAATCCACAAATGGCTTTCTGCTGGTCTAAGCACAGTTTCATTTTTCAATTCCATACCGTCACCATCCATTAATTTTATAAATTTCATTCTCACATAAACGCGCAACAATAAAAAAAACAATAATAACCAATTGAAATTAATATAACTTATCTATTTTATAATGAAATTTGTTATCCAACTAACAAATTTAGTTTATTTATTTGCATGAATTTTATTTTGTGAACATTATGATATCTAGCTTAATTTATAATAAAACACCCTACAATATACAATAAAAATGAAGATAAAAATTGCCCTCATTGATGACCATGTTGTTGTCCGTTCAGGCTTCGCTCAATTGTTGACACTTGAAGATGATATTATAGTCGTCGGACAATACAGCAGTTCCAATGAAGCATGGTCAGATTTACTAAAAAAAACGATTGATATCGTGATCATGGATATTTCCATGCCCAACGAAAGTGGCCTACAGCTTTTGGCACGACTTCGCCCCACATGCCCAAATTTTCGCACAATTATGTTGAGTATTTATGACACTGCTGCACTTGTGCAAAGTGCGTTAGATTCAGGTGCTCGAGGTTATTTGACGAAATGCTGTGGGCCAGAAGAATTAATCCAGGCCGTATATACTGTCCACAGAGGCGAAATTTACCTTTGCGCTGACGCATTGAAAGCGCTACGCCAGAAACCTCAAGAAGTAACCGCACTAAAAATACTAACATCACGGGAGAGAGAAATTTTTAATCTGCTAATCAATGGAATTAGCGTGAAAGATATAGCTGAACAACTTGAGCTAAGCCCCAAAACCGTACATGTTCATCGTGCTAATATTCTTAGTAAATTACAGTGTGATTCCACTATTGAGCTTGTTCACTATGCCTTACAACATCAAATCATTACGGGTTAGTAAATGAATTGGAAAGCACGTTTCGGTTTACAGTCTTTATTTATATTTATTTTCTATTCAATTACCTGGATTTCACTTTGGACTCTCAGTTTTTATTTACACGAGGATGGACAACAAGCAGTACTTTTTCTGCCACAAGGATTGAGACTAGTACTTATGATTTTGTTGTGGCGACGTTACTTACCACTCCTTATTATCAGTGAAACCAGCATATTGATATGGTTAAATAACGAACAGCTCATTACGAGCTCAATTATACTACTTTCCCCTATGATCAGTTTGATCACGGTCTTGATGATTCAACAAATATGGAGACACTATTCTCTTTATTGGCAACAACTTTCCATCCTGCTTGTTGGAGTTATTATCAACAGCCTCTTACAAACTCTTTGCTTGAGCTTTTCACTATCATCTAAAACAAATCTTTTTTTTCTTGCCTCAATGACTGGGGGTGTTCTTCTATCTCCGTTTGTTTATCTAATTTATATTTATCTATATGAACAAAGCTTAAAAAACAATCATATTACGGACGACTCACTCTATCCACAACTGCGATCATCTTTTTTGATGTGGTGTTTTCTATTTAGCTTATTAGGGATCAGCGGACACTTCTTTTTGTCACCGAAAATTGAAGGGCTTTTATCAATTTTAGTTTTTATTCCCAACGTTTTTATGGCTTATCGTTATGGCTGGCAAGGAGGCGTTTTTTCAGCATTGTTAGGAAGTTTAATAGTCACTTTTGCCCGCCAATCCAGTGGCTCATTTAGTGAACTTCAAGAATTGGAAATCTTTTTAACTACCCAAGCTTTATTAGGAATCGGATTAGGTATAGCCATCAGTCGTCAGCAACAACTGGCAAGTAATCTAAATCACTACCGTGCACGATTGGAAAAAGAATTGATTGCACGTTATACCTTGATGCAAAACCTAGTACATATTGAAGAGGATATTCGCAAAGATATTGCCAGAGAATTACATGATGAAATTGGGCAAAATATCACCGCAATTCAAATCCAATCTACCTTGGTAAAACGTACAGCAAACTCACCACTAGTAATAAAATCAGCAGAACAGATCAAATATCTATCTCAACAAATTCATCAATCTACTCGTCAATTACTACGCGAGCTACGTCCACCAGCCTTAGATGAAATGTCATTTGAACAGGCCATTCGTCATTTAATAAATGAATTCGCGTTTGAAGAACAAAACATTACTTGCCAGTTTGATTATCAAATTCCACAAGAACCGAAAAATAACACTATCACTTTGACTCTTTACCGACTTATTCAAGAATTGCTGAACAATATCAGTAAGCATGCCAATGCCAGTAGCATTACGATCAATTTGGAACAAAAAGAAAATTTAATCGAACTCCAAGTCAATGATAATGGAATTGGTATTACAGACGAGAAGAAAAATACAGGATTTGGCCTGAAGGGTATTGAAGAACGAGTTCGTGTACTTGGCGGTAATTGGAGCTTAAATACGCAAAAAGGAACTCACATAGTTGTTAATTTACCCATCAATTCAGATGAGTATATTAAATCATCAAAAATCATTTCTAACGTTCTAAAACTATAGCCTGAGAATTTTATTGTTATTTATTCACTTTTATGGAGACTTATTATGCAAGCCAATAGCAATGAACAAATTTCTCAAAATTATCGCTATTGGAGAAGCCACCTATTGATCTCAATGATTGTTGGTTATGCTGCATTTCAACTGACACGTAAAAGTTTGACCGTTGTCATCTATGAAATGCAAATAGAGCTAGCATTAAATAAAGATGATCTTGGTTGGATAACGAGCTTGTTTTATCTTGCTTATGGCTGTTCAAAATTTGTATCTGGTATTTTTCATGATAATACAGGCTATCGCTGGTTGATGGGTACAGGGTTATTAGCAACTGGAATACTCAATATTATCTTTACCTTTTGCTCATCGTTGACGGCCATATTGATTGTCTGGACACTAAATGGCTTCTTTCAAGGATGGGGATGGCCTCCCTGTGCACGGCTACTAACTCACTGGTATTCCCGTAATGAACGGGGGTTCTGGTGGGGATGCTGGAATACATCTATAAATATAAGTGGCATTCTTCTACCATTACTCTCTGCACTTTTGATGGCAGTCTATAGTTGGCGAGCTGCACTGCTGCTATCAGGCACTATTAGCATCATATTAGGAATCTGGCTATGCCGGAGGTTACCAGGAATACCTCAAGAGCATGGATTACCTAGTATTGGAACCTGGCGGCAAGATGCAACTGAACTGAGACAAGAACAGGCATCTCCACCAATGCCAATGATAAAAATTCTACAAGAAACTATTTTATTCAATCGTACTATTTGGCTTCTTGGCTGTTCCTATATCCTTGTGTACTTCATCAGAACCGCAATACATGACTGGGGATATATTTGGATATCAGAAAAATACGGGGAAAAATTATTTAGTATAAATGTCACTCTTGCACTGTTTGAATTAGGTGGCTTACTAGGTGCTCTTTGCTCAGGGTGGAGTACTGATCTGTTTTTTCGTAGCCAACGAGTTCCCATGATTTTACTATTCTCTATTGGGTTATTTTTTTCAGTTACGGCACTGTGGTTAGCTCCCATACAACACTATGTTTTACTATCTGTTTGCATTTTCAGTATCGGCTTTTTTGTTTTTGGTCCACAAATGTTAATTGGACTGGCAGCAACGGAATATTGCCATAAGAAAGCAGCAGGCACGGTCACTGGATATTTGGGACTATATGCTTACCTTAGTGCATCCCTTACTGGTTGGCCACTGAGTCAGATAATCAAGTACTATGACTGGTCAGGTATGTTTGCTTTACTTACTTTGGCAGCCGCATTAATGGGGCTATTACTCATGCCTCTATTGATAACTGATATTAACAAACACAATAAAAAACTTTAAAAGGCACTCCGTAATAAACATAGTAAAGACTCATTAATCATTCGATAGATTCATTAATCTATTCCATACAGTTTAAATACCCTATTTTACAACAACTTTGGTAGCTATTCCTCGCCCTAACGGGCGAGGTTTCTTATCACTATAGGCAACTACTCTACTCATATTCAAAGACTCTCACAGACAGATGTTAATAAATGATTGCAACAATGTTAATAAGGATTTTTTCTTATATGTTCTAAGCTTAACTAGTTAGATTGAATAATTTACAAAATATCTTTAATCTAGAAGATGATTATCTGTTTATCTACAATATGTCACTAAATATAATTTAGTTTATATTCTATGCTATTAAAAAAAGAAATTTCTTCTGAAATATGCCATCATTAACCTCTATGCCAGATATAAATTTTGTAATCCCTTCTCATTCAATACTACCTATGAGGTAAATAACATGAGAAATTTTCAACCAAGATAAATAATTATATAAACTGAGAAAATATATAACGGTTAAAACAATGATTGTTTTTTAACATCATAAGACATTGACAAAATTAATGAACAAGAAATGAACATTCAAAAGCAAAAATTAAAGTAGATTACAATCGGTTAAATATACGAAAAACAAAATAACATTATTGTAATTTACCTTTATGAAAAACAAATAAAATGAGTCAACCCAACTTTCTATTTAACATTATTCAATACACTAACCAATAAAAATAATTAATTAGAAATAATTAAAACTGTTATCTAGTTTGCAAAATCACCCTATTAATTTGCATAAATAAATTAACCTCATCATGATGCTTCATGAATGAATTGGCAGGACTCTATTTTTAAATTAACAATAAGAGTTTCGTTTATTAATATTCATATTAATCCACCCTAAAAAGAAATTTTTAAAGTAAGGACATCATTAATGAAACTCAATTATCTCTCTACCCTCATGGCTATAGGATTAACCGCTGCAACCTTAGCCAGCAATGCGAACGCAGCAGGTCGACTCACTGTTTATTGCAGTAGCACTAATGCCCTTTGCGAAACAGAAACGCGTGCCTTTGGTGAAAAATACAATATTAAAACTATATTTGTTCGCAATAATACAGGAAGTATATTAGCCAAAATTGAAGCAGAAAAACGCAACCCACAGGCAGATGTATGGTATGGAGGAACACTCGATCCCCACTCCCAAGCAGGTGAACTAAATCTCCTACAACCTTATAAATCACCAAATTTAGACCAAATCATGCCTCAGTTCCGCGATCCGGCAAAACGCAAAGGTAATTACACTTCTGCTGTCTATATGGGAATTCTGGGTTTCGGTGTGAATACAGAACGTTTGAAAGAAAAAAATCTGCCTATACCAACGTGCTGGAAAGATCTGACAAAGCCAGAATATAAAGGTGAAATCCAAATTGCAGATCCACAAAGCTCAGGTACATCCTACACAGCTCTGGCAACGTTTATCCAACTGTGGGGAGAATATGAGGCTTTCGGTTACCTGAAAAAATTAAACAATAATATTTCTCAATACACCAAATCAGGTATTGCCCCTGCTCGCAATACTGCACGTGGTGAAACAGCCATCGGAATTGGCTTTTTACATGATTACTCACTGGAAGTTGAAAATGGCGCACCAATGAAGCTAATTGCTCCCTGCGAAGGCACTGGATATGAAATTGGTGGTGTCAGCATCATCAAAAATGCCCGCAATGTGGATAACGCTAAATTATTTGTCGATTGGGTGCTGTCCAGAGAGGCGCAAGAGCTAAGTTGGAAGAAAGGCCAATCTTACCAAATCTTGACTAACACCACAGCAGAAGTATCCCCTATAACCCTGAACCCCGCAGAATTAAATCTCATCAATTATGACATGGAAAAATATGGCTCCAATAAGGTACGTAAGGAATTGATTAACAAATGGCTCACTGAAGTCAAAATGGAGCAATAAATTCTCTAATTATCAATAAAGTTCACTCAAGCAGCGAGCCATGAATATGTGCTCGCTAGCTGATAATACGATTTACATACTCTCATCATATAATTTTATTGGGGGAATTATGTCTCATACCCTTACCTTGCAGAAAAAGCAGGGTCGGGATTCTGTTTTCTGGTGGATTGTTCTGGCATGGTTGTCATTTGCCTTGCTGCCATCATGGAGTCTGGATTACGGCCTTTTTGATTCAACACTGGAAGAAATTCTGGCTGCTTACGGCTGGAGCTGCGTCAATATCAGCATATTGTGGTTCTTGCTACCATCAGTATTACTATTACGCTCACGATCTTCCAACGGTCGTAACAAGCATAACGCCCGTCAGCGCTATTATTTCGATGCGGGATATGCCTTGCTATGTGTACTGTTTATTATTGCCAGCGCAGCACTGACCGAACGTGGACTCGGTTATTCCATAGTTATCCTATTCATCTCATTGGGTGCAGTCGTTACCCTCGCTCTTACCCGTCTGGAATGGTTGGGTGGCGACAGTTTCGTCATTAGTTCTCTGGTTGCGATCATTGCATTGATTGGTGTATTTATTCTTTTCCCCAGCATCGCTATTTTTATACCTATGTTTAGGGATGAATCCGATCATTTCGCACCATTCGCATTTATATCAATACTCGGACAATCTCATATACTGAAAATCATTACCAATTCAGTGTTACTTTCCGTTGCAGTCGGTCTTGGCTGTACGTTCTTTGGTTTAATTCTGGCAATTTACACCACCAGAATCGCCAAACGATCAGCTATCATTGGTCGAGTATTTTCAATTCTGCCAATTGTAACGCCACCATTCGTTGTCGGGTTAGGTGTAACGTTAATGATGGGGCGTTCAGGTTACATCACTGAATTTCTGTCTACATGGTTTGGTTTGACCAACACAAACTGGTTATATGGCTTTACAGGGATCTGGATCGCCCAAGTACTAGCCTTTACGCCGATGGCATTTATGATCTTAGATGGTGCCATAAAGACTATTCATCCTTCCCTGGAAGAGGCTTCTTACACTCTGCGAGCTAATCGCTATCAAACTTTTTTCCATGTTTTTATACCCTTACTGAAACCCGCTCTCGCCAACGCCTTTTTGATTGTAATTGTCCAATCTCTGGCTGATTTCAGTAATCCGCTGGTTTTAGGAGGTAACTTTGACGTTCTGGCTACCCAGATTTATTTCTATATCGCAGGTTCACAGCTCGATTATCAGTCTGCCAGTACACTAGGGGCATCATTGCTGGTCTTCTCACTGTTAGTTTTCTGTGTTCAATATCTCTGGATTGGCAAACGTTCTTATGTCACGGTTTCCGGTAAATCTTACCGTGGTGATGTACAGCCTTTGCCAGTTTCACTAGTCTGGGGTATTTTCACTCTATTGTTTATTTGGGTGATATTCAATGTCCTGCTGTATGGCAGCATTTTCTATGGCAGTTTCACCGTCAATTGGGGGGTGGACTACACCCTGACACTGGATAATTTCATCAAACTGTTTGGTCAGGGAATGAGTGATGGTGCATGGCCTTCGCTGTTGGATACACTGCTGTATGCTGGCATCGCTGCTCCCATTACCGCCATTTTTGGTCTATTGATTGCCTATATCGTGGTACGTCAGCAATTCCGCGGTAAAAAAGTTATTGAGTTCACTACCATGCTCTGCTTTGCCGTTCCCGGTACAGTAGCAGGGATATCTTATCTTCTGGCTTTCAATAACGCGCCATTCTATATCACAGGTACAGCATTCATTATCATCATCTCCATGACGATGCGAAATGTACCTGTCGGCATTCGAGCCGGTATTGCCGGACTTGGGCAAATTGATAAATCGTTGGATGAAGCCTCGCTCAGCCTGCGGGCCGGTTCGATGAGAACAATTTTGCATATTCTGTTACCGCTCTTACGTCCCGCTATCTTATCCGCATTGGTTTACAGCTTTGTCCGCGCCATAACCACCGTCAGCGCCATCGTCTTTTTAGTAACACCTGACACTCGTGTGGCAACAGCCTATATCCTGAATCGCGTTGAAGATGGCGAGTATGGTTTAGCTATCGCGTATGGCTCCATTCTGATTGTGGTCATGCTAGCGGTTATTTTCTTATTTGACTATTTAGTTGGCGAAGCACGTGTTTCCCGCTCAAAAGCCAAAAATACCCAGTAATCACGGAGTGACTATATGACACAGCAACATTTTGTCGAATTAAAAAATGTGACCAAAAGATTCGGTAATAATACCGTGATCGACTCGTTGAATTTAGCCATTCCACAAGGGCATATGGTTACTTTGCTCGGACCATCTGGATGCGGTAAAACGACAGTGCTAAGGCTGGTGGCAGGGCTGGAAAAACCAACAGAAGGCAACATTTTCATTGATAGTGACAATGTTACCAACCGTTCTATTCAACAGAGGGATATTTGCATGGTATTTCAATCTTATGCCCTTTTTCCTCATATGTCATTAGGGGAAAACATCGGCTATGGGCTGAAAATGCTGGGGAGACCAAAAGCAGAGATCCGTCAACGCATCAGGGAAGCATTAGAATTGGTCGATTTGGATGGTTTTGAAAATCGCTATGTTGACCAAATATCCGGTGGTCAACAACAGCGTGTTGCTTTGGCGCGTGCGCTTATCCTCAAACCCAAAGTGCTACTATTCGATGAACCATTGAGTAACCTTGATGCCAACTTGCGCCGCAATATGCGTGAAAAAATTCGCGAGTTACAACAACAGTTTAATATCACCTCACTCTATGTCACACATGATCAAAGTGAAGCCTTTGCAGTTTCTGATACGGTTTTAGTTATGAATAAAGGCAAGATCATGCAGATGGGCGCACCAAAAACCTTGTATCGTCAGCCTGCTTCGAAATTTATGGCAAATTTTATGGGAGATGCCAATATTTTTCCGGCTACTCTAGGGAAAAATTATCTGGAAATCTTCCAATACCGCCTGCCCCGCCCAGATAATTTCGCTACAACGCAGGCATCAATTACCGTTGGCGTTCGTCCTGAGGCCATTACTCTGAACCAGCAAGGCAGTGAAAGCCAACGCTGCAAAGTAAATTATGTTGCGTATATGGGAGCACAATATGAAGTAACGGTTGACTGGCATGGACAAACGCTATTGCTGCAAATCAATGCCACCCAACTGCAACCAAAAATAGATGAGGATTATTATCTGGAAATTCACCCGATTGGGGTGTTTATTCTGGACGAAGAGACGCAAGGTTAAAGTTAGATCGGCATAAAATTATGCCCTGATTTTTTGTGTCAGGGCATAACAGATAAGCATCCATATAGAAACCAATTTACCTTATTTGTTAGAGTCTTTCCGGAGATAACTCCACAACACCAGACTCCCGCGTCCATTACCATCCGAGTTTTTTATCCAATTAAATCTTTCAGCAAACCAACGAGATAAATCACCTATTCTGCCTATCAACTCATCAATAAACCCTGTAAAATCATCTATGCTTTCTGGGTATGTCACACCGCAAAAAGACCATTCATTTCACTTCTAATAAATAGGTTTTACTAATGCATCAGTCTGATGTTGTTGATCGTTCACTTTTTTCATTAAGCTGGCCGATTTTCATTGATATCTTTCTGCATATGGCGACGTTATTAATCAATACGTACATGATCAGCCATATTTCTTCTTCTTACCTCGCCGCGATGGGGGTAGGTAATCATGTTTTTGATCTCTTTATTACAATTTTTAATTTCATTAGTGTAGGTTGCAGTGTTGTCATCGCACAATATTTAGGTTCAGGAAAACGCAATAAAGCCAGTGAGGCGATCCATATTTCTATTGCTTTTAATTCTGTGCTGGGTCTCTGTTGTGCGCTGATCACAGTGTTCTTCGGTTATAAAATCCTGTATATCATGAACCTGCCCGAAAATCTGATGGATGATGGGTTCGCTTATCTGCATGTTCTTGGTATCTGCCTGATACCCGAAGCGATTTCGATTATTCTGGCGGCCTGCTTGCGGGTTTACGGAAAATCGAAAGCAGCCATGTATGTCACGCTGATTGCTAACTTGCTCACCATTGTCGGCAATATGATCGTGCTGTATGGGTTCTTTGGGCTACCTCAATATGGGCTGGAAGGCGTAGCATGGTCTACAGTATTTGGTCGAGTTGTTGCGGTTATTCTGCTTTGTGGGTTGTTGTTCTGTAGTTTGAATATTAAGTTCGAATTTAAATTGCTCGTGCACTGGTCTAAGAGCATGTTGAGCAAAATTCTGCATATTGGCTTGCCCGCCGCCGGTGAAAACTTGGTGTGGATCCTGCAATATATGACTGCGCAGGCGTTTATCGGCCTGATGGGCGAAACATCTTTGGCCGCCCAAACGCTGTATTTCCAGTTATCTCTGTTCATTATGCTGTTTGGTATCTCTACCAGTATTGGCAATGAGATTATGGTTGGTCATCTTGTTGGGGCAAAACGCTTTGAAGATGCCTATATCCGGGGGCTAAAAAGCCTGCGAATTGGTGTCATTGTCACAGTAGGCGTCGTATTACCGTTCTGGATTTTCAGGGAACCACTTCTTAATGTCATGACGGAAGATAAGATGATTATTGAACTTCTTCTGCCATTGTTCCTACTTTCCGTCTTTTTGGAGCCGGGTCGTACCTTCAACATTGTAATGGTCAATGCCCTGCGTGCTTCCGGTGATGCCCGTTTCCCACTCTATACCGCACTGATTTGCATGTGGGGTATTTCCATTCCTCTCGGTTATTTCCTGGGAATCACTATGGGTATGGGAATCCTGGGGATCTGGATAGGATTCTTCTGCGATGAGTGGATACGTGGATTAGTAAACGCGTGGCGTTGGAAGTCTAAAAAGTGGCAAGCCAAGCGATTGGATATCTAATTCAGAAATAGCAGTAAAAAATAATAGCAGTAAAAAATAAATATAAAAAAATGCCGCGGATTTCTCTACGGCATTTTTATTTCAATTAAATCCTACCGTTTTTTTCTTATAACTTTTCTTTACCATAGAACTCTGAACGAGGGCCATACAGCAAGCGACCATATCCACCTGCATTTAACAAGCGATTACTGGTAATGCCTGCAATATCATGGCCTCTGTCCATAACGGTATTTGCAATCTGGGAGATGGCTGCTGATACCAGCATGCCGATCAAACCGCCACTGGAGTAATTGTCATTTTCTGTGGAAGATGCCGTTGCGAAACCACTCCACAGTTGTTTACCCGTGCGCAAATCCACCAGACGGGCTGTCGCACTGACGCGGGTATCACTGTTAATGATTTGGTATTGTGTACCGTATTGCGTGATATTCAGGTAAAGAGCGGAATCTGCACCAAATATATCATGCAATTTTTTGTAACTGATATTGTGAATATCCTGTGCTTCTGTTACGCCATTTTGGCGGAATGTTTCTTCAACCGCCGCAACGGGATAAACATAATAGCCAGATTCTGCCAACGGATAAGTCACTTGAGACAACAAACTGCCAGAAGCCTGCACTTCCACTGATTTATTTACGGCGGGCAAAACCAAAATGGATTTAGGTTTGCTTTCTCTCAGGGCTGAATAATCATACGGTTTATGTTCGGCACATCCTGTCAGTACCAGCAAAAATAAAGCACCAATCGCTGCCAGAAAACGGTTCATTATTTCACTCCCTTATTCTTGCTTAACAGAAAATCCATGTAAGGCGCAGATTCAGGAAATAGGCTTTTTTCTATCTCAAACTGCTGGAAGGCATTCTCAATATTGCCAATTTTGCTGTAAAGCAATCCCATTTGCGCGTGCAGACCGGGTGGAACAGGTTTATCTTTGGCCTTGGCTTGCTCGATAACTTTTTGCAATGCTTGAAGCTGTTCCTGTGGCCCCGTTTTATCCTGCTGGTAATATTGGTACAGGGTTGATTGATAATCACCCCACTCGTATATGGTCTTAGGGGCTTTTACACATCCAACCAATAATAGAGCTGCCAGCAGCATCCCCGTCTTTTTCATCAAAAACATACAAACATTTTCCCTAAAATATCTCACCAATTAATATTTAAAAAAGTAAAAAGTAAAAAGTAAAAAGTAATTAATTAGTTGGCTTCCATTCACCATTATCAATACCAGCTACCAGATCATTGATTGCTTCACGGATTGCCAGATCTAATACCTTGCCATTCAGAGTCGAGTCGTAGCTGGAAGTACCACCAAATCCAATGACTTCACGACTGGAAAGTTTATATTCCCCTGCTCCCGCTGAAGAAAAGACCACTTCAGAGGTTTCAACATTCACAACATTCAGCATCACTTTTGCATAAGCAACTTGTGACTTGCCACGTCCCAAAATGCCCCATAATTGATGATCGCCCACTTCTTTGCGACCAAACTCAGTCACGGAACCCGTAATAATGTAATTAGCCCCTTTCAATTTCTGAGCTTTACCCTGTAAACCCGCTTCCGCTTTTAACTCAGCCAAATTAGTGCGTTCCAATACGTTAAAACGAGCTGTTTGTTGTAAATGAGTTACAAGGATGGTTTTTGATTGGTTTCCTAAACGGTCAATGCCATCAGAGAAAATGCCATTTTGGTAGCTTGAACGGTTTTCGAATTTGCCCACTGCAATCGGGCTACGAATACCGGCATAAGTTGTTTTATAAGAAGTAACTTTTTGCACGGGAAGTGTTGATGATGATTCCGTTGCACAGCCAGCCAGCATGAGAGAAGCCAAACAAAGTGAGGCTAATGTGAGTTTGCTTTTCATTATTATATCTTCCTGAGTGAATGTTCAAATAAATCTGTTCGGTTTTTTATACAGCGGATACTGCTAACATAAAAACGAGGGGATAATAAATATTGTTACAGAAAAAGTCCATTTAATTAAAAAACAAGCCTTAGTCACAATCAGACAACAGACTGATTTTTAAGAATTTAAAAGGTAATTTATTGAGTGATTATCAGGCAGCTTAATTTCAATCTCAGGCACTAGTTAAAAATAAAAAATATTGCGAATCTTCTTAATGAATAAGCCTTATTTCGCAAAGTTATTTTGGATGATGATTAATTTGGAATAACTATCGATTTAGTATAGTTATAAATATCAAGTTACATCTAAAAATATTTATATTCCGCAAAAATTCACTTAAATCAAAATATAAATCATGAATATTGGAAATAAAAATAAGTATATAAATATTTATTCTAAGCTCTTAAGAACCTCTGCTAACTACTACCCACAAAAACCATAGTAAAAGAGGGTTTATTGATTTATCTTCATTTCCAGTCGGAAGGCCGGGATGAAAATATACATCACACTATTTCACTAGCAAAAAACTCTAGATTAATATACTGAGTTACATCATAATATTAGCAATAAAAAGGATTTAATACTGACAAGGTGTTTTGAATTGATACAAATGTGATAAAGCACGCAACTTTTCTTTCTGGTTGTTTCAATGGTTAATATCACAAATATTCACAACACCTTCGCAAAGAGAATTAATTTCATTGTTTATCAAAATGATACAAAGCACCAATTTTCTTTTTTGCCCAGTCTCCCTTTGCAATTTCTCATTGAGAACAATAAATGGCGATTTCTTCTTTATGAAGGAATTGTTCTCTCAAAAACTGTAATAGATGGAATGTTTAGGGGAATTTTTTTCCTTGAAATCATTTACTGTCAGCACACGATAACTCCTGACTAAAAAAGTGGTTACTTAGTAGGCATAGTTATTTTTCGGTGTTTTACGTGATGCATTTCTTCCTCTACCTGTTCAATACTATTACAGCACCAAAGATGTAAGCGAGAGCTATTATGAAAACAGCAACAAAAAACAATGACACGCCATACCTATCCTCATCGGCCAAACGTGCCAACATGACGGAAGCAGAATGGAAAAAAGCAATAAAATTCGACCATACCGATACTGGCTGGATCATTATGAGTATTGGCATGGCAATCGGGGCCGGAATTGTTTTCTTGCCTGTTGAGGTTGGGTTAATGGGATTGTGGGTTTTCCTGCTTTCTTCCATTATTGGTTATCCCGCCATGTATCTTTTTCAGCGACTCTTCATCAATACTCTCGCAGAATCGCCAGAATGCAAAGATTATCCCAGTGTCATCAGTGGCTATCTTGGTAAGAACTGGGGCATTCTGTTAGGCATACTCTACTTCATTATGCTGGTGATCTGGATGTTTGTTTATTCCACCGCCATAACCAATGATAGTGCTTCTTACCTGAAAACATTTGGAGTCACCGATGAATTAATGTCAAAAAATCCACTATATGGGTTGGCGCTAATTTGTGTGCTGGTTGCGATTTCATCTCGTGGGGAACGATTGCTGTTCAAAGTATCCAGCCTGATGGTCATAACAAAGCTATTTGTTGTCGCGGTATTGGGGATTTCCATGATCGGTATGTGGCATCTTTACAATATTGGGGCATTGCCTCCCTTCGGTCTATTGATCAAAAAAGCCATTATCACATTGCCTTTTACACTTACATCTATCCTGTTTATCCAAACACTCAGCCCAATGGTGATTTCTTACCGCAATCGAGAGAAAAACCGTGAAGTTGCCCGTCATAAGGCGCTGAGAGCTATGAATATTGCCTTTGGTGTCCTGTTTTGTACGGTATTTTTCTATGCCATCTCTTTTACACTGGCAATGGGACACGAGGAAGCGATCAAAGCCTATGAACAGAATATTTCAGCACTGGCCATTGCCGCTCAGTTTTTTCCCGGTGGTTGGGTGATTATCGTCAGTATCATGCTCAATATCTTTGCTGTGATGACTGCATTTTTTGGTGTTTATCTCGGATTTCGCGAAGCCAGCCAAGGAATTGCCATGAATATTCTTAGTCGCCTGATGCCTATCGAAAAAATCAATGAAAAGTGGGTTCAAAAAGGCATTATGGTTTTTGCCATCTTATTGGCATGGAGCGCCATTATCCTCAATGCGCCGGTGTTGAGCTTTACTTCTATCTGTAGCCCAATATTTGGCATCGTTGGCTGCCTCATTCCTGCCTATTTGGTTTACAAAGTTCCCAGTTTGCACCATTACAAGGGGATATCTCTCATTTTGATCATCTTTACCGGGATCTTGTTATGCGTTTCCCCTTTTCTGGCCTTCTCCTGACATAAAGAGCTATCCATTATAAGAGCTATCCATTATAAGAGCCATCCATTATAAGAACGATCCATTATAAAAGCTCCATCATAAGCGCTATCCAAGTGCCCCAAAGCCAATATCGAAAAAGGCCTCATTTAAGAAGGTAATATTTAATAAATTTAATGTGTAAGAAGAGCGATACTTGAGAAGATCATTGAGATTATGGCGCACCAAGTCAGTTTTTCCTAAATAAGCAAATAAGGCCAATAAATTTCTTTTTGCAGTTTTTTGGCCTTAATCAAATCATATTCCGCATACTTCCTTCATAAAATAATCATTTTAATGATGGTTCGATATTTTATTAATCATGAAAAATATCTGTTTAAGTAAATTTCATAAATTAAACAAAAAACGATGAATTTCTTAAACTAAACATCAAAATAATAAACATTATTAACTATAATATAACGAGCCAAATGACCTTTCTAAACAGGTTTATTACACCAAATATAATCATATTAACAACACATTACACCAATAACACTTCCAAAAATGCGTAAAAAACCAGTAAAACACTAAAATTTTAATCATAATTTCATTTACATGATAAAAATAGATGATTTTTAGTCAATTACGATGCATTATGTAAACGGCTTAGATAAATCATTTACTTTTTTCGCTAAATGCAGTAAAAATATAAAGTTAGCACACCAAAAAAGAATGTTAGAAGAATAAAAAACTAGGAACTAAACCAAGCCAAATGATTAGTTGCAAAGTTCGATAAGGTTGACTTTATGTATGGAATTCTATTTATGAATGTCTCATTCTATGTATCAGAGCCACATAACACGTATCTATAAGTTTCAATTAGTATTTCTATTAAAAACAAGACGAATAAAAGAAGAAAAATTTTTCTAGTTGCGGCATTCCAATTAAATAAATTTAATATTTTTCCAATCGCATTCAAAAAATACTAATGGCTTATTGTATTCGATTGGCTTAAATAATTTGCTATTCACAATTAATCTCTCTGATTTCATAGGAATGATAATTTCATGAAGCAACGTAAATTTTTAACCCGATACGAAATAGACGCAATTTTGGCAGAAACAAAACAAGGACGTCACGCAGAACGGGATTACTGCATGCTATTAATGTGTTTTATTCACGGCTTTAGGGTAAGTGAGCTATGTAATTTATGTCTATCTGATCTCGATCTAAATTCAGCGATCATTCATATCAGACGGTTAAAAGGCGGGCTTTCAACCACACACCCTTTAATTCCAGAGGAAATTGTAGCATTGAAAAAATGGCTAAACATTCGTCAAAAATGGCGGGAAGCCGATTCTCCGTGGGTATTTCTCTCCCAAAAATCCGGCCCTGTTTCACGACAACAAGTTTATGCATTATTGAAACGTTATGGGAAGCAGGCATCGGTCAGTGTTTCTCCACATCCACATATGTTAAGGCATGCCTGTGGTTATGCATTGGCCGATCTTGGTCGTGATACTCGCTTGATTCAAGATTATCTCGGGCACCGTAATATTTCACATACCGTGATTTATACCGCCAGTAATGTGAAACGTTTCTCCAGAATTTGGGAGTTCCCCTCTAAATAACTGTGTTATTTTTTCTGCTGTTTTCACTAACATGACCTGTTATCGCAATAATCTCCACAAATTAATTAGTGGAGATTGCCACTAGATAAAATAAATTATTATTTTTTACGTATAACACTCTCAATTTGTGAATAAGTTTTATTTTTATTGTTTTATATTTGTTAATTCATCAAGGAATGCTTTACCGAAATTTAAACTTAACAGGTGAATATATAAAATAAGTTTCTATTTAAACTTGTTAAACTTGAGCAGCGAATTTATATAAATGATTTCACTGCTCAGTAAAGAATAAAAAACAGTCAATGAAATATAACAAGAAAATGATTACTCAGATCATCATCTATAATGCTCATTATTTTCCGAGCAGCTCCGCAAATTTTTCACGGATTTTCTGTTCAGGCAGCTCCATGCCAATGAAAACCAGCACACTTTCGCGTACTTCATCATCACGCCATTCTCTGTCCCAATCTGCGCTATACAGACGCTGAACTCCCTGAAACAGCAATCGACGAGTCTCCTCTTTGATAGCAAGAATTCCTTTGTAACGCAGCAGGCTATCCGCGAAATTCAGCAATAGCTCTTCCATCAGGTTAGAAACTTCTGACAGCTCAACGGGATGTGATAAGTTAATGACAATTGACTGGATCGAGTTTTGTTGTTTAGGCATAAATCGAAATACAGGAGCAGAAACCGTCAGTTTATCATTCAACATAAAGCCTTCGATATCAAACAGTAAGCCTAAATCGGCTTCACCTTGAATGACTTTATGAATAGGTGCTCTGGCATTGATTCGTTGCAAACGTTCAACTAAGGCATCGTGTACCGGAGCAACATCTGTTTTCGTTAAAATGATCCTATCTGCGTATCCCACCTGCGCCTGTGCAATGGAAAAACGATCTAATTGTTGTTCCACATGGACAGCATCCACCAGCGTGATAATGCCATCAAGTAAAAAACGCTGGCACAAAACTTCATGAGAAAAGAAAGTTTGTGTAATCGGGCCGGGATCAGCCATACCGGTACATTCAATAATCAGTCGATCAAAGTAGATCTGCCCTTTATCCATGCTATCCAGCAAATCCAATAATGCATCTTCCAACTCATTTGAACGGCTACAACAGATACATCCGTTGCTTAATGTCTTAATCTGAGTTGCTCGATCGCCAATCAATTCATTATCAATAGGGACTTCACCAAATTCATTTTCGATGACGGCTATTTTATAACCGTGATTGGCATTGAGGATATGACGCAGCAGCGTCGTTTTACCTGATCCCAAAAAACCGGTCAGGATCGTGACTGATATTGGTTGCATTTTCGTTTCCCGATGCTCATTAACTGCTGAATAATTTCTACTGATTTAGCCGCTTTTCTAATAACAGTTTCTCTAACAACAGCGCATACCGCCTTTTCCATCACCACCATAGCGAGCATTCTGGCGTTCGCGAAAAAACTCTTCATAGGTCATATAAGGTTTATCCGGGTGGTTTTCCTTCATGTGCTGTACATAGGTGTCATAGTCAGGAACTCCCACCAACATACGGGCAGCCTGCCCCAGATATTTGCCTGCCCGACCAAGATTACCAAACATAAATTGCCCTCCAAAAAATACCCCACATAATACAAAGTTGATTATGTGGGGTATAGCAGTTACTGATACAGAATGATTTAGCTGATATCAGTTTAAGGATCATATCAGTGCGTAGAAGAGACTTTTACTCCACCTTCCGGAACTGGAACATAAGGCGTTTCATTATCGGTACGCTCCGGATTTCTGCTGGCTTTTATCGCCGTTTTGATACCATAGATAATGATGCTATACACCACCACCAGGAACAAAAGACTTAAACCTGCATTGGTGTAGTTGTTCACAACAATGTGATTCATGTTACTGATTTGCTCAGCAGTCAATTCCGCTCCACCTTCTGCAATCCGCTGCTTATACTCTTTCGCAAGGAAGAAGAAGCCTTCAAGCCGTGGGTTATCGCTGAATAATTTCAGCCCCAGCGCCCATGTAGTACAAATCAATAACCAAACTGCAGGAATAACCGTTACCCAAATATATTGAGTGCGTTTCATCTTGATCAGCACAACCGTGCCCAATACCAACGCGACAGCGGCCAACATCTGGTTGGAGATACCAAACAGCGGCCACAGGCTCTTAACACCGCCCAATGGATCAACCACACCCTGATACAGCAAATAACCCCATAGTCCTACACAACCTGCTGTACCAATGATGCCCGCTATCAGGGAATCTGTTTTTTTCAGGAATGGAACAAAGTTACCCAAGAGATCCTGCAACATGAAACGACCGGAGCGTGTACCTGCGTCCAGCGCCGTCAGGATGAACAGGGCTTCAAACAGAATACCGAAGTGATACCAGAAACCCATATCTGCCGCAGGTATAATCTGATGGAATACGTAGGCAATTCCTACCGCCAAGGTTGGCGCTCCCCCAGCCCGGTTCAGGACAGATGGTTCACCAATGTCTTTTGCTGTTTGCAGAATTTGATCTGGCGAAATCACAAAGCCCCAAGAGCTTACAGTTGCTGCCGCATGAGTTGTTACTTCTTTCAAAGAATCCATAATCATCGGTGCTTCGGCAGTACCCAAGTTATGCAGGTCAGGCATGGTAATACCCAACGCTGCCGGAGGGGTATTCATGGCAAAATACAGGCCCGGCTCAATGATGGATGCGGCCACCAGTGCCATGATCGCCACAAATGATTCCATCAACATCGCACCATAACCAATGAAACGTGCATCTTTTTCATTTGCCAACAATTTAGGTGTCGTTCCCGAAGAGATCAGGGCATGGAAACCAGACACCGCACCACAAGCAATAGTAATGAACAAGAATGGGAACAACGTTCCTTTCCAAACCGGCCCTGTGCCATCAATATACTGTGTGACGGCTGGCATTTTCAGCTCAGGGTTCAGAATGACAATCCCAATCGCAAGACCAACAATTACCCCAATCTTCAGGAAAGTTGCCAGATAGTCACGTGGAGCCAAAATAAGCCAAACTGGCAATAATGCAGAGATAAAGGCGTAACCGATCAGCGCATAAGTGATGGTGGTATCTTTGAAAGTCAGCGCTGGTCCCCAGTAAGGGTCTGCTGCGACAACACCACCAAACCAAATGGCAGCAATCAGCATGAGAATCCCAATCACGGAAACTTCACCCACACGACCCGGACGGATATATCGCATGTAGATCCCCATGAAAAGCGCAATCGGCACTGTTGAGCAAACAGTGAATACGCCCCACGGGCTTTCTGCCAGTGCTTTCACGACGATTAACGCCAATACCGCCAGAATAATGATCATGATTAAGAAGCAACCAAACAGGGCAATTGTTCCCGGCACACGCCCCATTTCTTCTTTGACTATCTCACCCAGTGATGCCCCATTGCGGCGTGAGGAGATAAACAGCACTATAAAGTCCTGCACTGCCCCGGCAAGTACAACCCCTGCCAATAACCACAATGTTCCCGGCAGATAACCAACCTGTGCCGCCAATACCGGCCCTACCAATGGGCCAGCCCCTGCAATGGCGGCAAAGTGGTGGCCAAACAGGACATTTTTGTTGGTGGGAACATAGTTCAAACCGTCATTATTGACGACCGCAGGCGTTGCTCGCGTAGCATCCAACTTCATCACCTTAGTGGCGATATAAAGGCTGTAATACCGATAAGCAACCAAGTAAACCGCAACGGAAGCGACGATGATCCACAAAGCACTAATGTGTTCTCCCCGACGCAGCGCAACAACCCCAAGGCAGGATGCGCCAATTATCCCCAATATCATCCAGGGGATATGCTTTAAGAATTTATTATTGTTCATAAAACTTCCTTTCCATAGTAAGACGAACAGCAAATCATTATTAAATTTTTACTTTCTACTCCATAAACCGGCTATCTATAGCCGGAAAGAAGTGATACTCATATAAAGGTAATACCCATATAAAAAAATAATACCCATATAAAGGTATGTACTCCTCGTCACACTGCACCATGATATAAAACTCTTTCTGGTAAGACTGGGAAGATCTAGGCCAGCGGTTGAATACTGCATTAAGCGGTCAAAATCCATCAATCAATGGTTCACACACATAAAACATGCAGCAAATTTTGTGATATCAGTCACTTACCCAATAGATTTCAAAATTGCAGTGCAATCAAAAAAGCTACCATTTGAAAGACAAAGGTATATTTATCAATCGAAGTTAATGGCATCATCCTGCAATTGATTAAAATCTTTATATTCGTTACTAAATGAAATCACTGTATGCTGGTTCTGGCACTTTTGATTGGAAAACCAATCACATTTGGATACCAAACGAGATTCCTCAATACCCAACCATGTGGATAACATAGGCAATAGATTCAGACCGCTGCGGTGAGCATCTATTATATTTTTGTTGGAATGGTTTTTGTCAGAACGGTTTTTGTCAGAATAGTCGTAACCAGTGATAATAAAAGGAACTTGATAGTTCTGCTTATTAGCATCGTCATGGGTCAGGTTTTCACTATCGCTGTTCTTATTCACAAATGACAAACCATGATCCGCAAAGTAGAGCATTGTCCAGTGCAATTGATTTTTGTTGGCAATATTTTCAATATCAGCCAGCAGGCGATCCGTATTGTGGATGCTCTGGAGATAACATGAAATATTCTTGGAATGAAAATAGGTGCTGTACTTCTCATCAGTTCTGGCACAAGGTTGTGGATGCGAACCCATTAAGTGAATAACAATCAGCTTTTTCTTCTGTTCATTCTTCACTAATGCCTTACGAATATAAGGCAATAAATTTTCATCCGGCATATAACTGCGATCATCTGAATTACCTTCTTTTAGAAAAGTATAATGATTGGCCTGCTGCCCAATCAGCGCTACAGGAGAATCAAAGCCTCCTTTCATTCCCTGATTAGACAACCAGTAAGTTTCAAATCCCGCTTTTTTCGCCAGCGAAACAATACTGTTGTTCAATTGAATTTCATTTGCTTCACGAACCGCCAGAGAGTTAGTCAGCGATAGTTGTGTTGACGGTGCCGCAGAAATGTAGTTGGTTAACACTGTCGCATTCACTTTGTCCAACCAAGGGGTATTTTTATCCGGGAACCCATAGGAATTCATAAAATCTTTTCGGACACTTTCACCAATAACCATTATATATGTGTCATATTTTTCTTCTTTCACCACTGGCTGCCAGTCATCCCTATATTGGATAATCTTGGCAAACCGGTTATTTTCTGACATGACTTTCTGGTAGCTTCGATAGGTATCAGTGAAGAAGCGAATCTCCGGTAAACTGATATTCAAAAGTTCCGAACTATCTTCACAAAACCCGATTTTATATACCCTTTGGCTGGCGACCAGAAAGCCGAGATGAAAAACAGGGCCAATAATCCCTTTTTACTTTTACCTGATAAGGTGATATTTAGCTTAAACGCAAATATCATCAGAACAAAAATGGCTATGACCGTTAAATAAGTTGAAATCGAAAGCCCGCTAATATACTCCGCTGTTTCATTCCTATTTGTATAGATTAATGATCCCACCGCATTGACATCTGGATAACCGTAATTGAGGCCAATTGGGGTGTAGAGTATCCCCACCAGAGAGAAAAAAGCGATCAAAAAGATATATACTCGTTTACTTGTTGCGACCAAAAATAAAAAGAGTGCAAAGGCACTGAAGACATATATCAGTTTTAATTGATACCCCAAACATTTATGTATAAGAAAAATAAGAGAAAAAAGAACAATAAAACAAGAGGAATTCTTGTTTTTATAAAACCAAGACATAATCACCCTGTCATTTCAAATAGCCGTAGCTAAATTTCTATTTAGTAAATTCATTTTAAGTAAATTCATTGTGTTTGAACAAAACCCTACCCATAGATTTTGTTCAAAAATCCAACATACAATCATTGTAGCCAAACTTGAGGATGAGGGTAAGTTTACCTGATTTCACTAATCAATAATCCGATTGATTTCACAAAGAAAGTTTTTTCTTTTAAAGAGCATTTTGCAAACTATTGCCCGATTTTGACGATTTTGCATTATAAAGAAAAAGATTTATTTAATGGCAAAATAAAACCCAATACCGTATAACACAGAATCAGGTTTAGTTATTACACAATTTTATTACGCAATAAATAGTGAGCTATTGGCTGGTTGACAAGTAATGTTCAAAAGCCTCACGTTCTTCATCCCGCAGAGTCAATACTTCAAAACCATCACAAGTTACCAGGATAGTATGCTCAAACTGAGCCGATAACCGGCGATCTTTAGTCGTTACTGTCCAGCCATCTTTATGCAGCTTAACATCCTTTTTGCCTTGGTTAATCATAGGTTCAATAGTGAAAGTCATCCCCTCTTCCAAGATGATACCTTCTCCCGCCTTACCGTAATGCAGAACTTGTGGCTCCTCATGCATGCTGCGACCAATGCCATGACCACAATATTCACGCACTACTGTGTAATTATTTGCTTCGGCATGCTGCTGTATCGTATGACCGATATCCCCCAGAGTGATTCCCGGCTTAACGATCTTAATCGCCTTATATAGACACTCTTGAGTCACATTGACCAAACGCTTGGCGTGAGATGGCACATCACCGACACAAAATGTAATGCTGCTATCGCCGTAATATCCCTCTTTTTTGACGGTGACATCCACATTAACGATATCTCCATTTTTCAACCTCTTTTCCGAAGGCCAACCATGACAAACAACGTGATTTACTGACGTATTGACCGTATAAGGAAAACCATATTGCCCTAAGCTGCCCGGTATCGCATCAAGGGTATTGATAATGTAATCATGGCAAAATGAATCAATTTCAAGGGTCGTAATACCTGGCACGATAATCGAACGAACAGCTTCAAGCACCTGACCAGTCAAGCGCCCCGCTATTTCCATCTTTTTTATTTCGTCCATACCTTTTATCAGTATTCCGTTGTTTCTCGTCATATTGTTTTTTCTCTTAATTTTAGTTATGTAGGTTCCTTTTTAATAATGCACTTACATTCGTTAACAACTCAAGCCAATGTTTATCTCAAATTTGTCTAAAAAAGTTCATATTCCAATATAAATCCCTTCATACTATAATTTCAGTGGACAAAAACCGTCCTACTTTTCTTACGACTCATCAATTAAAAATTTCCTGCCTTGATGGTCAACAAGCCTGTCCGCCAGAAGATTCCGGTGGTACATATGGCTATATTGATCTAATCAATATTATCAACGATCCAAGCCATGAAGATTATCTGGAAATGTTTAAATGGATTAATGGCAAATCTGATGTTTCCCCCGATAAAATTTTTTCCCCTGAAAAATTCAATATGCTTCCTTCTAACGTGATATTCATTGATGGAATCTCCAGAGTATATGCGGCTTTGACATCCGCTCAGGGCGATTAGCAAATTAAAGCACGCCCGCCTAATGTCAATATATAAGCTCTTTTAGGTTGGGGACGATTAACAAACAACAAATTTCAGCCAGTTGAGTTAAAAAAGCATAATGTCACGATGATAAGGATTAAATCGAGCCGCTTCGCAATCCTGCTGAATAGTGAAAAAATCTGATACATTCCTGCGAGTATTCCTGCTAACCTAACGACAAAATCTTCCTAATCGAATCCACAGATGAATCACACAGATTATCAGTGATAAGATAGCGTTTTCGCCCAGGATGAGGTTCATTAGCATTCCATCCTTAGCTGATTATATTTAGGTTTTGTCATTTAGATGAGTTGACTGAGCGTCGATGGCACAACTAAGTCAACAGGAATAATAGAATTGAATCAAGTCAATATGAAAGAATCTCCAGCAAAGGATTTAGATAGCCATACTCCCATGATGCAGCAGTATCTGCGCCTGAAATCACAGCACCCGGATATCCTGCTACTCTATCGGATGGGAGATTTTTACGAGTTGTTCTTTGACGATGCCAAAAAGGCGGCGAAGTTACTGGATATCTCCCTGACCAAACGCGGACAATCGGCTGGTCAGCCCATTCCCATGGCGGGGGTTCCTTATCACGCAATCGAAAACTATCTGGCAAAACTGGTTCATCTCGGCGAATCTGCGGCGATCTGCGAACAAGTTGGCGATCCTGCAACCAGTAAAGGCCCTGTTGAACGCAAAGTTGTGCGTATTGTCACGCCCGGCACAGTCACTGATGAAGCTTTGCTACAGGAGCGTCAGGATAATCTGCTGGCTGCTATCTGGCATGATAGCCAAGGTTTTGGTTACGCGACGCTGGATATCACTTCTGGCCGTTTCCGCGTCTCCGAAATGACCGATGAAGATACTATTGCCGCAGAATTGCAACGTACCCGTCCTGCGGAATTGCTCTATCCTGAAGCCTTTGGTCATATGGCATTGATAGAACGTTGTCACGGCCTGCGTCGACGCCCAATGTGGGAATTTGAGCTGGATACGGCAAGACAGCAACTTAATTTGCAATTTGGCACCCGTGACCTGATTGGCTTCGGTGTGGAAAAGGCGACGCTTGCCCTACGGGCAGCAGGCTGTTTGCTGCAATATGTTAAAGATACTCAGCGCACTGCCCTGCCTCATATTCGTAGTCTTACGATAGAGCGTCAGCAGGAAACGGTCATTATGGATGCCGCCACCCGCCGTAATCTGGAATTGACGCAAAATTTATCCGGTGGCACTGAGAATACACTGGCTTCGGTACTCGACCAGTGTGTGACACCAATGGGCAGCCGCATGCTAAAACGCTGGCTGCATACGCCAATTCGCAATAAATATGTGCTGGAAAATCGTCAGCAAGCCATTTCCGCATTACAGGAAATCGGTTATGAATTGCAGCCATTTTTGCGTCAGGTTGGTGACTTAGAACGTGTGCTTGGCCGTCTTGCTCTCCGTTCTGCCCGTCCCCGTGATTTAGCCAGAATGCGCCACGCGTTCCAACAATTGCCCGACATTCACCAGATCATGACATCTTCTGATTCCCCTTATATTCAGGCGCTACAGCAGCGGGTGGGACATTTTGATGAATTGCAGGCACTGCTGGAGAATGCAGTTGTCGAAACGCCTCCTGTTTTAGTGCGTGACGGTGGTGTAATCGCCACAGGTTATAATGCCGAACTGGATGAGTGGCGAGCATTGGCCGATGGAGCCAGTGATTATCTGGATAAACTGGAGATCCGCGAACGTGAAAAACACGGCATTGATACCCTGAAAGTGGGTTTCAATGGAGTGCATGGTTACTATATTCAGGTCAGTCGGGGACAAAGCCATTTAGTGCCGATCCATTATGTTCGCCGTCAAACGCTGAAAAATGCAGAACGCTATATCATTCCTGAATTAAAAGAATATGAAGACAAGGTACTGACTTCCAAAGGCAAAGCACTTGCCATCGAAAAGGCCTTGTACGAAGAGTTGTTCGATTTGTTGCTGCCTCATCTTGCCGATTTACAGACCTGTGCCGAGGCGCTGTCAGAGCTGGATGTACTGGCAAACCTTGCTGAACGTGCTGAAACCCTGAATTACACCTGCCCGATACTGACGGATAAAGTCGGTATCCAGATCACTAACGGTAGACATCCGGTTGTCGAACAAGTATTGAGCGAGCCGTTTATTGCTAACCCATTGGCACTCTCATCACAACGCCGTTTGCTGATTATTACAGGGCCGAATATGGGCGGGAAAAGTACCTATATGCGTCAGACAGCTTTGATTACGTTGCTGGCTTATATTGGAAGCTTCGTTCCTGCCGAAAAAGCGGTTATTGGCCCTGTAGATCGCATCTTCACTCGTGTCGGGGCATCTGATGATCTGGCATCAGGACGTTCTACCTTTATGGTGGAAATGACCGAAACTGCTAATATTTTGCATAACGCGACGGAATACAGTTTGGTTTTGATGGATGAGATCGGGCGTGGTACATCAACTTATGATGGTTTATCCCTTGCTTGGGCTTGTGCTGAAAATTTAGCTAACCGCATCAAGGCGATGACACTGTTTGCGACTCACTATTTCGAACTGACAACCCTGCCTGAAAAACTGGAAGGTGTCGTCAATATTCATCTTGATGCTGTCGAGCATGGCGATACCATTGCTTTCATGCACAATGTGCAGGAAGGAGCAGCAAGCAAGAGTTATGGACTCGCTGTTGCCTCGCTGGCTGGTGTTCCGCGCGATGTGATTAAACGCGCCCGTCAAAAGTTGAAAGAGTTAGAATCGCTCTCCAATAACGCGACAGCAAGCCATGTCGATACACCACAATTAACCCTGCTGTCAGAAGAAACCTCTCCGGCCGTTGAAGCATTGGAAAACCTTAACCCAGATACCCTGACACCACGTCAGGCACTGGAATGGATTTATCGTCTGAAAGATATGGTTTAACAATGAATGGAATAGCAATGAATGAAACAGCGATAAATGGAACAACGATAAATGGAACAACAATAAAGTTTGATACCAATCTGTTAGCACCCATTTATCAGTTTTTACAGTGCGAAACGCCTGACCAATGGGTAGAAAAGGCTCGGCAACCCGAAAACTTGCCGATTTTGTTGCGCGATCATCTGCTATGTGAACTAAAAGCGGCACAAAGTGCCATGTTCTTAATTCGTAAATATGCTGTTGATCCTGAGAGTGCGGATACGCTGTTAGCTTGGTTTCAGCCCTATGAGGATTTTGCCTATAAAAAAATTGGCGATATCCATTCATTGAAAGGAAAAAACCAAGCCACCAAGCAAATTATTGCCCGGGCAAAATCACCTTATAGCCAGGATCTCATTGATAAGATGGTGTTATTGATTAAAGAAGAGTTGCATCATTTTTATCAGGTATTAGAAATCATGGATGCCCGAGGAATAAGCTACGACAATATCAGTGCCAGCCGCTATGCTAAATCTCTATTTCAGCATATTACCAATCATGAGCCTTATACGTTGGTTGATAAATTGATTATCGGAGCCTATATTGAGGCACGTTCATGTGAACGTTTCGCAAAATTAGCTCCCCATCTGGATGAGGATTTAGGTAAATTTTATATTTCCCTTCTTCGTTCAGAAGCTCGCCATTATCAAGATTATCTGACACTGGCTCAATCGATATCCAAAGAAGATATTACAGCAAGGGTAAATTATTTTGGTCAGATTGAAGCGGAACTTATTCAAACGACCGATCATGATTTCAAATTTCATAGTGGTATTCCCATTACCTGAAATTAATCTATAAAACCCTCAGTGATAATAGAAATATAAATAAGTGAATAAAAGGTGGGCTTATTTAGCCCACCTTTGAATTACTATAGGATTACTACCTAATATACTTTATCTTTCTAATTGCCACTTCGTGAATTACTTTCACACATTCCTATCATCCAGTTATCACTGTTTCTGGAAATACATTTATTTTCCACTACGCTGCAATTTGAAATTTCTCAGGTATAAAGAATTAAGTATGGAATAATGATTCCATATTCAAACCTTGGGTATGCAATATATCTCTAAGACGACGCAATCCCTCAACTTGAATTTGACGAACTCTCTCCCTTGTTAATCCAATTTCTCGCCCAACATCTTCTAATGTTTCTGCTTCGTATCCAAGCAACCCAAAACGACGGGCTAGTACTTCGCGCTGTTTTGCATTCAGTTCAAACAACCATTTCACAATGCTTTGTTTCATATCATCATCTTGAATGGTTGTTTCCGGCCCTGAATCATTTTCATCAGATAAAGTATCCAATAATGCTTTATCTGAATCACCACTAATTGGTGTATCGACAGAAGTAATGCGTTCGTTAAGCCGCATCATACGGCTCACGTCTTCAACGGGTTTATCCAGTTTGTCCGCAATTTCTTCGATACTGGGTTCATGATCCAATTTGTGTGCCAGCTCTCTTGCAGTACGTAAATAGACATTCAACTCTTTGACTATGTGAATAGGCAGACGAATTGTGCGCGTTTGATTCATGATGGCACGTTCAATTGTTTGACGAATCCACCATGTTGCATAAGTAGAAAAACGAAAACCTCTTTCAGGATCAAATTTTTCCACCGCACGAATAAGCCCAAGGTTACCTTCTTCAATCAGATCTAGCAGTGCCAATCCACGATTGCTGTAACGGCGGGATATTTTTACAACCAACCGCAAGTTACTTTCAATCATACGTTGGCGTGCAGCAATATCTCCCCGCAATGCCCGTCTGGCAAAAAGAACCTCTTCCTCTGCTGTCAGCAGAGGTGAGAAACCAATCTCTCCTAGATAAAGCTGTGTCGCATCAAGAACCCGTTGGTTCACTCCTTGCAACAAATCCAAATCTTCATCAAGACCAGTTACATCACTCTCACTTTTCAGCGACACTTCATCAAAGTCATCAGCTTCCATGCTACTTTCGTCTAAGTCCGCATCATCATACAACTCATTAACTTCAAGGCTCATCAGCTGCTCCTACCCATGATAATGCGGGCAGGAGTTTCAGATCCTGCCCCGGTTTATCGCTGCGGAAGATAACGCAGCGGGTTTACGGATTTTCCCTTATAGCGAATTTCAAAATGCAATCTTACTGAACTTGTTCCGGAACTACCCATAGCGGCAATTTTTTGCCCCGCTTGGACATCTTGCTGCTCACGAACCAACATTGTGTCGTTGTGCGCATAGGCGCTTAGATAGTCGTCGTTGTGTTTTATAATTATTAGATTTCCATATCCACGTAATGCATTTCCGGCATAAACCACTTTCCCACGGGCTGTTGCAAATACGGGTTGACCACGACTCCCCGCAATATCAATGCCTTTATTCCCTCCTTGAGAATCAGAGAAACCTTCAAGAATTTTTCCTTCTGCCGGCCATCTCCAACTATTAATGGTAGCAATACCGTTAATAGCGCTATTTATCTCCGTATCTGTTGCTGTAGATACTTTTGAAGCAGTACTGTCGCTAACAGAAATAGTTGCTCTTGGCAACATTTTTTCTGACCTTGGTCTATCAATATTTGCAGGATACGCATTAATTTTTTGAAAATCAACCTGCTTAATTTCAGATTGGGTGCTATTTGATGCTATTAATACACCATTTCTGGAGGTTGCATTACCTATTCTCAGGACTTGACCAACATTTAAGCTATAAGGCTCTAAGATATTATTTTTGTGAGCAATGTCACGAAAATCATCGCCTGTAATCCAAGCTATGTAGAATAAGGTATCTCCGTGTTTAACCGTGTAGGTATTCCCGTTGTAGCTTCCTTTGGGGATATTCCCGTAGTTACGGTTATAGGTAATTTTCCCTTGAGACGAACGACTATTAGCAGCATCATTCACTAACTGACGGTTTCTGGCAGCATGATTATCTGATGCGCGATTCGTTAATATTGGAGGAGCAGAAGATGGCATTGGTGTCGAAATTGATGACGGTCTAGAGAATAATTCTCCGTTTTTCTCCTTATTATCGATATTCACTATCGGGGCAGGGCGATTTGGTGTATTGCTACAACCTACCAGTACAATGCCCATAACGGTACTGGTAATTATCCACTTTATTTTTTTCACTGGGTTTTCTAGATTCATACCTTATTCCCCTATAAAGGCAAATATAAATGCAAATAATGATGATTTATAAAGAAATTTAGAATCACAAAAGATTTTAAGCGAAACATTTTGCTTAATTTCAGAAAAAAGAACAGCTAATTTGAAATTAAATCTCAAATAAGTTAGCTGATTATGCTAGCTCGCCTTGAATTAGGGGTACAAAACGGACGGGTTCGATAACGTCGCCATGAAAATCATTCCCATAACGATGTACCACTTTCAGTGACTGAGTACGCTCACCGACAGGCAAAACCATCACGCCTCCATCGGCAAGCTGATGGATCAGCGCCTGTGGAATTTCTGGTGGCGCGGCGGTGACAATTATAGCGTCAAAAGGACCTTTTGATGGCCATCCATCCCAACCATCACCGTGGCGGGTTGAGATATTGTGGAGGTCGAGTTGCTTTAGTCTGCGCTTAGCCTGCCACTGCAACCCTTTAATCCGCTCCACGGAAAAAACGTGTCTGGCTAGGTGGGCAAGTATTGCTGTTTGATAACCTGATCCTGTTCCAATTTCCAATACATTGGATTCAGGGGTTAAATTCAGCAACTCTGTCATGCGAGCAACAATATAAGGTTGCGATATGGTTTGACCATGACCAATGGGTAGTGCGGTATTTTCATATGCTTTATGAGCAAGGGCTTCATCTACAAAACATTCCCGAGGTACTTTAGCAATAACCTCCAACAAGTGTTCATTGTTAATTCCTTGCTGACGCAATTGCGCCAGCAGATTTTTCATTGACCGGTTTAACATTCCCCAATATCCCCGACTTTTGCTAACCAATCACTTATCAGCTCTTGGGCTTTATAAGCCGTTAAGTCTATCTGCAAGGGAGTAATGGAAACAAATCCTTCTTCTACCGCCGCAAAATCCGTTTCAGGCCCAAAATCACTCTTTTCTCCCGGAGGGCCTATCCAATAAAGCATATTGCCTTTGGGATCTTCCAGAGTATAGACTTGCTCAGCCGCACTGCGGCTACCACACCGGGTCACCCGAAATCCTTTGATTTGTGCAATGGGAATATCAGGCACATTAATATTCAGAATATTGCCTGCCCTTAATGGCGTTTTTTGCAGCAAAGTTAATAAACGTACTGTCACTTCTGCCGCTGTTTCATAATGTTTATCGCCATTGAGCGATATCGCCAGTGCAGGTAACCCTAAGTGGCGCCCTTCCATAGCAGCCGCAACCGTACCAGAGTAAATTACGTCATCACCGAGGTTAGGGCCACAGTTGATGCCTGAAACGACAATATCAGGACGAGGATGAACCAGATTATTCACGCCCAAATAGACACAATCCGTCGGTGTACCTCCCTGAACGGAAATATCACCATTTTTCAGTGTGTTGGTACGCAAAGGGCGATCCAGTGTTAAGGCGTTCGATGCACCACTACGGTTGCGATCAGGTGCAACTACCTGAACATGATAGTGTTTCCGTAATGTAGCCGCTAAGGTTTGAATACCCGGTGCGGTGACACCATCATCGTTACTCAGCAATATCCGCAGCATTGATATATCTCATTGATTTTATTAAGAGTGACATAAGTGGATACTATATATTGTCCTGCACGTTGTCCTATTTGATTGGAGTGACCAATAATCAGACAATGTTTGGCTGTTAAGAAATCGATTGATCTTAGCATGACGTTACCAGTTTTGTAGAGCGCTTTGCATTCAGGCTATATAGATGCCAACAAGCAACCACAAGAAAAGCATTAAGGACTCAACAGGCAGAAGTCAGGATAGTATGTAAGTTCAATTATCCTTTCTATAACTATGTAACACAATATTAAAACCCTCCTCTTTCTGAGGAGCAGAAAAATCATGTGTTCCAGATTGGTTACGCAAACGCAAGCGTGCCAAGCAAACTTCATCAGGAACATCAAGAAAATGGAGGCAGTTATCTGCTGCGGTAGCATCAATAATGCCTTTCATCCATTTTCGGTTGGCAATTGTGTTGGCAGGAAAATCGAGTACAACAGAAATTCCGGCCTTTAACAAAGCCATCAAATGATGGTTCCATCGCATTTCTGAGTTTAGATGAACAAAGAATATAATCTGACACTGTTTTCATTTCACTGGCATAAAGATGAGATAACCACTGATCTTCGCTGATAACAATCGTCATGGATTGTTGGGATAGTTTTGCAGAAAGAGTCGACTTCCCCGAAGCAATTTTTCCACACAAGATATGAAGAGTAGGTTTTTCTTTATAGATTTCCAGACATTTATAACTATATGACTTTAAACATATGACTGGAACTATATGACCGGAACTATATGACCGGAACTACGTGACTGGGGCAAGAAAACGCACCCAAGATACCCAATAAAACAGATTAAATCACCCATCTCTTGTGTATCTTGGTATACGGCTGTTATGAAAATATTGTTATGAAGATATTGTTATGAAAATATTGCTATGAAGACATTGTGGGATTAGCTGAAACCATTATTCCGCAATATCCGCAGTGTTGTTTTGATCTTGATTGATCAATTCTCTGACAACGCTGGTTGCAAAGCTCCCCGATGGCAAAGAGAAATAGAGAGTGACAGTTTGGTCATCTTGCCATTCCCAATGCAGGTTAAGGGGTTTTACCAACATTGCCCGACGGGCACTTTCCACGCGCTCACGTTTAACCAACGCCCAAAGAGATTCATATTCCAATAAGCATTGTTGTTCGAACTCTAAAGCCTGATGCTGTGTTCCCAATGCCTTGTCACCCGGCAAAGGAGCGGTTATCTGTAATTCCCCATCCATGACCCGCTGCTGCAATACTGACAATTCTGATTCATCAGCCACAAACCAACTACCACGTCCTGTTAATTGTAATGCATCACCATTTTTTACCTGCTGATGTTCACCCTGTGCGATACGTGTGCTGGCGATAGTATTAAACATAGCGCTCCGACAGGCAGAAAGATAAAAACTGCGGCGACTGCGTTCTTTAACATGGATTTCATCAGCCGCCCAGCGCTGAGCCTGAACCAAATTTTGTCCACCTCGCCCGAAACGCTGTTCACCAAAGTAATTCGGCACACCAGTTTGCGCTATTTGCTGCAAACGTTTTTCCACAGATTGTTGGTCAGAGATTTCTCTTAATACCAAAGTGAAATCATTGCCTTTCAATGCACCAATCCGTAGTTTGCGTTTCTGACGGGAAGTTGCCAATATTTCACAACCTTCAAGTTGAAATGCCGTTAAATCCGGATCCTGTTTTCCCGGCAAATGCAGGCAGAACCACTGTTCCGTAACTGCACTGCGATCTTTCAAACCCGCATAACTGACAGAACGAGCCGGAATTTTGGCAAAACGAGCAAGATTATCCGCTACAAATTGGGTATTACATCCCGTTTTACGGATATGTACCATTAAATGTTCGCCTTCTCCATCAGGAGAAAATCCTAAATCTTCGCGAACAATAAAATCTTCTGGTGTAGCTTTAACAATACCGCTCGCTTCCGGTCGGCCATGAAGCCAATGTAATTCACTCAATATCATGCTGATTCCTTTACCAACAAAGCGACTGCTTCGCAGGCAATACCTTCTTTACGACCAACAAATCCCAGTTTTTCTGTTGTTGTCGCTTTAACGTTAATATCATCCATATGGCACTCAAGATCCTCTGCCAGATTAACCCGCATCTGGGGAATATGCGGCAACATTTTCGGAGCCTGTGCAATAATGGTGATATCCAGATTTCCTATCCGATAGCCCTTTGCACGGATACGACGATAAGCTTCTTTCAGTAATTCACGACTGTTCGCGCCTTTAAAGGCCGGATCGGTATCAGGAAATAATTTACCAATATCTCCCAGTGCCGCGGCTCCCAATAGGGCATCTGTGGCAGCATGCAAAGCGACATCACCGTCTGAATGGGCAATTAATCCTTGCTCATAAGGAATGCGGACACCGCCAATGATCAATGGCCCTTCTCCGCCAAATTTATGCACATCAAAACCGTGTCCAATTCTCATACGATAGATTCCTTAGATTTTCGGGATAGGTAAAATTCAGCCAGTGCCAAATCTTCAGGTTGAGTCACTTTTATATTGTCCGCCCGTCCATTGATCAGTACGGGACGATAGCCACAATACTCCAGCGCCGAAGATTCATCGGTAATACAGGCTTGTTCTGCAAGTGCTTTGATCAAGCAATCACGCAATAGCTGCAAAGGGAATAATTGTGGGGTCAGGGCATGCCAAAGCCCGTTGCGATCAACGGTATGAGCAATCAATGTGTGGTTAGTTGTGGATGGTTCTTTTTCCACTGATTCTTTTTTCACTGATAGAGATACCATACGTTTCATGGTATCCCTCACTGGAGAAGCCAAAAGGCCACCGCATACGTCAGGGGATTCTGCACGGTGATCAATAAGCCGCAGCAGGCTATCGAGATCATTTCTATGAAGACAAGGGCGGGCGGCATCGTGCACCAAAACCCAAATTGCCTTGTCTGTAGGCAAACCAACCAAATAATCCAATCCAGCCAATACCGAATCGGCTCGTTCTTCACCACCAATGACTGTCGCAATTCTTGGATCAGAAGCGATAGGTAATTGCGCAAATTGGGTGTCAGCAGGATTCAACACAATAATAATGCGTTGTATACGAGGATGCTCAAACAATGCCGCCACGGTATGTTCAAGAATAGTTTTTCCGGCAATATCGAGATACTGTTTTGGGCAATCAGATTTCATCCGACTACCGATGCCCGCAGCTGGGATCAAGGTAATAATTTCATGATCTTCAACAAAGGCATTGCCGGAAAGAGAAACATCAGCTGGGGAATGAAGTCGTGACTTATTCATTTCAATTATTATTTACTGTTTTAATGTAAAAGCTATTTTGCATTATGTTTTGAGGTATCAGGCACTATACGATAAAAAGACTCTCCTGGCTTGATCATGCCCAATCCATTACGAGCGCGTTCTTCAATCGCCTCCAGATTCCCTTTAAGATTCCTGAGATCCTGAACTTCAGCAAATAGCTGCTCATTATTTGCCTTAAGTTTAAGATTATTCGCCTCTTGTTTCTCAACTTCGGCCTTGACCTGCATATAATCGTGAATACCATTTTTTCCGAGCCACAGCGAATACTGCAACCAGCCCAGTAGAACCAGTAATAGTAGCGTTAACTTACCCATCTCCCCCCCTGAAAACCCGCTAATCATCCCATAACTGAAAGCATGACGCTACTTACTCTCACAAAACCAGCCAAAACATCATTTCAAAATATGATTTCATTTCATGGCATCATAAAAATGCATTGAATTAAATAAGTAAGTGTAGAAACACATTATTCTACTAACAATAATAATGTGTTTCATGATGGTCTGTTAGGTGTGGTCGTTAAGCTGGCAGGAGACCGCGGTTTTTCAATACAAAAAGTAATTTTTCAATCAAAGAATCTACAGGCTGTGAGCCATCCAAATGTACATCTGGCTGTTCGGGAGCTTCATAAGCAGCATCAATTCCAGTGAAATTGCGCAATTCTCCCGCTCGTGCTTTTTTATATAATCCCTTGGGATCACGGGATTCACATACCGCCAGTGATGTATCGACATGCACTTCAATAAATTGACCTTCTTCCATTAATTCGCGTATTTTTTGCCGTTCTGCTCTATGGGGAGAAATAAATGCCGTCAATACAACCAGCCCTGCATCAACCATCAATTTTGAGACTTCACCGATCCGCCTGATATTTTCCTGCCGATCGATTTCAGAAAACCCCAAATCACTGCACAGACCATGACGAACATTATCGCCATCCAGTAAGTACGTTTTGACTCCCTGTGAAAATAATGCCTGCTCCAATACGCCTGCAAGGGTAGATTTTCCTGAGCCAGATAGCCCCGTGAACCAAATCACCAGTGCAGGATGTCCATTTACACTTTCTCGCTGTGCCCGATTCAGGGCATGTGAATGCCAGACAATATTCTGAGCCACTTATTTTCCTCCCAGTAGATCACGTACTCCCCAGTGAGGGAAATGGCGGCGAACTAATTGGTTAAATTCCAGTTCAAATTCACTGTATTCTTTAGGCTCTTCGTAAACATCTAGTTGGATTTCACGCACCAACCCCGCCCCCACAGTCACATTGGTTAAGCGATCAATCAGGATGATGCCACCGATATCCGCATTTTGTGCATAGCTGTCGAGCAGTAATGGTTCATCAAATGAAAATTCCACCAGCCCTATTGCATTAAGGGGTAATTCGATCGCAACCTTTTGAGTCAAATTGTTAATATCTACCTGATATTGGATGTTGTCGATTTTCCCCCGGCTTTTCTTGCCGGCAACTTTGATATCCAGACTTTGCCCTTGAATCAGCGGCTGTTCTGACATCCAGACAACATCAACTAAAGCATGGCGAGCCACTTTCATTTGATTGTCAACGGCGACCAGCAAATCACCACGGCTGATGTCTATTTCGTCCTTTAATACGATGGTGATAGCTTCTCCGGGCACTGCAAATGTCAGATCCCCGTTAAAAGTGACAATTCTTTCCACCGTAGAAATAACACCAGATGGCATAACTTTAATTTGCTGCCCTTGCCGTAAAATCCCTGACGACAATGTGCCGCTGTATCCACGAAAATCAAGATCAGGGCGATTCACATACTGTACGGGAAAACGCAGAGGCTGCTCCGTCGCTTTTGTTTTTACGTCCACAGATTCTAGGATACTCAATAGCGTTTTCCCTGTATACCACGCCATTTTTTCGCTGTGACTAACGATGTTATCCCCTTCCAATGCCGAGATTGGAACGAAATAGATATTGAGGTCAGTAGGTAATTGTGCCGCGAAATTCAAATAATCTTGCTTGATCTGTTCAAATATATCTTGTTGATATTCAATCAAATCCATTTTATTGACTGCCACTACCAAGTGACGAATACCCAGTAATGTACTGATAAAACTGTGACGACGGGTTTGTTCCTGAACACCTTTTCGTGCATCTATCAATAAAATGGATAGCTCACTGGTTGAGGCGCCTGTAGCCATATTGCGGGTATATTGTTCATGTCCCGGAGTGTCCGCAATGATGAATTTACGCTTTTCCGTGGAGAAATAGCGGTATGCCACGTCAATGGTGATGCCTTGTTCTCGCTCAGCAGCCAATCCATCAACTAATAACGCCAAATCGAGTTTTTCACCCTGAGTCCCTATTCGCTTGCTATCACTTTGTAAGGTTGCAAGTTGATCCTCATAAATTTGGCGGGTGTCATGCAGCAAGCGGCCAATGAGTGTACTTTTACCATCATCCACGCTGCCGCAGGTCAAAAAACGCAGTAACCCTTTTTCCTGCTGTACCCGAAGATAGGCTTCAACTCCGCCTTGCTGCTTGATCTGACTAGCAATGATTTCATTATGTGCAAGTGCTGGCATATCTGGACTCCTCAAAAATAACCCTGACGCTTTTTCAGTTCCATAGATCCTGACTGATCACTATCAATCAAGCGCCCTTGCCGTTCGCTGGTGGTTGATATCAACATTTCTTCTATGATTTCCGGCAACGTTTCTGCTTCTGATTCCACAGCCCCAGTCAACGGCCAGCACCCCAGTGTTCTGAAACGCACCTTGTGCTGGCTAATCACTTCCCCGGCTTTCAGGTCGATTCGATCATCATCAACCATGATCAATGTTCCATCACGCCGAACAACCGGACGGGATTTAGCAAAATAAAGGGGTACGATATCAATCTGTTCCAGATAGATGTATTGCCAGATATCCAGTTCTGTCCAGTTGGATAACGGAAAGACACGGATACTTTCCCCTTTGTTAATCTGGCCGTTATAGTTGCGCCAAAGTTCAGGGCGCTGATTTTTGGGGTCCCAACGATGGGAACGGTCACGGAATGAGTAGATGCGCTCTTTGGCCCGTGATTTTTCTTCATCACGCCGTGCTCCGCCAAATGCGGCATCAAAGCCGTATTTATCCAGAGCCTGCTTCAACCCTTCTGTTTTCATGATATCGGTATGTTTTGCACTGCCATGAATAAAAGGATTAATTCCTAATGCCTCTCCTTGTGGATTGCGGTAAACCAGCAATTCAAAGCCATACTTTTCCGCTGTGCGATCACGGAAGTCATACATGTCCTGAAATTTCCAGCCTGTATCTACGTGCAATAAAGGGAATGGCAGTTTTCCCGGATAAAACGCTTTACGTGCAAGGTGCAGCATCACAGAGGAATCTTTGCCAATCGAATAGAGCATGACAGGGTTGGCAAATTCAGCAGCTACTTCCCGAATGATATGGATACTTTCAGCTTCAAGTTGTTGTAAGTGTGTCAGTCTTTTTTCGTCCATTGAGCATTCCTTATACTAAATCAATCACAGCAGGGCGATTTACTTGACCAGCAGCATTTTCTTGTTCAATTAATTGTGTTTGAACAATAGATTGCTGTTCAAACCATGCTATCTGATGGTGGAGTTGAGCCACTTCTCCGACTACCAGCAAGGCGGGGGATGGCGCTTCTTGAGCCAATCGTTCCAGCTCGGATAAGGCTCCGGTCAGTACCTGCTGTTCTGGACGAGTGCCACAACCAATTACAGCAACGGGGGTGTTACCGTCTCTACCATGTGAAATCAACTTCTGGCTGATTAAAGCGGCTTTTATGGTCCCCATGTAAATTGCCAGTGTTTGATTGCCTCGCGCCAGCGCAGGCCAATCTAATTCACTGCCATTTTCACGGCAGTGTCCTGTAATAAAGGTGACGCTTTGCGCGTGCTCCCGATGGGTCAATGGGATACCCGCATAAGCAGAAGCTCCCAACGCTGCTGTAATGCCGGGTACGACTTGAAAGGGTATCCCCTCTGCGGCCGCAATTTGTAGTTCTTCGCCACCACGACCAAAAATAAATGGATCGCCACCTTTCAGGCGAACCACTTTTTTCCCCTGATTCGCTAATTTGACGATGAGTGCATTGGTTTCTTCCTGTGCCACTGAATGATTGCCCGCTCTTTTCCCGACACAGATTTTGTCTGCATCACGGCGAACTAATTCCAGAATTTCTGTACTCACCAAATGGTCATAAAGAACGACGTCAGCCTGCTGGATCACCTGCAAACCTTTTAATGTCAAAAGCCCCGGATCGCCCGGCCCTGCACCTACCAGAGCCAGCTCACCTTGGGTATGAGTATCATTTTGAACCAATTGCTGTTCAAGTTGCTCTTCTGCCTGTTGTAATTGCCCATTGGCAATCAAAGTGGCAAAACGCCCATTAAATGCCTTTTCCCAAAAGTGACGTCGCTGATGTATGGAGCTAAAGCGCTGTTTCACTCGTTCCCGCCAGCGCCCCGCAATATTTGCCATCGTACCAAGGCTAAATGGAAGCAGGGATTCCAACTTTTCCCGCAATAATTTTGTTAATACCGGAGATTTTCCAGCCGATGAGATCGCCACCATAATCGGCGAGCGATCTATGATCGATGGGAAAATGGCTGAACAGAGTGGTTGGTTATCTACGACATTGGTCAAGATAGCGCGCTTATTGGCTTCTGAAAAAATATGTTGGTTTAGATTGTGATCGTCCGTCGCGGCAATCACCAAAAATACGCCATCAAGATATTCTGTTTTAAACGTTCCCTGTAACCACTCAAATTCTCCTTTTTGATGACGCTGTTGCAGTTCTACATGCAGTTCAGGAGCAACAATCGTTAATGCTGCTCCGGTACGAAGCAATAAGTTTGCTTTGCGGGAAGCGACTTCTCCGCCTCCCACCAGTAATACAGCTCGGGTTTTGAGCTCAATAAATAAAGGTAAATAGTCCACGATACCATCCCGTGTTAGAGCCTATTTCATGATATACCCAAAGGGTTTCAAGCTACGCAAATAACCAAACAGCAACCTGAAAAAATAAAGGGTATGAGCTCTTCATTATTATGATGACTAAAGGATGAATATATGAGGCCGTGATCAAGTTATGAAATGACAAAAAGTAATTATTTGTTCCTGAATTGCATAAGCTGATTTTTTATTGTGTTAAATACCAAATGTTACAAAATCAATAATGTTACAAAACCAATTAAGCAAGATATTCCGCACACACGAAAGCAGCGCTTCTTTTAAAGATTCGCTGCCCAGTAGAAAATTGCTGTTATCTATAATATTAAATTAACTCTCGTGCAAACCACACTCACGCTTTAAACCAAAAAAGCGAGTTTGTTCTTCATTCATGCCCGGTTCCCATTTTTGGGTGGTATGAATGTCCCCTACAGAAAGGTAGCCCTGTTCCCATAATGGATGGTATTCGAGACCATATTTTGTCAGGTATTGATGTACCTGCCGATTATCCCAATCAATAATGGGCAGGATTTTGAAAATACCCCGTTGAATTGCCAGCACAGGTAACTTGGTACGGCTTTCTGATTGCTGGCGACGCAAACCTGCAAACCAGCTTTTCGCTTGCAGCGTTTTCAATGCCCGATTCATCGGCTCAACTTTGTTGATTTGATTATAACGTTCAATTCCTTCTATTCCCTGTTCCCATAACTTGCCATAACGTGTTTCTTGCCAAGCCGGAGAGTGGCCTGCACGAAAAATCTTCAAGTTCAGGTTGAGTTTTTCAGTCAGCTTATCGATAAATTGGTAGGTTTCAGGAAATAAATACCCCGTATCGGTAAGAACCACAGGAATCTCAGGATATTCCTGTGTCACAAGATGCAAGCAAACTGCCGCCTGAATGCCAAAACTAGAGGAAAGCACAAATTCGCCGGGTAGATGTTCCAATGCCCATCTCACGCGCTCATGAGCATCCAGCAATTCCAGTTGTTGATTGATTTCTGCCAATGATGTGGTTTGCTGCTCTGGTGTCAATGCCACCAGATCCGATAAATTCAGCCTGCTCATACTGCCTCCTGCCAGTCGTAAAAATCGACGGCTGGGTTCAATACTGGCTTGATAATATCAGCGCGGATCAGGAAATCACCGAAACATTCATCGACATGGCGTTCTGATGCCCAACGACCGATTAATTCATCCAGTATTTCAAGGATCTCTGCTGAGGTGATATTTTCCCTGTACATACGGGGAATTCGGTCACCAATGCGGTTCCCACCAAGATGCAGGTTGTAACGATCAGGCGCTTTACCCACCAGCCCAATTTCTGCCAGCATCGCCCTGCCACATCCATTGGGGCAACCAGTGACACGCAGTACGATCTCTTCCCCCCCCACACCATGCTTTTCCATCAACGCATCAATATGGTCGACAAAAGCGGGCAGGAAACGTTCTGCTTCGGCCATCGCTAATGGGCAAGTAGGAAATGAAACACAAGCCATAGAGTGATGGCGCAGAGTTGTCACGCTATCATCAATTAAGCCATGAGCACGGGCAATTTCTTCAATCCGCGATTTTTCACTCTCAGGTATCCCCGCCACAATCAGGTTTTGGTTAGCCGTCAGACGAAAATCTCCTTTGTGGATTTTCGCAATTTCTGCAATCCCTGTTTTTAATGGCTTGTTGGGATAATCCAGCAAACGACCATTTTCAATAAATAAGGTCAGATGCCATTGATCATCAATCCCTTTTAACCAACCAATTTGATCACCGCGACTTGTAAATTCATATGAGCGAATTGCTTCAAATTTCACGCCAGCGCGTTTTTCAACCTCTTGTTTAAAGGTTTCGATACCCACACGTTCAAGGGTATATTTGGTTTTCGCATTTTTACGCTCGGTTCGATTCCCCCAGTCACGTTGGGTTGTAACTATCGCCTCCGCAATTGCCAGTGTGTGCTCCAGTGAAATAAAACCAAATTCGCTCGCCAGACGTGGGAAGGTTTTTTTATCGCCGTGGGTCATGGCTAATCCCCCGCCCACCAGCACGTTAAAACCAATCAATTGGTCATTGTCTGCAATAGCGACAAAGTTCATATCGTTAGCATGCAGATCTACATCATTTTGTGGCGGAATAACCACTGTTGTTTTGAATTTACGTGGCAGATAAGTGGCACCAAGAATAGGTTCTTCATCGGTTGTCACGATTTTTTCTTTATCCAACCAGATTTCAGCATATGCGTTGGTACGGGGTAGTAGGTGTTCCGATATTTTTTTCGCCCACTCATAAGCCTGTTGGTGCAAGGCTGATTGCACTGGGTTGGATGTACACAAAACGTTACGGTTGACGTCGTTGGCAGTAGCCAGTGAATCTAACCCTATCTGTGCCAATAATTGGTGTGCTGGCTTGAGGTTATTTTTTAAGATCCCATGAAACTGAAATGTCTGTCGGTTAGTCAATCTAATGCTGCCATACAATGTATTTTCCGCCGCAAACTGATCAATGCCCAACCACTGGTTGGGGGTAATAATTCCCCCCGGCAAGCGACAACGCAACATCATGGCATGGCGCGGTTCGAGTTTTTGTTCTGTGCGTTCCGCCCGAATATCACGATCATCCTGCTGATACATTCCATGAAAGCGGATGAGGAGGAAATTATCGCCCTCAAATCCACCTGTCAGCCCATTTTTTACGTCTTTGCTAATCGTTCCCCGCAGATAATTACTGTCCAACTTCATGCGTTCACTGTCTGCAAGTTTGCCTTCAACGATCAAAGGACCTTGTTTTTCTTTGCTCACATTGCTCATGTTAATTGCTCACGTTAATAAACATCTCTTTGATAACGGCGTTCAAGGCGCAATTCACTCAAGAATTCATCAGCCTGCTCAGCATCCATGCCACTATGTTGTGAAATGATGTCCAGTAGGGCTTGTTCTACATCTTTTGCCATGCGATTCGCATCGCCACATACATACAGATGAGCGCCATCCTGAATCCAGCGCCAGATTTCTTCTCCCTGTTCATGTATTTTGTCTTGTACATACACTTTGTGCTGCTGATCCCTTGACCATGCCAAATCAATACGGGTCAATAAGCCATCTTTCACGTAACGCTGGAATTCAACCTGATAAAGAAAATCTTCGACAAAATGCGGGTTACCAAAAAACAACCAGTTTTTTCCTTCGGCACCCTGACTGTCACGATGTTGCAAAAATGCCCTGAACGGCGCAACACCCGTTCCCGGCCCAATCATGATAACGGGTGCACCCGAATCAGCCGGTAAGCGAAAGTTGTTGTTTTGCTCGATAAAAACCCGGATGTTGTCATCTTCCTGCAAGCGATCCGCCAAATAACCTGACGCTCCGCCTGTACGGGCACGCCCTTCAATGTCATAACGAACCACTCCTACGGTAATATGGACTTCGTTTTCCACTTCAGATTGTGCAGAGGAGATGGAATAAAGCCGTGGTGCCAGTGGACGCAATAAATCAATAAATTGCTGGGCTTCTGGGTGTGCAGCAACAGCTCTGACCATATCTACAATCGGTGTTCTCTGGGCGTATCGCTGCAATGCTTGTTTGCTTGCAACCAATGCCAACAGTTTTTCATCTTTCGCCAATGCGGCATATTTCTCAACAATCACGCCGGTATTCTGGGTCAGCTCTACATGGCTGATCAGAGCCTCACGCAGTGGAAGTGACTTTCCATGCACATTGACTTGTTCTGAACCTTCCAACCAAAGCAAGGCGATTAATTCATCCACTAAAGCCGGATCATTTTCAAACCAAACGCCAAGGGCATCCCCTGGCTGATAGCTCAATCCTGAATCCCCCAAATCAATTTCAATATGGCGAACATCTTTATCAGATCCACGTCCCGTGATTTTCTGGTTAACCGACAGAGTGGCTGTTAGAGGCGTTTCTTTGGTGTGCGCTGAAATGGTCGGTGAAAAAGCTATTGATGATGAAGCTATTGATGATGAAGAAGCTATCGGTGAAATGGCCGGTTTTGCCTGCACTGGCAAACGCTGTTTCAAAATCCCCGTAATTTTCTGACACCATTGATCAGCTTGTTCTTGGTATTCCACATCAGCATCAACACGATCCAGCAAACGTTGTGCCCCAAGCTTATGCAAACGACTGTCAAAATCTTTCCCTGCCTGACAGAAATTTTCATACGATGTATCCCCAAGCCCAAATACGGCATATTCCGTCTCTTTCATTGACGCGGCTTTTTTGGAATAGAGATATTTATGTAGTGCTACAGCTTCCTCAGCAGGATCACCTTCACCTTGTGTCGAAGCAATAATAATCAATACACGCTCTTGGGAAATTTGCTTAAATTTATAGTCACCTGCGTTAATCAGATTTACTTTGAGATTTTCAGCCAATAGTGAATCTCTCAGTTGTTCAGCTAAACGACGGGCGTTGCCCGTTTGCGATGCAGAGAGCAAAGTCACTGTTTCTTGATCGGAAACAACAGATGATTCCGTCTCAGTTTGTGGTTGGTGATTCACCATTCCCCAAAAATAGCCAGACAACCAAGCTAGTTGATGTGGTGAGAAATCATTAATTGCAGATTGCAAGCGTGATAATTGTTCTGGAGAAACAGGTAGTAATGCAATTGAAGGTGGTTTTGTGGTCATTTTCCCAGTGCCCTTTGCTATATAGCCGCTATCCATGTTGTAAAAAAGCATGTTGTAAACAGCATATTGTAAATAGGTAGAAATCATAAACATGGATTAATTATCAGGTTATCCCAAAATAGGAAAGGTATTTAAAGAAAGGATCGCAATATCTCATAACCAAAACGCCTAACTTTATTTACAGATTTAATATATCGATAAAGTCGTTAAGGATTGCGCTTTTTATCTCCAGAAAAAAAGCGTTAAGCTTGTAAAGTTCAGGTAGAATAGCCGACCTTTTGAAATCAGGGGAAAGCATAATGAGTACAACTATCTTTAAAGATTTTCAATTTGAAGCAGCACATCATCTTCCAAACGTGCCAGAAGGACATAAATGTGGGCGTCTGCATGGGCATTCATTTATGGTACGTCTGGAAGTCACCGGAGAAATCGATCCTCACAGTGGCTGGCTAATGGATTTTGCCGATGTAAAAGCTGCCTTTAAACCGATCTGGGAACAGCTCGATCACCACTATCTCAATGAAATCCCTGGGCTTGAAAATCCGACCAGCGAAGTCTTGGCCAAGTGGATCTGGGAAAAGTTAAAACCAACGTTGCCTCAACTCAGTGCTGTTATGGTCAAAGAAACCTGTAGCGCAGGTTGTATCTATCGAGGCAAATAAAAATTCAGCACCAGAATCTGGTGCTGAATGAAATTTAAGCGATATTCAAATACTTATGGGTTTGCATCGAAAAGCGCCAATTACGGGCAATACAGGTTTCGATGCACAGGCGGGTTGCATCTTCTTTCTGACTAATCGGTTGTAACGCAATAACCGGAATAGAATTTCCATCAAGCATAGTCAATAATTCATCCAATGCTTCAATATCGCGCTGCCGTCCGACAGGATGCTTGATTTCATCGGCACGCTTCATGGCCTCAGGCAAAACCTGATATCCTCCGCGCATTTTCACTTTAGGAGAAATCGTCACCCAAGTTTTGTCAGTGCACTGAATCGTATGTGTACCACTTGTCTCTATCTGGCATTGATAGCCTTCGCTTTCCAGTGTTTCCGTCAAAGGACGCAAGTCATATAAGCACGGTTCTCCCCCGGTAATGACAATATGTTTCGCACTGTAGCCTTGACGAGTGAATATATTCAGCAACTGTCTTGCGGTAGCAACACCCCACAGATCACTGTCCTGCGATTTCAGCAAGATATTTTCCATAGGCTGCTGTTTATCAGCTTCTTTTTCCCATGTATGTTTGGTATCGCACCAACTGCACCCTACCGGACATCCCTGTAATCGAATGAAAACCGAAGGCACACCGGTAAACACTCCTTCTCCCTGTAATGTTTGGAAGATTTCATTTATTGGGTAAATCATAAAAAAACTCTGGTTTTAATAAACTGCCCGTTATTATTACAGATATCTATCCCGCGAACATCCATCTTTATGATATCGTACGAGGTTGCTTTTACTGGCATCTCAAGCCAGACAGGGCATCGTATGCCTAAAATACTCTCAGGCATGAAAGGATAGATGGGAATAACGAATGCAAAATAATGAAAATCAGCTTAAACAGGGTCTAAGCGTGCGGCACATTCGCTTCATGGCTTTAGGCTCTGCAATAGGCACGGGGCTGTTTTATGGCTCAGCAACAGCAATACAGCAAGCTGGTCCCGCTGTATTATTGGCCTATTTAATCGGCGGTGCTGCCGTATTTATCGTGATGAGAGCACTTGGAGAAATGGCCGTTCACCATCCAGTTTCTGGTTCTTTTTCGCAATATGCCAGCCATTATTTGGGACCTTTGGCCGGTTTTTTAACGGGCTGGATCTATGTTCTTGAAATGCTGTTTGTTTGCCTGGCTGATATTACCGCATTCGGCGCATATATGAAGCTTTGGTTCCCACATGTTGAACAGTGGATTTGGGTTCTGGGGATTGTATGCTTTATTGGTGCCTTGAATCTGTGTCATGTAAAAATCTTTGGTGAAATGGAGTTCTGGCTTTCGATCGTTAAAGTTACCGCCATCATTGCCATGATTATCGGTGGTCTTGCCATTATGTTTTACGGGTTTGGGCAAGCAACTGAGCATGCAACCGGCCTGTCCAATTTATGGGAACATGGTGGCTTTATGCCAAATGGCATCAGTGGAGTGATAGCTTCACTTGCTATTGTTATGTTTGCTTTTGGTGGCATAGAAGTCATTGGTATCACTGCCAGTGAAGCGAAAAATCCAGAAAAAACGATCCCTAAAGCAATCAACGCCGTTCCATTCCGTATCTTGATCTTCTATGTTTTGACCCTGTGTATCCTGATGAGCATCTATCCATGGGATCAAATTACTCCGAACTCAAGCCCATTCGTACAGATTTTTTCCAATTTGGGAATTAATTCAGCCGCAAATATTCTGAATGTGGTCGTAATTACCGCCGCTATTTCCGCTATTAATAGTGATATTTTTGGTGCAGGCAGGATGATGTATGGTATGGCTCAGGAAGGACAAGCTCCCAAGTCATTCAAGAAATTAACGCGCAATGGTGTTCCATGGATGACTGTTCTTGTCATGATTGCAATTCTGTTACTTGGCGTGGTTCTGAATTATCTGATCCCTAAAGAAATCTTCATTCTTATCGCTTCTGTCGCCACATTTGCAACCGTCTGGGTATGGCTGATGATTTTGGTTTCACACGTTGCCATGCGTCGCCAAATGAGTCCGGAAGAAGTTAAGACACTGAAATTTCCAATCCCGATGTGGCCAATTGCCCCTGCAATTACGATCGTCTTTATGGTCAGCATCATCCTGTTACTGGGCTATTTTGAGCAAACAAGAAATGCGTTATATGTTGGTATAGGTTGGGTATTCATTCTGACTCTAGCCTATTTTATAGGTGTGAAAAAGAAACAGCCAATAACTCGCTCCTCTAATCGGTAACAATCAATCTTGTTCCAAAAGGCGTCGGTAATTATCCGACGCTTTTTTTATCTTTTTCCGCAAAAACAATAAGCCTTTTCGTCAGTTATCATCACAAAGAGAAGTTCACCATCAGGGGGTTATGATCAGAAGCTCCTGTCATTACAACTGCTGCACTCAAAACTTTTAATTCACGATAAAAAATAAAATCCAACGGTTTACCAAAAACAATCGTTCTATGATCATCATTAAAATGCACTTCTTTCAAATGCATACGGCGTGCAAAACGTTCCAGTATTTTTAATCTCTGCCGACTCCATGCATTAAAATCCCCAGCAAAAATTACGGGGCCAGTATGTAAGCTTATGTGAATGCCAATGTTATTAAATTGTCGGCTATAAACATCTATACCAAGACTGAAGTTAATAGCATGTACGTTTATCACCATCAACTGACGTTTATCTGGCAATGGGTAAATCGTGATTAATGATGATTTAGATAACCTGAGTATCGGTTCTTTCTCACGAAGTGGGCAGCAATATATCGGTGAAGATGATGCTAATGTCATCACACCTGATGGATGCTGAGGAATAGCAAATGCAGGAACCTGATCCGCAACCAATCCGCTAGTTGCAATGAATTCCAAGAAAGCAGGGGTCGTTTGCGCCTCTTGCAGTAAGATAAGGTCACTCTTCTCGATTAACGAAGTCAGAACACTTTGCCATAATGGGCGCTGCTGTTTATAAATATTCCAAATAGCGATAGAAAGTTCATTATTACTGGCAAGAAGTGGCTCACCATGTGGTAACGACGCTTCCTCAAGTAATTGCTTAGAACTAGGAAAAACGCGTTCTACAGGCTTCCCCACAACATATCGCATGGCATAGCTTTTTTTCGCGCGCCTCATATTTACAAGTTTTCTTTCATACAGCCTTCTCGCATAGCTTTTTATTGCCAAACTTACCTCCGCCATACGACACCCTATTCGCTACTTAATATGACATACACGTTATTGATTTCAATCTCCTATGCACAAAAAATGGCTCAATGATGAGAGAATAGATTAACAATATGAGTTATTACAATTACTTATAAAAAATTAATATTAAGATCTAATAAATATAAAATTAAGCATTTAATAATATAATTTTACTTGACAAAATAATAACGCAATAATACTGTTTCACTTAGTGGCTATCATACAACCAAAAACTCACTGGTATATATCGAAATCAAAGTATGAAGGAACTGAATATGCCAAAAAATATTTTCGAACAAGATGAGTTGAATAATATTGATGCATATCATTCCCAATTCACTTCATCAATGCTACCTTCAATTAAAACATTAGCGGACTTACAAAAAGCCATTGATGAGGTTATGCATGGAGATAATCCAGATTTTTTGAATATAGCTTCTATACTATCATCACTAAAAAAGGAAGATATTGTAGAAATATTAAATGATATTCTGGAAAAGAGAGAAATTACCTCAAATTATGAAGGGGTATCTGAAGATCATATTTATCTACATAGACAAAATAATTTTAATTTATTAATTAGGCTTATTGGTGATGGTGAGCAAAATACACTTTATACAAATGAATTTGATATTTTTGTCATCAATCCGACAAATACGGAAATAGTAGTCCCTTGCTATGAATTTTGTTCAGAACAAAATATATTCCAAAAACCAAAACCTATCAAAAGAGTTAATGATTGTCATTTTAAACCAAATAAAGTTTATTACTTTGAAGCTTATAAATATATCTTAGATTTTGATTTTGAATCTTCTCCCAATAATTTCGTATTGATTATACATTCTGATCCGAAAGGGTGGATTACATGGATTTATAACAGAGAGACATTAGAGCCAATACAAAGTATCTGTACAAATTTACAGGCATCCAGAATTCTATTATATGTCAGGCTATTAGGAGAGATGAAGGCATCCCAGGCTATTCAATGCATTGAAAATTTAACAACATCCAATTATGCAAACTTTGTACGCTGGGAAGCAGTGCAGAGTCTTTCCAAAATAGCGCCATCCAATTGCCTAGAAATTCTTAAAATACTGGCGGAGAATGACCAAGATCCAATACTTAAACAAGCTGCTATACATAGCCTAGAAATGACAATGGCAAAAAATTGTTAAAAAATGTCATTGCTGGTTCAGGAGAAACAGATTATGACGATAGATAGCACCCCAACAGTCAAAAATGTACTGGATCTTAAAGAATTTCTTGCATTGATAAAAAGTTCAGAGGTCATCTCTCATATAAATAAAAGGATTTATATAGAAGAGGAAATTAATCAAGTAGCTGAATGGCTGTATTCTTATGCCGCCAATAAAGAAGAAATCATTTCTTTTATTTGTTCAGATCTTAGAGATCCAACACAGTTTCAGAAAGAAAATGATATGCAAGCACCTACTTACTTGATTTACAAAGATAAAAGAATCTCTATCAGGATGGTTGTTTGGCTACCGTTGAAAAATCAGTTCGATTTTGTACCACTTCCTTATGGAAAAGCACATGATCATGATTTTGATTTCTGGACTGTTAATTTCTTTGGTAATGGCTATAAAACTAGCCTATATGACTACAACGACAATGACATAAACGGCACAGAGGGTGAATCAGTGACATTGAATTTTTCCGGTGATCGAATGTTATCTTCTACAGGCAATGTCATGTTTTATAGACGAAACAAAGACGTACATATCCAATACCCACCAAAAGATTTTTGCGTATCGTTAAATTTGATAGTGCAACCAGAAACAAAAGTGAGCCAAAATAAACTAATTTTAGATAGTGAAGAAAAACCAACAGAAAACCAACAAGTTATTGCACATATAAAAAAAGGGAGGAAAGAAAGCTATCATGCCCAAGAGTCGCTATTCCACGGATTATTAAAATTAGGTAACGAGAAAAGTCATCAGCTCGCTTTACAAGTAGCCCGTAATCACAGTAGAGATGAAATACGTGCTATTGCCTTTGAGGCTATATTAGACACTGCTGAACGTTCATATAACAAGGACGATATTAGTGATCTCATTGGATTAGTAAATAATGATAAAAGTAGTTATGTCAGAACGAGAGTAAAAGAAAAAATCAAGACTATCTTATCCAAATAAAAGATAAGTCTTTACGAGACTATTGATCAAAGGGGAAATAAAATGAATCATATTGAACAAATTAAAAACAAAAAATCAGGAGTAATTGCAGAAATTTCTCTTACTTCTTTCGGTACCGAAATCTTGCTGGCCGGTGCAGTACCTCACACTCTATCCGGCAACAAAGCTGGTCGTGAAGTAGACGCTGGGGGGTCTGAACGAGGCTATTTATACCCATGTGGTTTATCAGAAAAACAATAAGGTTGCTGATTCAGGTTAGTAAAACCAGTTCAGTAATTCATACACGAGATTTATCAGAATATAGCCATTGAAAACGTTTAACAATCAAAGCAATTTTATTGCAGATAAGAAAAAACCCTGAGATTTCTCTCAGGGTTTTTCTCGAAATAAGGTGGCGGTGCGGACGGGACTCGAACCCGCGACCCCCGGCGTGACAGGCCGGTATTCTAACCAACTGAACTACCGCACCACCGAATTTCTTTCGCCCGGCTGCTTTTTGTGCCGGCAACCGGCGTTTAATTGA
>NZ_JAQRFN010000070.1 GCF_028598555.1 Xenorhabdus anantnagensis
TTTGTCTACACCAATGCGGCTATCGTTGGCTACGATTTAGCGCGTGAGTCTAAGGATGGTGCAACACTGATTAAGGTGAATGTGCATCTGGAGGAAATACGCGAGGTTAAGGTTAAGTACGACAAAGAAGAGGTTAAAAATCCTGATGATGCTAAAAATAAAGATACCGGCGATCAGACGCAGAACGTAGAGTCACAGAAACAGCGGGTGGAAAAAGGCGATAAGTCATGGTGGAAATATGGCATAACCGAACCGGAATCAGCATTCAATGCTGCGATGGAGGAAGGTTATGAATTAGCCGATAAATTAACGGGAGGGAAACTAAAAGAACTTAATAAATGGCTATCTGGAGGCTTCCAATGATTGCTGAAATAACAATATCCTCCATCCCCAACCAGACGACCTCATTTTCTATTAGAACAGACTTAATTGAATTAACGCTTGAGACTCGGTTAGAAAATATATTCGCTACAGTAAAACAGAATGGTGAATATTTGGTTTGTAATCGTATTTGTCGAAATCTCACATATATATGTAGGTGGCTGGTATTTATTGATATCGAGGGTAACTCTGACCCTGAATATTCCGGCCTCGGCTCCCGTTATAAATTGGTATGGAATGATGAAATTTAACAGAAAAGTAATAAAAATCACCCTCACCCTTTCAGATAAAGACGAATCATTTACCTCAGAAAACCAAAATAAACTCTCTGCAACCGGATTTAGAATCAGTGCCGAAGTTAACTATGGCAATGGTGCTATCGCTCCCCATGCTCGAATCAAGGCTTACGGGTTGCCAATGGAGACAATGGAGAAACTATTGCGTATCAGACGGCATACATTAACAGCGTTGCGCAATACCGTAACAATTGAAGCAGGTGAACAAGGAGAAGTGTTATCACAAGTCTTCAAAGGAGGTATCACTTTTGCCTATCCTGATATGGGCGATGCACCGAATGTCGCGCTGGTGATTGAATCACAAACTGCCATTTTAGAGAAAATGACTGGCGTAGATGCAGAGAGTTATGAAGGCGAACACGATGTTATAAATATCATGGGTAATATCTGTAAACGCATGGGATATTCATTTGAATCTAATGGCGTTAGTGAGAAATTATCTGATGTATATCTAGGAAATACGGATATGGAGAAAATTAAATGGTTGGCAGAAGCTGCAAATCTTAATTTATATATTGAAAGCAATTCCATTGGCGTAACTAGAAAAGGCCAACCAAGAAATTTAAAAATCCCTGTTATTTCTCCGGAGACTGGGTTGATTGGTTATCCAGTTCCTTCAACGAGAGGTATTGATTTTAAATGCTTCTATGACCCATTGGTAAGATTTGGTGGCATTGTCAGAGTTACTGGCAGCCAGATATCTATCTGTAATGGTGACTGGCTGACTTACGGTGTCAGGATAGTGCTAGAAACAGAACAGGATTCAGCACAATGGCTTATGGATGTTAGTGCCAGCCAAAGAGGTGATAATTATGCCGCAATCAAGAAATGATGAACAAGTTTATCTATATGATCCACAGGTAACTATTGGTGGAGCGATGGCTCAGGAGGCGATAATTTGGTCACTGATTGGCAAAATAGGTACGGTGACAATATGCAGGGTGGAGAAAGTCAAAGGTGGTGGTGTAGCGCCTGTGGGTTATGTCGATATCCTGCCACTGGTACAGCAAGTTGATGGTGCGGGGAATATCTATAACACTGCCACTATCTACAATGTGCCCTATTTCCGGTATCAGGGCGGTGCAAATGCAGTGATTCTCGACCCGAAAGCGGGCGACCTCGGCTTCTGCTTCACTGTCAGTCGGGATATCTCGAAGGTGAAGAGAGTCAAAGGTTCAGCCCCACCAGAGAGCAAACGCAAGTATGACATGGCTGACAGTCTCTATATCGGCGGCTTACTCAATGGAACGCCTAGCCAGTTTATGCACTTTAAGGACGGTGGCATTGATATTATTTCGCCCGGTAAAATCACCATCAAAGCCTCTGAAATTGAACTCGATGCACCAGTCAAGGCGACCAGCACCATTCAGGCCAGCAGCAACATTACTGACAACATTGCCACCAATTCCCAATCGATGGCGGGAATGCGCGAGCTATATAACAGCCACACTCACCACGAGAACGGACAAGGCTCGAATACCAGCCCACCTA
>NZ_JAQRFN010000071.1 GCF_028598555.1 Xenorhabdus anantnagensis
AAGACGCCCAATACTGGAACCAGCAATACATCGATACTGGCGCCGTGTTTGGCTATGGGTTGACTGTGGAGCAAATCAAATGAATTGGAAATCATACCTCATATTCATCGGATTGTGGTTCGCATCATCGCTAATGATGGGACTGGTGTTAGGGGGGATAGGGTGAAACAGAAGAGCTATCGCAGTAAAAAATGGCTGGCAGCAGTTGGACAGATTGAATGCTGTGTCCGATGTGGGAAATACGGCATTCAGGTTGCCCACCGGAACGAAGGTAAAGGAATGGGGTTGAAGGTCGATGATAGTCTCACTGCTGCTTTATGTCCTGAATGCCATCATGCTATCGACAATGGAGCCGATATGAGCAGAGAAGAGCGTAGGCACGAGATGGACAGGTCTATTGTCCTGACCGTCAAGGAGCTGACCAGAAGGGGATTAGTTGGGGCACTATGAAAACCTACAATTTAAAATTGCCGTGGCCTCCATCGAATAACACCTACTGGCGGCATGTTGGAAAAAATCATTACATATCCCCAAAAGGAGCGGCATACAGAAAAACAATCATAAAACTCATCAAGCAGCAAAACCTCGACATCAACACCACAGCCCGCATCAAAATCTCAATCACAGCAAATCCCCCGGACAGACGACAGAGAGACCTCGATAACCTGCCTAAAGCGGTTTTCGACTCACTGACGCATGCCGAATTTTGGGTTGATGATAGTCAGATTGATGATATGCGAATTAAGCGTGGCGAACGGATGGCAGGCGGCTGTTTGGATGTTCAGATATGGGAGCTGGGGACATGAATGTTGAAATAAAAATAACGTCAATCCCCGAACTGCTCATAAAACACCGGGGCAATCAAACCCAGTTAGCCCATGAGTTAGGCATTAACCGAATGACAGTGGGTAAATTCGCGCGTGATTTTAAATGCCAATATCACATTGTCTGTAATGGGGCATTGATGACAAAAACAAAGCTAAAAGGGAACCAGAGGAAATGAGACTCGCAGACCTACCGAAGTATTTCTCACCCAAAACCATTCAATTTAGTGACTCTCCAGCCGCAACGGCTACTGATGCATTTTCAATTACCGATGTTATGGCCTCGCTGGGATTGGCGTCCGCTCAGGCGAGGCTGGGTATTGAACTGTTTTTGGCGAAACAGGGGATCAACAGACCAGATGAGGCAGTGGAGAGTCTCTACCAGTATGCACTGACACAGGCTCACAAACACAGTGCAATCGCAAAACTCGATGATGATATTAGGGGAAATGTCCTGCAAATACTCGCAAATTATGCATTTCAGGATTATGCGAGGAGTGCAGCCAGTAAGAAGCCGTGTCCGGCGCATTGTGATGGCGGGTTTATCGAGGCGGAGGTGTTTACTACAAAGACATATACCCCGTGGAGGGAAAAAAGGCTGGTTAAGGCAAATTTAAGTATGGGCGTAAAGATCATCCCGTCATCATACGAAAAATCCCGTGACGCCAGAGAAATTGTGAGAGTGGTCTGTTCCACATGTAATGGCAAATGCGAGGTCAGTCATTCGTGCCGTTGCAATGGGCGCGGGGAAGTTCTGGATAAAAAACAGACGGAGCTATTCGGTATTCCGGTTTTTAAAACCTGTCCTAAATGTTCTGGGCGGGGATATTCTCGACTGCCTGCCGAGGATGTTAGACGCGCTATTTGTGATGCGGTGGTGGAACTGCCTGAGACCACATGGAGACGAAATTTTAAACCACTGTATGAAACATTAATTCAGGAATGCTTTAAAGAGGAATCAAACGCTGAATTCATTCTGTCAAATCTAACAAAAAGGGAAATTATTTCTACATAAATATTAAACAGGAGATAAATGATATTGACAGGATGGC
>NZ_JAQRFN010000072.1 GCF_028598555.1 Xenorhabdus anantnagensis
TGATGCCCACCTGTCGTAGCTGCAATATTTATAAACACAGTGCAGATATCGAAACATTCAGACGAGTGATCACCAGAGAATTACAAAATTCAATTAACAGAACGCAATGCCTGAGAACAGGGCAGCGGCTCGGCATATTGAAATTAGATACCACGCCGATAGTGTTCTGGTTTGAAACATACACGGAGAATGCGGGGAATGAAGAAAAAGCTGAGGCGGAGAAAATGTAAAATCTGCCGTGAATGGTTCCATCCCCGATATGACAATATCGAGTGGTGTAGCCCGGAACATGGCGCAGAATTGGCAGTTAAAAAACGAAGCAGAGACAGGGAGAAAGCAGAACAAAAACTACAACGAGAACGACGACAAAAAGAAATAGCCGACCGAGACAAACTCAAAACCAGACGCCTAGCAGTAAAACCCCGCAGTTATTGGATTCAACAAGCCCAACGAGCCGTAAACGCCTACATCAGAGAACGAGACAGAGACCTGCCGTGCGTTTCCTGTGGCACGTACACATCTGCTCAATGGGATGCGGGTCATTACCGGACAACGGCAGCCGCACCGCAATTGAGATTTGATGAGCGGAATATTCATAAGCAGTGTGTTGTCTGTAACCAGCACAAATCAGGGAATCTGGTTCCGTATCGGGTTGAGTTAATCCGGCGCATGGGTCTGGAACCGGTTGAGGCTATCGAATCGAATCATGATCGGCATCGCTGGACGATTGAGGAATGCAAGGTTATCAGGGATGAGTATCGGGAGAAGCTCAAGGAACTGAAACGGGAGGCTGCATGACGCTTGAAATAACTTCAATCCCCGAACTGCTCATAAAACACCGGGGCAATCAAACCCAGTTAGCCCATGAGTTAGGCATTAACCGAATGACAGTGGGTAAATTCGCGCGTGATTTTAAATGCCAATATCACATTGTCTGTAATGGGGCATTGATGACAAAAACGAAACTAAAAGGGAACCAGAGGAAATGAGACTCGCAGACCTACCGAAGTATTTCTCACCCAAAACCATTCAATTTAGTGACTCTCCAGCCGCAACGGCTACTGATGCATTTTCAATTACCGATGTTATGGCCTCGCTGGGATTGGCGTCCGCTCAAGCGAGGCTGGGTATTGAACTGTTTTTGGCGAAACAGGGGATCAATAGACCGGATGATGCGATGGAGAGTCTCTACCAGTATGCACTGACACAGGCTCACAAACACAGTGCAATCGCAAAACTCGATAAGGATATTAGGGGAAATGTCCTGCAAATACTCGCAAATTATGCATTTCAGGATTATGCGAGGAGTGCAGCCAGTAAGAAGGCATGTTCGGATTGTGAGAGTGGGTTTATCGAGGCGGAGGTGTTTACTACAAAGACATATACCCCGTGGAGGGAAAAACAGCTGGTTAAGGCAAATTTAAGTATGGGTGCAAAGATTATCCCATCGTTATACGAAAAATCCCGTGACGCCAGAGAAATTGTGAGAGTGGTCTGTTCCACATGTAATGGCAAATGCGAGGTTAGCCATTCATGCCGCTGCAATGGACGTGGGGAAGTTCTGGATAAGAAGCAGACTCAATTAATTGGTATTCCGGTCTATAAAAAATGCCCTAAATGCGCAGGGCGGGGATATTCCAGACTGAAATTTACAGATGTATGGTGTGCAGTGAAACCACTAACGGGAGTATCCAAAACTACCTGTTACGATAAATACCAGCCATTATTTGAGCATCTGGTAACGAAATGTTTTAAAGAGGAGGCTAGAGCTGATTCTATACTGCAAAAGCTCACAAAAAGAGAAATAATTTCTATTTAAATTTAAATGAATAGTAAATTACTATTGCATTTTTCGG
>NZ_JAQRFN010000073.1 GCF_028598555.1 Xenorhabdus anantnagensis
TCGCCATAAGTCAGCGCTATCGCCTGCGGATACAGCGCGGCCTGCTGCTCAAATTGCTGATGCACACAGAGCTCGACAGGCGCTCCCCACAGCGGCAGGTTGCGTTGTTCAGTCAGGGCGTGAAGCGCTGTAGCAGGTAAAACAGGGAGTTGTTGCAGGCTATAGTGTTCCTGCTGATCCAAAGTATTCGCGATCCCTTCGAACACGCGCTGCATATAAAGGCATATTGTGTGCGGCTCGATAGGCGTAACACCTTGAATCGTTAGCGCCATGGCCTGACCAAAATCTTCAACTGACACAACCAAAGGATAGTTCGTCCGCTCTTCAGACTTCAGCCAGGTAATATCGAACAATGGCTCCGGCACATTCTCAGCGTTGGTTGTGAGAGGCGAGTGTCGGTAGTTAAGCAATGAACTAAATAGCGGGGCAGGGGCGGCAACACCACTAAAACGCTGGGCCAGCGCCAAAGAGGCATACTCATAACCCAGCAATTCAGCCAAGTCTTGCTGTGTTTCCTTAACCGCTTGTTCTACCGATCTATCATTCACATCGACTCTGAAAGGGAGGGTGTTGATAAACATCCCCATGGCTTTAGACATCCCTTCAGTCCCCTGCAAACGACCAAAGAGTACGGTGCCAAAGACCACGCTAGAACGCCCACTGATTGCCATCAACACGCGGCCCCAGGCAAGATGACATAGACTAGCAAGGCTAACTTCCAGTCGCCGTGCATGGTGGCGCAGACGATCATTCAAAGAAGCAGGTAAGTCCAAACGATGTTCCTGTACTGCACGATTATCGATCTCGCTCAAGCCATAAGGTAACGTTGGTTCATCAATGTCGGCCAAACGGCTGCGGAAGTAAGCCTCATGCTTGCTTTGCTGCTCGGAAAGATAGGTTTGAGCCACCAAATTACGGTATTGCTTAGGCTCATCCAGGCTAGCGGCACGGCCACGCATGATTGACTCAACTTCATGGTAGAGACGCTCAAGCGTAGTATGGTCACCGATTAAATGGTGCATCAGCATAACCATGACCCAACGCTGATTATCCTTATCTTCGGTGATAACGAACTGTAGTAAAGGCGCTTGCTGAATATCCAGACGGTAGTCTTCCGCGTTATACCTTGCGCTAAGCTGTTCAACGACCGGGCCATTCTGGCGGTCTAGCGTTAACTCATGGATCTTCAGGGAGGCTTCACGATAAACCACCTGCGCGGGCATGCTCACACCACGAGCAATAATTGCCGTTCTGAGGATGTCGTGCCGATTAACGACCTGCTGCATCGCGTTGAGAAATTCATCCACTAATGCGCGTGTGCCGAAAGCAATCTGGCTAATAAACAGGTAGGGATCGCCACGCTCTTGCAACAGATGGTGAAATAAGATGCCATCTTGCAAAGGGGCTAGCGCATAAATATCCTGAATATTCGCGACGCCTCCCGGTGTCTGCTGTATCACATAATCAATATCATCTTGAGTTAATTCAATCAGCGGTAACATCGACGGTGTAATCGTTTGGCCGTCAAATGTTGATACCTGAGAGACAATATTTGCTGCGGCTTCAGGCTCGATGACCGAGACTTTGAGCGCCAGCTCTTTGAGAGAGGGGGCCACAAACAGATCGCTAATTTCCGCTTTTAATCCCCGCTGGCGTAGCTGCTCCATTAAGAAGATAACCAGTA
>NZ_JAQRFN010000074.1 GCF_028598555.1 Xenorhabdus anantnagensis
AGTACCCAGCTCTGAATAAGTGTTAGAGCAACCCACTGAGTAGGTTTCTGTGTGGCAGACCACAGCAAAAACTTACTTAGAGGAGGTAAACATGGTAAACGCAAATTATCCAGTTCTCGCTCTTAGGGGAACGGATAGTAAAGGGAAAGGCTCCGTACCGATTAAGGTAAAGCCTACGATCAAAAAAGCAGCCCCACCCAAAAAAGACAATGCAAGGTCACGCCGTTTAGCAAAGCAAATGGTGTTTTGGGATAGCAAGCGGGCTGAACATGAAGCTAAACCAAAAAGCCGCTCAGTGGATAAAATTGTAGATTCGGTTGTCAGGGTCGTTGACGAGAATGATATTTACGCTCGTCTTATTGTAGGACTCAAGAAAGACATGCGTTCCGACAACAACAGCGGATCTTGCTGCATGAGTGACGTAGCCCTGTATTCAACCAAAACCAAAACCCGCCGTCGTCTGGAGTCGGGCGGGGTGACGGCGAGGGTGTGATATTCATTTTCTTGGTTTTCTCAGATAATCAATTAATAGCAGTGGGATATAAATTACGACAAGAGCAATCAGGATTGCGGAAACAACATCAGTTACAAATTCCGGCGAAAAGTCAGGAGCGTGTTCACGGAACCACAATTTGAGTGAATTAGGATAAAACAAAATTACCGGAATGTAGCCCCATTTTGCCCAGGCATGACTCTTATTCTTTCCACAAAACCAGTCGGTAATCTTTTTCCACAAATTTCTATCCATAGATTAAATTTTCTTCTCATTGTAGTAGGAGATTTATTCTAACCATTTTCTTTGCGTTGTGGAATGCAGGGAACCACTGCCGCCTGAGGTGGTTAAATATGCAGGCGCAATAATAACTAATAGTGAGGGTATGATATGGAATTAAAAATTGATCGTGGAACGTTACTTGCAGTTCTTGAATGTCAGGCAATAAAAGATGTTCGCTATTACTTATGTGGGATCTGCTTTCTTCCCGATGGAAAGGTAGCCGCAACTGATGGTTATATGCTGGCTTATGGCAGACATGAAAATGAAATTGAGAACGAAGTAATTTTATCCGTCGGTAAGCTCCCAACAAAGAATTTTGAATATGCAATTTTTGATACCGAACAAGGAATAGTAAGGTTATTTGACACACAAAAGAAACTCATAGGAGCCACACTTTGCAATGAGATTGATGGCAAATTTCCAAGTATCGATAAACTCATCAATGAAACAGAATTATCAATAAATAACGGTGTCACCGAAATTTCGTTCTCATTGGGGTTATTAGCCAGATTAGAAAAAATGGCTAAATACCTGAATCGCAAACACCCGTATATTAAAATAAAAACCACGTCAGCATCTGGCGCAGCGCTATGCAATATCTATCATCCGGTTAATGGCGCAATTAATGTATTGATTATGCCAGCACGCATTTAAAGCTCATTTCCGA
>NZ_JAQRFN010000075.1 GCF_028598555.1 Xenorhabdus anantnagensis
GATGATGCTCAGCCAGCTCTGGTGCTGTGTGACGCGACCGGTGAGCGCACCCTGCAACAGCAGGGGTATCAGGCGCCGTGGTTGCTGCACGACCCAGAGGTGTATGACCAGCAGCCACAGGATAATCCTCAGGGCCGGGCGGCTCCGCAGCATCTGGCCTACATAATCTACACCTCAGGCTCCACGGGGACGCCGAAAGGGGTGATGATTGAGCATCGTCAGGTCAGCCGCCTGTTCAGCGCTGTACAGCCCTGGTTTGGTTTCAGTCAACAGGATGTCTGGTGCCTGTTCCATTCGTTCGCCTTTGACTTCTCGGTATGGGAAATCTGGGGGGCCCTGCTGCATGGGGGCCGCCTGGTGCTGGTGCCGACAGAGCAGACGCGTGATACCGCGGCCTTCTATCAGTTGCTCAGCCGTGAGGGCATCACTGTCCTGAACCAGACCCCCAGCGCTTTCCGCTCATTGATAGCGGAGCAACGGCAGCGCCCGTTAGCGCTGGCACTGCGTTATGTCATCTTTGGTGGTGAGGCGCTTGATACGGCGCTGCTGTCCGGGTGGTATGAGTCGACAGGCGAGTCGCAGCCACAGCTGGTCAATATGTACGGGATAACAGAAACCACGGTGCATGTGACTTACCGGCCTTTGACCCGTGAGGACAGCCAGAGAAGCCAAAGCCCGGTCGGGCAGCGTATTCCTGATTTAAAACTGTATCTGCTGGATGCGCAGCAACAACCGGTGCCGGACGGAGTCGTGGGTGAGTTGTATGTTGCGGGCGCAGGGCTGGCGCGCGGGTATCTGAATCGCCCGGAACTGACCGCTGAGCGTTTTCTGGCGGATCCGTTTAGCCCAACAAGCGGCGAGCGGATGTACCGCACCGGGGATCTGGCCCGTTATCGGGAAGACGGTGAACTGGAGTTTATTGGCCGTAATGACCAGCAGGTGAAATTACGGGGTTTCCGTATTGAGCTGGGCGAGATAACCGCGGCGCTGGAGCAGCACCCGGCGGTGGCGCAGGGCATTGTGTTGCTGCGTGCGGCGCAGGGAGATGAAGCCAGTCTGGTGGCCTATGTGGTGGCGGAGAAGGGCGAGAGTGAAGCGTCGTCTCTGACCGGTGAGTTGCGGCAGGCGTTATTACGCCAGCTGCCGGATTACATGGTGCCTTCGGCTTTTGTCCTGCTGGATAAACTGCCGTTAACGGTCCACGGCAAGTTAGACAAACAGGCGTTGCCGGTTCCGCAGGAAACGTCTTTCGCGCGTGAAAGCTATGTTGCGCCGGAGGGCGAGGTTGAAGAGCAGATGGCGGCGCTCTGGTCGGCGCTACTGGGCATCGGGCAGGTGGGTCGCCATGACGACTTCTTTGCTCTG
>NZ_JAQRFN010000076.1 GCF_028598555.1 Xenorhabdus anantnagensis
AACTTAATACATTATCCCAATATTTTATTTTTCTGATAAATGATTCATGAACTTCACTAGGCAGAGTGCGTTTTATTGTAGAAATTTCATTTTCAAAATCTTGGTACACGTTCGTTGAGTCTGGTGAGTGAATAAAAAACGCTTCAACTAACTTTTTCACACCATCATCATTTATCATAAAGCCGTCTTTTTTCTTTATAAGAAGTTCCTCTGTGTTAACAGCTTTTTTTGCGGCTTCCACAATAGAGCCTACCTTGACTAAATCAATGTTGTGAAGCCAGTATACATACCTGTCTTGAAATTGTTTCTGAATTGCTTTTGGCAACCTTTTATTAAGGCTCTCTATTTCCGATTGATAATTAAGCTCTATCTCTTGAGTGTCCTTGTCTATGTTTGCTTTTATCAACGTTTCTGATAGCTCCTTAACCCTATCATCTATTAACTCTATCCCATCCTTCCTTCTTTTATAAAAAAACTCAGGAGGGACACTAGATGGCTTAAATTTCTTAAGAGTTATTTCTTCTATTTTTTCCTGAACATCACTGCCGCAATGCTTGCATCTTATAGCCTCTTCTTTAATCATCTCTGCACAATATGGACACTTAACCAGGCCTTCTTTCATCTGTTTTCGTTCCACGCCGGCAATGTTTTTATTAATTAAAATTGAGTGAACCAATGCGATGATGAACAGAGCAAATCCATAAATCCACCATAAAATGAATGATCTGCCTTTACTGTTTGCTATTAAGGCAGGAATTAAGCCAAGAATCACTGCTGCCAATAAGAAATCCATTTTTCCTCCGTCAAAGTCAACTTTTTAACATTACCCAACAGATGATACTAAATGAAACAAAAAGGATACGTTAGTATCCAACTTTTGGGGTGCAGTTCATGATGGGTTATTAATAAACAAACTCGAGCTTAAAGCCCAGCAAAGCTGGGTTATATCAATGCATAACACATTGTTTATAATAATTATTTTTTCATTTCAATCATATTTTTATCATATTGACCTTGTATATAGTTAAATGCCTCTACTGTTTTACTGCAATCTTTTGTGTGTTCATCATTACGAACGCAACTAGCATAGTTCAGTGAAATTATCCCTGAAATTGCAGTAATGTTTTCCAATTGCCATCGACAAAATTCAGGATCGGTATGCTGAGAACAGACATTATTTGTTGCTTCAATAATAAAATCTTTATCTGCCTGTTCAGCCTGAACTACCATTGGTAATAGTAACACCACCCATGCCAACCTTTTCATCACACACCCCACGTTTAAATA
>NZ_JAQRFN010000077.1 GCF_028598555.1 Xenorhabdus anantnagensis
CCAGCGCCAGTTGATATTTCAGTGAATTCACTACGTTTTTGCATCTGTATATTTTCGTGCATTTAAGATTATTTTAGGTTATTTTTGAGTTCTTGGCACCCCTCTCAGCACCCCCTTAATTTGGGGACCCGAATAGGAGAACTTAAATTATGGCCTACTATAGCATAGAAAAACGCCCCCGCGCAGATGGCACTATACGTTACCGCTGTACCGTTGGTGTTAAATCTGGCGGTAAATATATTCACAGAGAGAATCGTACATTCGGAAAACAATCCCATGCCAAAACATGGGGTGCTATGCGGGTAGCTGAACTAGAGCAGAATGGGGTCCCCACAAATGATGATACCGAAGATTTAACCGTTGGTGATTTATTGTATAAATACATTAATGATCCAGATCTGGGTAAAAAATCAGGGAGGACTAAAAAATACGTATTACAAATGCTGTTAGATAGCGACTTAGCAAAACTAATACTGACTAAGCTATCGGTAAGTCATATTGTTGAATACTGCAAGCAAAGGAAATCTACAGGCATAACCCCATCAACCATTAATCACGATATTAGCTACTTAACATCAGTATTAAAATCAGCCAAACCAATCTATAACATAGATTATGTCTCAAATCCTGCATATGAAGCTCGGCCTTTGTTAATTCAGATGGGATTAATCGGAAAATCTCAGCGCCGCAGCAGAAGACCTGTGCAAGATGAGATTAATAGACTTATTGAAGGATTGCGGAAACGCAGTAGTCATAGAGAAGGGAAAATACCCTATGAGGACATCTTGAATTTCTCTATTCTTAGTTGTATGCGAATAGGCGAGATATGCAAAATAAGATGGGATGATATAGATGATAAGCAAAGATCTGTCATTGTAAGAGACAGAAAAGACCCAAGAAAGAAGACAGGTAATCACATGTCAGTCCCCTTACTAGGGAATGCTTGGGAAATTGTTCAACGCCAGCCAAAAACGAGTGATCTAATATTTCCTTACAATTCCAAGAGCGTAACAGCAGGATTCCAAAGAGTCCGTAATGCTCTAGGAATTCAAGACCTCCGCTATCATGACCTACGCAGAGAAGGAGCCAGCCGCCTATTTGAAGCTGGTTTTTCCATTGAAGAAGTGGCGCAAGTAACGGGCCATCGTTCACTGAATGTGTTGTGGCAGGTGTATACGGAACTGTACCCACAATCGCTGCATGAGAAATTCAACAAGCTAATGCAGCAGAAAGAAGAATAATCACTATAGGGCAGAAATCTGCCCTTAAGATGGG
>NZ_JAQRFN010000078.1 GCF_028598555.1 Xenorhabdus anantnagensis
GCCATCGATTTTCCGGCGGTACTGGACCGCACCGCCACCCTGACCATCCTGCAGGAAGGGGTTGAGCAGCGCAGCCTCACCGGCATGGTGGCCCGCTTCGAGCAGGGTAACACCGGGTTGCACCAGACCACCTACCAGATGACCATCCGCCCCGACCTGTGGCGCACGACGCTGCGCCAGAACTCACGCATCTTCCAGCAACAGGACATCGCCACGATTGTCACCACCCTCCTGAAAGAGCACGGCATCCGTGACGTGGTGTTCAGCCTGCGCCATCCGCACCCTGAACGGGAATTCTGCGTCCAGTATCAGGAAAGCGATTTTGTCTTCCTGCAACGGCTGACGGCCGAAGAGGGCATCTTTTACTTCTTTGAATGCGGCAGCGGGCGCAACACGCTGGTGTTTGCCGATGATGCCGGCTCCGTCCCGCCGGGCATTGTTGTCCCGTATCAGCCGGGGGACGCCAGCACATTGGGTGACCCTTCAGTGGGCAGCCTGACGTACAGCGCGCAGGTGCGGCCGGCTCAGGTGGAGCTGAAGGACTACACCTTCAAAAACCCGGCCTGGGCGGCGGAATTCCGGGCGCAGATGAAAGAAGAAACCTTGCAGGAAATGTACTACGAGCATTATGACTATCCGGGGCGCTTTAAGGACGAAGCCCACGGGGCCGCCTTTACCCGCTACCGCCTCGAAGCCCTGCGCAACGACGCCGTGATGGGGCAGGGCAGCGGCCACGCCATCGCCGTGCAACCGGGTCGGTTGTTCACCCTGACCCGGCACCCGCGCCCGGACCTGAACCAGCCGTGGCAGGTAGTGAGTGCGAGCCACACCGGCAGCCAGCCGCAGGCACGGGAAACCGCGTCCGGCGACAGCGGCACCACCCTGCACAGCCAGTTCAGCTTTATCCGCCATAACCAGAGCTGGCGACCGGCCCCGCTGCCGAAACCCACCATTGACGGCCCGCAGATCGCCAAAGTCGTCGGCCCGGCCGGGGAAGAAATCTTCTGTGACCAGTACGGCCGCATCCGCCTCCAGTTCCCGTGGGACCGCTACGGCCGCAGCGACGACCACAGCTCCTGCTGGATACGGGTGACCCAGCCGTGGGCCGGTCAGGGCTGGGGCATGCTGGCGATCCCGCGTATCGGGCAGGAAGTGGTGGTGGACTTCCTGCACGGCGACCCGGATCAGCCGATCGTCACCGGGCGTACCTATCACGCCAGCAACATCCCGCCCGGCGGGCTGCCGGGCAGCAA
>NZ_JAQRFN010000079.1 GCF_028598555.1 Xenorhabdus anantnagensis
CACGGATAACGCCATTTGATAACGGATAGTGTTATTTGATCACGGATAACGAATTCAAGGCTGCGCATGGCGTGGCTTTTTTGTTTTTGGTCGCCAACTACCGAGAAAGTGTTGGGTGCGTTGCGGATTTACATATTCCAGCCGACCGCAAACGCTCATATTGGCAGGATCACAATTTAACATCTGAAATCATGCAGGGTTATACCTGCTATCAGTACGCACTGCGTATCTACCGCCCTCAATTCTGAGGGCACCCTATTAACTACATGGTCGCCAAGTGCGGCCTTTTTTGCTCAGTTGTCAATAAATGGAATGCCCCTGATGACCATTGAACAAATCACCCTGAACGACCCTGAATCCAAGAGCGCGGATGTCACCCAAGAAAATATCGACCAACTTAAGCAATTATTCCCTGAGGTATTTTTGGAAGGAAAAATCGACTTTGACGCTTTAAAAGCCGTGCTGGGTGAAGTTGTTGATGATTCAGATGAGCGCTATAACTTCACTTGGCAGGGTAAAACCCGCGCACGTCAAATTGCTCAGACGCCATCAACATGCACACTACGTCCATGCAAGGAAGAGAGTGTTAACTGGGATACCACAGGGAACCTGTTTATTGAAGGCGATAATCTTGAAGTGCTTAAGTTGCTGCAAAAGACTTATCACAAAAAGATAAAGATGATTTATATCGACCCGCCCTATAACACCGGCAAGGATTTTATTTATAAAGATAATTTCCATGATGCATCGGGTCGGCGCCATACAAATTGGTTAAATATGATATTTTCACGACTGCTTGTTGCTAAAAACTTACTTCATCCAGAAGGAATGATTTATATTTCTATAGATGATAATGAAGTCTTTAATTTAGTGAAAGTCTGTGAAGAAATATTTGGATACGATTTCGTTAAAATCATTGCGGTTAAAATGAGTGAAGCCAGTGGCCTAAAAATGGCTGGTGTCAAAAAACTAGGAACTATTCCAAAATTAAAAGAATATATTATTGTTATAAAACCGAGTGGTATCAATAATATTGAATTTACACCCATAAAGAAGCCCGTGTGGGACTCGGAGTATAATATATACTTGGATAATTTTAGTAGGGAGAATAGAGACTTTTATGACGCTATAAAAGATTCGGACGATCTTAGTGATGATCAGTTA
>NZ_JAQRFN010000008.1 GCF_028598555.1 Xenorhabdus anantnagensis
TCAACGTGTGCGTAGTGACGAGTTGGGGTATCGTACTCTACGTGAGAAGTAGAGATGGTGATACCACGCGCTTTTTCTTCAGGTGCATTATCGATCTGATCGAATGCACGAGCGCTACCGCCGTAAGTTTTCGCCAAAACGGTGGTGATTGCAGCAGTCAGGGTAGTTTTACCGTGGTCAACGTGGCCGATAGTACCAACGTTAACGTGCGGTTTTGAACGTTCAAACTTTTCTTTAGACATTAGGTTGTCCCTCTAAAACACGGAATCGGTGGTTTCACCACATCAACCAAGCAATTGCTTGTGAGATATTTACAGGAAGAAAATCAGGAGGCAAGAACAGGGGAAGTGGTGCTGATAGGCAGATTCGAACTGCCGACCTCACCCTTACCAAGGGTGTGCTCTACCAACTGAGCTATATCAGCACATCTTGGAGCGGGCAGCGGGAATCGAACCCGCATCATCAGCTTGGAAGGCTGAGGTAATAGCCATTATACGATGCCCGCGTGAACTCGGCTACCTGACTTTAATCAGCTGTATACTACATCTATATACTACATCTCAAGTGTCTTCTGGAGTATAACTCGAGCAGAACACTCAAGATTAAAACTGGTTAATGGTGGTGGGGGAAGGATTCGAACCTTCGAAGTCTGTGACGGCAGATTTACAGTCTGCTCCCTTTGGCCGCTCGGGAACCCCACCTTTCCAAATTTTTAATGGTGCCGGCACCAAGAGTCGAACTCGGGACCTACTGATTACAAGTCAGTTGCTCTACCAACTGAGCTATGCCGGCATCAAGTGCTGCGCATTCTAGGTAGAGTTGCCCCATGATGCAACAAAAAAATTGATTTTTTTGTTCTTTCGCTCATAAAACAGTCATTTTTAATGGCATTGGTGTTTTTTTCAATACTTTCAGCTTAAATATCCAACAAAAACTTCTATACAGAAAGAATCAACATAGACATTTACCAATGATTTTTTGAAAAGTATTTGCATAATCCTAACTCTCTCTTTTTAAAAATGACGCCCCAAGCAACCACAGGGATAGTACATTTTTAAAATTTTTGGATTTCCCATCAAAAAAATTACTAAAATCATAAAAAAGTCTACGCCTACGATAACGCAACCGATATGATGAGATTTATTTTTTGTCGGATACGGGTGTTCTCAACAACCTGTTCAACCTGCATAGACAGGCAGATGTTGGCTTATGAATAAGAAAGAATCTTTTTTGACGACTCCATACTTACAATTTGATCGTGAGCATTGGGCAACATTGCGTGACTCGGTGCCTTTAACACTAACAGAAGAAGAAGTTGCTGCTTTAAAAGGGATTAATGAAGAAATTTCGATAGATGAAGTGATTGAAATCTATCTTCCATTGTCACGCCTACTCAATTTTTATATTAGCTCCAATTTACGGCGGCAAGCTGTTCTTGAGCAGTTCCTGGGAACAGATGGACAAAAAATACCTTATGTTATAGGTATAGCAGGCAGTGTTGCTGTCGGGAAAAGTACAACCGCACGCTTATTACAGGCATTATTAAGCCGTTGGCCAGAGCATCGTCGTGTTAAGTTAGTAACAACAGACGGTTTTTTGCACTCTAACAATGTATTAAATGAACGTGGTTTAATGAAGAAAAAGGGATTCCCTGAATCCTATGACATGCGCAGCTTAGTTAAATTCGTCGCCGACATAAAATCAGGCGCAGAAGAAGTCACTGCGCCGATATACTCTCACCTAAGCTATGACATTGTGCCTAATGAACAACTTATTATCGAAAAGCCGGATATCCTCATCCTTGAAGGTTTAAACGTATTACAAAGTGGCATGGATTATCCACATGAGCCACATCACGTATTTGTTTCTGATTTTGTTGATTTTTCTATTTATGTTGATGCATCAGAAAAATTACTCGAGCAATGGTACGTCGGTCGTTTTCTTAAGTTTCGGCAAGGTGCTTTTTCTGATCCTGATTCTTATTTCCACAACTATTCTAAGCTAACGACAGAAGAAGCAATAAAAATAGCATCGAATATTTGGCGGGAAATTAACGGATTAAACTTACAGCAAAACATCTTACCAACGAGAGAACGAGCTAGCTTGATTATGACAAAAGGAATCAATCACACGATTGAAAGTGTCAGATTAAGAAAATAAAGCAAAAGCCGGAAATATTTCCGGCTCAGATCGCTGATAAACCCCGTTGAAAATAACGAGGGGTTGCTCCTTTCCTTATAATGTTCCTTTCCTTATAAAATGTTCCTTTTCTTATAAATAGTATCCAACCCATAAATAGTATCCAACCCAAATTTGTGACAGTTTTTCACTCAAACAATTTCAAATTCAAACCATGTTCCCTCAACATGAATTTCTTTCCTGATCACTTTGAATATTCCTCATTGGGAATAAGCCATTTCCCGATTGACTAAAAATCCCGCTTCACTCATTCTATTTGGACATCTAAACGTATAGACACTTAAACATCTAAAATTAAGCGGATAAAAATTCCGTTTGTTCATGAGGGCACAGGGTATGAGTTTTTTTCACGCTAATCAGCGAGAAGCGCTGAATCAGAATTTAGCTGAACTTGAAGGACAATTTCGTGTTTCCTTTGAATTCTTTCCACCCAGCACAGCTGAGATGGAACAAACCCTGTGGAAATCCATTGATCGTTTAAGCAAGCTGAAACCTAAATTTGTTTCCGTCACCTATGGTGCCAACTCTGGCGAGCGCAATCGCACTCACAGCATCATCAAAGGCATTAAAGAAAAAACCGGCCTTGATGCAGCGCCACACCTGACTTGCATTGATGCCAGCCGTGAAGAGCTGCGCAACATTGCCCATGATTATTGGCAAAACGGCATTCGTCATATCGTGGCATTGCGTGGCGATTTACCGACTAATTGTTGTAGTAAGCCAGAAATGTATGGTGCTGATTTAGTTGAACTCTTAAAAGAAGAGGCGGATTTTGATATTTCCGTGGCTGCTTACCCAGAAGTACATCCAGAAGCGAAAAGCGCTCAAGCAGATCTGATTAACCTAAAACGCAAAATTGATGCCGGAGCCAATCGTGCTATTACCCAATTCTTTTTTGATGTGGAGAGTTATCTACGTTTTCGCGATCGCTGTGTCTCAACGGGGATTGATGTGGAAATCGTGCCCGGAATTTTACCTGTCTCAAACTTCCGTCAGTTACAACGATTTTCCACGATAACTAACGTTCGCATTCCAAGCTGGATGACCAGAATGTTTGAAGGGCTGGATGATGATCCGGAAAGTCGAAGCTTAGTCGGCGCATCTATTGCAATGGACATGGTAAAAATCCTCAGTCGCGAAGGCGTGAAAGATTTTCATTTTTATACCCTGAATCGAGCAGAGCTGAGTTATGCCATCTGCCATACTTTAGGAGTCCGCCCTTCCTGATTTATCCATTGCAATTGACTCATTACAATTTTTACAATCTTATAAGCCGGGCTAAACGATAGTTCGGCGTTACTGTAGATAACACTCAACTTCAACGTAAGAGTCGTGTATTCATTGATTATCTGTTGGAAAATCTAAAAATATAATTGGGGAGAATTAAACACGATAGTAGTGTTTAAACATTAATCATCTGATTTTATCAAAGCAAAAAAGCCGAACAGTTTCCCATTCAGCTTTGATGATTTAACAACATTTGAAAAAACTAAAAACTATCCCGTATTGCGCATTCCTGCCGCAACACCGGCAATCGTCACCATCAATGCCTGTTCAAGATGCGGATCGGGATTTTCCTGCTGACGGGAGCGCTGTAATAATTCAGCCTGTAGCACGTTCAATGGATCGGTATACACGTTACGTAATGCAATAGATTCGGCGATCCACGGCAAATCCGCCATCAATTGCTCATCCTGTGCAATGGTCAATACTGTTTTGATATCTTCTGCAAGTTGGTTACGCAATTGCACTCCGAGTGACCATAGTTTTGGCTCCACCAAACGCTGATCGTAGTATTCCGCCAGCCATAAATCTGCTTTGGCAAACACCATTTCCAGCATGGCAATACGCGTATTAAAAAATGGCCAGTCGCGACACATATCCGTTAAGACCGACAAGTTACCTGCATCGATCACCCGTTGCAGTGCCGCGCCAGCGCCTAGCCATGCCGGAAGCATCAGACGGTTTTGCGTCCATGCGAATATCCATGGGATCGCACGCAAACTTTCGACACCCCCCGTTGGGCGTCGTTTCGCTGGCCGCGACCCCAAAGGCAGTCTTGCCAATTCTTGCTCAGGAGTTGCAGCCCGAAAATAAGGCACAAATTCCGGTTGCTCACGCACATAATCACGATACATATCACAAGAAACATCCGAGAGCGTATCCATAATCTGATGCCATTCTGGTTTTAGTTCCGGCGGTGGCAATAAATTTGCTTCCAGAATCGCACTGGCATACAAGGCCAGACTACTGATCGTCACCTGCGGCAAACCAAATTTAAAGCGGATCATTTCTCCCTGTTCAGTTACGCGCAACCCTCCTTTCAGGCTACCCGGCGGTTGGGAGAGCAAAGCTGAATGTGCGGGCGCACCACCGCGACCAATCGAGCCACCGCGTCCGTGGAACAGAGTCAATGTCACGCCTTCTTGTTCACATACTTTGATTAACGCATCCTGCGCCCGATATTGCGCCCACGATGCCGCCATCACCCCCGCATCTTTGGCTGAATCAGAGTAACCAATCATCACCATCTGTTTGTCCTTAATCAGATCGCGATACCACTCAATCCTCAACAGTTGCCGAATCACACTTTCAGCATTGTTAAGGTCATCAAGGGTTTCGAACAACGGGGCGACCTGCAATGACAGTGGGCATCCCGCTTCCTTCAGCAACAATTTTACTGCCAAAACATCAGAAGGAACTTTTGCCATGGAAATAACATAAGCCGCAATCGCATCTTGTGGTGATTCAGCAATGACCTTGCAAGTATCGAAAACCTCTTGCGTTTCTGCGCTTGGCTGCCAATCACGTGGGATCAGGGGACGTTTTGATTTCAGTTCACGCAGCAGGAATGCCTGTTTTTCGTTTTCAGACCAGCTCGCATAATCTCCCATTTCCAGATATTGCGTCAGTTCAGCAATCGCATCGGTATGTCGGGTACTTTCCTGACGGATATCAATACGCACCAAAGACAAACCAAAACAACGGATACGACGCAAGGTATCCAGCAATTGTCCATTTGCAATAATTTCCATGCCACAGTCTCTCAGGGATTGATAGCAGGCATATAACGGTTGCCATAACTGTTCGTTATGCAGCAGTAAATCCGCTGGTGGCAGGGCCTGTTCGCCTTTAAGACGTTTTTCCAGATAAGCCAGCGTGTTACCTAATTGCGTCCGCAGTTGTTTAGCAATCTCACGGTAAGGTTCTAAAACCTGCTCACCCCCCGCCATTTGACGAAGTTCAGGCGTACACTTCGACATGGAAAGTTCAGAAACTAAAATCTGAATATCTTTCAGAAACAGATCTGCGGCCTTCCAACGACTAAGCAGCAAGACATGACGGGTAATTTCGGCGGTAACGTTAGGATTACCATCACGATCTCCCCCCATCCAAGAGGTAAAGCGTATTGGCACCGCTTCCGCCGGCAGACTATAACCAATGGATTCTTCCAGTTGTTCATTGAATTCACGCAGGAATGCCGGCACACCTTCCCACAAACTATTTTCGACAACGGCAAAACCCCATTTTGCTTCATCAATTGGGGTTGGGCGAATCTTACGTATCTCATCAGTATGCCATGATTGGACAATCAACTGACGCAACCGGCGCATGATGTTATTGCGCTCATAATCTGCCAAATCGTCATGATCAAGCTGTGCCAGACACCCATTAACTTCAACCAGTTTATGAATCAGGGTACGGCGGGCAATTTCTGTCGGATGGGCAGTCAAAACCAATTCAATCGCCAGCTCATTGACCGCATTGACTAACTCATCATTGCTGAATTGTTTCTCTTTGAGTCGATTGAACAATGCGGCCAACGCTACTGGATTACTTGCCGCTTCACCGTGTGGCGAAATGCTATGATATTGTTCAGCGACGTTGGTCAGATTTAAAAACTGGTTAAATGCACGGGCAACAGGCAGTAATTCATCATTGGATAAATTTTCCAGTGTCGATAAAAGCTGCTGACGATGAATTTCGTTGCCTGCGCGGGATGATTTGGATAACTTCCTGATTGTCTCAACTTTATCAAGAATATCTTCTCCCAAAGCCTCTTTAATTGTATCGCCCAGCAACTTACCGAGCATACTGACATTACTTCGCATTGCGGAATACTGTTGATTCATATGGTTTCTGGCCTTGTGTTGCTGTATGTCATCCATTTCACCAGAGGACTGGCTCAATTGGCATTTACCCTATTTCTGTCTAGATGTTTCATGTTTTATTGTCGAGAATGTTTTTTTGTTTATCTCCGACATTCTATTCATATCAGAAAACAAACAATTTGGGCGAATTTTATGAAATTTAATCTGGATTTCTTTTTTATAAGATAATCCGATTGCTTGCCTTGCTTGTACTCAATAAATTTTGTTTTTTTCAATTTTGTTCTTTCAATAAAGAAACGACGAAGGCACTTTTGATTGACTGGGTGATTGACTGAATGATGATATGAATTGGTGGCGTTAATTGAGTAAATAACGCTCTTTCTGTTATTAGCAGGGATATAAGCCCTTATATCCCTGCCAAAGTCTGTTCGAAGACCTGATCGATAGAAAAAATCTCTGCCTATCGGCCTATGCCTGTATAGAAATACTGGCTACAGAAGTTGTGACAGACGATTTAAATCTGATTGGATTGCCCCCGCCGTGACATCTCGTCCGGCTCCCGGTCCACGGATCACCAACGGATTATCGCGATACCAGCGGCTTTCTATCGCAAAAACGTTATCTGCCGGCAGAAGTGCGGCCAATGGATGATCACTACGCACCGCTTCCACACCAACTTTCGCCTTACCACTGGCATCAAAACGCGCAACATACCGCAGTACCATGCCCATTTCCTGAGCCGCTTCCAACCGTTGCAGCATCTGCGCATTAATGGCAGCACTATTTTCAAAAAACTCTTCGATCGAGCCGATCCGCGCTTCTTCCGGCACTAAAGACTCAACACGCACATGATTAGGCTCTATCTCATAACCGGCTTCGCGAGCCAAAATAACCAGCTTGCGCATCACATCCTGACCAGAAAGATCAATGCGTGGATCAGGTTCCGTCAACCCCTGTTGCCATGCTTGCTCTACTAGCTCACTGAAAGGCACGGAGCCATCGAACTGCAAAAATAGCCAAGATAATGTGCCGGAAAAAACCCCACTAATGGACAAAATAGTATCGCCGCTTTCCCGCAGATCTCTGACAGAATAATTAATCGGCAACCCTGCACCAACCGTGGCGTTGTATAACCAATGGCGGCCTGTTTTTGCAAAAGCATCGCGGATCGTGCGATATGTGTTGCTGTCGGAAGAGCCGGCAATTTTGTTGGCGCTGATAACATGGAAGCCATAGCTGGCAAAATAGATGTACTCTGCGGCCAATTCTCCGCTTGCTGTAACGTCCAGTACGACCAAATCATCATAAGGATGTGCCCGCATCCACAAAAACAGAGCATCTTCTTCATGCTCAGTCGCTTCATCATCAAAGAATGCCAACGCCCGACTGGCATCAATACCCTGATAATTCAGCAAACTCCGACGGCTATCGACGATCCCCGCCAGAATAAATTCAAAATCGCTGCGAGCAGAAATGTTCTTCTGTTCACGAGCAAACAACTCCAGCCAACGGGAACCAATATTTCCTTTGCCAAACAGCACCAAACCAATACGTTTTTCTGCCCGGAACAGGCTTTGGTGTAATCCCTGAATCAAATGCGACGTCTGATGCGAACGCAATACAGCAACAAGACTGATGCCATCTTCCGCATGCCAAATAAACTCAACAGGCTGATCTTTTAATTGTTGATAAAAACGATGGCTATGTAGCGGATTCTTGCATACGCCCGCACCAACCAAAGCCACCAGCGCCAAACCTTCACGCAAAGAAAGTTTGCCGGGTAAGGAAGCATCCTGCAAAACATCAAGGGCACTATTCACAACTTCAGAGGTATAGCAAAGCTGAATCAGGTTGCAATCTGCATGCAGCCCTGTTGCCAATGGCCGAACTTGATTGCGCTTCAACAAAGAATCAATGTCTTTATTGATTTGCTTGAAATCATGGGCTGAAGAAACATGCAATTCAATCAGGCAAACATCATCATGACTGGTAACGATTTTTGCCCCTGTCCCCATAGCCAACACACGCTCAATTCGGGTGGAGCCTTGTTCAGGCTGGTAACTGCAACGCAATTGCAGATCAATATCGCTGATGGAAACAGGCTGCAATGTGCGGGTATGAAGAACAGGTGCGGCCAAACGCGCCAATTCACTGGCTTCATCCAAACGCAGCAACGGCAGCAGGCAGGCATCTTTGACTTTACGCGGATCAGCACTGTAAACCCCCGCCACATCACTCCAAATCGTGACTTTTTTGGCTCCCGCCAAAGCTCCAACTTGGGTGGCAGTATAGTCGCTGCCATTGCGCCCCAACAATACCGTTTCATCATTCTGGTTACTGGAAATGAAACCGGTAATCACTAAACACTTGTTGGGATTTTGGATCAATAATTGGTCAAGCAGAGGCTGGGACAAGCTGACATCAACTTGCGGCTGGGCAACACGCTCTGCCCTGAGGAATTTGCGCGCATCCAGCCATGTGCTGGGGAGCCCCTGATTTTCAAGCACCGCAGCCATCAAACGGGCAGACCAAATTTCCCCATGACCAACCACTTCTGCGTATGTGATATCTGTGATGGGTTTGTCCAACAATGCACTCAACCTTTCCAGATCAGCGATAAACATCGCACTCAGTTCTTCTGCAACGGCTTCGGGCAACAAACCACGGATCAACTCTTGCTGGTAGCGCCGCAGGGATTGCTGTATTTGATGCGCGGATATCCGGTCACTCTGACTCAATTTAAGCCAATCGATCAGCTGGTTGGTTGTACTCCCTGCCGCCGATACCACCATCAGATCACCCGGCTGACTGTAGTTAGCCATAATTTCAGCAACCCGCTGATAACATTTCACGTCGGCCAAACTGCTGCCACCAAATTTATGTAACTGGCGGTCCGATTCCGCCCCCGCCATTGCCAGTGTACTCATGATTAATGATTACCTCGTTGCCGCTGCCTGAAAAGCATTGTCCAGATCAGCAATTAAATCCTGACTATCTTCAATTCCTACAGAGACACGAAGAAGTGAATCCGTAATCCCTGCCTGAGCCCTTGCTTCTGCTGACATTCCCGCGTGTGTCATTGTTGCGGTATGAGAAATCAACGATTCCACACCACCGAGAGATTCAGCCAAGGTAAATAATTTTAACGCAGATAAAAAACGACGCATGGTCGGTTCATCACCATCCAGTTCAAAACTCAGCATTGCCCCAAAACCTTGCTGTTGCTTAATGGCAATTTCATGCCCGGGATGGCTCTTCAATCCAGGGTAAAAGAGCTTTTTCACTTGGGGCTGCTGTTGCAGGTAATCCACAATGGCAACAGCATTATTTTGTTGGAGCAGCACGCGGGCAGATAATGTACGAATGCCACGCAATAGCAAGTAGCTGTCAAAGGCCGCAGCCGTCACTCCAATATTATTCGCCCACCAAGCCAAATCTTCCGCAATAGCTGGTTCCTTAGCGATAATTGCTCCCGCAATCAGATCAGAGTGCCCATTCAAATATTTCGTACAGGAATGAACCACTAAATCAGCCCCTAAATCCAATGGCTTTTGCAGTACAGGACTTAAGAAAGTGTTATCGACGATAGCCAATGCCCCAACTTCATGAGCTAATCCACAGATGTATTGAATATCAACGATCCGCAACAGGGGATTGCTCGGTGTTTCAATCAATACCAGTTTGGGCTTTTTAGCTAATGCCTGTTTCAATGCCTGCTCATCCGACTGATCAACAAAAATCACATTGTATGCACCACGTTTGCTCAGACTGTCAAAAAGACGGTAACTACCGCCATAACAATCATGGGGAGCCACCAATAAATCCCCTGGTTTCAGAAATACGGTACAAAGCAGATGAATAGCAGACATGCCACTGCTGGTCATGACTGCACCAGCCCCTCCTTCCAGTTCTGCCAAAACCTGTTGGACAATATCACGGCCAGGATTGCCACGGCGGGAGTAATCATGAGTCCTGGGTTCATTGAAACCTGTAAAGTTGTAGGTACTGGAAAGATAGATAGGCGGAACTACACAACCATATTGTTCATCAATATTTGAGCCACTGTGAACCGCAACTGTCGCTTGCTTACATCCCATAATCTTTCCCCATCATCGTTATTATTGGCGTCACGCAAGAATAACGACTGGAAAGATAGACGTCAATACATCTAGACATCCAAAATGTTTTAAGCTTTAATATCACAATTCAATAAGTGTCATGACATTTTATATGTCTTCTAGTTATATTTTATAAATTAGTGCGGATGGAGCGATATAGTCGATAAGTGAATTATGCTAGACTACCGCATTACCGGTATGAAAACAGATTAGAAATCCCCTCCAATTTCTGATCTCAATTACTTGATTCAAAAACTATTTAAGGTATCTCATGGCTGAGTGGAATGGTGAGTATGTCAGCCCTTATGCTGAACATGGCAAAAAAAGTGAACAGGTCAAAAAAATTACAGTTTCAATTCCGCTGAAGGTATTGAAAATCCTGACTGATGAACGTACCCGCCGTCAGGTGAATAATCTGCGTCATGCAACAAACAGCGAATTGCTATGTGAAGCTTTTCTCCATGCGTTCACTGGACAGCCTCTGCCTAATGATGACGATTTGCGCAAAGAGCGCCATGATGAAATTCCAGAAGCAGCAAAAATCATGATGCGTGAACTCGGTATTGATCCTGAGACATGGGAATATTGATAACAAAAACGCCCGATGCAAAACATCGGGCGTTTTTGTTTACTATCTTTGTTTCAACAATCTGTTTCAACAATCTTTATTTCAACTTTCCTGCCTGTATAGATTACAGACAGGGGAAAGTCATTACTTCTTAGCGCCTGGTACGCTGAAACGTTTGTTAAAGCGATCAACACGACCACCAGTTGCAACATCACGCTGCTTACCAGTATAGAATGGGTGACATGCACCACAAACGTCCAGGTTCAGGTTGTGACCTACAGTAGAGTTGATTTTGATTACATTACCGCAAGAGCAAGATGCAGTAACTTCTTCGTATTTAGGATGGATACCTTCTTTCATGGGAAACCTCTGTTCAGGCCGTGTCGCTATCCAGCCTCGTAACCGCCAGACACCACACGTCGTGTTGATAATCGTGTTGATAAAAATGAGTTTTGGTAATTTCTATACCAAAGGCGGCGGATCATACAGAATATCTGTTTATTGCGCAATGAAATCCGCTGGTTTGCTATGATACCCTTATCACTATATTTTTTTGTACCTTTTTCATCTGGTCATTAATTATCCGGAAATCGCCTTATGACAGTTGTTCAGGTTGCGTTGCCTGTCCCTCTTACCCGCTCGTTTGATTATCTACTGCCTACAGAATTACCTTTGCCGGCTATCGGTGTTCGAGTGCTCGTACCTTTTGGCAGACGAAATGCGATAGGTATCGTCACTGGTATCGCAGACAGCAGTGAATTCCCTCCTGAGCAACTTAAGTCTATTTCCAGCATTCTTGATACCCATTCCCTTTTTCCCAATGATCTCTGGCAATTGCTCCAGTGGGCTGCCAGCTATTATCACTATCCGCTGGGAGAAGTTTTGTTCCATGCCCTGCCAGTCTTGTTGCGACAGGGAAAACCGGCAGAATTTTCTCCGCTCTGGCAATGGCAAGTCACCGAAGACGGTCATGAATTTCCTCTTGCACAACTCAAACGCTCCGCCAAACAACAGAAGGCTTTGGCCGCTTTGCGCCAGCATCCCATTTACCGCCACCAAGTTTCTGAACTGGAATTAAGCGAAAACGCACTGCAATCACTGAAAAAGAAATCACTGATTGTTCTGCATCCCATCCAGCCGGAAGCTGAAAACTGGCATGCGCATTTTAAAACCATCGGCGAAAGGTTAAAACTCAATACAGAGCAAGCGACTGCGGTGGGGGCCATCCGTGCAGAAGATCAAACCTTTTCTCCGTGGCTACTGGCAGGTATCACGGGATCAGGTAAAACTGAAGTTTATCTCAGTGTACTGGAGAATATTCTTGCGCAAGGCAAACAAGCACTAATTTTAGTACCAGAAATTGGCTTGACTCCACAGACTATCCGTCGTTTCCGGGAACGTTTTAACGCGCCGATTGATGTTCTGCACTCAGCGTTGAATGACAGCGAACGTCTGACGGTTTGGCTGAGGGCGAAAAAAGGGGAAAATGCCATTGTCATCGGTACACGATCTGCCTTGTTTACTCCTTTTGCTCATCTGGGCGTTATCATTATCGATGAAGAACATGACAGTTCTTACAAACAACAAGAAGGCTGGCGTTATCATGCCCGCGATCTAGCGGTGTTCCGCGCTAAAAAAGAGGGAACACCGATCATTATGGGCACCGCTACTCCCGCACTGGAGACGCTATATAATGTACAACAGGGAAAATATCGCCAACTCACCTTAACTCAACGGGCAGGCGATGCCCAACCGGCAACTCAGCATTTATTGGACCTTAAAGGCTTGCCATTGACTGTTGGATTATCACAACCACTCATTAATCGCATTGGTGAACACCTCAAGGCCAACAATCAAGTTATCCTGTTTCTGAACCGTCGTGGTTATTCCCCTGCCCTGCTCTGTCACGAATGCGGCTGGATAGCTGAATGCCAACGCTGTGATCACTATTACACCCTGCATCAAAATCATCGCCACCTGCGTTGCCATCACTGCGACAGCCAGCGCCCAATCCCACGCCAATGCCCGCAATGCGGCTCCACTAACTTAATTCCCGTTGGCTTGGGTACTGAGCAGCTTGAGAATGGCATTACAACGCTGTTCCCCAATATTCCGGTCACCCGCATCGACCGTGATACCACCAGCCGCAAGGGAGCATTAGAACAACAACTGGCCGAAGTACATCAAGGTGGAGCGCGTATTTTGATTGGCACTCAAATGTTGGCAAAAGGCCACCATTTCCCCGATGTGACACTGGTTGCCTTACTGGATGTCGATGGTGCCCTGTTTTCTGCTGATTTTCGGGCAGCAGAGCGTTTTGCCCAGCTCTATACCCAAGTCTCCGGGCGGGCAGGGCGAGCAGGAAAACGAGGAGAAGTTGTCCTCCAGACTCATCATCCTGAGCACCCACTTTTGCAAGTATTGTTAGAAAAAGGCTACGATGCCTTTGCCCGGCAAGCAATGGAAGAGCGTCAGCAAGTTCACCTGCCGCCTTTTGCCAGCCATATCCTGCTCCGCTCAGAAGACCACGACAATCAGCAAGCCCCCGCATTTTTACAACAAATGCGCCAACTGTTTGAACATCATCCACAGCACGATGATCATTTATGGATCATGGGACCAGTACCCGCATTACAGGCCAAACGGGGTGGTCGTTATCGCTGGCAATTGATGGTTCAGCATCCTTCTCGTATTTTCCTGCAAAAAATGATGGCTGGGATCTATCCCCAAATCACAGCACTACCGCAGGCACGCAAAGTGAAATGGAACATTGATGTTGATCCCATCGAAGGCTGATAATAGAAAATTGCGCGTCGTCGCAAAGCGGCAAAATTAGACAAAACATCCTGAGAAAAATAGAGACAATTATTTCTTTAATTTGCGAAGCATCTCTAAGAAATGATTCATATCACACTCTTTGTGCAAACAAAGTAACCGATTGATCTGTTAATCAGTTTAAAATGAAATTATTAATATGACTGTAGTTATTAATATTAATGTAGTTATTAATATAACTGTAGTTATTAATATGACCGTAGAAAGCAATCCGCCAGCGCTCCCTTTTCAGGAATGACTGGCGTTTTTTTAGCAGCCGGAGAGCAATCGTTTCGCTGCCTGTAGAAAGTGAGGAGTGAACTATGGAAAAAAAGAATTGCGCATTGGCAACCATGAAAGATGTTGCCAAAGTGGCTGGTGTTTCTACCGCAACTGTATCAAGAACACTAATGAATCCTGACAAAGTTTCCGCCCGTACGCGTCAGAAAGTTGAGAATGCGGTATTGGAAGTGGGTTACTATCCCCACAATCTGGCCAAAAACTTACGACGCAATGAGTCCAGAACAATCTTGGTTATTGTTCCTAATATCAGTGATCCTTTCTTTACTGAAGTCATTCGGGGCATTGAAGAAACGGCGGCAGATCATGGTTACTTAGTTCTGATTGGCGATTGTAAGCATCAGCAGCAGCAAGAACATGCGTTTATCAATCTTCTGATCACCAAACGCATTGATGGTATGGTGCTACTGGGCTCCAACATTCCTTTCGATGTTTCCAAAGAAGAACAGAAAAATCTGCCACCAATGGTCATGGCCAATGAATTCGCGCCGGAGCTGGAACTGCCTACTGTCCATATTGACAATCTGACAGCAGCCTTTAATGCCACCCATCATTTGCAAAAACTGGGACACAAACGCATCGCCTGTATTACAGGGCCGGAAACCATGCCACTGTGCCACTATCGCTTGCAAGGCTACATTCAGGCACTGCGGCGCACAGGGGTAGAAATTCGTGAAGAATATATTGTCCGTGGTGATTTCACCCATGAGTGTGGTTCCGAATTAGCGGAAAGCCTGCTTACCCTGCCAGAGCCTCCAAGCGCTATTTTCTGCCACAGCGACGTCATGGCCATGGGAGCAATGTGGCAAGCTAAAAAAATGGGATTAAAATTACCAGAAGATCTTTCTGTCGTCGGATTCGATAATTTAAACTTAGCCCAATACTGCGAACCAGCCTTAACCACAGTGAAACAGCCTCGTTATGAAATTGGGCATAATTCCATTCTACTGTTGCTGGAACAACTTCAAGGCCGTTTGGTTTCCAAAGATTCAAGATTATTGGAAGCAGAATTACTCATTCGAGAGAGTACATGTCCGCCTAAAAGCTAGGCAAATAACGTCAGCTTAAGTAACATTAGTTATCTACTACTTAATTTTTAAATAACTCAGCGAATTAAACAGTGGCACAACGAGATTATGTAAGTCGCGGGCGTAGCAATCCCCGTCGAAAAAGTACTGGTAAGAAAAAAAATCAGTCTCAAGGATTACCCAAAACTACATTAGCCGTTGCTGTGGCCTTGATGGTCATATTTGCTGGTGGGCTTTATTTCATCGTACACAATAAGAAGGAAGAAAGTGTACAAAATGTCCCAGAGTCTCACCATCAACCCAAGGGGCATGACCTGCCACCAAAACCAGAAGAACGCTGGAGTTACATCAAAGAATTGGAAAATCGTCCTGCTAATGAATCGTCAATACAGGAACCCAATGCAACATTGAATAAACCGCTAAATCATGCTCCTCAATTAACGCCTGAGCAGAAGCAATTACTCGAACAAATGCAGGCGGACATGCGCCAGCCACCGATTTCACTGAAAGAAGTGCCTTATAACAGTGAACCCGTTCCACGTTCACGCGTCTTAATCAACCCTCCTGCACAACAATATGAAGATGCGCAGCAGCAACATGCCCAGCAACATGCCCAACAACAAGCCGGACAACACTCGTCAAAACAACAGCCAACAGCCCCTTCCCAAAACACCAGTGAAGCTGGCAAACCAAAGCCTGAAACAAATAGCTCAAAATTGATGCTACAATGTGGCTCTTTCCGGGCACTGGAACAGGCAGAATCCGTCCGTGCCAACCTTGCATTCGCAGGTATTGAAAGTCAGATTACCACGAACGACAATTGGAACCGTATTGTACTTGGCCCTTATAAAAATAAGGCCAGCGCTGAAAAAATGCGCGAACGCGTTGCAGGAGCAGGTGTACCCGGCTGTATTCTCCGCCCTACCAGGGGTTGAAAAAGCGGAAAACTCCCCCATCTTAATCTCTAATAACATGCACATGGTGCTTTTATCAGCAGCGCGTAAGCAATTGTGGGATAACCAATTAATGCTCCGTGTGTACCATCTTTTATTTTGTAACCAGGGGCTAACTCGTGACTACAATCGTAAGTGTTCGCCGTAATGGCAAAGTCGTCATCGGTGGTGATGGACAAGCAACAATGGGTCATACCGTTATGAAAGGCAATGTCCGCAAAGTACGCCGCCTTTATAATGACAAAGTCATCGCAGGTTTTGCCGGCGGTACTGCTGATGCTTTCACATTGTTCGAGCTGTTTGAGCGAAAACTCGAAATGCATCAAGGACATCTGACCAAAGCAGCCGTTGAACTTGCCAAAGACTGGCGAACAGATCGCATGCTGCGTAAGCTGGAAGCCCTGCTTGCAGTCGCAGACGAAAATGCTTCTCTGATTATTACAGGTAACGGTGATGTGATTCAGCCAGAAAATGACCTTATCGCCATTGGTTCCGGTGGATCATACGCCCAGGCGGCTGCCCGCGCTATGTTGGAAACAACTGAACTCAGCGCCAGAGAAATCGCGGAACGCGCTCTGACCATCGCTGGCGATATCTGCATCTACACCAATCATAATCACAACTTCGAAGAACTGCCTTCGAAAGCGTAAGGATAGATAGTATGTCTGAAATGACTCCTCGCGAAATTGTCAGCGAGCTTAACAATCACATCATCGGTCAGGACAAAGCAAAACGTGCTGTTGCAATTGCCCTGCGTAACCGCTGGCGCCGCATGCAGTTAGATGAATCACTGCGCTATGAAGTCACCCCAAAAAATATTTTGATGATAGGCCCAACCGGTGTCGGTAAAACCGAGATTGCCCGTCGTCTGGCAAAACTGGCCAACGCGCCCTTTATCAAAGTTGAAGCAACTAAATTCACCGAAGTCGGTTATGTCGGTAAAGAAGTCGATTCCATCATTCGTGAGCTGACTGACGCCGCTATAAAAATGGTGCGCCTGCAATCTATTGAAAAAAACCGCTATCAGGCAGAAGAGTTAGCAGAAGAGCGTATTCTGGATGTCCTGCTGCCACCGGCAAAAAATAACTGGGGACAGGCAGAAACCCAATCAGAGCCATCTTCAACCCGTCAGGCATTCCGCAAGAAATTGCGTGAAGGTCAATTAGACGAGAAAGAAATTGAAATCGAAGTTTCAGCCGCTCCAGTTGGTGTTGAAATTATGGCACCTCCGGGCATGGAAGAGATGACGAATCAATTGCAGTCAATGTTCCAAAACCTGGCGGGCCAGCGTCAAAAAAATCGCAAGATGAAAATCAAAGACGCATTCAAGCTGTTGATCGAAGAAGAAGCCGCAAAACTGGTCAATCCAGAAGAACTGAAACAGCAGGCCATTGATGCTGTTGAACAACACGGCATCGTTTTCATTGATGAGATCGATAAAATTTGTAAACGTGGTCAAACTTCCGGCCCAGATGTTTCCCGTGAAGGTGTTCAGCGCGATCTACTGCCACTTGTAGAAGGTTGCACCGTTTCCACTAAACACGGCATGGTCAAAACTGATCACATCCTGTTCATTGCCTCTGGTGCGTTTCAGGTTTCCAGCCCTTCTGACCTGATCCCAGAACTTCAGGGTCGCCTGCCAATCCGCGTTGAATTGCAAGCCCTGACTACTGAAGACTTTGAACGTATTCTGACTGAGCCTAATGCCTCACTGACTGAACAGTACAAGGCCCTGATGGCAACTGAAGGCATGGATATCGAATTCACGGCTGACGGTATTCGTAAAATTGCGGAAGCGGCATGGCAAGTGAATGAAACAACTGAAAACATTGGTGCCCGTCGTCTGCACACCGTGCTTGAGCGCATGATGGAAGACATCTCTTTTGACGCCAGCGAACGCCAAGGACAATCCGTTGAAATCAATGCCGATTACGTCAAAGAACACTTGGACGAACTGGTTGCAGATGAAGATTTGAGCCGGTTTATTTTGTAATTAGTCATATTGGTTTGATTAGAGCCAATTCGCAGAACCTACTCACGTGAGCAATTTAACGTGAAAAAGACGCGAAATAATAAAAAAATCGCAAAACCGGGGGGCTTTTAGCCTCCCATTTTTTTATTTTCAATGGTATAAAATTTATTACACCAACCATAATGACAAACAATGACAATATGAACTCAACAATGTCTATTCGTCAGACACGGGCATGGCTGGAAAGCTTACGCCCCAAAACGCTCCCACTGGCCGTTGCTGCCGTCGTAACGGGTTCAGCCCTTGCGTCATGGATGGGGCATTTCAAATGGCCTGTTGCATTATTGGCTTTATTAACCGCGGCCATGCTGCAAATTCTTTCCAATCTCGCCAACGATTATGGTGATGTCGCCAAAGGCAGTGATACAGAAAAACGCATTGGGCCAATGCGTGGCATGCAAAAAGGCCTGATTACTGCCAAGCAGATGAAAAACGCATTGAAAATCACTGTGCTGTTCTCTTGTTTATCAGGGATTTCTCTCATCACTGTGGCCTGTAACAGCCCAAGCGATTTTATCGGTTTCTTGCTTCTGGGATTAGTGGCAATTGTCGCGGCTATCACTTATACGGTGGGAACCCGTCCTTACGGCTATATCGGGCTGGGGGATATTTCCGTCCTGATTTTCTTCGGCTGGTTGAGTGTTCTTGGTACTTATTATCTGCAAGCCAGTACTTTCTCCATCAGTACCTTTTTACCCGCAACTGCCTGTGGCTTACTCTCTGTAGCAGTCCTGAACATCAATAACCTACGTGATATCGAAAACGACCGCCAAAACGGCAAAAATACTCTGGCTGTCCGGTTGGGAGGAAAAAAGGCCCGTTATTACCATGCAGCCCTTCTGATTACCGCCATGCTCTGCCTTATCACTTTCACGCTCCTATACCTGCATAGTTGGTTTAGTTGGTTGTTCCTGCTCGCTTTTCCCCTGCTATTGAAACATATGGTGCAAGTGCTGCGTGATCCAACGCCTGAAGGTATGCGCCCCAAGTTGGTACAAATGGTAAAAGCTGCATTATTGACCAATATTCTGTTTTCTATTGGATTAGTATTTAATTAAGCGAGTAAACATCAATTTTACACATAAGTTTTAAGATTGATGATTTTGCCAACGTTGGCTTTAAAAGGATATACTGTCCGTTCCTTGCATAACCAGACGTAAATCCCATGAAATATGATACTTCCGAACTTTGTGATATCTATCAAGAAGATATAAACGTGGTAGAACCACTTTTCTCCAACTTTGGTGGGCGTACTTCATTTGGTGGTCAGATCATCACCGTGAAATGTTTTGAAGACAATGGCCTTCTTTATGATTTGCTTGAAGAAAATGGACATGGTCGTATTTTGCTCGTTGATGGTGGTGGATCGGTACGCAAGGCACTAGTTGATGCAGAACTTGCTCAACTTGCCGTTAATAATGAGTGGGAGGGTATTGTCGTCTATGGCGCTGTGCGTCAGGTCGATTATCTCGCTGAGCTTGATATTGGTATTCAAGCAATGGCTGCCATTCCTGCCGGCTCCAATAGTGAAGGAACAGGAGAAAGTGATATCAGGGTGAATTTCGGTGGCGTGACGTTCTTCTCTGGTGACTATCTCTACGCAGACAATACCGGCATCGTTTTATCAGACGTTCCGCTGGTAATTGACGAAGAGCTTGATGAAGACAGTGACGACGATGAAATCTAATCTCAGATAAAAACGGAGACAGACTTTCATCCATCGCCACGCTGATATAGCCAATACTGATATACCCAATATTAACGAGCAAACTAAAGGGTATATAAAAAAGGGCGTAATTATCGCCCTTTTCCAGCTAAGCCATTGGATACCTTATTGCACATCTTCCATCTTACCTAGCAGGGTGCGTAAGCGCTCTTGCCATGCTGATTGTTCCTGCTTGAGCTGCTCATTTTCACGTACCAGAGAATCGCGACTATCTGTCACATTCTGAACATCCTGAGATAAGACTACATTCCTTTCTTTTAATTCTTCAATTTCCATTTGTAGCAGAGTGATGGTGTCAATCGCCTGCTGAACTTTAGATTCTAGTTTTTCAAAAACTTCAAATGACATTCTGTGGCCCTCTTGTAAGCAATGTCTTGATTGTATTTAGCCTATTAACGCCTGTCTAGTTTCATCCTTTCAATGTGCGGTATAACGAGAAATATAGTGACCAAACTCAAATGTCTACTAGATCACATTTCCAAGCCAAATAAAACACAAAAAAAATGCGAATTCGCTCATTTTGTTGACGCAACACGCAGATTTCAATTTCGCTATTTCTCGTTTACGCGCATTAACGATAAATTCACAGAAACCTTTCTCTTAATACATAAGAAGGGACTAATCATTAATCTCTTTCCTCTGTATTTTTTATAGGATATAGAAATGAGTCAGACCACAACTCCAACATTATCAGGTCAATGCATTTCCGAGTTTCTAGGTACTGCGTTGCTCGTTTTTTTTGGCTTAGGCTGCGTTGCGGCTGCCCGACTTGCAGGAGCACAACTGGGCCTATGGGAAATCAGCATTATCTGGGGTTTTGGTGTCGCTTTGGCAGTTTATCTCACTGCCGGCATTTCAGGCGCACATCTTAACCCAGCAGTTACCCTTGCTTTATGCCTATTTGCCAACTTCGACAGAAAAAAAGTGCTGCCTTACATTATTGCCCAAATGTTAGGTGGCTTTGTCGCAGCACTCATTGTCTACATGATGTATTACAACCTTTTCCTGGATTATGAGCAAGTTCACAATATCGTTCGCGGCTCGCAGGAAAGTCTCTTTACTGCAGGAGTTTTCTCCACTTATCCGGCTGCGCAGCTCTCCGTATTAAATGCGTTTGTTGTTGAAGTTATCATAGCGGCCGTTCTGTTGTGTCTGATTCTGTCCCTGACAGATGATGGTAATGGTATCCCTCGTGGACCTTTGGCGCCTCTGTTAATCGGTATTCTCATTGCGGTTATCGGTGGCTCATTTGGCGCCTTGACTGGATTTGCCCTAAACCCGGCTCGTGACTTCGGCCCCAAATTAGTGGCTTACTTGACTGGCTGGGGAGATATTGCCCTAACCGGAGGCCGAGATATTCCTTATTGCCTTGTTCCGTTGGTAGCGCCTATCGTTGGCGCGATTCTAGGTGCTTTTGGCTACCGCAAACTGATTACTCGCCATTTACCGCGCGAGGTTTAAATTTGCCATACTAAATTTTCACTATTTGAAATATGGCAAACCAATAAAACAATAAAAATGAATGAATGAATAAAACCAGGTTATAGTTATGACACCAGAAAATATTACTGAAAAAAAATATATCGTCGCTCTGGATCAGGGCACAACCAGTTCACGAGCTGTTATACTCGATCACGATGCTAATATTGTTTGCATCTCACAACGTGAATTTCCGCAAATCTATCCCAAACCTGGCTGGGTCGAACATGATCCAATGGAAATCTGGGCAAGCCAAAGCTCTACCTTAGTCGAAGTACTGGCAAAAGCTGATATCCGTTCCGATCAAATTGCCAGCATTGGTATTACAAACCAACGGGAAACAACTATTGTCTGGGAAAAAGAAACCGGTAAACCGGTTTATAACGCTATTGTATGGCAATGCCGCCGGACAGCAGATATCTGCACCAAACTGAAACAAAAAGATGGTTTGGAAGAATACATCCGCCACAATACAGGTTTGGTTGTTGACCCTTACTTCTCCGGTACAAAAATAAAATGGATTTTAGATAACGTTGAAGGTGTTCGCCTACGCGCTGAAAATGGTGAACTTTTATTCGGTACAGTCGATACGTGGCTGGTCTGGAAAATGACTCAGGGACGTGTACACGTAACCGATTATACCAATGCCTCCCGTACCATGCTGTTCAATATCCATAATCTGGACTGGGACCAAAAAATTCTGGATGAGTTGGGAATACCTCGCGTGATGCTGCCCAAAGTCGCCGCATCCTCAGAGATCTATGGCCAAACTAATATCGGGGGTAAAGGTGGCACTCGCATTCCTATCGCGGGCATCGCAGGCGACCAGCAAGCCGCACTGTACGGTCAACTGTGCGTACAGCCCGGAATGGCAAAAAATACTTATGGCACCGGCTGCTTTCTGTTGATGAATACAGGCAAAGATGCAGTGCGTTCTAACCATGGTCTGTTGACAACTATTGCCTGTGGCCCACGCGGTGAAGTCAATTATGCTCTGGAAGGCGCAGTATTTGTCGGAGGAGCATCCATTCAATGGCTACGTGACGAACTGAAACTCATCGCGGATGCTACCGATTCTGAATACTTCGCAACCAAAGTCAAAGACAGCAATGGCGTTTATGTTGTTCCTGCATTTACTGGCCTTGGCGCACCGTATTGGGACCCTTACGCTCGTGGTGCTATCTTTGGACTGACCCGTGGTGCAAATAGCAATCACATTATCCGCGCTACTCTGGAATCCATCGCTTACCAAACCCGCGATGTACTGGACGCTATGCAAGCTGATGCAGGTACTCGCCTGCAAGCCCTGCGCGTAGATGGCGGAGCTGTCGCCAACAACTTCCTGATGCAGTTCCAATCCGATATTCTCGGCACCCGTGTGGAACGCCCTGAAGTACGTGAAAGTACTGCTTTAGGTGCAGCCTTCCTTGCTGGCTTGGCTGTCGGCTTCTGGCAAGATTTGGATGAAGTGAAAAGTAAAGCAGTAATCGAAAAAGAATTCCGCCCGGGTATCGAAACAACTGAGCGCAACCACAAATACAATGGCTGGAAAAAAGCCGTTGCCCGTGCCCAAGAATGGGAAGATCGCGCCTAACCTCGGAAAATAAAGGCTCTGACATTGTTGATACACTTTGCCGGAGCCTTTAAAAACCCGCGTTTATTTCGACAGCACACTTTTCGCTTTTACGAAACTGTATGCTCCTGACGCTGGACTCTCTGGGAAATGGGCAACCAACAAAATAGAATCAGCAGCGACATAGAAAACATCAGCATCCCAACGCTGAATTGGCTATTTTGCGGTAACATCGCCGACAGCCATGTGGCCGCTCCTGAGCCTACATTCTGAAATCCCCCCACCAAAGCACCTGCGGCTCCTGCCAGATAAGGGAATGGCTCCATCGCTCCGGTCGTTGCCAATGGAAACAACATACCCGCACCAAAAAAGAATAATGCGGCGGGTATTAACAAAGTCCAGATATTCATGATGCCAAACCAGTCGGGTAACCACATCAAAACTCCCGCCAGCAAGCAACAGATAACCGAGTGCCACATGAGCCGAGAAAATGCTTTACCTTCACGCCCGGCATACCACGCTCCAAAAAACGCTGCGGGGATTGGCAGGATAAACAAGATACTGACCGTTAGGCTATCCAGCCCCAAAACAGCCCCCATTAACACACCGCTGCTGGCTTCAAAAACGGCCACCCCAGCCAGACCACCCACCAACATGATCAGGTAAGAGACAAAAGCACCATGAGAGAGTAATTGGTGGAAAGAGACCAGCATCGTGCTGTGTGCAGTCTCTGCGGGACGGGTCTCCGGTAAATACCGAACCAGGAAGAAAGTGACCATAACCCCCATCACTAATAGGAACAAGTAGCAGGAACGCCAACCAAAATAGTGGGCAACTATCCCACCGATCATGGGAGCAGCCAGAGGGCTGACCAACACTGCCATATTCAGCAGGCTATTGGCATAGCGCAATGTCGTGCCAGTATATAAATCTCGTGGCATAGTACGCACCATCACACCGGCAACCCCTGTGCCCAATCCCTGTAACGCACTCGCAATCACCAGCACCAGCAAGTTGGGCGCAACCAGAGCACATATTGTTGCCACCAGATAAATGGACATTCCCGCCAGAATCACAGGACGACGCCCCACCTTGTCAGATAGCGGCCCATAAAAAAGCTGTGAAAGCCCATAAGAAAACAGATATGCCGCCATTACCTGCTGAACTTCTCCTGCAGGTTTACTAAGATCATTAGCCATATCTGCAATAACTGGCACATAAATTGTCTGAGTCATCTGCCCTACAGCGGCCAAGGCAATCAACATCAACAATAAATTAAAGTGTTCTATTTTTCTCATCGCACTTATATACAATCATTCATTGAAACAGCTGTTCATGGAAAGTAATCGTTCGTTAAGGAGCTGTATTTATTCAACATTTGAATAAATATTGTATAAGCCATTTAATAGCTACCTAATCAATCATCAGTCATAGTGATACCCTCAAGCACTTAATAAAGAACCTGACGTACTAACTTCATTGGACATGATTCACTTGGCAAATCTATATTCTTTCTTTGCAGTATACAATTTTACATTAATAAAAAATCACAGAGATATTTTCCATAAATGTCAATAAAAATGTACATATCAATCCATAATATTGGCAGGAATCCAGTTAATCTAACTGTAACACGTAATCGATAATGTTATTTCAGGTAATCACGTAGAATCGTTACAAAAAATCGCCCATTCATGCAGTATTCATTTGCACCGAATTAATGCACACCATACTAAATTCGTACCATATTAATGCGTACCATATTGTGTAGAGAGGTTAATCGTAATGGCAAACTGGGTTACAGGAAAAGTTACCGACATAACCAATTGGACTGATTCACTTTTCAGCATAAAAATTCATGCACCAATAGAAACATTCACCGCCGGACAATTTGCAAAACTTGCACTGGAAATTGAGGGGGAGCGTATCCAACGGGCTTACTCTTACGTCAACTCTCCCGAAGACAATGATCTGGAATTTTATTTAGTGACCGTTCCGGAAGGAAAACTCAGCCCTCGTTTGGCTGCGCTAAAAACTGGGGACGAATTGTTAGTAACAGAGCAGGCAGCTGGTTTTTTTGTTCTGGATGAGATCCCTGACAGCCAAACACTCTGGATGCTTTCTACTGGCACAGCCATTGGGCCTTACCTTTCCATCCTCCAGCAGGGCACTAATCTGGAGCGATTCGAAAATATTGTTTTAGTTCATGCTGCTAGATGGGGAAAAGATTTAAGTTATTTACCCATGATGCAAGAGTTGGAAAAAACATATCAAGGTAAACTGAGAATACAGACCATCGTAAGTCGAGAGAAATGGCCGGATTCACTTATGGGCAGAATTCCGGCATTAATTGAGAATGGCAAGTTGGAATCGGCTGTAGGCTTACCGATTCAGGCAGAAAACAGCCATGTTATGCTGTGCGGGAATCCCCAGATGGTCAGGGATACCCAGCAACTATTGAAAGAACAACGTAACATGGCAAAGCATCTGCGCCGTAAACCGGGCCATATCACCAGCGAGCAATACTGGTAATCAGCCCATAAATAGCCACGGTTCCCACAATAAACGTATCTGCAAACTTATTCGCGTTTCTGAGCTGGCTACTTGGCTGACTTGGCAGAAATATAATCAACCGTTTCTGCCATCTCCCCAAACCGATTGGTGCCTTCCGAGCCTTGGAATACACCACAATCCAATATCATCATGACAAAAATCAGTGTCGGAACAAAACGACCAATTCCCCACTGCCATATTGGTGCCATTATGCTCCAATCAAGGGATAACAATATCCAAGCCAGTGCCAATAGTAATACCCAGCCACTACTTTTATTTCGGTCATGCAGGCGTTTCGAAAAAATCGCTGCCGTTGGATACAATAGCAAAGCAACACCAAGCGCCGCATAATTCATGGGGAGGACATTCATTCCATGCAGTGTCAGGAGTATAAAGATCAAGGCGAAACAAATACCTATACCGCTCCAAAACTCTCGCCGTCCAATTCGGCCTTTGAATGAGAATCCCCATTGTTGTAATGTCATGTACTCTTTTCCAATTGTGGATGCTGTTTTTCCAGGATTTAACTCAGTGAGTAACAAAATGAAAACAGGCATGAATAAACTTCTGGTGACAATATTAATCGTTTTTGGCATCGGTTTACCATTATCCGCCTCTGCCGATGAGCCGTCTGTCACACCAGAAATAAACTCACCATTAAAGTATCTTCTGCCGGATTCCCCGACTTTTGAAGAAACTATCCCTATCTTTCGGGAAAAATACAACAAAAAACATCCGGATACTCCCCTGTACGAATATAAGGTGATCGCCAGCAAGAATATTTCCCAGCCTTTCATCCGTGCTGCCAGTAAAATCAATGACAACATATACTCTTCAGCGGTACTGGAACGGGGTAGCGAAAAAATTAAAAGTCTGCAAATTACCCTGTTGCCATCACAAAATGAACAAGAGGATAAGCAAAACCGCATACTGGCAAAACAATATATGACTGCCCTGATCAGGCAATTTGAGCCGACTCTTTCCCCTGAACAAGCGCAAATTCAATTGGAAAGGCTTTTGGAGGCAGCAGAAGCGCACTCGACTTTGAGTCAAAAAATGGGAGCAACACGCTATATCATCGTAAACAGCAGCGAAAATATAATGACCTTCGCAATTGAACCGATTAAGCTATCGTTATCTGACACCTCAGCAAATGAAAATTAGTGACACAGCGCAGAGCTATTCGCGTTGATGATCTTTATACTGTCGGGATTCCGCTTACAGGGAATGACATCACCATAATGTCATTCAAAGAAAGAATATTCATTCAATTCGCAATTTGATTATTTTCTGGTTGGAGGGAAAAATATGCGACATCCATTAGTTATGGGTAACTGGAAATTAAATGGCAGTACCCACATGGTTAACGACCTGATTACAGGCCTGCGTAAAGAATTGAGTAACGTTGACGGCTGTGGCGTCGCTATCGCACCACCAACAGTTTATGTTTCTCTGGCAAAAAATGCTCTGGCTGGTAGCCGTATTGCTCTGGGCGCACAAGATGTTGGCGTAAACCTTTCTGGTGCATTTACTGGCGAAACTTCCGCAGAAATGCTGAAAGACGTCGGTGCAAAATATATTATTATCGGCCACTCTGAACGTCGCACTTACCACAAAGAAAGTGATGAATTCATTGCGAAGAAATTTGCTATCCTGAAAGAGCAAGGCCTGATCCCAGTTTTGTGCATTGGCGAAACCGAGCAAGAAAATGAAGCCGGTCAAACTGAAATCGTCTGTGCACGGCAAATCGATGCCGTTCTGAACACACTGGGTGCAGAAGCATTCAAAGATACAGTTATTGCTTATGAACCTGTCTGGGCAATTGGTACAGGCAAATCCGCAACACCTGCGCAAGCTCAAGCTGTTCATAAATTTATCCGTGACCATATCGCAAAACAAGATGCAGCTATTGCCGAACAAGTCATTATTCAATATGGCGGCTCAGTTAATGCCAGCAATGCAGCGGAACTGTTCACCCAACCGGATATCGACGGTGCGCTGGTCGGAGGTGCTTCACTAAAAGCCGATGCTTTTGCGGTTATCGTGAAAGCCGCAGCAGAAGCGAAAAAAGCGTGATCTTTTAATAACGAACAGAAAAATGTCTCAACCGCCACGAAACATCCCTTGTGGCGGTTTTTTCTCACTCAAAATCGGCTCAGTGATTAACGCCGGATAATTTCGTCAAAAATTTTGCCCGTGGCAAAATGCTGTTTCTGAGCGTTATCCCAACCACCAAAGACCTCATCAATCGTAAAGAGATTCAGTTCAGGGAAAACAGTGCGGTATTTTTCTGCTATTGCTTTATCGCGAGGACGATAATAGTTTTTGGCCGCAATCTCCTGCCCAACCGGAGAATAAAGATATTTCAAATATTCAGTTGCCAGCTCGCGCGTTTCCCGTTTATCAACGACCTTGTCGACAACAGAAACCGTCGGTTCCGCTAAAATAGAAATGCTTGGTGTCACAATTTCAAACTTATCCTTGCCCAAAACATTAATCGCCAACAAGGCTTCGTTTTCCCACGCAATCAATACATCGCCAATTCCGCGCTCCACAAACGTATTCGTTGCACCGCGCGCGCCGGCATCCAGCACTTCAACATTTTTATAGAGCGCCTTCACAAACTCTTTGGCTTTAGCCTGATCCTGATTGTTATGCGCCAATCCATATCCCCAGGCAGCCAGGTAATTCCAACGTGCTCCACCGGAAGTTTTCGGATTCGGCGTAACAACCGCAACATCTGGGCGAATCAAGTCCGACCAATCTTTTATCTGTTTAGGGTTTCCTTTTCTCACCAAAAAAACAATGGTTGATGTATAAGGCGCTGAATTACCCGGCAGACGCTTAATCCAATGCTTATCAATGCGTCCACTCTCTGCAATGGCATTCACATCATAAGCCAGTGCCAAAGTCACAACATCTGCCTGAAGACCGTTAATAACGGAAGTTGCCTGCTTGCCTGAACCTCCGTGTGATTGGCGAACCCTGACATTATCCCCTGTTTTGTTGTGCCAGTATTCTCTGAATGCCTGATCATACTGCTGGTAAAATTCACGTGTCGGATCATAAGATACATTCAATATTTGGCTCTCTTTTGCTTTTGCCCAAGCACTGTTAGCCATCAGTGTCATCGCTAAGGCCATTAAAGATAATGCCGACACGATATACGTTTTCGACACAACATACTTTCTCGACACAACATACTTTTTTATGATTGCCCATCGCGAGCCTGTATTCATACCCCTTACATTCATATCCACGGTAACATATTCCCCTAAGCCATGATGATTTCCGTCATAGAAACTGACAGAAAGCGTTATGACACAGAAATAATTTTAAATTTTGGCTTATGCGCAAGAAGAATATGAGTGACGAGACAGCCACACAACGTGGCTATCTCCGAGGAAAGATTTTGCAGAATTAAGAAAGGATTAGTAGAGTTTTTTCGCGGTATCCAGCCACTCTTTCTTAAAGACACGCTGCATATTTTGTACCGCATCAATGATATCGTGATGAACAAGTTTCTCGTTCTGGATACCAACACAGCGACCGCCATGACCTTCCAAGAGTAGCTGAACAGAATACGATCCCATACGGGATGCGAGAATGCGGTCATAAGCGACAGGCGCTCCACCACGCTGAATATGTCCCAATACCGTTGCACGGGTTTCGTGGTGCGTTTCTGCCTCAATATATTTCGCCAACTCAGCAACGTCACAAACATGCTCAGTAATGGCAACAATCGCGTGACGCTTACCTTTTTGAATTCCGGCCTTAATCTCACTCAACAACTCTTCACGATCGAATGGGATTTCATTCTCAGGCAAAACAATAAATTCACATCCACCCGCTATTGCCGCTGATAAGGTCAAATCACCGCAATAACGCCCCATCACTTCAACAATCGAAATGCGTTTATGGGAAGTTGATGTATCGCGCAAACGGTCAATCGCTTCAACCACCGTTTCCAGCGCCGTGAAATAACCAATGGTGTAATCTGTACCCGCAACGTCGTTATCAATTGTTCCGGGCAAGCCAATACAAGGGAAGCCCGCTTCGGTCAGCTTCTTTGCGCCCAAATAAGAACCGTCTCCGCCAATCACCACCAGCGCATCAATTTCATTTTTATGCATGTTTTCAATGGCAGTTTGCCGGACTTTATCATCCCTGAACTCAGGGAAACGCGCTGATCCCAAAAACGTACCACCGCGGTTAATCATGTCGGAAACACTAAAGCGATCAAGCTTCTTCATGCGGTTTTCATACAACCCCAGATAGCCATCATAAATGCCATAGACTTCCAACCCTTCGGTTAAAGCGGCACGAACAACACCACGAATAGCGGCGTTCATGCCAGGCGCATCACCGCCACTCGTTAAGACTCCGATTCTTTTAATCTTGTTGATCATGATGACCTCTGACTTGTAGATATAGTATTTGCCAATCTGCTGACTGTTTCCCCTAAAGGGAAAAAATTAACGGTAATTTTACGAAACCCGATTGTGAACCCATGAGCTGAATTGATTCAACATTAATTATAATACGGAAAAACACCCAGTCTGCATTAAGATTATGTCTATTTTTTGACGATCTTTTGATTATGAATAAATTCCTCGTCAATCCCAACGATTTTTATGCTCCTCAGGCACAACAGAGCAAGGATCTTGGTGAATAATAATATCGGCACCCGGAAACCTATCCCGCAATTTATTTTCAATCCCTTCTGCCAAAGCATGAGCCTGCACCAATGGTAAATGGTCATCTATCTCCAGATGGAACTGAATAAAACGAGTCGGCCCTGATTGTCGGGTTCGCAGATCATGCCCACCTGCTATACCGGGATAATTTCGGATAATCTCAATAATCTCCTGCCGCTCTTCGTCCGGCAAGGCACGATCAAGTAAAGATTGTACGGCATCGTAACCCATCCGTAACGCGCTATAGAGGATATAAACTCCAATTCCTAAGGCAAATAGCGCATCTGCATGTTTAAAACCAGACAGATTCAAAAGCAACGCCACCAGAATTGCCCCATTCATCAAAAGGTCAGACTTATAATGCAGCATATCCGCACGGATCGCCTGACTTTGGGTTTTATTGATCACCCATTTTTGGAACGTGACCAAACATAACGTAGAAATCAGGGCAATGGTGATTACCCAAACGCCTATCGCTGCATGCTCCAGTGGCTTGGGGGAATACAGATGCTGAAAACCCGTTAAGAACAGGAAAATCGCCGAGCCGGAAATAAACATACTTTGGGCCAAAGCGGCCAGCGATTCAGCCTTACCATGCCCAAATGTATGCTCCTCATCAGCAGGTTGAAGTGAATAGCGCACCACAAAAAAATTCGTCAAAGAAGCAGCTAGATCAACTAATGAATCCACCAGCGCAGCCAATAAGCTCACCGAACCCGTTAGCCACCATGCAAAAATTTTTACGATCAATAGCACACTGGCCAGTACTGTCGCCGCCAACGCAGCGGAACTGACCCATCGCCCATAATTTATACTCATTGACTCCACCTTTCGGTTATTTAGTCAGCCTCAAGTATAAAAATAGCGCGTCAAATGGAAAAATATAGGGGCAGCGAAGCAAAGCGAGTCAATTCTATCTAGCATTCCGCCATGGCCTGCAATAATTCCACCAAAATCCTTTATTCCGCTGTCTCGTTTAATTGCTGACATACATAATCCACCAATAAACCCCATCAGGGTAATTGCCAGCGACATCAGTCCCGCCACCCACGGGGAGAAAGGTGTTACCCAGAACATCGACATTCCCAGTAGCACAGAAGCCAAAATTCCGCCAACAAATCCCTCGACCGTTTTATTGGGACTGAGTTTCGGTACAATCGGATGTTTACCAAATAACTTACCAAATACGTACTGCAAAACATCAGACATTTGCACCACGATCATCAGGAACAGCAATAATTTGATATTTTGATGCTTGTACTCTGGGATCTGTAGCATCAACAACGCTGGCGCATGGCTGATGGCAAACACTGTTACCATCATCCCCCACTGAATTTTGGTTATCCGCTCCAGAAAATGGGTTGTATCCCCAACCAACGCCGTCCGGGCGGGCAAAAACAGGAAGACATACACAGGAATAAACACCGAGAATAGGCCATACCATTGCATACCAACCAAAACGTACTGCACAGGCATAAAAACAAAGAAACACCAGGACAGTGCTTCATGATCACTGCGGCGAGTAGGCGTTAGCGTGATAAATTCACGCAAGGCAAAAAATGACATCACCGCAAACAAAATAACTGCTCCCACAGGTCCAACGGCAATAGCCAGAACACAGATGATGTACATCATCCACCAACTACGAATCCGCGCATTCAGGTTGTCGATAGTGGCATTGTTCCTTTCCCCCGAATACCGAAAAGCCAAAATGCCTCCAATCACACTGGCGATAATCAATATCCCGAAAATCTCTCCCAACAACAGCATCAAATCATAATCGATACCTGTCATAGCACTAACTCCTCTAATGCAGACTGGGCACGTAATAGGAACTCATTCTTGCCTTCGTCCTCACCTAATTGCTCCAATGGCTTGCCGAACGTGACCGAACAAATAATTGGCACCAAGAGTTTTTTCCCTTTCGGCAGAGCACGGTTCAAATTCTTCAAATAAACTGGCACTACCTCAGCATCAGGATATTTACGAACCAAATGATACAGCCCCCCCTTGAACGGATTGATTTGTTCACCATCTCCCCGAGTTCCCTCCGGAAAGATAATCAAAGACTCTTTTTGCGCTAAAACCGCTTCCAATGGCGCGAGTACCCTCTTTTTCTGAGTGTTTTCTCCATTACGCTCAATTAATACCGCACGAAATACCTTATGGACGAGATAGTGGCGTAGTTTTGTTTTGTCCCAATAATCACGGGCAGCAACAGGATGAACTTGATACCGCAGCGCAGGAGGAAGCCCAGACCAAATCACTAACCCATCAAGATGACTGGAATGATTGGCATAATAAATGCGGCTTACAATTGATGGCTCACAGCCAATCCATCGCGTCTGCACACCGGTTAAAAGACGACATAAACCTGATAGCGTGGCACCCACGATTTCCGCCAACAGGCTGATTTCATAAAAATTATCCATGTTGGGCATCCTTATCCCTTTTATGTGAGGTGACAGTGATAAGATTTTTAAACAAAGGGAGAATAGAACATAAGATAATCAATATTGGTCGGGATAACAACAGATTGGAGGGAGAAAGAATTGATAAACTATTCTTTCATTAGTTGAGAAATTATCCTTGGAATTTCATGGAGTAAGCTTAAAAATCCTCCAGAATTTGTGTCAAGTTATAACATCGTATTTTTATTCGTGCCTGTATTATGAAAATGGTACAAAATACCAACCAGAAATCCACTATCTATTCCGGTAAAGTCATGTTTAAAGAAACTGTTAAAAATTATTTATCTTGGAGTACTTTTTTCGTCGGTGGTTACATCGCACTTGTCTATGTCACAGGCATCACGCGCTATAAAAATCTATTTTTTGCATTGATAGCATTAACCGCACTCTACTTTCTTATTAAGAATCCCAAAAGATGCCTCTGTGTGTTGAAAAACAACATTGTACTGGCTTTGGGAATATTAACTTTGGCTTACCTCTATTCAATTGCTATTTCACCTGATCCCAAGCTCAGTTTTAGTGAAATCAAAACACCTTTTTTTAGAGATGTCGTTCTCTCCAGTATTCTCATTACGTTAGCATTAAGTCATACGAATGCACTTAAAATTCAGAAAATGATTATTGGTTCATTTTTACTTGGATTGTTATTCATCACGCTGAAAGAAATGTACCTATTTTATCTAGATTATCAGAACGATATTATGCCATTCACCAACTATAATCATCGCAGCGTGTCAGATGGTATTGTTTTCTTCTTTCCAGCACTAGTGGCCCTTTGGAATTTTCAAAAAACTCAAAATTATGTTCGTTTAGCGCTGACAATTTTGCTCATTTTATCCGTGCTTTTTGTATTGCTGGGCACCCTTTCCAGAGGAGCCTGGCTTGCAATTTTTGTTATGTTTTTCATGATGATCATTATGAATAAAAACTGGAAAACGTTAATTGCCAGTATTGTTTTTATCTGCGCCACCATCTTTGCCATCAAATCTGATTACCTGATCAAAGATTCTCCTTTGACTTACAAGTTAGAACAAACCGACAGTAGTTACCGATATAGCAATGGAACACAAGGCTCAGCACTCACCTTAATTCTGGAAAACCCAATCAAAGGCTACGGTGCCGGCAACAAAATCTATGACCAAATTTATAACGATAACGTTAAGAATTACCCTGATTGGACATTTAGGGCTTCCCTTGGCCCTCATAATATTTTCCTGACAATCTGGTTTTCTACCGGAATACTTGGCCTAGGGGCTTTTTTATTTTTAGTTATCTCTTATCTGAAACAATCAGCTCAAGAGTGGAATGCAAGCATCAACTGCAATAAACAAGCAGCATTAATCTTACTCATCTCTTTCTTTGGATATTTTATTGTCAGAGGAAATTTTGAGAGTGTTCATTTGAATATATTGGGAATTTATCTTGGTTTGCTAATCGCGCTGTGTCAACAAAGATTGAATAACACAAGATTGAATAAAACAATATAGAGATTTAAACGCTAATGATTACAGGCTATTCATTTTTGGAATAGCCTGTAAAATCAATACCGTTAAAACCACTCAGACAACACAGTAGTTAGAGACTCACTTACCGTATGCCAATTGTAGTTTGTGAGAGCTATTTCTTTACCCTTTTCAGTAACATCGTGTAAGCGACTATCTGACAGCGTATCTAAAATATCCTGAGCGATACTCTCTGGAGATAATGGCTCTTGCAGTAAGAAACCTGTATTGTTGGGCACCACAAACTCTTTGATTCCCCCTCTTGGGCTAGCCAAAACAGGTGTACCTCTCGCCATTGACTCTAATGCAACCATACAAAATGGCTCCTCCCACAATGAAGGAACAACCGTTAAATCAGCAAGTGAATAAACCTGATGTATATTTGCAGGCGGAATATTTCCTGCCAAAACACAACACTCTGTCATCTCCAACGCTTTATCAACGACTTTTTTACGGTAAATCTCACGCTCACCTTTTGTACTTTTTGTGTATTCTCCGATCAAAAGAAGTGTGATTTGCGTATCCTTTTTGTGCAATAAGGATACCGCTTCCATTAACTCAAGCACTCCTTTCCTCTTATCTAATCGCCCAGCATACAAAATAACTTTTGCCGTATTTTTGAGACCAAAGCGCTCCCTTTTCCAGCAACTTTGTTGCATATAAAGCATCTTATCAATACCATTTGGCACAACTTTAATGTTCTCTAGCTTCGCTTCATTACGAAAGAAATCAGCCAGAAAATGACTTGGAGTAATAAGTTTTACTCCAGTACCCAAAGTAGTGATGTTATGCATATTATGCAGGTGAAGTACCATCCGTTCTTCAGGATAATACTGCTTAATCTCGTTATAAAGTGAAACGGAGTTTTGAATAATCAAAATAGGTTTATCATGGGACTGGTTTTGGCTACAGGAAACTGTGTCTATCACCCTCTTGGCATAAGGGTAAGGATCTAACCGAGACCATTTCCTGAAAAAACGTTTATAAATTGCGCTAGTGTATATCCTATGAATGGAGGCATATTCACTGATTTTTTCTACAGTTTTCTCTGTCCTTTCTCCTTTACAAATAATTAAATTATTAGCCTGACTGATTTTGGCAACGTTATAGATCCACCACTCGACCGCAGCAGCATAATTTGGGGGAATGGAATGAAATTCAGGAGCAACAAAAACAAATTTTTTCATGAGAAAAACAATCAGTAGAAATCATTTATCGGATTAGATAAAAAAAGATCCGTTTATGCAAGTAAACTACAATCGAAAAAAAAAGCCCCTCACGGGGGCTGAAAGACAGGGATGGTGTCTATGGCAAGGAAAATCGTTATTGATGCTATGTAGTAGCAAAACTACTTTTATTGTAAAAATACTAGGGCATCAAGAATATTAACAAAAAATCAGTTTACTTATCGAGTTGCGCATTTATTTGTTTTATAATGTTTTTTCAATAACTCTTTCTGTTCCGGAGTTAACAATCGATAAACCTGATTATTAAAGCGGGCAACTTCTATACCAAAAAGAACATTCTTTTCGGCTATTTTTTCAAGCTGCAAGCGAATCTCAGCTTCATCAAAATTCTCTGCAATCGAAAGAATATTCACTTTTAGGCTTGCATCTCGCATATCAGCCAGCGGCTGCTCATGCTCATGTTGCTCTCTGGCTAACCTCAAGATCTGTAATATCTGTTCGCGCTGCTGTTCAGTTAACACTATTTCATTGAAGATATAGCTATAGTTATACTGATGACCTCGGTAATGACTAAAATTCCTCTTATAATCACCTTGCATACAAAGAGAGGAACTAGTTTCAGTAACATGATCCGCATCAGCAGTTTCAGCTAAGGTCTCCGTTGTTCCTAGAACAAACATTGACGCTAAAGCCAATATTGCTATGTTACGCATTAAATTTCCCCGCTTTCTCGAACAACAGCATTCGATCTAGTGTGGATAACTATAACCCTGCGGCTGCAAACTAGCGTCAGAGCATGTAAAAGAACGTAAAGTCATGGAATAGCGAAGTTTGTTATCGTATTTTGCTCTTGGAGGAAGAATCAATGCATAAAATCTTATTAGTTGATGATGACCGCGAACTAACATCGTTATTAAAAGAACTGCTCGAAATGGAAGGATTCAATATTGTGATCGCCCACAATGGCGAACAGGCTTTACAATGTATCGATTCTTCAATTGACCTACTATTGCTGGATATCATGATGCCGCGCAAGAACGGTATTGAGACACTGAAAGAGCTGCGAAGCCAGCGCCATAAAATCCCCGTTATCATGTTAACCGCTCGGGGTAGCGATTTAGACCGTGTTTTAGGATTAGAGCTAGGAGCGGATGACTATCTCCCCAAACCTTTTAACGATCGAGAACTCGTCGCCCGTATACGTGCCATTTTGCGCCGTTCCAACTGGAGTGAAAAACAATCTGAGATAGGAATACCTGTTTTGGAGGTCGATAAGCTACGGCTCAACTCTGGGCGTCAGGAAGCCAGTTTTGATGGTACGATTTTGGATCTAACTGGCACAGAATTCTCTCTACTTTATTTATTGGCTCAACATTTAGGGCAAGTTGTTTCCCGTGAACATTTAAGTCAAGAAGTATTGGGAAAACGCTTAACACCTTTTGATCGCGCTATTGATATGCACATTTCGAATCTACGTCGTAAATTACCCAATAGAACGGATGAACTACCATGGTTTAAGACATTACGCGGCCGTGGATACTTAATGGTTTCCGCAAAATGATCAATAGCTTGACAGCCCGTATATTCGCCATTTTTTGGTTTACACTCGCACTTGTCCTGATGATAGCCTTAATGGCTCCTAAACTGGACTCACGGCAATTAGCCCCTCTTTTGGACAATGAATATCAGCTTGGAAAAAAACTGGCAAAACAAATAGAAGAAAAATTAATACACAACTCAGGGAAAAGTTTCTGGTGGTTACATATGCCGGACGCTGTTAATCTGTTGACTTCACCGAACGAATACCTGCTCTTTATCACCCATAATGGGAATATCATTAACCCTGACCTTACAATATCGCGCTACCTACAACAAGCTGCCCGCAACTTTATCGGACAATCCGATAATGCAGATCACCCTAAAAAGAAAAAATATGGTCGTTCGGAAATACTCGGCCCTTTTTCTGTCCTCGATGACGGAGAGCATTACCTCCTCTACTTCATTAGGCCAGCGAGCAGCCCACAATCAGATTTTATTAATTTGATGTTTGACCGACCATTTTTACTGCCCGCAGCCACCATGTTAATAAGCGCTCCATTACTACTGTGGCTGGCATGGAGTTTGGCAAAACCCGCCCGGAAACTAAAAAATGCAGCAGATGATGTCGCGAAAGGAAACTTACGGCAACATCCTGAGCTGGAATCCGGTCCACAAGAGTTTTTAGCTACTGGTAGTAGTTTCAACCATATGATTAGTGCGCTGGAAAGGATGGTTACCGCCCAACAACGGCTGATTTCCGATATCTCCCATGAACTGCGCACACCGCTTACTCGTTTACAATTGGCGACAGCCCTACTTCGCCGCCATCACGGTGAAAGCAAAGAATTAGCACGCATTGAAACAGAGACTCAACGTTTAGATGGAATGATTAACGACCTGTTGATACTTTCCCGTCATCAACATAAAAACGAATTACTGCGCGAAAATATCAAAGCTTACAATTTATGGCATGACATTTTGGAGAATGCCAAATTTGAAGTCGAGCAAATGCACAAAACATTGGATATCGTTTCGCCTCCCGGAAACTGGGTTATTTACTGTAATCCAGCAACACTCGGCAGCGCACTGGAAAACATCGTCCGCAATGCACTGCGTTACTCCAGCAGCCATATCGCCGTAGCATTCAAGGCAGATAACCAAGGTGTAACCATTACCGTTGATGACGATGGACCCGGAGTCAGCCCGGAAGACCGCGAACATATATTCCGGCCGTTTTATAGAACGGATGAAGCAAGAGATAGAGAATCAGGCGGAACGGGATTAGGATTAGCAATTGTTGAAGCAGCAGTGAACCAGCATCGAGGTTGGGCCAAAGCAGAAGATAGTCCTTTAGGTGGATTACGGCTGGTGATTTGGTTGCCGTTACATGGGAGATAGATAGTTTTCGTTTTGAAATTTAGTTAGTTACAAGATGTAACAACTAAAGAAAAAACACTGTTATACTTGACCTCAAAGCGACGAGAGACTACTCTCGTCGCTGCTTAACACAAATCGTTGATATGATAGTTTTTTTTAAGATAAAAAATCCTTTAATATTAATTGGATAAGTAAAATTATTACATATAGCAGGCACTCTGGGAGCCGTAACCTAGTGCGGTAGCTTTATTAAAAAACAAAATGATAACATTATGAAAAAAATGAAAAAATTTTTATTCTCCATTCTTTGCCATATTTCCCCTAAATTTGCCACACAAATTTTGTTCTATAAGAGACTAAGAACAAAGCTAAATTTAAACTCCCCAAAAACTTTTAATGAAAAACTCCAGTGGTTAAAACTAAACAAGTATAATGACAACAAATTAGTAACAATATGCGCAGACAAGCATGCTGTTAGGAAATATATTCACAATTTAGGATTAGATCACTTACTTAACGAAATATATTACACATGGGATAATGAAAAAAAAATAGCATGGAATAAACTACCAGAAAAATTCGTATTAAAATGCAATCATGGTGCAGGATATAATATAATTTGTAATAATAAAAATTCATTAGATATTAAACAAACCCAAAAAACATTAAAGAAATGGATGCAAGAAAATTATTGGATTAATACCGTTGAATTATGTTACAAAAATATTAATAAGAGAATAATATGCGAAAAACTCATTGAAACAGAATCAGGATCTCTTCCATATGACTATAAAGTGTTTTGTTTTGATGGAACTCCAAAATTCGTCATGGTATGTACAGAAAGAGAAACTCAAAAACCTAAATATTATTTTATGACAGAAAACTGGGAAATATTGCCATACGGTTTAGATTATCAAAACATAAAAAACACTCCAACACTCCAAAAACCACAAGGATTTGAGAAACTATTTAAATATGCAAAAAAACTTTCTGAGCCATTTCCTTTTGTTCGAGTTGATTTTTATTTAGATAATGGGAATGTAATTTTTGGTGAATTAACTTTCACTCCAGCAGCAGGTTATGACCTAGAATTAAATACTCCCGAAAATCCACATGTAGATTTAGAAATTGGAAAATTATTGAAACTAAAATAACAAACCAAATCGAATCGAAAAAAATCCATATATATGCCTAGTTTTAAAAAAAACTTCTTGAAGATATTCACAGGATCTGTTAGTGGGCAAATTATTGCTATACTACTTCTACCTATACTATCTAGAATAATAACTCCAGATGCCCTTGGACAATATTCAATATCTATTATACTAATAATGATATTAAGCCCATTATGCTGTCTAAAACTAGATCAAGCATTATTGACCAGCAATAAGGAAGACAAACAAAATATATTTTTCTCTGCAATATATATAAGTAGTATTATTAGCTTAATAATATTTTTCATTTCTATTGTAGCATTCTATATTTTTAATTTTCTCTATTTTGAATGGTATATATATACTACACTCTCACTATATACTTTCACTGTATCACAATTAACTGTTTCTTACAGTTTATCTACAGGTAATTTTAGTACTGCGGTTAAGCATAGATTCGTTCGCACAACTTTATGCTTATTTCTACAAATAGGAATAAGTTATATATCCTCAATATCAAACTCATTATTAATTGCATATATCATATCAAATTTAATATCTATTATATTTTTCAAAAACATTCATATCACATCATTAACTAGTTATTTTTCACCAAGAAAAATAAGTTTTATAATAAAAGAAAATAAAAACTTCACTTATTATCAAACTATATCAGAGCTATTTTCCATGTCATCGCAATATATAGTAAATCTGTCAATGGCAGTATTCTCAACTTCTGCTGTTATTGGTATGTATTCTATGACAACAAGAACAATGCAAGCTCCGATAACCCTAATCACTTCTTCCGTCAAAGAAGCCTTTTATTATAAAATAAAAAAAATTAAAGATAAAAAAAACATCAGAAAAGAACTCATAAAAATCTCAGCCTTTCTTTTAATTCCATCTTTAATAATATCCATTACAACTTTCAAACACCTCCCATTTTTATTTGGATTTATTTTTGGAAACCAATGGACTGAATCTGGAGTATATGCTCAAATTTTATTACCTTGGTTTATTCTATTATTTATAAATCAACCTTATAGTGCCGCTGCAAATATTATTGGGATACAAAAGAAAATACTTTTTATTGATATATTTTCGTTCCTTATACGTTCAGCCTCCATCATTATTTCTTGGGTTATGTTTGATAGTATATATACTACATTACTTGTTTTTAGCTTTACAGGGATATTATTAAATTTATGGTTAATAATATTAGTATATAAAAATTGCACTAAGGATTAAGAAATGAAAATTGTTATTTTTGGCGATTTATGCATGCAAGATTTGAATATAGAGGAATGTAAAGTAATCGCCCAGAATTTAAAAAAAATAAAATCCAAAGATGATATTTTTATCGCCAACTTAGAATGCCCAATAACTAATCACAAGAGTAAAATAACTAAAAATGGTCCCAATTTATCTGTAAATATAGATAAAGCAAAAAAAATACTAGATTTATTACCAATAGATGTTTTTACTTTAGCAAATAATCATATTTTTGACTATGGGCAGAAAGGATTAGAAGACACAATACAAACTTTAGAAGAAAAAAGGAAACTATATCTTGGTGCAGGAGTTAATGTTACAACAGCAGACTCTCCTCTTATCCTTGAAAAAGATGATGAAAAAATAGCACTCTTAAATGTAACTGAATCTGAATTTTGCTTGGCTTCCGATTATGGCTCAGGAGCATCAAGTTGTGAACCTATTTTTTTATTAAAAAGAATTCAGTCAGTCAAAAAACTTGTAAGCAAAGTAATAATAATTGTTCATGGAGGAAATGAAAATTATTATTTGCCCAGCCCTTATTATCAATCTTTTATGCGATTTATTATTGATGCAGGTGCGGACTGTGTAGTAACGCACCATACACATAATTCGTCAGGAATGGAAAAATATAATAACAAATATATATTTTATAGTTTAGGTAATTTCATATTCCCTATCAAAGAAGAAGTTGATGAATATTGGTACTATGGACATGGAGTCAGAGTAGATACTAAAAATATAGAATATTTTGATATTATTCCATATAAGCAAGGGTTAAATGAAATTCCTTTTTCATTTTTAGAAGAAAGTGAATATAATAATTTCATTATGGAGTTTAAAAATAAAAGAAAAATCATTGAATCATACGAACTACTATATGAAGAATGGAATAAATTTAAAAAAAGTAGAGAGAAAGCATATATAAGCTGGCTAACTATGTCATCTAAAATGAGCCGCATCATAAGTAAAATTTTCAACTTAAATCTATATGATTTTAAAAACCCCAATAAGAAAATAATCCTCCAAAATATACTACAATGTGAATCACATAGAAATTTATTATTGGAAATAATTCAAGAAAAAAACACAAAATGAAAAAAATATGCTTATTTATTAATACATTATCAGCAGGCGGCGCAGAAAGAGTATGCATAAATTATGCCAATAAATTGGCAGAAGAAGGATTTAACATAACAATACTTGTTTATCATAAAAATGATTTATTTTATATAAGTGAACTTAATAGTAATGTAAAAATAATAAACCTTAACGCCAAAAATGGAATACAAGCAACTTTAAAACTAATATATAATATTACACCGCTCAATGATTTTGACTCAATTATATCATTCAATCATCAAATAGCTTTAATAACATATTTTTTAAAAAAAATAAAAAATTTTAACGCCAAAATAATTGCTAGAAATGTCAATAACTTATCCTCAGATCTCAAAAAAAACCGAAGCAATATAATAAAAAAACTATTAACTAGAATTCTAATGCATATTTTCTACAAAAAAATGGATTTTTACATTGCGCAATGTAATTCAATGAAACAAGATATGATAGATTTTTTGGGAATAGATAAAAAAAAGATACACGTTATTCGTAATCCTGTTGCCAAATGTTACATACAAGAAAAAAATACAAAAAAAGAATATGACATATTATATGTTGGTCGTTTAGTTCCACAAAAAGGCATTGATAATCTATCAAAAATAATGAGATTAGTTCATGAAAAAAGGAACATCAGCCTATTAATTATAGGAAAAGGTAAATTAGAATCTAAGTTAAAAGAAGAATTAGAAAAAGAAAATATAAAATTTAAACATTTAGAATCAAGTAGCAACCTGACAAAATATTATAATAAATCTCGCATTACAATTTTGACCTCATACTATGAAGGCTACCCAAATGTATTGGTTGAATCTTTAGCTTGCGGCACCCCTGTTATTTCATTTGATTGTAAAAGTGGGCCTAGTGAAATTATCAAAGAAGATATAAATGGATATTTAATACCTTGCTATGATAATAAAATTTTTTCTGAAAAAATCCTACAATTATTAGAACATGAATTAATTTTTCATCCAGAAAAAAATGATGACATCAAAGATCTTTTTGGTCTAATATAACTATATATTATGAAAATAAATACACATAACACCATAAAACATGAAAGAATAATTTATATATTATCTACCATAATATTATTTATAGGAATGTTAGAGAACTACCAAAAATTAAGATACCTGATAATACTTCCTTGCTTAATTTTAATTTGGATATTTATTTTCATAAAAGAAAAATTTATTTTAAATAAAAAATACATAAAAAAAACAACTTCAATATTAATAATTTTAATATCATTAGCATTACCTTCCTATTTTAATATAAGCCCTCATACAAATAATCTAGGATATTCATTTTCTCAATACTCATTAGGCTTTATATTTAAAGTATTATCAGCAATTACAATTATTTATGCTTGCAGAAATGATACGAAAGCATTAACTTTAATAATCAGGTATTGTTTAATAATAAACTTATCTATTTTTTTTATACAGTTTATAGTAGTATATTCAACTTCATACTATATAGACCCTCTTGCAATTATAACAGGTGAGCATCAACGTTATGGTTCAAGATTTCTCATTCCTTTAATTGGGAATATATATAGACCTACAGGTTTTTTTGAAGAACCATCTACTTATGCAGCATTCATAACTTGTCTACTAGCATGTAATTTCTTAATAAATGAAAGAATAGATACAGTTATAGTTTTATCCATTCTCTCTATAATTTTATCATTATCTGTTGCAGCATTAATTTATGGAACTTTTTTACTATTATTCATTTTATATAAAAAAAATAATAATTTTTTAAAAATAATAATTAGCCTTATTTTCCCTTTATTTCTTATGCTGATAACTTATTTTGCTCTACTTCGCCTTAATTCACTAAATGGAATAGCCACAGAAATACGATTTAATTTAATGAATTTAGTTTTCTCCCAAGATTCCTCCTCCCTAATTTTCGGAAATGGAATGCTTGGCATGATAAATGACATTACATTTTATCTAAAAAATAATATGCTATGGAAAATAGATATTGCATCTTTGAATGATAACGGATTATGGTTATTTATTATAATAAAAATGGGTTTAATTGGTTTGCTCTTATTTATTACTTATGTGTGCAAAAAATTAAAAACAAGAACTGACATTTTATTTTTTTTCATTTTATTAACAACCAAAATAAATTTATTTAGTTTCATGCTTATATTTTACTTTTTAATAATATATTTTTGTAATTCAGACTCACCTAAAAAAGAACACAATTATGAAAAAATACAATAATATTTTATTTGTTGATTTATCTACTATAATTTCAGGGGCACAAAAAGTAACCCTAAATATAGTAAGTAATTTATATAAAAAAAATAGAAAAATACATATTTTATGCCGAAAATTGGATCAAGGTATATCAAAGGAATACAAAACATTCTCTCATAAACACTATAGTCATGAACATCTAATCAAAAGCGTATTCGGAACCGGAAATTTTTCACTAAAAAACACAAATTTTTTTAATAAAGTCAAATTAATTTATTTGATTTTAATTCTAAATATACAAACGATATATTTTACTAAGCGTCTAAAATGCAATACTATATATTGCTATGATCCCAAAGGATTAATAGCTTCTTGCTTGCTTTCGCGTTTATTTAAAATAAAAGTTATTTGGCACCTGCATGGTGAATTAAATTATTCCCATAAACTTAATAGAATATTATGTAAAATACCAGATACTATTATAGTTCCTTCTAAATATATACAGAAATCGATAAGAAAATATAGATTTTCTCACGTTGTATATAATGGCTTTGATTTCAACAACAAAAGAAAATCAAATATAGTTAATAAAAATTCAATACAACTATTATATGCCGGAACTTTAGTACCACATAAAGGATTGCATAACGTACTAGAAGCATTATCAAAAATTAAAAATAATAAACAATATCTACTTAGGGTTTTAGGAGCTCCCATAGGCAAAGTTGGTGATAAATACTTAGAGAAAATAAAAAACGATGTCAGACAACTTCCTCCAAATATCAAAGTAGAATTTCATGGTTGGGTTAATGATGTTTCAGATTTTATTGAAAAAAGCGATATAACTTTATTCTCATCAATAAAAGAAGGGGAATTAATCTTAGACAATGAAATTGTTAATTTTAAATCATCGGAAGCCTTACCAACTATAATAATAGAATCATTATCATTAGGTATACCAGTTATTTCAACAAATATAGCTGGTGTAAAAGAAATAATGACAAGAAATAATGATGGAATAATCATCGAAGACTTCTTAACAATAGATATTGCAGAATGTATTGACTATTGTTTAAATCATTGCTTAGTAAACCCCAATAAAATAATCAGTAAATTTAATATTAATTCAATGATACATGAACTCGAAAAAATTCTATCAGAGTAGACTATTATGCCTTCCTTACAATACAAACTTTTTCATAAAATAATCTCAATTTTACCTTTAAAGGCTAGATTACAAATCTTATACTTTAGAAGATTTAAAAAGCTATGTAATTTTAATACTCCTATAACTTTTAATGAGAAAATACAATTAAGAAAAATCTGTGACAGAAATGAATTACTAACAATAGCTGCAGATAAAATTCAATCTAAAGAATTTGTTAAAAAAATATGCCCAGAATTATATATTCCTAAAAATTTATGGAGTTCAGATGACATTAATAATATTGATGAATCATTATTAAGCCACCTTCCAAAGAATTATGTTTTTAAATCCAATCATACCAGTCAAACGATAAAAATAATAAAAAACTCAGAACACCTAAATATATTAGATATGAAAAAGTTAGCGAGATCATGGCTAAAACAAGATCAAGCCGGCGCATTAGGAGAATGGGCATATAAAAATATTTCAAAATGTATTTTTATAGAGGAATATCTAAATTTTGAAGGAAAAGAACCCGATGATTATAAATTTTTCGTTTTCCATGGCAAAGTTTATTTTATACAATTAGATTCAGATCGCTTTATAGATCACAAGAGAAATATTTTTGATCCGAACTGGAATGAGCTGAATTTTGAGTATAGCCATCCAAGAAAATTTCCCATTCCAGACAAACCGGAGTACCTAAACTCAATGATATGTATTGCGGAGAAAATTGGACAACACTTTGACTTTATTCGAGTTGATCTTTATTTTTTTAAAAAACAAGTAACATTTGGTGAACTAACTGTCTATCCTGGTGCTGGATTTGAAAAATTCCCAGATAAAAAATGGGATATATTCTTCGGTAAATATTGGCATCAAAAGTATCTAAAATAAATATAGAGTTATAGATTAATATGCATACTATTGTAATTTCGGCCAATACAAGTTGGTACTTATATAATTTTAGGAAGAATACTATTATAGCTCTTATAAACGAAGGTTATAGAGTAATAGTACTGGCGCCTTATGATAACTATACTGACAAAATTATTGAATTAGGCGCTTTATTTCATAATGTTTATATAGATCAATGTGGAATAAATATTATAAATGAACTTAGAACAATAAAGGAGTTAATAATTTTTTATAGGAAAGAGGAAGTATCTCTAGTATTAAATTTCACGCCTAAAAATAATATATACAACACCATAATAGCTAGCAGCTTCAATATCAGTATAATTAATAATATCTCAGGGCTAGGTACTGCGTTTATCAGAAAAAATCTACTATCAAGAGTACTAAGATTACTGTACAAATATAGTCAAAGAAAATCTGAACTTATTTTTTTCCAAAACAAGGAAGATTTAAATCTTTTTTTGAATGAAAAAATAATTTCTAAAGAAAAAACTCAAATAATCCCAGGTTCTGGTGTTGATTTAAGTAGATTCTCTGTAAGAAACCCTACTGAGAAAAAAAGTAAAGAGCTAAGATTTCTTCTAATAGCAAGAATGCTGTACCCTAAAGGAGTAAAACATTTTGTAGAAGCGGCAAAAATCATAAAAAAACGGTATGATAATGTTAATTTTTTATTACTTGGCTTTATTGACACAAAAAATCCATTAGCCGTAAAAAAAACAGAAATAGACGAGTGGGTCAAACAAGGTTTTGTTGAATATCTCGGCACATCTGATACTGTAGAAAGAGAAATAGCTCTAGCTGACTGTATTGTTTTACCTTCATACTATAAAGAAGGAATTCCAAAATCTTTACTTGAAGCAACTGCAATGGGTAAGCCAATAATAACAACCGATAATATAGGATGCAGAGAGACTGTAATTGATAGTTATAATGGTTTTTTATGTGAGCCAAGATCAACATCAAGTTTAGTTAATGCTATAGAAAAATTCATTCGTATGTCTTATGAAGAAAGAGTCCTATTTGGTAAAAGAAGCAGAGAGAGAGCAGAAAAAGAATTCGATGAATATATTGTAATAGAAAAATATTTAACTAGCATTAGAGATGTTTTATTAGAAAATAATATCAATAAAAATTAGAACACAATCTTATAGTTCATGATTTTTTATCTAACTCCACTCGAAATAATAAGACTGATTTATAAGAGTAATTCGAGAGACATTGATTATATGGTGAAATAAAATAAGTATTTTGAAAAAAACCAAATAATATTGAAAATTAAACCAATTATTACATTATAATTTTATTGATATTTTTAGATTTTATCAATCCACTTTAACATATAAATAAACATCAAGAAAATAGTGTAAAAATCACATAATCATAGTTATTATAAATCGGAGGATATACCCTATTGTTGTAGAATACCATTATAATTAAAATGCGCTCTCTAGAATAAAAACGATTATAAGTAACTCTCTTTATCAAAAGGAACAATATGAATATTACAATTTCTGGTATTGGGTACGTTGGTTTAGCAAATGGGGTACTATTATCACAATATCATAAAGTAACTGTATTAGATATAGACGAAAACAAGGTGAACTCCATCAATGAAAATATATCTCCCATTGCAGATAAAGACATAGAATATTATATAAAAGAAAAAAAACTGAATTTAGACGCAACTTCTAATAAAAAAATTGCCTATAGTAGTGCAGATCTCATAATCATTGCCACTCCAACAGACTATGATCCAAAAACAAATTATTTCAACACAAAATCTGTAGAATCAGTTATTTCAGATGTATTAGAATACAATCCTTCAGCAACAATGGTAATCAAATCAACTATTCCTGTTGGCTTTACTAAACAAATGCGAGAAAAATATCAAACTGACAATATTATCTTTTCTCCCGAATTCTTACGTGAAGGCCGTGCTCTTTACGATAATCTATATCCATCCAGAATTGTCGTCGGTGAATGCTCAGAAAGAGCGAAAGTATTTGCTAACCTTCTTATAGAAGGTGCAATCAAACAGGATATTCCTGTTCTTTTTACCGACTCCACTGAAGCCGAAGCTATTAAACTCTTCTCTAATACCTATCTTGCTATGCGTGTAGCTTATTTTAATGAATTAGATAGCTATGCTGAAGCTAAAGGACTAGATTCACGCCAAATTATTGAAGGTGTATGCTTAGACCCACGCATTGGTAACCATTACAATAATCCATCTTTTGGTTATGGTGGTTATTGCCTACCAAAAGATACGAAACAGCTATTGGTTAATTATCAGGAAGTACCAAATAATATTATTGGTGCGATTGTAGAAGCTAATCGAACGCGTAAAGACTTTATTGCCGACTCGATCATCAGTAAAAACCCCAAAATAGTTGGTGTTTACCGTCTTATTATGAAATCAGGTTCAGATAATTTCAGAGATTCTTCAATTCAAGGAATAATGAAACGAGTCAAAGCCAAAGGTATTGAGGTGGTAATTTTTGAACCTGAGATGAAAGAAGAAAACTTCTTCAATTCCAGACTAATTCGTGATTTAAATGAATTTAAAGCTATGTCTGACGTTATTATTTCAAATCGTATGTCTGTAGACTTAAAAGACGCAGAATCAAAAGTATATTCACGTGATCTTTTTGGAAATGATTGATTTATATAAACTATAACAGTTGAATTATTATGAAATATTTAGTCACAGGTGCAGCAGGATTCATTGGTTTTCATTTAATAAAAAAATTAATAAAAAATGGTAACCATGTTATTGGAATTGACAATATCAATGATTATTATGACGTCTCTTTAAAAAAATCAAGATTAGAGGCTTTGTCTAATCTTAAGAATTTCAGATTCATATTCATGGATGTTTCTGATAGGAATTCAATTGAAGAGCTATTTAAAAATAACAAATTTGATCGTGTAATTAATTTAGCAGCTCAAGCTGGTGTACGATATTCTCTAATTAACCCTTACTCTTATTCTGATAGCAATCTATCTGGATTTTTAACTATCCTTGAAGGTTGTCGTCATAATAATATTAATCATTTAGTATACGCATCATCAAGTTCTGTTTACGGCTTAAATGATCAATTTCCATTCTCAACCGCTGACTCCGTAGATCATCCTATTTCACTATATGCCGCTACAAAGAAAGCTAACGAGTTAATGGCTCACAGCTATTCTCACTTATATGGAATACCGACTACAGGTCTCAGATTCTTTACAGTATATGGTCCATGGGGAAGACCAGACATGGCTCTATTCAAATTTACAAAAGCAATACTAAGTCATGAGCCCATAGATGTTTATAACAATGGTCAGTTAAGCCGTGATTTCACATATATAGATGATATTGTAGAAGGCATTGTCCGAATTTCTGATGTTGTACCTATTCCTGATAATTCTTGGACACCTAAAATCGGCAATCCAGCAAATAGTTCAGCACCTTATAAAATATATAATATTGGTAATGGTTCCCCGGTAAATTTAATGGATTACATTACTGCTCTAGAAAATAGTTTAGGTATTAAAGCAATTAAAAATATGCTTCCAATGCAGCCTGGCGATGTTTATTCAACATGGGCTGATACTGAAGATCTATTTAAGGTAACTGGTTATAAACCTTCCACTAATGTATCAGACGGTGTAGAGCAATTTATTCAATGGTATAAACAATATTATCTGTGAACTACTATTTCAAATCATCATTAGAACACCATGCTAAATATCGTCCTATTCGAACCAGAAATCCCGCCAAACACGGGCAACATCATCCGCCTCTGCGCCAACACAGGCTGTCAACTTCATCTCATTCAACCATTAGGTTTTACATGGGATGACAAACGCCTGCGTCGTGCAGGGTTGGATTACCACGAGTTTACCAATATCAAACAACATCACGATTACAACGCCTTTTTAGAAAATGAAGGGCTTAGTCCTGTCAATTCACAATCCCCTTCTGGCGCGCGGCTGTTTGCCTTAACTACAAAAGGCACTCCAGCGCACAGTAATGTGAGTTATTGTGATGGTGATTATCTGATGTTTGGTCCGGAAACCCGTGGTTTGCCGTTTTATGTATTAGATAACATGCCACCTGAACAGAAAATCAGAATTCCTATGCTGCCAGATAGCCGTAGCATGAACCTGTCCAATTCTGTTTCAGTGGTTGTGTTTGAAGCATGGCGGCAACTGGGTTATCCAGGTGCGTTATTGCGGGATTAAGATTAATAGGACATTCAGTGCGGATTAAGCGCTGAATGTCCTATCTATTAATGCTTATAAGAAAAGAACAGAATTTCAAATTCCATCCCCATTCTCAAATCCATTATTGATGCCATTAAAATGCTGGTTCATATCCAGCGATGGTTTCTCACTTTCCGGTTTACCAACAATCCTCGCCGGAACACCTGCCACTGTGGTATGAGGTGGGACTGATCTTAATACCACCGATCCCGCACCAATTTTTGCGCCACGACCAATCTCAATATTACCGAGGATTTTGGAACCCGCGCCAATCATCACCCCTTCACGTACTTTCGGGTGACGATCTCCGCTAGTTTTACCTGTTCCCCCAAGAGTCACAGATTGCAGAATGGAAACATCATTTTCAACAACCGCGGTTTCACCAATCACAATACCGGTTGCGTGGTCGAGCATGATGCCGCAACCAATTTTCGCGGCAGGATGGATATCAACGCCAAACGCAACCGAAATCTGGTTTTGCATATAAATTGCCAATGCTTTGCGATCTTGTTTCCATAACCAGTGTGCAATGCGATAGGCCTGTAGAGCATGGAAGCCTTTAAGGTAAAGTAATGGTGTCGAATATTTATCTACTGCCGGATCGCGCAGTCGAACAGCTTTGATATCACGTGCTGCCGATTCAATCATCTTGGGGTCACTGCGATACGCACTTTCAACGACTTCTCTGACTTCAATAGGAGGCATAATCGGTGTTGCCAGCTTATTTGCCAGCATATAACTCAGGGCACTACCAAGATTTTCATGCTTGAGTAGTGTCGCGTGAAAAAAACTGGCTAGCATGGGTTCACAATCAGCCAGAACCCTCGCCTCGTTTTTTATATTTTTCCAGACTTCGTTCAGTTCTGCTCGCGACATATCAGTGTTCCAATTTTACTTAAGAGTGAGAGCCCTCTCCCTCATCTCTTGTAGCTCTTCCCAATAATGCTTGAGCGGCTTCAATCACATTTTTATTGCAGTACAGTATCTGGTAGATCTGCTCTGTGATAGGCATTTCGACACCTACTCGCTCCGCCAAAGCTCGAACTTCTTTGGTATTACGATATCCTTCAACAACTTGCCCGATTTCACGCTGCGCCTCATCAACATCAATACCTTTTCCCAGCATCATGCCAAAACGACGGTTACGGGATTGGTTATCTGTACAGGTCAGAACTAAATCCCCTAACCCAGCCATTCCCATAAATGTGGAAGGATCAGCCCCTAATGCCACGCCGAGACGACTCATCTCCGCCAATCCCCGAGTAATCAACGCTGTGCGGGCATTAGCTCCAAATCCCATACCATCAGAGATCCCTGCGCCAATTGCAATAACATTTTTTATTGCTCCGCCGAGCTGCACTCCGATGAAATCAGGGTTTTTATATACCCGGAAACTTTTGCCGCAATGGAAAAGCTGTTGAAGCTCTTCACCAAATTCAGGTGTTGTGGCAGAGACAGCTATTGCTGTTGGTAAACCGGCTGCCAGCTCTTTTGCGAATGTCGGGCCAGAAACTACCGCCAAGGGGATTTCATTACCTAATATCTCACGGGCTACATCTTGTAATAAGCGCCCTGTTTCAGCCTCAAGCCCCTTGGTGGCCCAAACCACACGGCTCTCATGTTGTAAATGTGGCTTTATCTGTTGCAAGACATCACCGAAAACATGGCTGGGAACCACTATCAGGATATTGCGACTGGCTGAAACGGCACTTTTCAGATCAGCCTCAAGCAGTAAACTATCAGGAAAAGAAACATCCGGTAAAAATGTCTGATTACAACGCGCTTGTTGCAAGGCATTAACGTGCTCAGGGTTATGCCCCCAAAGCACAACTTCATGTCCATTACGGGCCAAAGTAATGGCTAAAGCGGTGCCGTATGAGCCGGCACCGATCACTGTCATAGAAGCAGTATTCATTAGGCTTCCTGTTCAGCCTCATTAGGCTGTGTATCAGCCTGCTGTTGCAGATAGTTCATGAACAGTGCATCAAAGTTAACTGGAGCCAAGTTCAGTTGTGGGAAAGTACCACGGCCTACCAAGCTGGTGATGCATTCACGGGCATATGGGAACAGAATGTTCGGGCAATATGCGCCTAAGCAGTGTGCCAGTTGTGTTCCTTCAATGCCATCAATGGAGAAAATACCTGCCTGCTGAACTTCGCACAGGAACGCAGTTTCTTCTCCCAGTGCCGCCGTAACGGTAACGCGCAGAACAACTTCATAAACTCCCTGAGCCAATTCACTGGAAGCAGTGTCCAGATCCAATTTGACTTCCGGTTGCCATTCCTGCTGGAAAATCTGTGGTGCTTTTGGTGCTTCGAAAGAAACATCTTTCGTGTAAATACGCTGGATTTGGAAAGCCATTTCTGTGTTGTTTTGTTCTGACATAATAATGTTTACCTTTTTCAGATGTCCTTAATCGTACAAGCATACTACTTGCATCTAAGTTCGTTATTTCTTGCCACGAGCCAATGGCAGATTTTCACCCGCCCAGCCAGCAATCCCTTCTTTCAGAGAATAAACCTGCTCAAAGCCAAAACGAACCAAATTCTCCGCCGGTGTTCTGGATTCCAGCCCATTCGCTGAAACTACGAGGACAGGCTGTTTTTTATGTTTCTCCAACTCACCTAGATTATTGTCTTTAATCTCAGATGGCGTCAGGTTAACGGAACCTATGATATGCCCTCTGCGGAAATCGTCACGGGAACGTAAATCCACAACGATAGCTTCTTCCTTGTTGATTAAGTGGATAGCCTGAGCACGGGTGATCTCTTTACTCTTGGAGAACACACCTTTTACCGTCATAACAATGACAGCCACCAGCAATGCAACCCAGACAAGGCTCAGGATCGTGTTCCGGCTAATAAATTGCATGATTTCTTGCAGCATGGGGGCAACAACTCCCGTTAGTTAATAACAAATATCTAAGGTGGAAGAGTATACCTGTGTGTTGCGTCAATTACAGCCAATTAGCACCAATCCAATGCAGATTTTGCGGAGAGTTTCGAGAAAAATTAAAAAATACACCGAGAACAACTTGATTGTAATACATGATTAAAATATTTCATGTAACACTGAGCTAAGGCAGGATCTTCGACAATAAATGAACTAAATTAACTAAAACTTATATTAATGATAAAAAACAGGCTGTTCTCTGGTCAGAGGCAATCCCTCATGAAATAATCAGGCGCTATATAGCAGCAAGGTACTCAATTAAGATGGCTGAAAATAAGGATCTAAAGAGTCGTAAGAATCGACAGAAACAATACAAACGGCAAAATAAAATCAGGGCATTACAGCTACTCTGTGCCTTGTTGATCACCTTTTTCAGCTTCATTACAAGTACTTTCGCAAATCAGATTTCAGAGAATAAAAATCAGCTCAAAGATATTCAACAAGATATTGCCGAGAAAGAGAAAAATGTAAAACAGCAGCAAAAACAACGTACTGACCTGCTTAATCAATTAAAAGAACAAGAAAGTACTATCTCAGAAGTGGGACGTTCGCTGCACACGACACAAACTCTTCTGAATAAACTAGAAAATGAAGTTTCATCGCTGAATGCCAATATCAAACGCCTGCAAACACAACAAAAGGAACAGCGTCAATTACTTGCCAACCAATTAGATGCTGTCTTTCGGCAAGGGAATCACCAAGGATTAGAACTATTGCTCAATGGGCAGGAAAGTCAGCGCAAAGAGCGTATTCTCGCGTATTACAGTTACTTGAATCAAACACGTCAGGAAACTATAGCCAAACTGCAAAAAACAACCGAAGAACTCAACCAACAAAAAAAGCAGCAACTAGAAAAACAAAGTGAACAGAAAGTAATACTGACCAGCCAAAAACAGCAAAAACAAAAGATGGAAGTTGTCCGCACCGCGCGACAGAAAACATTAACGACACTGGAATCTTCATTGAAAAAAGAGCAACAGGGCCTAACAGATCTTCGGCAGAATGAAACCAGATTGAGGGACAAGATTGCCAAAGCTGAACGGGAAGCCAAAGCGCGTGCTGAACGTGAAGCTCGTGAAGCAGCTCGCGTTCGTGCTCAAGTTGCCGCTAAACAGAAACAAGCCCAACAAAAAGGCTCCAGCTACAAACCAACAGAAGAAGAACGTGCTCTCATGGCTCGGACTGGCGGTCTTGGACGCCCTGCCGGGCAAGCAATCTGGCCAGTACGCGGTCGTGTCATCCATAGCTTCGGAGAAGCAATACAAGGTGAACTGCGCTGGAAAGGGGTTGTGATCTCTGCGGCAGAAGGTACTGAAGTAAGGGCAATCTCAGATGGACGTGTATTGCTGGCAGACTGGTTGCAGGGCTATGGTCTGGTTGTTGTGGTTGAACACGGTAAAGGCGATATGAGCATTTACGGTTACAACCAGAGTACATTGGTCAGTGTTGGGCAACAGGTTCGAGCAGGCCAACCAATAGCTCTGGTTGGGAGCAGTGGTGGACAACAACAACCCTCACTGTACTTTGAAATTCGCCGCCAAGGTCGGGCTGTTAACCCTTTACCGTGGTTAGGAAAATAGAACAAAGCAACATAGGATGAACATAATAATGCTGAAGAGGCGGTATCTATTAATAAAACGTGTTAATTCATTCACTCTTTTATCTTGGGTACTGTTATTCTTCACATCAATGCTGTTTACCTTAAACGTTCAAGCAGCACGTTTAGCCATCGTCATTGATGATGTTGGCTATCGTGTTAATGAAGAAAATAAGATATTCCAAATGCCTGTTGCTGTTTCTATCGCAATCCTACCCAATTCCCCGTACGGCAGGAAAATGGCAGAAAAGGCCTATCAACAGGGACGGGAGATTTTAATCCATCTGCCAATGGCACCATTAAGCAAACAACCTCTGGAAAAATACACACTCCATCCTGCTATGAGCCGGGAAGAAATTGCCCGTATTATTCAAGATGCGATACTGAAAGTTCCCCATGCTGTTGGTATGAATAATCATATGGGCAGTGCAATGACATCTAATCTCAGTGGCATGGAAAAGGTAATACAAGAATTATCCCATCGTCACCTCTATTTTCTGGACAGTGTGACAATCGGTAATACACAAGTTACCAAAGCAGCGATGGGAACTTCTGTTCCAGTGCTCCGCCGTAATATTTTTTTGGATAATATTCAAACTGAAGCAGAAACACAGCATCAACTTAGCCGTGCAATCGCCCTCGCCCGCAAACAAGGTTCTGCCGTTGCCATTGGACACCCACACCCAACAACCATGCGTGCCTTACAGCAAGCACTTGCTACATTACCCAGTGATATTGAGTTGGTAACACCCAGTATGTTGTTAAACTCTGCTCCGACAATCAAAAACGATAATCAAATTGTGCGTAATTGTATAAAGCCCCGTGAATCAAAGCCGATACCAGCAACTCCATTGGATTATCTCAAGATGTTAGGAAAGGCATTACCTAACAATGTTATCGTTAATACTTTAAATCGGCACATACAAAAACTGTTGAGTCATCACCGGACACAAGAAGCACCAAATGATTCAGGCAAACCAGAAGTAAAGCAAACAACGGAAAACAAAACGACAGGTAAAACAAAGCCACAACAAAAAGACGCTCAAACAGGCGCCCAAAAAACCAAAGACGCCTGTGCTAATTTTTAATCCCAATTTAAGATTACTTTGCCAGATTGCCCTGACCGCATGATATCAAAGCCGTTCTGGTAATCATCAATCGAGAATTGGTGAGTGATAATCGGGGACAAATCCAGACCGGATTGGATCAAAGCCGCCATCTTATACCAAGTTTCGAACATCTCACGCCCGTAGATACCCTTGATGAATAATCCTTTAAAGATGACTTGATTCCAATCTATCGCCATATCTGATGGAGGGATACCCAACAGAGCAATGCGTCCACCGTGATTCATGGTATTAAGCAAAGTGCGAAATGCGGGTGGTGCTCCTGACATCTCCAGACCGACATCAAAGCCTTCTGTCATTCCTAATTCTGTCATGACGTCGGTCAGGTTTTCTTTGCTGACATTCACCGCGCGGGTAACACCCATTTTGCGGGCCAGTTCTAGACGGTATTCGTTCACATCTGTAATCACAACATGACGGGCACCAACATGCTTACACACCGCTGCCGCCATAATCCCGATAGGGCCAGCACCTGATACCAGTACGTCTTCCCCCACCAGATCAAAAGACAGTGCAGTGTGTACTGCATTGCCGAATGGGTCAAAAATGGCGGCCAGCTCATCTGGTATATTGTCCGGGATTTTAAAGGCATTAAATGCAGGAATAACCAGATATTCAGCAAAAGCGCCTTCACGGTTCACACCAACACCCGTGGTATTGCGACATAAATGAGTACGCCCGCCACGGCAGTTACGACAGTGACCACAGGTGATATGGCCTTCACCGGACACGCGATCGCCAATCTTGAATCCTTTTACTTCCTGACCGATCGCAACAATTTCACCAACATATTCGTGCCCTACCACCATTGGAACAGGGATAGTTTTTTGAGACCAATCATCCCAGTTATAGATGTGAACATCCGTCCCACAAATGGCAGTTTTACGGATTTTAATCATCACATCATTGTGCCCAAGTTCTGGCGTGGGCACATCTGTCATCCAGATACCTTCTTCTGGCTTTAATTTAGATAATGCTTTCATAATGATACCTTAGGCAATGACATTCAATTGCTTGCCAATGCGTATAAATGCAGCCACCACATGTTCAATTTGTTCTTCAGTATGGGCGGCTGAGATCTGGGTTCGGATACGCGCCTGACCTTTAGGAACAACCGGATAGAAGAACCCAATGACATAAATGCCTTCTTTCAGTAGTTCTGCGGCGAATTCCTGTGCCAGTTTCGCATCTCCCAACATGACAGGGATGATGGCATGATCAGCGCCTGCCAGCGTAAAACCTGCCGCAGTCATTTTTTCACGGAACAAGTTCGCATTTTTCCAGAGACGCTCACGCAGATCGTCTCCATTTTCCAGCATGTCCAACACTTTAATCGATGCAGCGACAATGGCTGGAGCCAGTGAGTTGGAGAACAGATATGGGCGTGAACGCTGACGCAACCATTCAACAACTTCTTTACGCGCAGCGGTATAACCACCGGATGCGCCGCCCAAAGCTTTCCCTAGCGTGCCAGTGATAATGTCAATACGCCCCATGACATCACAATGTTCATGCGTGCCACGTCCCTGTTTGCCAACAAAACCAACCGCATGTGAATCATCAACCATGACCAGCGCACCAAATTCATCCGCCAAATCACAGATGGATTTCAGGTCAGCAATGACACCATCCATTGAAAATACCCCATCAGTTGCGATCAGGATATTTTGCGCACCTTCGGCTTTCGCCTTTTCCAGCTGTGCTCTTAATTCTTGCATGTCATTATTGGCATAGCGGTAACGTTTCGCTTTGCATAAACGGACACCATCAATGATGGAAGCGTGGTTCAAGGCATCAGAGATAATGGCATCTTCTGGCCCAAACAGTGTTTCAAACAGACCGCCGTTTGCATCAAAACAAGAAGAGTACAGAATGGCATCTTCCATACCCAAAAATTCAGCAATCTTATTTTCTAATTCTTTATGGGAGTCTTGTGTGCCACAAATAAAGCGAACGGATGCCATACCGAAACCGTGGCTATCCATTCCTGCTTTTGCGGCTGCGATCAGATCAGGGTGATTGGCCAAACCTAAGTAGTTATTGGCACAAAAATTAATGACTTGGTTACCTTCGGCAACAGCAATATTGGCATTCTGGGCAGAAGTGATAATGCGTTCACTTTTGAATAACCCTTCCGAGCGAGTTTGCTCCAACTGCTCATTAATTTTCTGGTAAAAAGATGCTGACATTTTTCTCTCCTGGGTACCTAATTAAGTGAAAAGCGTGATGTATTTTACTGATAGATCCTGCCAGTGACGACACAACGAGAAAGATAATATCAACTTTGTAAAGCTGATCACGGCTCAGAGTCTGGCATGCAGCAAAATTTCAGGATATTCGCCTGTTTAAGCGGCTGTCGTCAGTAGGGTTAAGTGCTATTATACGCAGCAAAGATCTACCCAATAGATATCAAGTTACAGTAAGAAGGCTGCAATTTGGAAGAATCTGGGTGCAAAATAAACAGACTATTTAGAGGTGAGCCAAATGATTATTGTCACTGGTGGCGCAGGGTTTATCGGCAGCAATATTGTCAAGGCACTGAATGACGAAGGCTATAAGGATATTCTGGTTGTTGATAACCTGAAAGACGGCACAAAGTTCGTCAATTTAGTTGATTTGGATATCACCGATTATATAGATAAGGAAGACTTCATTGCCAGCATCGTTGCCGGTGATGATTTAGGTGACATTGATGCTATTTTCCATGAAGGTGCTTGCTCATCCACAACAGAATGGGATGGTAAGTATATGATGGACAATAATTATCAGTACTCCAAAGATGTGCTGCATTATTGCCTTGATCGCCAAATCCCCTTCCTGTATGCCTCTTCTGCTGCAACTTATGGTGGTCGTAGTGATAACTTCATTGAAGAACGTCAGTATGAAAAACCTCTCAATGTTTATGGCTACTCCAAATTCCTGTTTGACCAATATGTTCGTGATATTTTGCCCCACGCAGATTCTCAAATTTGTGGCTTCCGTTATTTCAATGTTTACGGGCCGCGCGAAGGGCATAAAGGCAGCATGGCAAGTGTCGCCTATCATTTAAACAATCAGATTCATCAAGGGCAGAGTCCGAAATTATTTGCCGGCAGTGAGCATTTCCGCCGCGATTTTATCTATGTCGGTGATGTTGCTGCGGTCAATCTGTGGTTCTGGAAAAATAGTATTTCCGGCATCTTTAACTGTGGGACAGGCCGCGCTGAATCTTTTCAGGCAGTTGCAGACGCTGTAACTGAATTCCATAAAGAAGAATCCCCGATTGTGGAATACATCGATTTTCCAGAAAAATTAAAAGGTCGTTATCAGAGTTTTACTCAAGCAGATCTGACAAAACTTCGCGCAGCTGGCTATGAAAAACCGTTCAAGACGGTTGCCGAAGGTGTCGCTGAATATATGCAATGGCTAAATCAGGATAATTAATCGACTTTTATGAAGATATTGGTGATCGGCCCATCATGGGTAGGTGACATGATGATGTCACAAAGCCTCTACCGTACTTTGAAAGCTTTGTACCCCAATGCAGAAATTGATGTGATGGCACCGACATGGTGCCGTCCGCTACTGGCAAAAATGCCAGAAGTGAATCAGGCATTGGCTATGCCGCTTGGTCATGGTGCCCTTGCCTTGGGGGAGCGCCGACGCCTCGGTCTCGCATTGCGTAACAATAAATACGATCGTGCCTATGTATTGCCCAACTCATTCAAATCTGCATTGGTACCTTTCTTCGCCAATATCCCGCAGCGTACAGGCTGGCGCGGTGAAATGCGTTATGGATTGCTGAATGATATCCGGACTCTGAATAAGAGTGCTTTTCCGCTCATGGTTCAGCGCTATGTGGCTCTCGCGTATGCAGGGAAAAACATGAACAGCGCCGATGACCTCCCACAACCGCTGTTGTGGCCGAGATTAAGTGTCAATGATGAAGACATTGCAGAATCAACCTCAGCCTTCAATATTGCCGATCATCGTCCGATTATTGGCTTCTGCCCAGGTGCCGAGTTCGGCCCGGCCAAACGCTGGCCACATTATCACTATGCAGCCCTGGCTGAACAATTAATCACCGAAAAAGGCTATCAGATATTACTGTTTGGTTCCGACAAAGATCATCAAGCAAGTGAAGATATTCGCGCACTTTTAAGCGAAGATGCCCGCGAAGATTGTCTCAATTTGGCAGGAAAAACCTCACTGGAGCAGGCGGTAAATATCATTGCAGCCTGTGATGCCATCGTCACAAACGATTCAGGTTTGATGCATGTAGCAGCCGCTTTAAACCGTCCTCTGGTGGCCTTATATGGGCCAAGTAGCCCGGATTTCACTCCACCACTATCACATAAGGCCGAAGTGATCCGTCTGATTACGGGCTACCATAAAATCAGGAAAGGCGACAGCGACGAAGGCTATCATCAAAGTCTTATCGATATTCAGCCTGAAATGGTTTTATCTTCATTAGAGAAGCTGCTACAGGCGGAGAGCCAAAATTAATGCGTGTTTTACTGGTAAAAACATCTTCAATGGGGGATGTGTTACATACTCTGCCGGCATTAACTGATGCAAAAAAGCAATTTCCTGACATTCAATTTGATTGGGTGGTAGAAGAAGGATTTGCCCAGATTCCAACTTGGCACAGTGCTGTCGAAAATGTAATTCCCGTAGCTATTCGACGCTGGCGAAAAAATTGGTTCAGGAAAGATATTCGTGAAGAAAGAGCGCGATTTAGGCAACAACTGCAACAATGCCAATATGACGCAATCATTGATGCGCAAGGTCTGTTAAAAAGTGCTTTTTTGGTAACTCGGTTGGCACAAGGCCCAAAACATGGTTACGACAGAAAAAGCATCCGCGAACCTATCGCCAGTTTTTTCTACGATCATTGTCATGCCGTCAGCAAACAACAGCATGCGGTAGAACGTATTCGGGATTTATTTGCTGATAGTTTGGGCTACAAAAAACCTTCAGAGCAAGGTGATTACGCCATCGCCTGTCATTTTTTGAACCAGCAAAACGATAGCCAAAGTAACTATCTGGTTTTTCTCCACGCAACAACGCGCGATGAAAAACATTGGCCTGAACATCATTGGCGGCAGCTTATTGCAGATATCCAAGCAACTGGCATGCGCATTAAATTACCCTGGGGTGCAGAGCATGAACATCAGCGAGCATTAAGGCTGGCAGCAGGGTTTTCGCATGTTGATGTTCTGCCGAAACTGACTCTCGCTGAAGTCGCACACGTTCTTGCAGAGGCAAAAGCGGTGGTTTCAGTTGATACAGGGTTGAGCCACCTTACGGCGGCACTTGATCGACCCAATATCACGCTATTTGGGCCGACTGATCCGGGATTGATTGGTGGATATGGGAAAGAACAGCACCCTCTGAAATCGGTAGATAATACGATGCAAGGTATTACATCTTCAGAGATTATGTTGCTCTTGAGAAACATATTAAAAAAGCACTTTGCCTAGCGGTAATGTTTCACACCAACGATTTTTGTATTCAAACGTAGGATTACCCAAGGAGTAACGCATGGTTTTATCTCCCTGCTGGCACAATGCTTTTGCTTCTTGGATATTCACCCACATCAGGACACTGCCAACGCTGAGATGAGCATATTCAGAATCATAACCACCATTAATAGCATCAAAGGAAATCCATTTGGGGCTATCCGCCCACAGAACAAAATCGTAAGCACAAGGTTTGCCGTTAATCAGTAACACATTGCCAAATATATGCTCACGTAGTTCAGTATATATTTCAAGGAGATGCTTTTTTTGCTCTTCAGAATGACTGTGATTCCAACGCTTTTGATATAGATCGATATAAATATCCACCAACTCTTCTGCACGAAACTCACTTGAAGGACGGATTTCTCCTCCTGCACGCTTGAATTTATTGATCTCGTTGCTGCGATTACGACGGGTTTTGTAAGAAAAACTGTCTTTGATTAGGCAGATTTGGCGCTTACTAAAAAGAGACCTATAGCTAGCATTGATAAAATTTATTTCATGAATAGGTGATAATCTCTTTGATTTTACCGGTAAAAACAACTTAGTATCGGTTGCAATAGGGAAAACAATTTCATCATAGGATAGTGGATATTTAGTTTGTATCTCTTCAATTAACTTTTTGTTTTGGTAAGAAAAACAAGCACCTTTAATTCCAGATTCTGTTTTTTTTATATAAAAGTAAAATTGCCCATCAAGATGTTTATCCAAAAAAGATACAATATTGGGATGTGTTGATGTACATCCACCAAAAAGAGCATAAGCGTCTTTATACTGTTCGAAATTGCATTTTTTCCATCCTGAAAAAAACACTTTTATAGCTTCCATAGAAAACATCCCCAAAAAAATTCCACTTTGATAAATAAATCATTAAAAATAACGAGATAGCACTGATCAATAACATATCAATAAAATCAAGCTATCTATATAATAAACATGGACATTATAATTACCAAGCTAATAATAACTAATTTTTTATTGCATTCACTTAGAAAGTGGATCAAATCATACTTATGATAAGATTGAAACTTTATACCCCAGAAAATAGAAAAATATACTGGAATAGTTTATTAAAACTGAAATATTTTCTTTACATATTCAATAATTAATTCATCAATGTTTTTATTTTCTTGTAACCTCCCATTTTTGGCTAAAATTTGAACCGCCTCATTATAACCAGGCCCCCATAATGTTTTGTTCGACTCAATATCCTGATAGATTGCAACTAATGGCTTTTTATATGCAGCAGATATATGAACAATGGATGTATCAGGCGATATTATAAGATCAGATTGAGAGATCATATAAATAGTATGATACAATGATTCAGATTGGTATTTATACACTCCATCAAACTCAGACATATTAATAACATTCTCATGATCTAACAAAACTATTTTTATATTCTTATAAATATAATTTAACTTACCTATTATTCCTTTCAATTGACACATAGAAAATCAAGAGCATTTTTTCTTTTTTATCCCAAAGTAATTTTGCAAAAACTAACCTTATATAATATCTTATATAATATCTTATATCTTTCATAAAATAATTTCGTTTACGATTCCAAGATCTCAGTGTTGCACATTTTTTATTATTCATAAATGATCACCACTTAATTAGTTTTACTAGTATATAAGTTTTTATTAATATAAAATTTTACACTAAATCATAAAAAACAATCTTCAATATACTATATTGAGTCATTTTAATGATACTTCCACTCTTTATTCAAAGAGATATATCCTATAGTCAGTACATGCGTTCAAGGAGCATAGTTTATCTTACTGAATAACTAACCTCTCCCCGCTGAATATAGGCTTAATTCATTGTTTATATTTCAATCTATAATATTCCGCCAATGTCATCCCCTGCACCAAGGTCTTCAAAAACTCAAACAACCCTTCCAAATCTCGATAAAGCAATTCGATTTGTTCTTCATTCTGGAAAGTTGGACTTCCACCCGGCATAAATTCAGATGAATGCAGCATAAACTCAACATAATCACTGCCATTCGCTAACGTTTGCTGGGCAACAGTCTTCATCTGCTCCAAATTACCGCCTTTTGGCCTCAACCAATTAACCGATGGAGGACGCTGTTTTCCCCGCAAGTGATCATATTTTTGCTTAATAAAATTCATAAACGGTGAGTGTTTATACTGAATACTCATCGGGACTTGCAATAATGGAGAATCGCCTTCTTTAGAAATATCCTGCATATTCATAAAATAAGCATAATCAGGAAAATCGCTATAATCTGTTCCGCCATTCCCATGAGGATTACCCTTAGTCAAGTTCCAATTAACTTTTGGGGTCACCGAACAATCTACCTGATAGCCATATTCTACCAATAATTGAGCGTAATATTCGTTAAATGCCCAACGCCCAGCACGATGACTTAGCATCTTAGTCTGGAGCTTTTCTTCAAGAAGATTTGTCATCAAATCAATTTTCGCTTTAATTTGATCTTTCGGATATTCAATCAGATAAGGCTTATAATGCATATCATCATCAGTCAGAGGAACAATAGGGGGATTGTTCCAGGCATGCAAATGCATACCAATCTCACCTGTGTTTCTGGCAATCACATCCTTGGCAAACTCGATATAGCTATCATCCATTGCCATTTCGTAGTTAGTAAGCCAAACTGGCTTGAATCCAAAACGCTCACACAAGCTCTGGAACCGTGGCAAATACCACGTATTTTGGGTGGAGATTCGCTCACTATTTTGCCAAAGATTATCCCCTTCAGTATCAATTGTGATGATGAATGCAGGTTTAGTCATAAAAAGTTCACCTAACGTAGGACTAAAGATAAAATATCAGCCAATATTACCTAGTGGAAACAGACAGCGCAATTTACTTAGCTATGAGTTAATAGAGTTAGCACTTTTGATTATCTCCATTATAAAATGACTTAAATTCCTTAATCTGCATCTTTATTTTCCCAATTTATTTAAGAAAAAATTTATCTGTTCCAAAATAACATCTAATGGTATTTCACTAATTTTACTATTTTCTTTCTTTTGAACTAACTGGATAGCATTTTTATTTCCAGGTCCCCATACATGATTATTAACGAAATTCCCATGCTTATCATTGCCATATAGTGCAATCGTGTTTTTCTCATATGCAGCTGCTACATGTACAATTGATGTATCTGGTGAAATCACTAGATCAGCTTGCCTTATAATTTCTACCGCACTCAGGAAGCTACCAAACGGATTAATTATACATTCACTCAAATACGGAAGAGTATTTAGTTTATCAAGATGCCCCACCAATATAATATTAACTGATGGACGTAATTTACTAATATGAGATATTATACCTATCAATTGTTCTTTGGAAATATTTCTTCTTTCCTCAGCAGCAAAAGGATTAATAACAACAGTTATTTCTCCAGGTAAATCAGCATATAAATCAAACACTTCATCCTGAATGTTTTTAGGAACATGTATATCATACTGCATATTATAAGCATAAATTCCTATATTCTTCATAAGAATTTTGTATCGTTCAGTGATATGCGATTCATATTGAGAATACTTTAAATTCTTATTGTATATGTTTATTTTTTCTTTATTAAATCCAAAGACATTCTTAGCATTAATAAGTCGTATAAACAAGAGATAGATGACAGGTAATTGCTCTCCCATATCAATGACAAGATCATATTTTTCTTTTTTTAATTTCAAGCCAAGCTTAACTATCTCTTTAGTTTCATCAGGATAGAAGTAAAATTTATCTATATATGGATTACTTTCAATCACACAATAATTGGAATAGCCTGATAACACATGCAGCTCAAATCCATGCTGAGATAACGCTTTAAATACGGGTGTAGAGACAATCATATCGCCAATTTTATTATCATCTCTTAAAAAAAGAATTTTTTTTATATCAACAGAATAAAATTCATTCCTTTTCCATTTATCAATAAATACTTTGGCGACATTAAATCTCAGTCGTTTAAAGAAATAATTTTTCTTTCTATTTATTTCACGTAGTTTTTTAAATTTCTTATCTTCCATTAAAATATCTCAAGAAATAATACTCATAATAGTTATTGTTTTATCAAAGCTAAATACTTACCAAGAACAACTTCCAAATCGAATTTTTTATACATATCTTCCGTAATGACTGGTGGAATTTGATAAACCAATCGCATTTTTTCTGCTAATGAGTCAGAAGTCAGTTCAGACTTATATTGTTCCAATTCACCTACCATAATTTCACTAACGCCACCCGGACAATTCGTGCTAATAATCGGTGTATGACAAATCAGCGCTTCAATCAAAACATTACCCAATCCTTCGCTATCAGAACTTAATACAACAGCTTTGGCTCCTCGTATTACTGGTAATGGATTCGCTAAAAAACCAATTAGAAAAACTTTAGATTGCAACTGAAGTTCCTCAATTTTCTTCTTAATAGCTTTAGTCATCCCATCATCTCCCTGACCAGCGATCAATAACTTACAGGGAAGCTCAGCTTTGGCAAAAGCATCCAGTAATCGGTCGTGGCGTTTTACACTGTGGAAACGTCCTAAATGAAGAAAATAATTTTCATTGGAATAAGAGCTTATTTCCAAAGAACGTTTTTTTATTTCAGTTAGGTTGAATGGATTATAAATAGTAACCATTTTTTTAGGGATCAACGATAAATTTTCTTTCAAATCCAAACCAACGGCATCAGAAACACAAATTAAGTTACGATTTTTATAAACGCGTTGGATTTTCCATTTTTTAATCCAACGAGATAAGCCATTTTTATTCTCAAGATACGATTTTGAAAACACACCGTGAATACAAAACCATATATTCAAATCTGCCAATATCTTGGACTTTGCAACAATGCGATCCGTTTTATGTAAGTTAGATATCACTAACACAGGCGTACCTTTTTGAAGAAAGACTTTCGCCAGAACTCTATCCATAGATTGAGATCTACGAACAATTTCAGTCTGTCTTCTAAAAGGTCCTCTATAAGCATCAGCATCAATGATTAACTCAACATGCTCTGGAAGTGGATATTCACATTTGTCAGAAAGAGATAACAAAGTAATATCGAAACCCTTTTGTTGCAGGCCACTACACAAACGAATTGTAACATTCTCGGCCCCCCCTCCTGATAATCCATCAATGATAAATAGAATATGTCCTTTCATAGGGAAAGCACCTTACTATACAGGTCCGTTAACTGCTGAGATAAATAATCCGGAGTATAGTTCGCTATTTTCTCTTTTGATAACATTGAGGCTCTACTGGTTAAATGATCTGCTGGCACTAGAGAAATAGATTCAGCCAAAGCTGAAGTATCTAGAGCATCACACACAAATCCATTCTCGCCAGTAATAATGAATTCAGCCCCCCCACAAGTGTTACTTGTTATGACAGGTAAGCCACATGCCATAGCTTCCAAAATAACATTCGGGAAAGGGTCATATAATGTTGGTAATAATAATCCATCCACCATTTGATAAAATGGCAAAGTCTTTTTTTGTACACCCATAAATCTAATTCGCTCATGACAGCCAAGCGAATTAACCAACTGTTTATATTTATTTTCCTCTTTATCCTGACCAACCACAACCAGATAAGCATCTGTCATGCTGATAGCTTCTATAGCGGCTTTTAATCCTTTTCTTTCAAAACCTGAACCTACATATACAAAACATTTTGACTGTGCAGGAATGGCATATTCCTGCCTTAACGCAAGCCTTTCAGCTTCTCCGGTAGGAAAAAATTGTGACTGGTCAATGGCATTATAGATAACAGAGATTTTCTCATCGGGCAGACCAAAATCTTCCATCACTTCACGCTTTATCATCTGAGAATTGCAAATGACCTTTTTTAATTCAGGGGCAAGGTACATTTTTTTTTCAGCCTCCATAACATAGCGATGATAACGACTGGCAAAAAGCAATTTGCTTTTCCAAGATGGCAAGATCCGCGATCTTTGCAGCAACCAACGCCGATGAACCCCATCCCCTGCTCGGTACACATCACATCCAGCAATTCGCTCATGACTTTGAACGATATCGAATTTCTCCTTTTGCCAAATAAGTCTGGCGGCATCAGCAAATTTTTTCTCTCGACTAATCCGATCCCACTTAAAAGGGTTTGCCAAATGTATATGCCAATTAGGATTGCGACTGCCTTCCCAAGAGCGAGTAATGACGTTCAAGTCCAAACTGTCATTATTCAATGCCTCAAGTGCCCTAGAAATAAAACGCTCAGCACCTCCATCAGGCCGATATTTTTGCCGGACAATGGCAAGGCGCATAGGTTTCATTATAAATATCTCCGGGCAGCAGTAATCACGATATCAGTAGGGATAAAATCTAAATAACGAACATCTGTTTTAGTATCAATATCATCAGGATCAGGTAATTTACCGTAATTCCCCGCCCAAATCACTTCCCCATTAACACGCCATGGACGCCAGAAAACTAATTTAGAAGGCCCAAATAATGCAATACAAGGTGTTTTCAAAGCAGCTGCCATATGCATAGGAACAGAATCAACCCCAATAAACAACTTGGAATGGGCAATTAGTGCCCCAAGTTGGGGTAACGTAATCTGACCAGCTAGAGAGACAATATTTTCCTGATTACAAGTGGATAAAATTTCCTCCACCATCTCTTTTTCTCGTGGTTCCGTTCCTGATGTTACAACAATTGAATGCCCATCTACTTGTAAGGCGTTGATGATTTTACTCATCTTCCCCTCATTCCAACACTTGAAAAACCAGCGTGACGCCGGATGGATAACGATATACTTGTGATAAATTCCACCGGCATGCAAAAGATTTGATACCTGATGCCAATCATTCTCACTATAACTCATTGTTACATCAAAATTTATACTGGAAAGATTAATCGGTTTCAATGCTGATAAATTCTGTTCAACAACATGTAGAGTTTCTTCACCTTCAGTAGAAACCAAATCAGTAAAACAGACTTTCCATACCCAATTTTGTCGCTTGGGAAAATCAAAGGCGATGCGGGTTGGAGCACCAGAAATCTTAGACACCAGAGCACTGTACCACTGATCAGCAAGGTTAATAATGAGATCGTATTTTCTTTTCTTCAATTGATTCAGTAAACGCCAATGGTGAGCGATATAAGCTTTTATACCCTCCTTTTTCCACTGCCTATCTACAGAAAAAATATGGGATATAGCAGCGAAATTCATCAACATTGGCTCTGTTTCTTTGTACAGTAAGACATCAATCTCAGCGTCAGGAAAATTTTCTTTCAACGTATTCACAACTGGTGTGATAAGCAACGTATCACCATGATGTCTCAGTTTTATGATCAAAATCTTTTTAAATCGAGGGAATATTTTGCCCATTGTGTTTCCAATATTCGCGATTGAGGCAGAAATCTTATTACATTATATTCTAAAGATAGCAGCCTCCTCCCGCTATCTTTAGATATCAAGTAGATTCACCTAGCGCACCAGCGGTTCTTCTACGACCTCTTGGAAATAGGCGCGCAAGATATCCGCATTTTACACACTTTCTTCAAGCCAATGTGGTACTATAACCGCAGTCTATGTCAGTGAATTTGATAGAATGTTGCTTCGCTTATATCAGGTACTTCTCTACCTTATCCAACCAATTATTTGGTTACGTCTGCTGTTGCGCAGCCGAAAATCCCCTGCGTACCGAAAACGCTGGGGGGAACGCTACGGCTTCTGTGCCAAAAAGGTCACCCCAGGTGGGATATTACTGCATTCCGTTTCTGTTGGAGAGACATTGGCTGCCATTCCGCTAGTGCGGATCTTACGGCATCATTATCCTTTTTTGCCCATTACTATAACTACCATGACACCGACAGGATCTGAAAGGGTTCTTTCTGCTCTGGGCAATGATGTTAACCACGTATACCTTCCCTATGACCTGCCAGGTTCAATGAGTCGCTTTCTTGATCACATAAATCCAAAGTTAGTGATCATTATGGAAACCGAACTATGGCCGAATCTGATCACTCAGCTACACCAGCGGGAAATTCCGCTGGTTATTGCCAACGCAAGGCTATCAACCCGATCTGCGGCGGGATATCAGAAAATTGGCAGCTTCATCAAAACCGTTCTAAATAAGATCACATTGATAGCCGCACAAAATCAGGAAGATGGTGAACGCTTTATCGAATTGGGATTAAGACGTTCCCAACTTTCTGTTACTGGTAGCCTTAAATTTGATATCTCTGTTACACCAGAACTCGCAGCCAAAGCCGTCACATTGCGCCGCCAATGGGCACCTCATCGCCCTGTATGGATAGCAACCAGCACCCATGATGGGGAAGAAACGGTTATTCTGGATGCACATTGCAAACTGCTTAAACAATTCCCTGATTTACTGTTAATTCTGGTTCCCCGCCACCCTGAGCGTTTTGGTAAAGCCGCTGAGTTGACCCAAAAAGCCGGGCTGAACGCAGTCTTGCGTAGTGCCGATACTATTCCTGACGCCGATATACAAGTAGTTATTGGAGATACGATGGGCGAATTGATGCTCCTGTACGGTATCGCTGATCTGGCTTTTGTCGGGGGTAGCCTGATAGAACGTGGGGGACATAACCCACTGGAAGCGGCAGCCCATGCCATTCCGGTTATCATGGGGCCACATACATTCAATTTTAAAGATATCTGTGCCAAGCTGGATAAAGCGGATGGACTAATTACTGTTACTGATAGCCAATCATTAAGTTCAGCTATCAACAGCTTGCTGACAGACGAAGATTACCGACGCTATTACGGTCACCATGCAGCAGAAGTCCTGCATGAAAACCAAGGAGCGCTTCAACGCTTGCTAAAATTACTGGAACCTTATCTCCCTCCAAGGAGCCATTAATGATCGCGAAAAAACGTCTGTCCGTTGTCATGATCACCAAAAATGCCGCTGATTTGATTGCAAATTGCCTGCTTTCCGTGAATTGGGCAGATGAAATCATCGTCTTGGATTCCGGCAGTACTGACACAACTTGTCAAATAGCCAGCGAGATGGGGGCAAAAATCTACTCGAATACCGAATGGCCAGGCTTCGGTCGTCAACGACAGCTCGCACAATCCTACGCCAGCGGTGATTATATTTTTATGATTGATAGCGATGAACGGGTGACTCCAGAACTAAAAGCATCCATTGAACAGGTCTTGGCCAATCCTGACGATAATAAAGTCTATAGCTGCGCACGCCTTAATCTGTTTATGGGGCGATTCATGAAACACAGTGGCTGGTATCCCGATAAAGTGATTCGTCTTTATTGCCGTGAACGTTATCAATACAATGACAATCAGGTTCATGAATCCCTTGATACTCAAGGCGCAACTATCGTGACGTTAAAAGGTGATTTACGTCACTTGACCTGCCGTAACCTGATGGAATTCCAGCAAAAACAATTGAATTACGCGAGAGATTGGGCAAAACATCGCTACGAGCAAGGCAAGAAAACCCGTTATTTTTCTATAATCAGCCATACGCTGGGAGCATTTTTCAAAACTTGGCTATTAAGAGCAGGTTTTTTGGATGGCAAGCAAGGGCTAGTGTTAGCAATTGTGAATGCTCAATATACATTCAATAAATACGCTGCACTTTGGGAAATGACTCAAACAAAGAGTAAAAACAACGATGAAAAGAAAAGCGATTTATCCCGGCACTTTTGATCCTATCACTTACGGTCATCTTGATATCGTTACTCGTGCCGCAAATATGTTTGACCATGTTTTATTGGCTATCGCCAATAGTGATAGAAAAAATCCCATGTTCAATTTGGAAGAACGTGTTGCGCTGGCAAAAGAAGTCACGGCCCATCTGGAAAATGTCGATGTTGTTGGATTTAGCGAACTGATGGTTAATTTTGCTAAAAAGCAGCAGGCTAACATCTTAATCCGCGGAGTGCGTTCTGTTTCCGATTTTGAATATGAATGGCAACTTGCCAATATGAATCGACATTTTGTGCCAGAGCTGGAGAGTGTCTTTTTATTACCTTCTCAAACTCTGTCCTTCGTCTCATCATCCTTAATCAAGGATGTTGCACGCCATGATGGTGACATTTCATCCTTCCTGTCAGAGCCAGTTGCAAAAGCAATGTTAAAGAAGTTAGGTAAATAACATCATCATGAGGGGGCAATTATTTTCTGCCCCCAAATATGCCTAATGCTGACACTGACGGCAGAAAAATGTACTGCGTTGCCCCAATTTTACACTCTCGATTTTCGCACCACTTTTCTCACCACATTGTGGGCAAAGCTCACCTTTCTTGCCATAGACAAACAACTCCTGAGCAAAATACCCCGGTTTTCCATCAGATTGCAGAAAATCCTTCAGCGTCGTTCCACCTTGTTCAATGGAACGACGCAAGATCTGTTTGATTATATCGACTAATAGATGGGCTTCTTGCTGTGTCAACGAATTCACCGGACGTTCAGGCAAGATACGAGCAACAAACAGCGCTTCGTTGGCATAGATATTCCCAACACCAACGACAACTTTATTATCCATCAACCAAGGTTTGATCGCCGTTTTTTTATTGCGGGAAAGCGTGTAAAGGTATTCGCCATCAAACTGGTCAGAAAGAGGCTCAGGGCCTAAATGAGCCAGTACAGAGCACTCATTGAGATTATCACTCCACAACCACGCACCAAAACGCCGGGGATCGGTATACCGGAGAATTTTGCCATCAGCCATAATCAAATCAACATGATCATGCTTCGCTGGAGGCTGTTCATCCAACAAGATACGTAAACTGCCGGACATTCCCAGATGGATAATAATCCAGCCCTCCGGCAACTCAAGCAACAAGTATTTTGCCCGTCGCTGAACACTAAGAACTGGCCTGTCTGAAAGCGCCATGATTTGCTCGGAAACAGGCCAGCGCAAGCGTGAATTTCTGACCTCAGCATATTGGATCACATTCCCAACCAGATGAGGTTCAATCCCCCTGCGACTGGTTTCCACCTCTGGTAGCTCCGGCATACCGACTCCTTAAATAAGTTATCTACGACATTGTATCTGAGCAGATTACAATACCGTTTTCATGTATCATTTGCAGCCAGATTCGATTTGGATCACCGGAGAAATACTCACTGTGACAACTTTTCCGATATCACTGTCATAATTAACTTCGCACGCTGATCCCAGTTAAAACGTTCCGTTACCAGTCGTTGCGAATGGTCAACTTTCGCCATCATTTCATCGGGATGATTAATCAGCCATTGTATCTGTTCAGCAAAACTCTCGGCGTTTTCACTATCAGCAAAATTTACCGCATTTTCATCAACAGCATCGCGAATAGAAGGGAAATCAGAAATAACCACAGGCTTGCCCATGGCCATATATTCAAACAGTTTAAGAGGAGAAGTATAACGACTGCCTATGCTAGTTTTCGTCAGCGGCAGAACACAGATATCGCTATCAGCAATAACCTGAAAGCGTTTTCTGGGTTGAATAAAACCAAGGAAATTGACTTTGTCACTCACACCAATTTGTTCAGCTATTTGCTGCAATCGTTCAATTTGCTCAGTTGTACCACCCGCAATATTCAACTCAATGTTATCCAGGTAAGACATGGCTTTCATTACCGTTGGTACGCCTTTCCAACGATGCAAGCTCCCCAAATAAAGCACTTTTTTAGGAGGAATACTTTTGAGATCACGATTGGAAAGAGTTTGCTTAGCTAGTTCAACCGCCAGAATATCAACGCCATCGGATGCCACAACAATTGGTGTTGTAACACTATATTGCTTATAAATATCTTCTCGTAATAACGAAGTCAGGGCAAAGATAGCCTTAGAACTATCATAAACCTGCTGTTCCATTTCTCTTAACTTATGATATTTACGTTGGTTTTTACGGTTGAGTAAATCATGGGATTCTTTAAATGACTGAGAAAATACTTCGTGGCTTTCAAAGAAATGAGGAATATCTGGATGATTGCGCAACAGGTAATTAGCCATTTTGAGATTACGGGTAAAAAGAGCATCAACCTGATACTCTTTAAGCCATCGAGAAACCTGCAAATCAAACAGTTTCTGAGTATTTAATGGGAAATACCATTTTCTACGTATATTGTGCAGAGCAATTAATTCTACAGAAGGCGGCAACGACCTACCAAGAATATCTTCAACTTGGCTTTGGCCTTTTGGGGTAATCAGATAGACACGATATCCCTGTCGGGCAAAAGCATCTACATTCTGCAAAATTTGTAAGGACGCAACCCGATAATCAGGCACAGGGTAAGGATCAATATACGCAATTTTCATTATTTTTTGTCGCGTTCAATAAACGGCTAGCAGAATGTTCCCAAGTGTACATTGATTCAATCCTCTGACGCGCAGATTTACCCATACCTTCTCCTCTATCCGGCAAAGACAAAAGATGATTTACCGCATCAGCAATAGCCACAGCATCTCCCGGAGTGACCAAAATACCAGCACTCCCTTCGTTGCCAACCACCTCCGGTATTCCACCAATATAACTGGCAATTACAGGCCGCCCACATGCCATTGATTCTGCAATAGTAATACCAAACGCTTCATCACCAATACTAGGAAAAATACCAGCATCTCCCGCTGCATAAAATTCAGGTAATTGATCATGACCAACTGAAGAATGAAAAATGACAGATCTTTGCAACTGTAAAGCAGAGACTCGCTTTTCAAGCGATTTCAACTCTTCACCTTCACCAATAATCAATAATTTTACATCTTTGTCCCGCAGCAAAGCCATTGCGTCAATAGCCACTTTCATGCCTTTCCAGCCAACCAGTCTACCCGCGAACGTTAACAAGAACGTTTTTTCATCGATACCTAATCGAGTTCGGACATCAGAATCAGCAGGCTTAAATTTATCGATATCCACTCCATTATAAATAACGCTCGGAAATTGCTTGAAGTGGTGATGAATCTGCCAGGCATTGAAATGGCTGCACGCAACCCATGCAGATATTTTCTTACCTAATAACCGATCCCCTTTAAAAAAACTGGTTCCACCACTCATATAGCAAAACCGGGTATGGGATATTTTAGGCATCATTCTGGGCCAGAAAAAATCAAAAGGTTTCGTCAAAATCACCCAATCAAAATTTTCAGCAATAACGATTTCACGGGCATGACGAGCGAAAGAGTAACGTTCAACAATGCGTTGAAAACGACGCCCGATGTTAAGCACGCGCGCTCTAGGAATAAAAGGGAAGGTATGAATATGGATATTTCTTCCACCCAATGCAGGCCGAACATCACCACTACCACCGAAAATATGGACCTCATGCCCCGCATCTGTCAACGCCTTGGCTAACTCCCAAACTGCGGTTTGAATACCACCGTAGGACATGGTAACGGTAACATCGATAAATCCTATCTTCATTTTGTTCATTATCCTTTCATTCATTTTCCAGCAAATTTTGAACAGAATGCCAGACTTGATCTATGGATATCGCTGACATTGTATCTTGACGAGAGGCCTGTCTATAATCTATAGGATGTTCAATTACGACTAATTTCGGATGTTGTTGAGGTGCAAGAAAACGTCCAGGATGAAAACTGTGATATAAAGCAACCATTGGTATTCCCAATGCTCCAGCCAAATGGGTCGTTCCTGTATCAACACCCACATACAGATTAAGTTGACTCATAATTGCCGCGTTCTGCCGCATCGTAGTCTTACCAGCCAACGATGAACATCTGTTTGTACCCAATTTTTCAACCAGCATCCGTGCACTGTTTTCACCATCTTTACTGCCTAGCAGCAAAATATGCGCATGCGGATAATCACGATAAATACGTTGAGCTAATTCGTAAAAGTGTTCTACAGGCCAATCACGATAGGCTTTTGCTGGAAAACTCTGTAACTGAAAACCAATTCTTAATTGCTGTTCAATCCCTTGCTGATGAAGAAAATTTCTGGCGTATGCCTCTTCACATGGGCTTACACAATATTGCAAACGCCAGTCACTGACTTCAACCCCGAGTGGATTAATTAACAATGCTCTTTCCTGTTGTGCAGGCATCAGTTCGTCAGGCCTTGCAACAACATACTCATTTGGTTTTGCATCAGAAACATCCGCAAAATAAACGGTTAAATTTGCTATGCGTTTGGCGTATTGCAATAAGGATTTATCGTGACCATATACCAATGCCAAATCATACTGCTGACGAGAAAGCCAGCCACACCATCTGGCTTTACCTTTTGAGAAATTTTTCAACTCATTAATTGAATCAATGTTTTCAAGGATTTCTTTTGTTTTTTTATGCACAAATATATCAATATTTGATTCCGGCCACTTTTCTTTCAAAGCACGGATGACCGGAGTTACCAGCAGTGTATCGCCAAAACGGGCAATATTGATGATTAAAATCTTTTGGGGTTGCATAATAATGAATATTAATTTATCAATCCAAGGATTGGTTCTTTAGGCACTATACAGCAAAGTTATTCAATGTTCTATTTGCTGTTAAAAAACACTATAGGCACAAAAAATAAAATGAAATAAATTTCATTTCAAATGGTTAAACAAAAAAATAGCGATTATTTCATCAATATGGATAAAAACAATATAAACAAAAAATAAACAAAATATCATCGCTTGCTTTCTATACTGCGATAAAAAATAGACTCCATTTTGTCTAACATATTAGACATACTAAATAAGTGAATCGCCCGTTTCAGGGAAGCTTCTCCCATTTGTAAACGCAGCCCTGCATCATGCATTAATAAATCTAATTTTTCTGTTAATTGTTCGACATTTTTAGGTTCGATAATATACCCTGTATCTCCATCAATCACAGCTTCTGTAATTGCTCCCACTGATGTAGATACAACAGGCAATCCACACGCCATTGCCTGCATGATGCCTTGAGGTACACCTTCATTACCAAACGAGGGTAGAGCAAAGATATCCATTGCGTTTAAGCAATCAGGGACATCCTGACGATTGCCAAGAAAAATGACACTTTCTGTCAACCCTTCCCGCTGAACCTGTGGTTCTAAATTCTTTCTCTGGGGGCCATCCCCTACAAACAGCAATTGCCAATCAGGGTAACGTTGATGAAGAATCTTCCAGCTATCAAGCAGATAACGATGTCCTTTCCACGTTCTCATTGTGGCAACAATACCCAGGGTTGGCTTGTCTTTAATGCCAATACGCTGACGATTCAACGATTTGTTTTCAGGATGAAAACGTAACAAGTCGATCCCTGTCGGTACAGAAGTCATGTGAGAAAGTGGGTAATCATTATGTACATGCAGATACTGACGCAGTTTTTCCCCTGTTGTCACAATATGCTGTCCAGCATGCAAATACAGCCAACGAGTTGCAATGGATTTTGAAACATGAGTCGAGACATGACGGGTGCGGACTATCGGCGGCATATCTTTTAAAGTAGTGCATGCCGCAGCCACTAGCCAAGAATCAGTAGAACTGTGGGTATTGATCACATCAAATTGACGGCCTTCTGTCTCTAGCCAACGGCGCATTACCCGAAAACAGGAAAGACGTTTTTTTTCAATTGGGAGGGCAACAACAGGCACACCATAATGATGGGCTTCACGGTACAAAGTTGAAGTTGGACAACATACGATAACCACATGGTGTCCACGTTGTATCATGCCCTGAGATTCCGTCAGGATACGAATCTCCTGCCCTCCCCAGCCACACGATGATTCTGTATGTAAGATATTCAAGGTCTTTCTAGCCATTAAAGCCACGCCTGACGGTTTATATTAAAAAAGCGCTAGTATAGCTGAACAGTGTATGACGTCCACACATAACCCGATTTGAACTATCGTGATGCGATCTACAGACATAAAAAAACCCAGCATAATGCTGGGTTTTTTTATAATCCGCTAAAATTATTTAATTTTAGCTTCTTTGTACATTACATGCTGGCGAACAACTGGGTCGAATTTTTTCATTTCCAGTTTTTCAGGCATAGTACGCTTGTTCTTCGTAGTGGTATAGAAGTGCCCTGTACCAGCAGAAGAAACCAGCTTGATTTTATCGCGAATACCTTTAGCCATTTTTCAGCTCCTTAGTACTTCTCACCACGGGCACGCAGTTCAGCCAGAACTGTGTCGATACCCTTTTTGTCAATCACACGCATACCTTTAGCAGATACACGCAGAGTTACAAAGCGTTTCTCAGACTCAACCCAGAAACGATGAGAGTGCAGGTTAGGCAGAAAACGACGCTTAGTCGCATTTAATGCGTGGGAGCGGTTGTTACCACTCACCGGGCGCTTGCCAGTAACTTGGCAGACTCGGGACATGTCTATTCTCCAAAAATCAAATCAGCTCGAGCTTTGTATTGGGTGTGACCGCCTCGTCAGGCTTAGGAGCCCATCTCAGCAAACTTTCTTTACTGAAAAGAACGTTACCGAAAAGAACGTCACTGAAAAGACACACATTTTCTCAGCAAAAAATATACTGAGATAGGCTCTTCTCGCCAAACCCAAGATCCTCAAAGGTGGCGTAGTATACGCCCTCATTCGCTGATGCTCAAGTCCCGAACAACTAAGATCTGATCGTATAGCGAAAAAACCGTACTAAATCCAACCTCTTTCCATAAATGAGACGCAATATTGCTTGCCAATAACGATATGATCCAAAACCTTAACCCCCACCAAGTCACAAGCTTCAATAATTTTTTCTGTCACCAACTTATCAGCCAGACTAGGCTCTGGATTACCTGAAGGATGATTATGAGCAAGAATAATTGATGCAGCATTCACTTTAACCGCCTGTTTCACAATTTCACGCGGATGAACTTCAACCTTGTTTATCGTTCCTTTAAACATTTCATCATGGCAGATGACTTTATTCTGGTTTGTCAAAAACAGCACTACAAATACTTCCCGATCTTGCCAAGACAATAAATCCTGCAAGTAATTCTGGGTCATCGTGGGACTGCTCATGATATCTTCGTGGATAAACTGACTGGAGAAAAATCGTTTTGCCAACTCAGATACCGCCTGCAATTGCACGTACTTGCATTGCCCCATACCCTTATGTGCACAAAAATCAGCGTAATCAGCGGATAAGAGATGATAAAGCGAGCCAAATGATTTCAGCAAATACTCTGCCATTTGCACGACAGGAATGCCTCTGGTTCCCGTGCGCAAAAAGATAGCCAATAACTCTGCATCGGTTAGGGAAACAGCCCCATAAGCCAGTAATTTCTCCCGGGGAGGAAGATTTAAATGCAATTCATCACTTCTTTCTATTACCGTGAAATCCATAACACGCCCCCCCTTCAATGTCCTTTGTTGTCCTATAGTTCCCCATGACAATGGGAGCCATCAATCAATATTTACTCGATTTACTCGCCCGCTATCCTTATTCACTCACGCTCCGACTATATTCACACCCCTCATTCACATTTCTACTATCCCATGATGAAAAAATCATCGCCAGCCCGACTTGCATGGCTTGCGCAGCGCTTCGCAAACTTGTCATTTTTGACTGTCTAAATAGGGACGATTCTCAACTCAATATTTTCTTATGGTAGAATCTTAAGGAATTGAAACTTACATCTGGACAATCAAAATGACAGGATTTTCCGGCACACAACTTTCTGATAATCAGCTTTCTGGCAAGCGTATCGTCCTTGGAATCAGCGGAGGGATCGCCGCTTATAAAACGGCCGAACTCGTGCGCCGTTTGCGTGAACGTGGTGCTCAGATACGCGTCGTCATGACCTCAGCAGCACAAGCTTTCATCACCCCACTGACCTTACAAGCGGTATCTGGTCATCCCGTCTCTGATGATCTTCTAGATCCTGCGGCAGAAGCAGCCATGGGACATATCGAGCTGGCAAAGTGGGCTGATTTAATCATTCTCGCGCCCGCCACTGCTGACCTGCTGGCTCGCTTAACCGCAGGCATGGCGAATGATTTAGTCACCACAATCTGTCTGGCTTCCGCTGCACCTATTGCGGTTGCACCTGCAATGAACCAACAAATGTATCGTGCACAAGCAACCCAACATAACCTGAAGGTACTTAAAGAGCGCAATGTATTGATTTGGGGCCCAGATGAAGGCAGTCAAGCATGCGGTGATGTTGGACCCGGAAGAATGTTGGAACCCATGGCGATTGTCGAACGGGCAACGCAACATTTCAGCACCGAGCCAGATTTTTCTGGTCTACGTATCACAATTACCGCAGGACCAACCCGTGAGGCCTTGGATCCCGTCCGTTTCATCAGCAATCACAGCTCCGGAAAAATGGGATTTTCCATTGCACAGGCAGCAGCAGAACGTGGCGCAAAGGTGACATTAATCGCCGGTCCCGTTAATTTACCGACACCACAAGGTGTTAAACGCATTGATGTCAGTAGTGCGTTGGAAATGCATGAACAAGTTCAAGCTACAGCGGCCTCACAGAATATCTTCATTGGTTGTGCTGCCGTGTCTGACTATCGTTTCAAGCAAATTTCGACAGAGAAAATCAAAAAACAGGGTGATGAAATCACATTTACACTCGTGAAAAATCCTGACATTGTAGCGAGCGTTGCCGCAATGGAAAAAGCTCGTCCATTTGTCGTTGGATTTGCAGCCGAAACCCAGAATGTGGAAGAATACGCCCGCGGAAAACTCAAGCAGAAGAATCTGGACTTGATTTGCGCGAATGATGTATCCCTGGCCGGACACGGTTTCAACAGCGATACTAATGCATTACATCTATTCTGGCATGATGGCAGTATCCATTTACCTCACAGTGGTAAATTACAACTTAGCCACCGCTTATTAGACGAGATACTCAAACGCTATGATGAAAAAAATCGACGTTAAAATCCTTGATCCCCGCATCGGGCAAGAATTTCCCTTACCGACTTATGCAACACCCGGCTCTGCGGGTTTAGATTTACGCGCTTGTCTGGATAATGCAGTGGAATTGGCTCCTGGCCAAACTGAACTTCTGCCAACCGGGATTGCTATCCATATTGCCGATGAACAATTGGCTGCCGTCATTCTGCCTCGTTCTGGCCTGGGCCACAAACATGGCGTTGTTTTGGGTAATTTGGTGGGGCTTATCGACTCAGATTATCAGGGACAATTAATGGTTTCTGTTTGGAACCGTGGTAATAAAACTTTCCTCATCGAACCTGGTGAGCGCATCGCCCAAATGGTTTTTGTGCCCGTAGTACAGGCTGAATTTAATTTGGTTGAAGATTTTTCGACGAGCCAGCGCGGCAGTGGTGGTTTCGGTCATTCCGGTCGTCAATAATTTTTCATAAGGCCTGATACCGTCAACCGATTTTCATATTTTTTGTCCACAATGTTTTTGACTGCAATGTTTTTGCCTAACATGTTCTCGCCTAACATAGTGACTGACAAAAGCATTGTTTGTCAGCAATAACGTTGTGGCAAAAAGTAGCTCGATTTGTTTTGCTGTTTTAGCAGGGGTCTTATCAGACATGGCAGAAAAAGAACGTACAAAAAAGAAAAATAGACGCGAAGAAATCTTGCAGGCTCTGGCACATATGCTGGAATCCAGTGATGGCAGTCAGCGCATTACTACTGCAAAACTCGCCGCAAACGTTGGCGTTTCTGAAGCAGCTCTTTACCGTCATTTTCCGAGCAAAACCCGGATGTTTGACAGCTTGATTGAGTTTATTGAAGATTCCTTAATTTCACGTATCAATCTGATCCTGCAAGATGAAAAGGACACTATCACGCGCATTCGGTTAATCCTCGCCCTTCTTTTAGGTTTTGCGGAAAAAAATCCGGGACTAACCCGCATCATGACCGGCCATGCTCTCATGTTCGAGCAAGACAGATTACAAAATCGCATCAACCAGCTATTTGAGCGAATTGAAATGCAACTTCGTCAAATTTTAAAAGAGAAAAAAATCCGTGATGGACAGGGATTCAATTATGACGAGACCGTGTTGGCATCACAGTTACTGGCGTTTTGTGAAGGGATGCTCTCCCGTTTTGTTCGCTCTGAATTTCGCTATCGCCCGACAACTGAATTTGAAGTACGCTGGCCATTGATATTGACCCAGCTGCAATAAACTACCACGGCAATAGCTTATCGCGGCATCATAAATTCGCGCCTTGTATATAGAATGATAACGTGCGGTTTTTTATTAAATTATTTTCTATCAAATTGTGTTAGCATGTTCCAACTCATTGAGTTCACGATTAAGTGGCTCAATAATGGCACCCTTATCGTAATCCCTACCAATATGCGGATGCCATTTCTACTACTCACCCCGCCCACTTTTGGGCGAGGGATTTTTTTATCAGTCTATCGTTCGTTACCAACTAGCAACGTTTACTCACCATCAAATACCATATTCTTTGCGATAAGCTTCCACAGCTTCCAGATGGGATTGCATCTCTGGATTTTCACGCAAATAGCTCACCAAATCATTCAAAGTAATAATGGAGAAAACTTGGCAATCGTAGTCACGTTCAACTTCTTGAATGGCAGAAAGTGTTTCACGTCCACGTTCCTGACGATCCAGACACAAAATCACCCCAGATAGAGTTGCCCCGTGCTGCTTAATGATTTCCATCGATTCACGAATCGCCGTACCTGCTGTAATAACATCATCCACGACCACGACATTACCTTGCAGAGGGCTACCAACCAGTGATCCACCTTCGCCATGATTTTTGGCTTCCTTGCGATTAAAGCAATAAGGCATATCAATATCATGATGGTCAGCCAATGCCACTGCGGTAGTCGTCGCAATCGGAATTCCCTTATAAGCCGGCCCAAACAGCAAATCACACTTAATTCCGCTATCCAACAATGCTGCCGCATAGAAACGACCAATTAATGCCAAGTCACGCCCGGTATTAAACAGACCCGCATTGAAAAAATACGGGCTTTTACGACCAGATTTCAGCGTAAACTCGCCAAATTTCAGCACCTGTTTTTTCAATGCCAGCTCAATAAATTCGCGCTGATAGGCTTTCATTGGAATTTCTCCTCTTTGATTCTTGTCATTCATTACGATATTGCAGGTATATTGATTGCAGACATAAAAAAGGCGACTCATTAAGTCGCCTGCTTCATTTATTATTTTAATGGATCTTGTTCTAACGCATCTCGCTGCGCTTCGAAAATAGTTTCCAATCCCTCTTTTGCCAATGAGAGCAGTGAGAGCAACTCATCATGACTGAAGGGTTCACCTTCTGCCGTGCCCTGCACTTCAATCATTCTGCCGTCATCCATCATGACGATATTCATGTCAGTTTCAGCCGCAGAGTCTTCAACGTACTCCAGATCGCAACGTCCTTCACCCTCAACGATTCCAACAGACACTGCCGCCACCATCGCTTTCAGTGGGCTTGCTTTCAGTTTGCCATCTGCAACTAACTTATTCAGAGCATCAACCAATGCCACACAAGCACCAGAAATAGCTGCGGTACGGGTACCACCATCCGCTTGAATCACATCACAATCCAGCGTAATGGTAAATTCACCCAGCTTTTTCAAATCGACGGCAGCACGCAATGAACGTGCGATCAGGCGCTGGATTTCCATCGTACGGCCCGTTTGCTTGCCTCTAGCAGCTTCACGGGCATTACGGCTATTGGTTGCCCGTGGCAACATACCATATTCAGCAGTGATCCAACCCTGCCCCTGACCTTTCAGAAAACGTGGAATTCCTTCGTCAACGGAGGCATTACATAACACTTTGGTATCCCCAAATTCCACCAAAACAGATCCTTCTGCGTGTTTGGTGTAATGACGGGTCATTTTAATAGGACGCATCTGCGCCGCTGTTCTTCCTGCTGGACGCTTTCCTACTAAGCTCATAATGTGATCTCCGTTGTTAATACATTATTGGGGGCGCATTATACGGTCTAAAGTGGCGAATGCCTATCCTGCATCTACACGGGGCGTTATAATCCGTCCATCATTTTGTAAATTGGGAACGAATTATGATCCGTAGCATGACCGCTTTTGCGCGGCGAGATATCAAGGGAGACTGGGGGAATGCAGCATGGGAGCTGCGTTCCGTCAATCAGCGTTACTTGGAAACCTATATTCGCCTGCCAGAACAATTCAGAAGCCTTGAGCCTGTCATCCGTGAGCGCATTCGTTCCCGCCTGACGCGTGGCAAAGTGGAGTGCAACCTGCGTTTTGAGCTGGATGTCAGTGCCCAAAGCTCCTTGATTCTGAATGAAAAGTTGGCAAAACAACTGGTCGAAGCAGCAAATTGGGTTAAACAACAAAGCAGTGAAGGTGAAATTAATCCAGTGGATATCCTACGCTGGCCAGGCGTGATGTCCGCAGAAGATCAAGATTTGGATGCCATCAGTACACAATTGCTGGCGGAATTGGATCTGACACTGGATGCCTTTATCCAGAGCCGTGAAACTGAAGGGCAAGAGCTCAAGGCACTGATTGAACAGCGTTTAGATGCAGTAACCGTGGAAGTGGTTAAAGTTCGTCAACAAATGCCAGCAATCCTGCAATGGCAGCGAGAGCGCTTACAGACCAAACTGGAAGAAGCACAAATTCAGTTGGAGAATAATCGTCTGGAGCAGGAACTACTTTTATTGGCTCAGCGTATTGATGTGGCAGAAGAATTAGATCGTCTGGATGCCCACATTAAAGAGACACGTAATATCCTGAAGAAAAAAGAAGCCGTCGGCCGCCGACTGGATTTTATGATGCAGGAATTTAACCGCGAATCGAATACATTGGCTTCAAAATCAATTAATGCCAATGTGACGAATTCTGCAATTGAGTTGAAAGTGCTGATTGAACAGATGCGCGAGCAGATTCAAAATATTGAATAGTGTTTCTTAGCATTTCAGAGAAAATCATAAAGCCAGATATATATTGTTATATCTGGCTTTTTTACTATCAGAGCATTGCAGAGCGAATCACAATAGCGCATGATTATTGGGTACACCTAGGTGTACACCTTGGATGTTAGAAATTATTTTAGGTGTACCCTACTTAGTAATGGGAGATAACTCAATGCCAAAACTCACAGATAAGCAGATCAGGGCATGGATAAAGTCAGGGGAAAGATTCGAAGGTAGAACAGACGGGAATGGCTTATATCTGAGCTATAGAGAAAACTATAAAATTCCTGTATGGCGTTTCAGGTATAAATTTGCGGGTAAACGCAGATCCGTATTGCTTGGTTCATATGTTGATATATCCCTTGCTAAAGCCAGAGAGATAACAAAAGAATTATCTGCCCGTGTGTCACTAGGCTATGACGTTGCGATGGAGAAACAGGAACGCAAAGCCGAAGCACTGGCAAAAATTGAAGCTGAAAAGAATGCTATCAAAGTTTCAGACCTAGCAGCCGAGTACTTCGAGCGCCAGATACTTCCTCGCTGGAAACACCCCGACATATTACGCAGACGTATAGATAAAGATATTAACCCGCGTATCGGTGACATGAAGATCGAGGATGTTAAACCCTTCCATATTGATGAAATACTAAAAAGCATCGTTGATAGAGGCGCACCAACCATAGCAACAGATGTTCTCAGATGGGTCAGACGCATATTTGATTATGGTATCAGGCGTCAGATCATTGATGTTAACCCCTGTTCAGCGTTTGAAGTTGCGGATGCAGGCGGGAAAGAAGTATCACGCGATAGATGGTTAACCAGAGAAGAACTAATCATTGTTCTGAGAGCGTTCAGAACATCTACAATCAGCCGCCAGAATGAAATCAGCTTTAAGATACTACTTGCTCTATGTTTGCGCAAAATGGAGCTATGCGCTGCTCGTTGGGAGGAATTCGATTTTGCTAATGGTATTTGGCATTTTCCAGCAGAACGTAGCAAAAACGGTGATGCGGTAGATATTCCTCTATGTCCACAAGTTATCGATTGGTTTATGGAATTAAAACCAATGTCTTGTGGTAGCCAGTACGTTCTACCAGCAAGAAAAATGCAACACCGCATGATCCCACATATTCAGGAAACCACCCTACCCGTTGCACTTGCCAAAGTAAGACGTACATTACCTGCTAGCATCCCTAACTTCACGATTCACGACTTTAGACGCACCGCCAGAACCCACTTAGCCGCATTAGGTGTTGATCCGTTTGTGGCTGAACGTTGTTTAAATCATCGTATAAAAGGGGTTGAGGGCATTTATAACAGGCATGATTACTTTGATGAACGCAAAGCCGCGTTAGCTCAATGGTGTGATTTGCTGATAACGCTAGAGAACGGCGAGGGTTACAACATTACTCCAATAGAAAAAATTAAAAGGAAATTTGTATGACAGTACCTGAAATTGATGTATTAAAGCTATTTGCCTTACAAGGAACTGCGACGCCTAATGCTGTAGCCCTTTCAATCTTTGGATTAGATCCTTATACATCAATGACAAACATACCAGAAGAATATTCAGAAAATGTTCGTAAGGTAAGAAGTGCTATTTTAAGTAATGTGAACTCCCTCAGCTTGTTTCAGGACAAAAGAAAACACACAAGCGATGTGATTGACTCTGATATTGTGTTTGGTGCTGCATATCAATATATGAGCTTAATAGAAAATATCCCAGAGGTTATTGCATCAAGAATAGAGCAAGCTTTAGACAATATATACAAAGAGCACAAAAAAAATGGTGGATGGGAGGAGTATATTAAGGTCTTTGGTGGACGGGCATTAGTTGAGGAAATAGCACTACAGAATAAAAAAGGTCAGGGACAATATCGAAAAAATGATGAGCAAAAAGGAACTTATAAATTAATTGGATTGCTTGTATTACTGCTTCAAGAAAAAAGCATAAACGGCTGTCAGCCATCAGACCATTACGGCGCAATAGGCGATCCCATTAAACAACACATATACGATGACATCAAAGAGTTAGTTAAAAATATGGAAAGGCCTGATTTTTTAGTTTTGGTTGGACGATCCGCATTCTTTAACAAACTAAGCGATGCTGATTACTATTTAAATGGACAAGATGAGTAGTTAGCTCATTAAACAATGGGCTGTTAAATCATCATAAACCTACATGAGAATATTATTGCTTACACAGTAAGCAATAATGATAAATGATGATAAATGATGGCGGTCAGTGATGGACAGTAACGAGCAATAACGGGCGACATTGGCTAATGTTACTTAGTTTTATCAGGTTTTATCCGGTTTTGTCCGGTCTTAGCCAATATATGACATGGCGTTGACATGATTTGCCAACCCTACTCACTATTATTATAAGAAACCCACATAATGGATTGATATTTATATATTATTTTTGCATTTTTAGATTTTGGCTATAATTTTCAAGCTTCCATTATTCGACTAATTTTTCAATGGATTAAAAAAGTTTCAATGGATTTGATAATTGTTTCAATGGATTCCATTCTTGATGGATATCGTAATTCTCAGCCTCTAGAATGCGCTAAACACGTCACAGCAGAGATAGGCATAACATAGGGAGGCTAGGGGCAGCATGACGAAGCAGAAAAAACCACGCATGAAAAATACAAGCCCATACCCTGAAATCGGTAATGCACGTAAACGCCATACCGCTGATTTTCTGGGCATATCTGATTCAACATTACACCGTTGGGTTAAGGATAAAAAGATACCGCAACCTTTTGAGTTAGAGGATGGTTTCTTTGTCTTTGATGCAGCAGAAATACGCAACTGGGTAGAAAATAAAAAATCACGCAGAGAATCAATATAGTTATATAAATTTATTGATAAATTAAATTTCATTCAACATAAATAGCAACCCCCAAAACATCAATTAAATAGGTGTTGAACTTTCACACCCATATATAACCAAAAAAGGATAAAGGTTATGAATGAAGTATCATTTTTCAAAGATGAAAATCTATCATATATTTTTAATTACAAGTTCATACCGTTTACAGAGAACTGTAAGGACTCAGGATTTATTATTCGAATCATCGAATTATATAGACTGGCACAGATGAAAGATAAAATTAAAGAATTTACTGAACTAACAGGCTTTCAATTTGATAATCTAATTCCCACAGTGGAAGAAATAAAATCTCTTATTAAACGTGGGCGAAATTTTGTATCTAGCCATTCTAAGCACGCTGAAAATATGGAAAAAGAACTAAAAAGCTTGGTTGATATATTAAATAAAGCTCAAAACGGTAAAATAAGCAAACCCGATGGGTATTATTTAAGCACGCGAGTTTGGATTTCTGATATGCTTGACTCAGTAGAAATAAAAAAAGATTCCGTTAGACGTGAGAAAGATAGATTTTGTAAAATTAACGGTCTCTATGGTTTATTATATCCCGTTATAGAATGGCTATTATCTGAGAAAATAACCGGATTTAAAAAAGAACTATTAGAGTCTATCCCACGGGAAACGGTATATTTGAACTCTTTACTGTCTAACATGAATTGGCAGTATGACCACCCATGCAAATTAATTATATCAGAGATGGATAAATTAGGACATTGCCTTAATGACGTAATCAACAAATGCACTGTAACAACAAGAAAACATACGTTATTTCATAATCCAGTGTGTAAAAATGATTACTATAAAACTTATTATAGCAAAGAGAATTTTCATTTAAAGTGTATATTAACTGCTGATGAATATGTTGATGCCATGTCTAATACAAAAAAAAGAATACAAGATAAATTAAATTTCATGTAATAAAAAAGGAAAAGATTATGTACATTACAGCCATTCCAGAAGCGGCTAAGGTTTTTCATGCCAATTTTACACGCGGAGCCAATTATCAATATAAACACAGCGATACTTTTTCTATTTCTCAACCTTCTGAAAATTTATTACGTGTAGCCATTTCAGATTCAAGTTGGTTTTTAAATAAATTGACCTTAGCGGATGTTAGCCAAGAAGCTGGTGACACGATTAACTTCGGTGATAGTACCATCCATACAGGAAGAGCAATCGAAGGACGATTCCATAAACGTGTCAGTATGGAAAGTGTGCCTTATGCTTTAGAAGAAACAGATACCTGCGCCGCCATTTCCTATGAACAAATGTCACTGATTGCCAACAGTGGCAGTGGTGATGATGAACACTTTACTCAAGTAATGTCTGACTTATTCTCTAAAACAGTATCGTTAGACATGATTAGAGTCGGTTTTAATGGTGAATTCTGCGCATTTCCGACTAAACCCGATGTGTATAAACGCGGGCAAGATGTTAATAGAGGTTGGCATGCAATAGCGAAAGAATTTAATCAGGGGTCACAAGTGATCACCGATAAAATTATTTTAGGCAAAAATGGGGATTTCCCAAATTTGGATGCTATCGCAAATTATCTCATCATCAAAAAAATACCTGAAGAATTCCGCGAAGATCCGCGCTTAGTGATATTAGTCGGTTCAGAACTGGCGGCGCTGTATAGAGAAAAATTATTTAATGCTTCAGATAAAGCGGCAGATATTCAAGCTAGCCAAATGGCTCTCAGTACCATTGCGGGGCGCTTTGCGCTCATTCCTCCGTTTATGCCTGGTCGTCGATTGGTTGTGACTACATTAGATAATTTGCATATCTATACCCAACAAGGTACGCGACGTTTTCGTGCTGAATTTGTCGGGGAACGTAAAGTATACGAACACAGTTACTTGCGTAATGAAGGCTACGGCTTGGGAGACGGAAAACTGTATGCCGCAGTTGATGAAAATGCGATCCACATTGAAGAGGGGGTATTTTCGCTATGAGTGAATCGCAGTTAATGACCACTTGGATTTGTGTTGCGACTGAGGGGCAAACCATTGATAGGCGTGTTATCGAAGCACAATGGCTGAATGAAATTGCAGAAACCTACGATACCAATTATTACACCGCGTTAATCTGGGAAGAGCATAACCGTAATCTTGATAATTTAGGGGAAGTGCTCGCAGCTCGAACCGATGTCATTGATGGAAAATCACGGCTTTACTTACGATTAAGACCGAATCTAAAGCTCATGGAATATAACAGACAGGGGCAAAAATTATTTTGTTCTATCGAGGTTGAAGAGGATTTCCAAGGTAGGGGTATTTTCTATTTAGGTGGCCTTGCTGTGACAGACAGCCCTGCGAGTGTCGGAACAGATAGATTAAAATTCAGTATTAACCGTTCTCACTTTTCCCGAAAGAAAAGTAAGTTTTCGATTAGTTCACCGAGAGTATTCAATCTTTCTGATGGGCTTAAAAATACGAAGAATCGTTGGTTTACCGCAATTTCCGCAGGTTAACACTTTTGCCCGGTTTAGGCTGGGCTATTTTCTCACTCCTATCAACTTCGCAGTTTAAGCTGATTTTAATCATGAAAATAAAAAGGTTGCATCCGTCTGATCGGTTGGGCTATATTGGAAAAACGTTAGCAAAATCTAACGTCAGGCGTGGAAACCTGAATACTCGAATGGCGACAGTAGACGCCACATGCGTCTTTTTTTGTGTCGTAAATAATGCCTATCTAATGGCGGCTTACGCCTATCTGAATTCAATGGTGGCGTTATCGGAGCACCCGAAAGGGTGGCTGGTATCCATTCGAGCCAGTATTTCCACCTCTGATAACGTCACCGCCCCTATTGAGCGTGGAAACTCTGGCGGTGATTGCTTGAATCATCGAATGGAGATCATCTTTATGATGGCAGTCCCTACCCAAACTCAATTTAAATTTCTATTTCTGTGCGTCAAACGTTCTGATATTACCGCTAAACCCTGCCGTATTGAGGCTACCGCGCCAGACGAACACAACGCAAGAATGCTGCTCGTTCATGATTTTGTTCTCTTGTTTGCAGGTCGTTTACCTGTGCAACCAAAAAGAGGACATTGATCATGAAAAATACCCCCCATAAAAATGCCGTCATTTCTGCTACCGCAGAAAATGAGCTATTAAGAGTAGCGCAAATGACAGCATGCTTCGCTGAATTATTAAACAACAGCGCAGGTAAGCATATTTCAGGCGAAGGTATGGCAGCCGTCATGGAGTGTTTATCGGAAAAAATTGAACTCATTATTGAGGAAAGCAGCTTAATGAATAGGGACATTAAATAATGAATAATCAAAACTATCCTGACATTTCAACGATGCCAACAAGTATACCTACTGTGACGGATATCGTTAAAGCAGCCAACGGGCGCTGGTATTATATTTTAAGTAATTTAGGCGTATCTGTCCCTGAAAATAACAGGCACGGTGCTTGCCCTAAATGTGGAGGCAAAGATCGCTTTCGGTTTGATGATAAAAACGGTAAAGGAACGTGGTTTTGTAATCACTGTGGTAACGGTGACGGACTCGATTTAATTAAATTGGTGACAGGTCAGGATGTTAAAACAGCATGTTTTGAAATCAATAAAATACTCCACCTGCCTGAATTCAAAAAAATAATGCCAACCAGAATAAAAAAGGCTGGCACACAAAAAGGTATCGAATTATTTGAAAAACTGAAAGGTTTATCTCTTTCAGGGGAAAGCCAATATCTCTCAAATAAAGGCTTAACTCATCATCAATATTTAATTACGCAGCAACAATATACGCAAGGTGAGATGATTTTTCCAATTGGCTCACTTTTATTACCATTAGTTGATAACCAAATTTCAATTAAAGGCGGGCAATTAATCAGCCCGAAAGGGGAAAAGAGCCTGCTATCCGGTTCTGCGCTTTCAGGTTCATTTATTATTGTCGCAGATAAGACGGATAAAAACATTGAACAGGTGGTGATTACAGAAGGTTTTGCTACAGGATTAAGCCTGTCAAAAGTGATTGATTCTTTCATCGTGGCGGCGGTTGCTGCCACTAATCTGGTCAAAGTCGCGCAACAATTGAGAGAACGGTGGCCACAGGCAAAAATCATCATTGCTGGCGACAACGATTTTATTGATGGCAAGGAAAATACGGGCAAGCTCTGGGCAGAAAAAGCGGCTAAGGCGGTAGATGGTTGGGTCACATTGCCACCGACTCACTATAAAGCGGATTGGGATGATTACCGACAGGAAAACAGCGATAACAAGGTCAAAGAGGCTTTCTTTGAAGAAATGACCTATTGCGGAAAAGATAAAACCTATTTACCGCAAGGCTTCCGCCTGACTCAAGAATATTTATGGTACGACAAACTCGTCAATAAATCGGATGGTGATACCGAAGTCAGGAACATCAAAATTAGCAGCCCGATAAAAGTAACGGCAATTACCTGTGATGCTGACAGTAGTAATTACGGACGGTTATTAGAATGGGAAGATACTTACGGTAATTGCCGTAAGTGGGCTATGCCGATGGAAATGCTCAGCGGCAGCGGTGAGGAATTACGCCGGGTGCTTTTGGTCAACGGCCTATCCTACATCAATATTTCAGGGCAGGCACGGGCACACTTGATGGAATACATTTCACTATGCCGTCCAGAGAGAAAGGTGACTTGTGTCAATAAAACCGGGTGGCACGGTAATGTCTATGTTCTGCAAGACGAAGTTGTCGGCACAGGTGCGGATTCCGTTATTCTTCAAACTTCCAGTGTTCAGGGAAAAGATTTTAGAGTCTCAGGCACCAGTGAGGAATGGAGAGAGCATATCGGTAAATATTGCACAGGAAACGCAAGGCTCGCCTTTTCCGTAAGTTTAGCCTTTGCCTCATCATTGCTTAAATTAGTGGGTGTCGGTGGTGGTGGCTATCATTTAAAAGGTGAATCAACGGATGGTAAGACAACCACAATGAAAGTGGCTGCGTCTGTCTGTGGCGGAACGGATTACTGGTATACCTGGCGGGCAACCGGCAATGCACTTGAAGGTACAGCCTGCCGCCGTAATGATGCAACATTAATGCTAGACGAAATCAGAGAGGTTGACGGGCGTGAGGCGGGTAATATTGCCTATATGCTGGCAAATGGTCAGGGGAAAGCCAGAGCGAAAACAGATGGAAGTGTCAGAGAAACCAACCGCTGGAATTTACTTTTCTTATCAACAGGGGAACTTTCTTTAGTTGAACATGCGTCAAATGCGGGTGAACGTACTTATGCAGGTGTGGAAGTCCGTATGATCCAAATTCCGAGTGATTCCGGTAAACACGGTGTTTTTGAAGAGTTGCACCAATTTACCAGCGGTAAATCACTGGCTGAATATCTTGAGCACGCCGTGACTAAATATCATGGCTCACCGTTCCGCGATTGGCTGAAATATCTCACTCATGATCTCACGGTTATCTCAGGAACGGCTAAGGCCTTATTGAAAGAATATACCGCAAAAATGATGCCAGAGAATGCAGGTAATCAGGTTGGTCGTGCAATTACCCGTTTTGCTCTTGTTGCTATGGCAGGAGAAATTGCAACAAGGGCAGGAATTACAGGCTGGCAACAAGGGGAAGCGTATACAGCGGCTGAGAAATGTTTAGCCGCATGGATGAAAGAGCGCGGACATACTGCTAATCAGGAAGACATTACTGCATTGGAGCAAGTGACCGATTTTATTTCACGTAACCAATTCAGCCGCTTTGCGGATTGGTACGATGAGAATAGTCGTCCTATCAATATGATGGGCTTTCGTCGTGTTGAAAAAGGCACTGGCAATCAAGATCCAACTGTTCAATTTTATGTTTTGTCCTCCGCATGGAAAGAGATATGCAAGGGCTTTGATTCGCGCAAAGTGGCCCGCTTATGTGTTGAGAAAGGTTGGTTAGAAGCAGGCAAGGACGGCAGGATACAAACGAGTATACGCCTACCAGAAATAGGGCTTAAACGGGTTTACTTATTTAACAGTGACGTCTTAGGTTCTGCCGAATAATCAGGATAAAACTGACTGTCTTATATTTAATGTGTAACAGTGGTAACACTGGTAACAACCAGTCATACCAAGGCTTATCACTGTTACCAGTCAATTTTTGCGAGTGGCAACAACTGGTAACAAAAATAGGCTGTTACCACTTGTTACCAGTTCGTTTTTTGGAGTGGTAACACATTAATCTCTTTTAAATCAACGCTGTTACCAGTGTTACCAGTGTTACCACTGAAAATGGAAAGGTATGTATTAAATTGACTTTATTCTGGCAGGCAATTGATGTGAGGGTTATCGATAATGAAAGTATTAAAAGTTTATTGCCCAGAGTGCGGTGAGCAGGCAACAATCAAAAAAATCAAAAGGGAAGGATTAGATAACATACCGGAGATTTACTGTTGTTGTAATGATGTTGAATGTGGTCATACATACGTTTTAAGCATGAGTTTTTCACATTCCATACGCCCTAGTAAGTTGAAACAAGATCCAAGTAATCATTTATTAGAGTTGTAGCAATATAAGAATTAGTATCAACACTTTCTGTATCAGAATTGTCAGGCACAGAACGGGAACAGTGAAAATAAATTTTTCACACAATTTCAGTTTACATTTCCCTCTACCCCGCATAAAGGCTGGCTTTTCAGTTTTTATGTTGGGTTTCCGCCCAAGTAAAAATCTCACGTAAAATAGAAAAGTCATTTTATTTCAACGTAATATAATTCCTCGCACAGAATGCAACCGAATAGAAAACTGAAATTTGCTGAAATTCTTTTCACTCATTTCAGTTTGAGATTTTTCTCACACAGCCAGTACTGGCAAGGTCTGGCGATTTGATTTGTAGAATTTTAAATCTGAAAAAACTTTTTGATCCAAAACGTGCAGGCGGGTGCGGTGTAGTGCGTTTTACGTGGGGTTTACGTTTATTTCGTGGGGATTACGTGGCGTGAGCGTGATGTAGTGACGTGATCCAAATGAACCTATCTAGGCCGCAAAATTATACCTGCGTGGCTTAGAGTACGATTGGTTGCGTTATATGAGGATGTAAAAAACCACTATTAAATAGTCTTTTGGAGAGTGATTATTTTACTTTGTGGTTAGTGTTAGATTTGTGATAAATACAAGCAATGCCATGCTTACAATTGGTGGGCTAATGGATAGAATATAAGCTTGACAACATAATGAGGATAATCAATGAATAACTCACCTGTTCTTAAGTTACAGGATATGGCTAGTTCAAGCTCAACTGATATCGAAGAGTTATTATCAAGGGCAAAAATGATATCAGTCAAACTTGGTCTACAGGATATTTCTGAGTGGATAGAGCATGAGTTAAACGGATATCCATCGATTGACGTTCTTCCGAGTTATAGAATTTTAAAACGTGCTCCAATTAAAGCATTCAATCCATACTTTGGGTGGATTCCTACTCAATTTGGTAATTCTGAAAATTTAAATACGGAATTTTATGAAATACTGACCACTGTTCATATTAATAACCCCGTATCAATGTTAACTGAGTTTTCTAAAAGTGACTCAATACTATATAGTGATTTACCACCCGTTATGGCTACCTTGTTGCAAAAGACAAGTGGTGTAGATTTCCGTGTGGCTTGGTGTATTAATCCAGCTCAAATAATTAACGTGTTTTCTAATATTAGATCAAGAATTTTAGATTGGGCGTTGCAACTTGAGAGCAAAAATATCCTAGGTGAAGGATTGCTATTTTCTTCTGAAGAAAAAAATGAGGCTATAGGGATGACTATAAATAACATTAATAATTTCCATGGGAATGTAAATAATGCTGGTGCTATAGGTGCGGGGAATACTGGCGAGATACACCAACAAAATACCATTACAGCAGGCGATTTTAATTCTCTTGAACGCCAACTAAAAGATTATGGTATCGAAGATAATGATATTTCTGAACTGAAAGAGATTGTTGACTATTTACCTGCACCAACTTCATCAGATAACTTTGGTGAAAAAATTGGTGGATGGATTGGCAACATGATTGGCAAAGCCTACTCCGGTAGCCTCAAGATTGCAGGGTCAGCAGCTCCGACTCTACTGACTAATGCTCTGTGTCACTATTTCAATATTCCTGTGTAAAACTCATACAGCTACCATCCATGCCATTCTATTGGAAAGCATAAGCTACTTACAGAATATCAAATCTTGCACACCTTGATTTAACGGGTACACATGGGTGTACCCCTAGAAAATATTGAATAACAACAATCCAGTATTCATGCGGGTTTAAGCCTGATACTCAATGAATAGATTCAATATCGAATAACATTTCTTAGCGATTTACAACAAATCATAAAGCCAGCCTATACATTGTTATAGCTGGCTTTTTTACTATCAGGGCATTATAGAACGAATCACAGTAGCGCATGATTGGCGTGTACCACTAAGGTGTACCCATAGCACATTAAGAAAACCATTTTGGGTACACTCCCTTCATTGATGTAAATCCCTGTTCAGCTTTCGAGGTTGCGGACGCAGGCGGGAACCGTGCTGTAATTCGCTGGAAAATTGCAGCCCTTTCAACGGGTGAGGAAGATTTAGAAACGTTCCTGATAAAAGGCGGGATCACCCCAAAAGCCGGACAGCTTGTCAGGCTGCTCAGTGTGCCCTTTATTGATACAGAATGCTTCAATGGCTATGAAGACGGCAATTCCCACGCAAGAGCCATCAAACGTGAATCCAAACGCTATTGTGGTGCAGCGGGTCGGGCATGGGTTCAATGGCTGTCTGAATATCAGGAGCAGGCAATCGAAATGACCGCCCGTAAAGAAAAAGAGTGGCTTGATGGCCTGCCAGAAGAAGCCTCAGCGCAAGTCAAGCGCGTTGCCGTGCGTTTTGCGTTACTGGATGCCGTTGGAGAACTGGCAACCCATATCACCGGCTGGAATAAAGATGCGTGTCATGCTGCGGTAAAGCAAAGTTTCGATGACTGGTTAGCTGATTTTGGCATCGGAAACCGGGAAAAATATCAGATGATCACGAGAACTCGTGACTTTATCCAGAAATACGGGCTGTCACGCTTTCAGCCTTATACCTACGGCAGGCCAAATGGTGATATTGATACTTCATACGCCATGAGAATTAGCGATCTTGCCGGGTATCTGGTGCATAACCGCCGTCATGATGGACAGGCGGAATACCACATTATCCCCAGTGTATTTGAAGCAGAAATATTGCAGGGGTTACAGAAGAAATCCGGCTTTGAAGCCTTAGAAGAGGCCGGAATGTTGGTTAAAGCGGAGAAAGACCGCTTTATCAGTAAAACCATTTCTGTTAACGGCACTCAGGGGCGATTTGTGGTGTTGATTTTCAGGGATGAGGATTAACCTCACGTAGGAGGAAAAAACGTTGGGATAACGGGATATTGGGATAAGAAAGATTTATTTTAAAATATATCAGTTAGTTATAGATATTTTATTTATCCCGTATTATCCCGCACTATCCCGTAACATTAGGTGATTACAAATAAAGATATATTGTGACAGTGGAAGTTATCCCGAAAAAGATTTTTCTCTGGTAGGTTATAATTTATTTGAATTTTAAATGATTTAAATTAGTGACATGATGTTACGGGATAGGCTGGGATAACATGGGATAGAGTAACGCAATGAAATATATAATAAATATGTCATTTACCCCGTTATCCCGTGAAAATTGGTGCAGTTATATAAAGATAATCGATAGTAACGGTTATATTTTTTCCAATCTCTGTATTACTGGGTTAATGTATTAACCCGGTAATACGGAGAAGACAAGCGCAGCGCGTCAGTGTCTAAGCAAAGAAGGTTTTCTGGCTGGCAATCAGTTTTGCACCACATGCTGTACGCATGCCTTCCAAGGCGATTTGTTTGTTCTGATACTTTAAAGTCTCACTTCCTTCCACTATCGGAAATGTATCTTCACATTTTGGACAAATAACTAAATCACCTTTGCCTGCAACAGGAACACCTTGATAAACATAACCATCAATGGCAGTGATGACTTTACCACCATGATCGGTTTTATCGTTTAATCGGATAACAGCTTTATTTGGCATATTGATTCCCTACACAATCGGATAACATATTTTTATACTATTGAATAAATATTTTCAGGTACTCTTTTGTCTGTTTTTCCATTACCATAATTAACATGTCAGCATCAGAATAATATTGCTTGAACAATTTTGAATTTAAATGAGGCAAGAAAATATCCTGATCGAATTCATGCCCTAATAAAAACATGATCAGCGTTAAGAATGCAGATTGATTGGCACTTTCTATTCCATATTGATTCGATTTTTCAACACCAAGTTGTATGAGCTTTTTGATATCATCCTGTTTAATATATTTGTGTTTTTGTGGGAATAAGTGTTTTAATATATCATCAATGTTAATTCCATAGGTATTCCATTGAACATTTAAACGTTCAATATTGATATTTTGAAATTTAAATATACTGTCTTTCAGATGTTCATCTTTCTCACTATGCACTTCATTCAAATATCGAGTGATTTCATGATAAAGCAGACTTGTTTTTTCTAATTGCCCAAGATGGGCATGATTATCAAGGCTTGTTTTTATCCATGTATATTGCGGGTCAGTCTGAAATCCTGTACCAAACAAAATAAGCATATCAATATAAAACTGAACAGCCCCTCGTTGATCAAAACCCTCGTTTTTTGCTTTTCCTACTGCATTTTTCAGTGCTGATCTTAAGCCATCTTTACCCAATTTTATATCAAGATAGGGATAGGATTCATTACAATGCGCTACTAATTCATCAATATAAGCATTGAATGAATGTTTTTTTAGTATATTCCATTGTTCTTCATTAAGCTCTATCGTCATTTTTATGATATCTCCGATCAATAGTTAGCACTATAGTTGCTGGTAAAATATATTTTTCATTACATTGAAAACCCAGCAGCTATAGCTTTTAAAAATTATTACTTATATGAATCAATTTTTCCGGAAAGATAATCTCTATATGTTAAAAAATCCATATTAGATTTATGCCAACCGCCTTCTTTGTAAATTCCACCAAGTGAACTATACAAATAACTTCCATTACATATTTCTCTTATCATTCTAACTTCATATTTATTACCATTATATAAAAATGAAATAAGAAACATATCCTGTTCTGGTTTCAATGATTCCTGATCAAACTGGCTATATATATATTCATAGCTCATTTTATTATTCATTAAATCAGAGAATTTCAAAGGATCCATGTTTTTTAATGTCTGTAACTCAGGAAAGCTATTTCCTAATCTGTCAATTGCAAACTGTAATTCTGTCGTTACATATACAGTATTTAAATCTTCAATAGGGGGAAATTTTTTATTAATCAGAAAAAAATCATTGATTTTAATATACTGAGATGTTGTCAACCACATACTAGCATCAAGCCATACTTTTTTAGATGGAAAGTCTATAGAGTTTTCATCATACACTGAAACATTAACTGCCATCTGATATTTTTGCGTATTCATATAATAAGCCCCCGATAAAACTGAAATTAAAACTATTAAAATAAATATTACTATAAATAATTTCCAGTTACATAATTTCATGTATTCCACTCAATAGGTTTATAATTTTGCAGACCAACCTTCAATCCTTCTGGAGTTTTTGCTGTGCCAGGTAAATGCCAAGAACCATTTGGAGCAATAGGACCGCCACCATTATTTTCATTATCCATTCTTTCTTTCAAATCTCGATTGCGTTTTTGCATTATGTCATAATCTTTAGGTTTCTCTGGCGGTTTTGCATTTTTATTGCCTTTTGCTTTCTCTTTTTTATAAGCTTCAATATCAGCTAGATATTTACTCATCACTTTTCCATAACTTCCTGCATCTTTAATTTCCTTTCCTGTCCCATAAACTATTGTATAAATGGATCGTTTCTCAAATGCTTTGACCTCAACATCCCAGGTATTCGCCATTAGTTGTGCGGGGCTTTTATCCTGTCCCGCATCCTTTCCTGTAAAATCCCCACCAGACTTTGAAATACCCGCCCGACAAGCGTAGGTTGTTATTTTAGCATCAAAATCAAATACTGATTCATAGACCTTTTTAATTTCCTCTGATCCAAAAAGTCCTTCTTCAACATTCTCTCCCTGATAATGAAACGTGGCATAATCAATGATGCCATGACAGAAAAACACCATCTCCTTAATGAGCCTTTTCTTTTCCTTTCTTTGATTTAGAAAATCGATAAGCCCTTGTTTATTTTTCACATAGATAATACGACCACCTAATTTCTCTGTATAGTCATTAATCCTGTCAATATCCTTTTGCGTATATCCCTGCTGGAATACCACCATAATGCGTTGTACAGCATGATCTTGACTAGCTTTAGGAAAAAGCTGTAACTGATGTAATCCACTATTAATAAATCGGTACTGATTTCCCAGTGACTCTTTGAATCCTCTAGGAATAGCTTTTATACTCGGATCCCAGGGTGCCGTTCTGGCACCCACTACGGTAATATAATCATAACCACTGATATAAGGTTTCTCAGTGGTTGGTTCATTTGTATTCGTAATCAGGCTGATTTTTCTTTCTTCAAGTTCCTTCAATGAACCAAAATTACGGCCCCTTCTTTCATAACTTTTAGCCAGTTTGCCAACCAGTACGGTCACTTCTTCCGGTTGCCGAGTCATAATACGATCAGTTTCACCTTCGCCATTTGTTTTACCAAATCCTCTGGAGGGGATGGAAATATAGGCATAAGGCACATTACTCACATTAACCTGATTCTCAATCGGTAATAATTTTAGCTGATGACTGAATTTTTGATTACATTTCACGCCCGGATCACCCACTTTTCCCGCACAATTGGGCACGCTGGTTGGATGGGTAACTTTACTTTTTTGTTGCTGCTCGATACCTTTGGATACTTTATTTTTCAAATCTGAGAAGACGGAAGAAATACTGTTTTTGTCCATAGCCATTATTTTCCTTTCACAACATGATGATTGTTATCAAGTTGATAACTCCACTCTTCAATATCTTTTGTGAACTCAATCAATTGTTCTGGCGTAAAAATATGCGGAATTTGGTGCAGAACGCGGGGATCGTAAAAACGCAATAATGCAGTTTTGCCTGTTTTTAACCGGATATTTAACTGTGATTCAAGATGGCGGGTCAGTTTGTCCAATGACCGTGTTGAATACAGCCAAGAAACGGCGGGTGCAGAGTTTTCCAACCGTAAGAATTTTTCTTCCCATGCCTGTGCTTGATTCATATCGAACAACCACGGCCCGGCAAACGCAATTTCCGCATCTGGGAATTGCCGGAACAACGGATTATTCGCACCTTCAAGATAAGTCAATTCATCATCAAAGCACCGCTCATACTGTAAACCGTCTACCAGCGCATATAATTTCATCTTCGGGTAAGTTTCCCGGTACTTTTCCCATTTTTCCTTTAATGTGGCTGTCATCATTCTCCCCTCATAACCATCACTGAACCCGTTGATGCCGCTTCCATTAAGCAGGACAGGCAAATTTTTTCCGGTGGTGGGGTAATTTTTTCTACCTGAGCCACATTAATAGGTGACAGCTTATCCAGCCTATCCGGTAACTTACCGCCCCAGCCTGAGCCATTGCCCGGTGCGCCACTCCCCATGTTAACGACAGCGCTGCTGGTGATCCCGCCTGCATCGATTTTCAAGAAATGCCCGGCGGCCTGAAGGGTCAGTTCAGCCCCCGCATCAATCACCACCTTAGCACCCGAACTCAGGTGAATTTCATTGCCACTTTGCGTTAACAGCGCATCGTCTGCCTTGATATGGAGCTTTTGCCCGGTGGATAGCGAAATATCATTGTTTGCCTGTACGCGGTATTCATTATCAACGCGTAAATGTGCATCATTTTTAATATGGTGTGTGCGGTTATGACCAATATTGCTGGTTTCATCATTGAGTATCTGGTTTTTCATGTCTTTTTGCGCATGAATAAACACTTCCTCACTGCCTTTGGCATCTTCAAAGCGTAGTTCATTAAAACCTTCCCCTTTATGGGTTTTGGTCTTAAACGTGGTGCGGGTCTTAGCGGCAGGTAAATCCAGTGGGGGACGGTTCAGGCCGTTATAAACGCAGCCGGTGACTATCGGGCGATCAATATCGCCGTTGAGATAAGAAACAATCACTTCCTGCCCGATACGCGGTATCGCCATAAAACCAAAACCGTTACCGTTCCAGCCCTGAGCGACACGAACCCAACAGGAGGCGCTGTCATCGGCTTTATCGTAACGGTTCCAGTGAAAATGCACTTTTATCGCGCCGTCTTTATTCACAAAAATTTCTTCCCCTTCCGGCCCGACAACGGTTGCACTTTCATCACCGTCTGCCTGTGGTTTGTAATGAAAAGGGGGCCGCCAGTCGGCATAACCATCAATAAAGCTGAAATCGTTACTCAGTGTTGTGCCTTCGCCGCTATTGTCTCCCAGTGCCTGCGGGCAGCGACCATGATGGCTTATCCCGACAATCTGCCAGCGGGTATTAAGTGGCGTGTGGGGATGATTTTCGATTTCGAAGATTTTGCCCGGCATCAATTTGATGCAATTACTGTTGCCACTACCACTTTGGGTCTGGTTTTTCAGCACTTCGTGCCGATATTTCACGAAGGGTTTACCTTCGGCCTCCCGCTGAAAACGGCCATAACTCTCGTAAATGGTATACGGTGTCATCGTTCCCATTGCCTGATATTCCGGGCTGCTCTCCAGTTGGTACACCTGAGAAAGCGGCCTGTCCGGGTTATAATCGCGGTGAATACTGCGCTTCGGGGCCATGCCGACACCGAGGCGCACCTGATAAATGACATCCTGACCGTGAGCGGTATCCGGTTGTGGCTGGTATTGCAGAGGCAGGTTAGCCGTCATTCCCAAATGGCTGTCACTGAAAAACAGCGTTTCATCCTCAAACCAGAAACTGATACCTTCTTCTGCGGCCAGCCGACAAAAAAACGCATAATCCGATTCCCGTTTCTGGGTGGTGTATTCCCTGCCCTGATGCGGATCTTCCAACTGTGAATCTGCCTGAACATGGTGTTTTTTCAGCAACAGATTCATGATATCCGGCACACTCTGGCGATGATAAATATGGCTGTCCTGATTGAGCGTGAGTCGCCAGAGGTACGGACGTACCGTGAAGGTATACAGGGTTTTGTTGCCATCGGTGCCGCACCAGTCGGCATGGGAAATAATCCCGGTGATTTTGCGTTGCTCCGTTTCACCGTGGAAGACCTGTAATACAGCTTCCTGCATCAACAGTGCGGCTAAATCGATTTCCGGCTTCGGTTTGAAAGGATTGTCAGGCTGAGACTGAACCAGCGTCAGGTTCAGGGTAAAAAGGTCAGAAAGCCCTTCCCGCAGGGTGAAATCCGCCACAGCAAAAGTATTTTCGGGTAAGCTCCCCATCCGGCAAAGAAAACGTAATCCACTTTTTAGCATTATTTCTCCTGATTTTTCTGTTTCCGTTAATAGCATTACATTTCACTGCGCAGTCCAAGCCTTTGGCGAAACGGCCATAACATCGCCTTCTCATCCCGCCGATAAATTTCTAACATGATGTAATTATCCCGAACGACAAAGCACGCCAGCAATTGGTCAATCATCCGACAAAACTGATACATCATACCGTCATTTTCATAACACGTCGGATCAAGGTAAATGTGCAAGATGTAGCCATTAATCACCCGTCCCTGACCCGATGGGGTGTTGTCAAGGCGGCTTTTCGGCTGAGCGTCAACACGGACAATGCCGTTAATATGCTGCTGCATCCAGCGACTGAGGGCGCGATCATGCCCAGCATAACAATCATACAAATGCAGAAAATTTTTCAGTGATTCGGCATGAAAAAGTAAAAATGGCGGACAGTTTAAGAAGTTGATCAGCAACCAATCCGATTTTCCCATGACCATTGGCGGAAAATCGGGGGAAACCGATGTAATATTGTTCGCGTATAAATGGGCGGGCACTGATTCTTGTGTGAGCGTAATATCACCGATAGCCAGCTTCATAGCCTGCACATGGTAGCCAATGAAATGTGTACATACCATCTGGGATGGCAGATTATTCGCCGCTTTTCCATCCATCCCGGAAAAGTATATTTGGTTGTGAAGTCGCCCCAGTAAATCATCAGTTATCAGCGACTGAAAATAGACGTTATCGGGTTCACCGGCATCCAGTAGCCAGTCACTTTTGGCATGAAACTGATCAATCGGCAGGAAATGGCACGGCTTGCCACGTGGAGCGCTGCCCTGAGTGATTTTCTCACCGGGCTGCTTCGCGGTTTGGATACTTTTTACACGAAAAAGTCGCTCCGTTTCTGCCAGTGGTAACGGGTAACATGCATTATCTGATACCAGTGAAATAGGCTGGCTGACCATCGGCACCAGATGAACCGCTGGGACACACCCCAACTGAAAGGCATCACCCAAATCATCTACAGGCAACTCTCCTTGCAAACGGATAACCAGCTCACAGGTGCCATCCGGGTTTAATGCTAAATCGCGTTGCTCATTGATATTTAACATCATGAAATTGAATACATGAGGCAGGCAATAATACTCAGTCATCTGTTGCAGGCGAGTAAAAGGCAGATTTTCCACGGGTAACAAGGGATGCTGGAAATTCTCAGACCAACCCATAAAATCACTATACCTGAGCCTTATTTCCTCCTTTGCAGTACGCCAATAGATCTCATCAATGTGCATATCCAGCCACAAGCTTAATTGTGCTGCCCGGTTTTTATCAGTTCCTAAAAAGAAAGGCAGTTTTCCACCTGACCAGGCCGATACTGCATTTCCCGTTTGACGCAGCGTTAACACAATATCGCTGTATTCACGTGTTTTTTGGATCTGTTTATCCAGCATAATAAACGGTTCAATATGCAAATCGCGGCAGGTGTGAAACTGGAAATGTTGTTCCCCCACAACGGCAGTAAGCGGTACGCCTTGCGGGATATCCACTGTGCCCTGATGAACGCCCTGATGGGGTGTAAATTGAATGATTGTCGTCGGTGGCACGGGGCGCAGGGCATGAGGCCAGATACGACTGAGCATTGCATGGGTGACTTGTGGAATACTGTCTTCAATGGTACTGCGCAGATTTGAAGACAGCAGCGCAAAACCTTCCAGTATGCGTTGGATATCCGGTTCATTTGGATGATCCAGAAATTCGGCCAAATGTGGTTTTTCGGTTGCAGCTAACTTCATCATTTCGCGCAGGTAGGCTAACTCTTGTAGGTACAGCGATTCCTTCCGATTCTTCATTTTCTCTTTCCATACAAACTAACGATTTATCGGCATTTCGTTGAAAATATTTATGAATAATAAAATAACTCATGTTGATTGGGCTATTATGCAGAGTTATATGTTAATTTAATTAATAAATTAGGATTATTGTCTCACTTTAATCGACATTTAAAAAACAGGCTCAGCAACCATGTGACCTTATCCGTCTCAACCGTTAACATCTTGCTTATACTGTAATGATCTTATCGTCTGCAAAGATCGCCTTCGGGTGGCGAATCAAAACTCCTGTAGCCTGAAAGGGAGAGCAAAATTGCGGTACATCTGCGCACTTTTGGAAGCAGATATCATCGGACACCTAACCCATCGTCCGGTGATGAAAGTCTCTTAAACTGAAAAAGACCTCAGAAGGGTGTTTTTATCTTGTCACCCAAGTGTATTGAACGTTGGATCATGCACTTATTTTTCATATCAGCATCAGACCCTGCTTTCGTTTGGTTTTTATCTCATGAATGATGTCTTGAGCCGATTTCATGTCATACGCACCGCATGGATTTCACGCATCCGGCTCATATTCTTACTGTCTTTGCCTGAATGATTCAGCGGACAGATTTTCTACACACAAACAATTAACTCATCGCTACCGTTTGACACCGAACCTTGCGGCGTTTTGCTGTACCTGCTGGCATTTTAACGCTTGCACGACTTTTGCTGGTCATTTGCGGGTTTAAGGCGTCACTTTTGGCTGGTTTACCGCTGAAAGTGACGCCGCAGCCAAAGGACACCACAACTCTGACAGGCTCAGGCCGGCTTCACCCCGCAGTGAATCTGACACTGCATTTTTAGATTGAAAAAGGAGAACTTGACGATATCGAGGCTGGCTTTTTGCCGGAGGGGATGACCTGTTCATACAGGCGGCAGTACCGCGTACTCAACCGATACTCCGCAATACCTCAACCTGCGTTCACTCTGGCGCACAGATATTCGTCAAGGGCAAAACCAGTGCTTTCTGTTTTGCCGCACTGACGCACGCCAGAGATCACATATCGTTAGGTATCAATAGGGAAAATAAGATGAGTCGATTGATTAAGGAATTAAAATTTTTTGCCCGGCAAGGTGGAGGCAGTCATAAAACCTGCCATGACCGCATTCGGATCGCAGGGTGTTTGGGCGCGTTGTTATTGAGCCTGAATATTCAGGTTAAAAGCCTTAAGGATTTGAAAGCCAAACATGTAGAGCAGTACGTTGATACTCGTTTATCTCAGGGGATCGCCAAACGAACAGTACAAAATGAAATGTCCGCACTGCGTAATATCTTCCGCATGGTAGGCAGAGAAAAACTGGAAACCACGCCGGCACGAAACAGGCGATCCCTGATGCCGCGTTTCAGGTTATTTATCAGAAAGCATTAAAACGTGATGCCGGATTTGCCGTCACACTGAAACTTGCCCGATTGCTGGGGTTACGTTCTCAGGAAGCGGTGCAATGCAGTGCTTCATTGAAAAGCTGGTGGAAACAGTTAGAACAACCTGAGCCAAAACTGCATGTTGTTTTTGGAACAAAGGGCGGCCGACCAAGGAAAATCCGTGTATTGGATGTTACTGCTGTAAAAGAAGCTGTCGAGCAGGCAATGGCTATTGCAGAACAACGTGACGGCAAATTAATTGATAAACCAGATCTCCGGCAGGCCATGAATTACTGGCGGGCACATACCACAAAGATTGGTTTAACAGGCCGCTATTCTCCCCATAGTTTACGCTATGCGTGGGCGCAGGATGCATTGGTTTTTTACCAACAAAATGGCTTTAGCCGTCAGGAAGTAAGGGCGCTGGTTTCAATGGATTTAGGACACGGAGATGGTCGTGGGCGTTATGTTGAGCGAGTTTATAGTCGTTAAACTTAGTCATCCAGTTATTAAGTTAGATAAAACAATCAGTTAAAGTAACCTCGCCGTTAGCAAAATCCGATGGTCAAGGTTTAGCAGCCTTGAGCTAAGAACACTGGTAGGATGTTTTCTACCAGTGCGCCAGCTATCACCCTTTCAATGGTGATTCGGGTGGGGGAGACTTACGTCTCGCCGGAATCTTAGCCCGGTCTGCTAACCCTGCCTTGAATCACCACCATCAATGATTAATTAATGGAAAGGGGTAACAGGAATGAATAATAACAATGTTCAAAATGACTGGCATCAAGCAGATATTATTGCTGCATTACGCAAACGTGGTACAACCTTAGCGGCGGTTTCGCGTGAATCGGGACTCAGTTCATCGACCTTAGCCAATACATTCAGCCGACCGTGGCCGAAAGGTGAGTGGATCATCGCAGACTATCTTGGCATACACCCTTCAGAAATTTGGCCGAGTCGGTATTTTGATAGTTATGGTCAATTAGTTGAACGTAAGGTTCGCGATAAATCATAAAAATAGTCAGTCCCTACTTGAACAGCACCGAGAAGACAGCCATAGCGGAGTATCTCCTCACTAGCAATAATATTTTCCTCGTGTCACCTATAAGCCCTCAACGAAATATACCTCAACCTGCGATGGGCGTATTGACACGACTGATGGCAGATATTGATAGCCACAGAGCGAAAGCTATGCTCTTAGAAAATATTGAATCGAACTTCCCTTGAAAGAGAGAGTAGATTTTATGAGTGTTGTGATCTATGTTTTTTTACAAATATCAGAACAGGCTTCCGCGTGAAAAATATCTGTTGTATTAATAATTTAAATAATGTCAAAATAATTTATAAATCTTTTTTCATTCTCTGTAATGTTTGAATTCGGTGAAAAGAACAGATCATCATCATTAGTGATGAAAGCTAAATCACGTCTATGTATGAACAAGTCCCTTAAATAGCGACCAACCTCTTTCTCTATTGTGGTTTCTAACCATACGATATCATTTGTTTGAATTATTCTAAGTTCTCAAGAAAAATCAATTAAAAATACCAACGCTATGTTATTTTTTCTTAGGTAAGGGATTTTCTTTATTGACATCAACCATATCAAGGTTATATAAATCAAAATTTATATACTCTTTTAATGTTTTTGGAGATTTATACAGCCTTGGTTTACCATAAACGAATACAAAAGCTGTCGGCTTAATTGCGGCAGAGATAGATGAAAGCCTTTTTGTTACTAATTTTTTAATAGGATATTTTTCAATTAATTTGTCTCCTATATAAAAAGAAACAGGCAAAACTTCATCTAATTCACTCTTGAAACCTTTTTTAAACTTAATTTTGTATCCTTTTTCATGTCTATCAACATAAGCCCAGCCATAATAAATCAAGTCATATTCTGGTAAATCCTCAAGCTTTTGCTCCCAAATCAGTTTTAAAAATGAAGCATATGGGATATTCATGCCACTTATATTGATGGACCTGTTACTAATAGTATTATCAGATGAATATCTGAGAAACCTGCTTACTATAGTTCTAACAGAATAAACATTGCCAATAAAGCCAATCTGTTTAAGATTATATGAGGTTTTTTTATTTTTATATTTTATGTTTTTTTTCAAATCTTCCGACTTAAAATCTATTTTTTTATCATTAACTTCATAATACGAAGGAGGTCTTACTAGTAAAAAAGAATCAACAACAGAAAGATCAACTGATTTTCTTTCGGTATTATTTTTTTCTGAAATTACCTCAGTTATTTTCAAAGGTACTTTATTAAAAACCTCACAACTTTCATCATGATCGCCATAAACCCTAAAATGTGGAACAACCTTCATTTTTTGGGTTTCTTCATCGATATTTGCACACGTTACTTGGGCCCGGCAATTCTCACCAGGACAGATAAACGCCTTTTTGCTAGTAATGAGTCCTGCCCAGTAAAACTCGTAAGCTCTATCAGCATCAATAAAATCTTCTATTTCTAAGGAATAAGCAACATCTAAAGACATATTAATTCCATTAAATTTCAGTTAGATAATAGTAGCATTCATTTATACTGCGTAAATCGCAAACGATCAAACACAAATAAAATTAATGTACTCTTTATATATATCAATGAATGTACCATTCGGGATAATACAGAAACAAACAATATACAAATCAATATATTACAAAATAAAGTCAGTTTGGATTCAATATTGAATAACGTTTCTTAGCGATTCACAACATTTCACAAAGCCAGTATTTACATTGTTATATATGGCTTTTTTGTTATCAGAACATTGTAGAGTGAATCACAGTAGTGCATGATTATTTGGTACACTTAGGTGACACTGACGTGGCTTAGCGTGAGGCTAATTGTGTTGTATGAGGATATAAAAAAGCAGCATTTAAAGATAATCCACACTGAGATCCCTATTGTTGATTAAGCACCCAAAAGATGTACAATTTATATGTACATCTTTGGAGATATATTATGCGAACATACACCTCAACCCAAGCACGAGCCAATATTTCAGAAGTGTTGGATGCTGCTACCCACGGCGAACCTGTTGAAATCACTCGGCGGGACGGCAGCTCAGCAGTCGTTATCAGTAAGGCAGAATTCGAGGCATACCAGAATGCCAAACTGGATGCAGAGTTCGATTCGATTATGCAGCGTCACGGGCATACGGTAGAGGCACTGACAAACCGATGATATGGGTTAGCGCACAGGAAGTTATCGCTTTTCATGACCGTATATTGCAGCGGCTTCCCGGCGTTGCTGGAATGCCTGACTCTGGCAGAGCCGAAGCACTCATCCATCGAGTGCAAAACCGTACACACTACGAAGGCATAACAGACATTTTTGAACTTGCAGCCACCTACTGGGTTGCTATTGCTCGCGGTCATATCTTTAATGATGGTAATAAGCGCACAGCATTTTTCGTTACCATGACTTTTCTTTACCGTAACGGTATTAAGATCCGTGATAACGACAATACACTGGAAAACTTAACGGTAGAAGCTGCCACGGGTGAGAAGACCGTTGAGCAATTGGCGCAACACCTGCGCGAATTGGTGGACTATGCTGATCCAAGCTGTAAGACATAACCACAACTTACTTTTTATGAGGGTGAGTGAACACCTCGTTTTAGCGTGTACCCCTAGAAAATATTGAATAACACAACTCCAGTATTCATACGGGTTTAAGCCTCCTACTCAATGAATAGATTCATGCGATTCACAACAAATCATAAAGCCAGCCTATACATTGTTATAGCTGGCTTTTTTACTATCAGGGCATTATAGAACGAATCACAGTAGCGCATGATTATCGTGTACCACTAGGGTGTACCACCAGTGATTACAAAACCCATGCTATCGACAAACCTATAAGCATCCTATATGGCGTTTTAGGTATAAGTTCGCAGGAAAGCCCAGAGTGATGATACTAGGCTCATATATTGATCTATCACTATCGAAAGCGCGAGAACTCACCAGAGAGCTATCAGCCCGTGTTGCGTTAGGCTATGACGTTGCCGGGGAAAAGCAGCAACGTAAAGCCGAAGCACTGGCAAAAATTGAAGCTGAAAAGAACGCTATAAAAGTTTCAGCTCTAGCAGCCGAATACTTTGAGCGCCAAATACTCCCGCGCTGGAAGCACCCTGACATACTCCGCAGACGAATAGACAAAGACATTAACCCTCGTATCGGCAATATGAAAATTGAGGATGTGAAACCACATTAAAAAAAGTATCCGCCGTCGGTGATGAGGAAATAATCAGTCATATCAAATTGACTGTCGATAAGGAGGGCAATACCCTAACATCAGAGTCACTCAATCAAATAGGAAGAACAGGATCAGAGTTTGAATTCACGGGGATGGCAACCGCACATGGTGATGAAGGCTTTTATAAGGCAAGAAAATCATAGGACTGGCAAAGATAACGTTGATGACCAGAGCGAGAGCGCCCATTACGGTGGTTCCCTTTAACTGCACAACAAGATGGGCAGGTCACATCAATCTTTGCCATCTGAATGCTCTCCAAATAGACATACTATACAGAATTCAATAAATTGATGTCATGACCGGAGTTTTCAATAAAAACAATTAAATTAGTTAATTTATTATGAAATTATTTCTATTTTTAAAAATTAGATAGATAAACTATAGATGGGGGATAAAACCCCACCTATATCTATCCCAAAAAATAAATTACCAATCGCCTGACGCGCCACCACCGGTACTGCTACCGCCGCCACCGAAAAAGCTATCATCATCGTTATCACTTTTTGTACGATCAGAGCCTGAACCGCCAAACAAGCCTCCAAAAAGGCTACTGAATAGGCTTTTCAACATTGAAAATACCGAAAAGATAACCAAAAATATCAGAATGACTGGCAATAGAAAGATTAGCAGATAAAACTCTAATGGAATGGGGGGAAATATGCCAACAAGGCTCAGTACGTAAGTTACTGCGACCGTGGTCAGGGCACATTTAAGGAAACGCTTAAACCAATGCCCCTTGCGGAAAACCGTCCATGGCAGGAGTAACAAGCTCAACACACAAAATCCGAATGGAACTGCGAGACTTTCATCCGATATTTTGTCGGATATACCATTTTCTTCAAAAGCCTTAGCAATGTTCGCCACTTCTTGCTGTGTTTCCGCTTGTCCGGGTTTGTTCAGCAATATGTCAACAGAGTCAATGGCATTACTGATCCCCTCAAAATAAGCATTTTCTTTGAAGGCAGGTTTCACATCCTTACGTAAAATGCCTGCAATCTTGCCATCCGTGAGTTGACGCTCCAAACCGGAACCAATTGCAATACGCATTTTATGGTCATCAGAAGCGATCAAAAACAAAATTCCGTCATTATGCTCTTTATTACCCAATTTCCATTTATCAAATACATGGGAAGAAAAAGCCTCAACAGTATCACTGCCAGTAGTCGGGATAATCAGAACTGCCATCTGTACCTTTCTTTCAGATTGCAGTTTTTTCAGTTGACGGGTCAGGCGTTGGTTTTCTGCTTTCGTTAGAACTTTAGAGATATCTGTTACACGTTTACTTAATACAGGAACATCAACAACAGTGATTTCTTGTTTTAGCTCTCCAGCCGATACATTGCTCATTCCAATAAGCAATAAGAACAGGATAAAAAGGGATTTTATTATAAAAGCATGGCTTATTCTCGATGGTGTCATTCGGGTACTACAACCATCCTTTGGCATATGGGAAATTACTAACATCAAATATCCTTAACACTTATTTATAAGATCAATCATCACTATTATATGGATATATCCCATTATGCGTAATCAAGAAAACGGCATTATTTTTACAATAATGCCGTTGATAGTCGAATCAGATAAATATAATTGGATTAAAAATTGCAACTAGGCATTAGTCTTTACGAGAGATTAATTATCCACTTTAATTTGAGCTGATTTGTATGCTGTTAATAATGCCAATATTGGTGCAATGGAGAAGAGTAAAAATAACCAATAAGAGGAAGATGAGGCTCCCACTACTCCACCAGGCTGATAAAACCCAAATAAATTAACGACCATGCCACCCAATGCAGAACCAAATGCAGAGGCAAATAACTGCACGGTAGTAATAGATGAACCAGAAATGTTTTTATCCGCATCACTGGAAACCTGCAAAATGCGGGTCAAGAGATGAGGCCAGCCGAATCCAACCCCGAAGCCAAACAATCCTAATCCTAAAATTAGCGGTAATATTATCTGCCATTCACCAGCTGATTGGGATGGCAACAATACAAGTAGCAGCAACATACCGGCTAACATAAAAATCGGGCCGCTGACAATCGCAAACCGCATCTTTGCTCCTTGCCAACTAGCACTGAGCATTTCTCCTATTGTCCAACCCGCTGCCGCAGCAGCAACCATATAGCCAGAAGCTAAGGGGGATTGCCCATGCAGAATTTGCAGAAAATAGGGAATAAAAACATCCCCCGCCAAACCAATCACCAATAGAGAAATGGTGGTGAATAGAATCAGATGAGGGGAACGCAAGCTCAGGGCATTTTCAGGCAATAATCTTGCTGAAGCCCGGCGTTCATGAATGACCAACAAAGCGATCAATAGAACAGCTGCGACAATACCGATAATGTTAAACCGAACATCCTGTGACAAACTGCCTGAGGAAACCGCCAGCACTGCGGCTGATAACAGGATCAATTGCACGATGGGCAATGCTGTTTTAGTTTTATTCTGTGCCGATGTTTTAGGTAAAATCAGGTAGGTGAATACGGCATAACACAGGGTAATCGGGAGCATAATGCCAAAAGCGTAACGCCATGCGTTCATTTCAGCAAAAATCCCGCCAATAGCTGGCCCGATCAAAGTCGCTACCCCCCACATTCCCGAGATCAGCGCGATGGCCCGAGGCCAAAGTGATTGGGAAAATACGAGATTAACCATCGCATAGGAAAGTGCAAACAGAAACCCGCCGCCAAGTCCTTGAACGGTTCTGCCAATCAACATAACGGACATCGTCGGTGCAAGGGTGCAAATTAAACTACCGATGAAAAAGATCAGCGATGCAACCAGATAAGCATTCCTTGCACCTGATGAACTCAACAATCTTGCAGAGAGAACGGAGCCAACAATTGATGCCACGACAAATAACGTCGTATTCCAGGCGTAGAGGTTCAATCCTCCAATATCATTTACGACAGAAGGCAGAATAGTAATCGCAATTAAGGTATTGGCTGCCATCAATCCCACACCCAGTGAAAGTGCTATCGCACTCGGCGCATTTTTGCTGGAAAACAGATCCCTCCAGCGATTTTCTCCATTCATCATCATGATTGTTATCCTGAACATAGGTTGAGTTGCGGAAAGTCTTACGTTAAATTAAACAAGATAAAACTTGGAATAAATTAATGTCGGAATCAATAATATGTCAAGCACTTACTTGGAAAATGATGAAATCGTAGGGCAAACAGTGAGTGAGAAGCTATTAATGCTGCTGAAAACTCAAGGTGCCTTACAAGCCTCTGATGCCGGCAAATTATTGGGAACAACGGGAGAAGCAGCCCGCCAGCAGTTTGTGAAACTGGCTAAAGAGGGATTGGTTGAAGCTAAATCGGAAACAAGGGGAGTTGGGCGTCCAATACAGCTTTGGCATATCACAGAGAAAGGCCATGGCAAATTTCCTGATACCCATGCAGAGCTAACAACACAACTGATCTCGATTATTCGTAGTCAATTGGGTGAAACTGCCATGGATTTGATTATCAGCGCCCGTGAACAAGAGGCTTTTTCCAACTATAAAAAAGCAATGGAAGGAGCTACCGAGTTACGGGAGAAGGTTGAGCGTCTGGTTTCAATTCGCTGCCGAGAAGGCTATATGGCTCATTATTCTGTTGAAGAAAATGGCGCTATTCTATTTTTTGAAAACCATTGCCCAATTTGTGCTGCCGCCAAAATGTGCCAGGGATTTTGTCGGACAGAGCTGAAACTATTTAGGGAGGTTCTGCAAGCCAATGTGGAAAGAACCGAATATATCCTCAGTGGACACCGACGCTGCACTTATCGTATCACCGCCTCACATTCTCAATAAGGAGCCTGCTGCTTGGTATAAACCTTGAAAAAAACCTACACAACTGAAATGTTGCGTAGGTTTTTTTATCGACATAGATCTTTTTATTGCTCAGTTTTCAGGCCACTTAACCAAAGCTAAAATCTACTAGTTCATCCTTGGTCGGCGCACCATTGGCACCAGGGCGGCTGACAACAACAGCGGCAACGCGGTTTCCGAGTTCTACGGCATCGTGTAAAGACATGCCCTGCGATAATCCCGCCAACATTCCACCACAATGTGCATCACCTGCACCAATTCGATCCTCAGCCTTGACCTTATAAGCAGGAACATATTCTGGTTCGCGATTGGGCTGGCATATCCATGCCCCTTCAATGCCTACCCGAGCAATAATCGTGAAACCATGTTCATTGGCATAACGGCTGGCTTGTGTCATTGAATCCCCCGCACCACACAGTAAAGCAATCTCATCTTTGTTTAAGCTGAGTATTGTTCTTTCCACGGGTAATGCTCGAATAAATTCAGGGTCTATATCAAGCAAGCGAGGGCCAAAATCCAATACCAAAGTCAGCCCTGCCGGAGAGGCCAGCAGCCATTCACGCAAATCCCCTGCTTTTAGATTGGCCAGTTCATAGCCGCTGGAATAGAGATATCCCTGCTCAGGAAGAGGGATCGTCGCTAATATCTCTTTATGCCAAGCGTCGTCACAACCAGGAACGGAGACATAAATGCGTTTGCCATCGGGCTGCATCATGGCAAAACACCAACTATTGTCTTTTGCTGGATGACGTAAGGTTACCTTCAACCCAAGGTCTTCCATTTCTGTTGCGACACATTTACCCCAAGCGCCATTACCTACAAATATGCCATTGATAACTGGCGATTGAAGACGGCACAGTGCACGCGCCACATTAAATGCACAGCCACCGACTTGCCGATCAATTTCCTCAGCTTCCCAATATTCACTATCATGAAATAATTCGGGTAACCTGAGAACAATATCTCCTGTCGCCGATCCCAATACAACAACGGGTAGTAGAGGCTCCTTCATTTTTTGTACCTATTCAGCATCAAATACAGACCATAACAGATAAAACTGACGAAAAATGACAGGAATAGCCCAAGGCTGGAATTAGCAAAAATCCCCACTGCCCACGGGCCACTTATAAAGTCATTTTGCGTCACCAGAAAACCAGCCAATGCTCCCAGCAGCCAGCACAAAATGGGTATCCATTGGATGCCACCATTTGGGCCAATATAGTTAAATAACTTATCCGTACAATATCCCTGTTTGCGGCGGATCACGATGTAATCAAGCAAGAATACCGCTTCCCACGATGCCAAAAACACGCCGCAGAATATCAAGAATGCGACAAACGGCCCCATGAAATCGCCGGTAACAAAAAGAGTATAAATCGCAACGGTCAGCACAATAACGGAATCAATGGTAACAGCATGGACTCGTTTAATTTTTATTCCCAATGTCAACAAATTCAAACTGGCAGAATAGAGACTCATGACTGCCATTGTGACTATCCCCGCAATTGCCGTCATTAAATAAGGGATCACCATCCAATCCGGCAAGATAGAGCCAATATGAGCAATCGGATTCTCTGATTTAGGAAGGTCAGGCAATTGAACGGAGAGCAGGATCCCCGCAAACAATAGCAATACCAGGGGGATCATTCCGCCTGCGGTTACCGCCGTAAAAATTTTTACTTTGGGGGAATTGTCATGTTGATAACGGCTATAATCAGCGCCCGTGGCTGCCCACGCAATACCACTACCGGCAGCAACAACCGAAACAGCGGGCAGGAATCCCGTTAGCCAACTGCCTGATGGCATGGTTAATACAGCTTCCCATTCTGTCGTGAACAGAATATAAAACACGACAACGAGCGTCATTACGCCGAAAATTTTGGTAACCCACCGCTGCATGGTGATGACCATCTCTTTTCCCAACAAAGTGACACCAATTGACAGCCCAGCAAACAATACCATGCTAATCACAGTCAAAAGGGTACTTTCACTGAGTCCGCAAGCCTGAAATAGCGCAGAAAGCGTCAAGGTACCGGTAACAATATTAATGGATTCCCATCCCATGGAGATGAACCAGAAAATCACCGTCGGCGCAATATTTCCTTTAATACCAAAAATAGTCCGGGAGAGGGTGAGAGTGGTAGTTCTTCCCAATTTGCCACTGAAACTGATATAGCCAACCAACGCGAAGCTGGAAAGACCTATCAGTGCCGCGAGTACAGATTGCAGAAAAGAGAGCTTAAAAGAAACGATAATGGCACCGTAAACAATGCCGAGGATGCCAATATTGGCGGCTGACCAGACCCAGAATAGCTCCAGAGGTGAACCTGTGCGTTCTGAAGGAGGGACAATATCTATACCAGTGCGTTCTACCTTCCAGAATCGATGACGCTTTTGTTGTGTACCCATTATGTTTTCCATTACTGTCTTAAGGTCAGGCTTAAGACACAAAGCGAAAAACCCTATCTGAGTTGAACTTCACTAACTTATATCATTTACCTCAGCAGGGAATATGAAGATATCGGATAACGTCCTGAAAAATGGCTCTGGTCATGGCTACAATGGTTCTCTTTCCCTAGGTTGGCGCAAATCACACACTTTACCGGAGTACCAAAAAAAATAGCGCCATGACCGGAGCACTACGTTCCGGCTTGATTAAGCCGGTGTTTCTTCAAGCACAACTGGCAACAGGACGCCTGCTCTACCACGCCACGCCAGGGCCAATGTCAGACATAAGCCCCAAGATTGAAGAACACATAACGTTTCTGTGTACCCTTTATCTTTCGAGCTACAACTCTGTTGGATGTAATGCGAAACATATTGGATATACAGCCCCTGCAAATAGATCAGGTAGTTTCAAAAAACAGTTTCAGAAAACAGTTTTAGAAAAAAGCTCCAGAAAAAAGTTCCCAAACCCCCGACTTCTTATATAAGCAGGATTTATACTTTATCGTTCAATTAAGTCCAATAAAAGTCCAATTTCATCATTATGTGATGCCAATCTAATTCCAATACACGCTATACCCAATGGATTTTAAGATGCGTCGCGGTGGAAAAGGAGCGAATCCCCGGGAGCATAGATAACTCTATGTTCATAACAACGGTAACCGGAGTGAGTGAGCGCAGCCAACAAAGAGGCAACTTGAAAGACGAAGGGTATATACCTTGCTGTACAGGCTAATGTACACTTAAGCCATTAAATAATTGGGGTTAAAAAAATGCTGAATCACTTTGTTGACTGGGTATACGAACAACTTGAAAAGAAAAGCAGTAGCCCTCGTTATATACAACTACAAAAAGCCATTGAAATGGCAATTGAAAAGCGGTTATTGAATGTTGGTGATTTTTTACCGCCAGAACGCCGATTAGCTGAGCTTCTCAATATATCTCGCGTAACAGTCAGTAAGGCAATGCAGATTCTGGAAGAAAAAGGGGTCATCATACGCCAGCAAGGTATTGGTACTCAGGTTGCCAAACCGGGATGTTCTTCACTTAATCAAGCTGTTGGTTTTACCTCTCAGATTATTAAAGAGGGAGGAACGGTATCCAATTACTGGCTATCGAGGAATATCATTCCCGCACCGGAAGAGATTGCGAAAAAACTGTCGATTAACACGGGTGAGCCAATCGCTGAGCTACGTCGTATCCGCCTTGCCAACGGTACACCGGTTTCCCTTGAGAATACTTATATTCCCCAGCACTATCTGCCTCATCCTGAGCTGTTGGAAGGTTCCTTGTATGCACATTGGGAGGAACAGGACATCCACCTCACCAACGTGAATCACAAAATCAAAGCCATTTCCTGCCCTGCAAATCTGGCGATATTACTCAATATCGCTGAAAGCTCGCCATTGCTACAAATCCACCAAATAAGCCTGAATAACCAAAATGATATCATTGAGTTCAGTGAAATTTTGTGTCGTGGTGATATTTATGGCCTAGATTTCAATTCTCCTCAAAATATCGACATCAAATACAAATATAAAAATAATTAACACATCTAACTATTTATAAGTCATCCCTCCCTTCTCTTGAAGGGCGCAATTCAGCCTAAAATCCACTCATCTCTTCAACTTCCCTTCTGCCAAATAACATCATCGACAGAAGGGGTAGTGAGGAAAGGTAACAATGAAAGCAAGGGAAACAACGCAAGTTATTTCTTACTTGCTAATTTGCTAATTCCAACTGATGCCGCTTCCAACTGCTGGTAAATATAATGCTTATAACTCTCCACCAGCGCATTGTCCTGACAATCATCCAGCGCACCATCACACAAATGACGCATAATCATATTGGCTTGATAAAACTCAGGAGCTGGCAAACGAGCACGCTCCAGAATCATTCCGCCAAGAAAGGAGATATCAGTCAATTTTCCCGTTGTTATTGACGCTCCCTGTTTCAGGTTATCCCGCAGGGTAAATTGAGTCACATGGGCGGGATCAAGTAACGGCGAATGATAGTGCTCAAAGTGGATGTTCGGTTGATGATCCCCAAAATAGAGGAAGACGGTAGGTTTGTTGCGATGGGCAACGAATTCACTGAAATCTTTGATGGCCGGATCAGAAGCCACGATTTTTTCCATATAATGACTAAATTTACCTACCGCCGTTGAAGGCTCAACGTTGCCAGCCAAACCATAATCATCATCATGGCTCTCTTCATAAGGGCCATGTTCATACATTGTCAGAGAAAAAATAAAAATCGGCTTATCTGTTTCCTTCGCCAAGATGGTTTTCACATAAGACAACATATCTTGTGTCGAGATTTTCCATAAATTTTCTTCCATGTCTGCCGGATAGCCCAGCTCCTGCGGTTGGATAATCCGATCAACGCCCAGCGTTTTGTAAGCATGCCCTGCATGATAAGCAGACTTATTAAATGGTGTCAGAACAACCGTGTAATAACCATTGTCTTTCATTACGCGGAACAAGCTGTTTTTAAGATGATCAACGACAGTGTAAAACACCGAATTTTTATTGGGTTCAAAGTCCTCTGTATTCAATCCGGTTAAAACGGAAAATTCAGATAACCATGTTCCTCCCCCAAAGGTCTGTACCCTGAGTGGACTTTGGCTACTGACACCTGCATCACGCTGGAACATATAAAGATCTGGCAAGTGCACATTGGCGGGTAACTGGTAAATATGGGGATTAACGGTGGATTCCTGTAACAGTACAACGACATCGGGTTTAACGTCTGACTGGGGTTCAGGCAACGTCACTTTTTTCGCCTGTTGTAAGAAATAATCAGCAGATGAGCCGAATTTCGGAGGCTGATATTGCGAATCTGAGGCAGACATCACCATATTAGTCATCGTTCCCCTTCCCTTCGGTAATTCATTCTGCCATTCAGTATGGTAAGCATTCACCGTCAGATTAATTCCCCAGGCACTTACTGCCATCAAAACGATACTGGCGAATCGCCATTTGATCCCACGTGCAGAAGGTGCCGATTTCCAACTCAATATCATGTTTAATATCAACCAGATAAGCATCGCGACTACAGCGATACCTGCCAGCCAATAATGGTGTAAAGTCTCCTGATTTGAAGGGTCCAACATGACATTCAAATCAGAAAAAAATAACTGCTCTTTGTAGTAATGAACTTTTATCTGGTTGAGAAATTTGAGGATGATAAATAAGGTTCCAGTTAACACCGCCGAAAATAGCCAGCGTGCTGAAACTAAAAAAACCAGACCAAAGATGACGCCAAATACGCCGACAGACACCAGTGCAGGATAAATGTCCCCACCCTTTTCAAACACTAATACCAAGGAAGCAATCAACAGCAAGCCCAGATAAATCTTCGAGATTATCTTTTTTTTCATATTCTATTGAATTCCACACATGAGTTTAGTTTGACAACTCGTTGAAAAATAGCACAGGTTGTCAAATATGCCGCAAATAAAATGCAGCGGATTCGCTCAGTGAAGACAGCATGAATTCAAAGGAGTTCAACTGCGGCTATTGAAAACAGATATCGAACAGGTTCAAAACCAAATGCTAAAAAATGCCCTCATCCCGCAAAACATGCAAATCTGCTTTCCTGCGGGTAAATCCCATGCGATCAAAGTATTCCAGTATTTGGATCGCTAATTTCCGGCCAATCCCCAACTCATCCCGAAACTCTATCGCCGTTATGCCTCCCTTATCCTGAGAATAGCGACGGATTAAATCAGCAAACTGCTGAATGCACTGGCGATGGTAATAACGATCAGACACAATAGCGATGATCAGCCCTAATTGCGCCGCTTTTCGCAAAAGACAACGCATGGCTTCTTCATCTTCTCCCATTTCCGTTGCCAAATCGCGTACCCACCACACTTCCGCTTGAAAATATGGTTCTACGTGTAACCACAGACACGCCTGCTCTGCGGTAAACATCAATCCATGCTCAGGCGAGTGCAGCCAACCATTTGTTTGTTTAAGTAATTTTTGCTCCAGTAGCCGGTTGATCAGTTTATAAGCCAGCATGTCATCCAGTGTCGGCAGAGCCATGCGTTTCAAACGTGCTTTACCTACTCCCAGTTGATCGGGGTGTTTTTCATGGTATCCCGCCATAGCCTGCAATAGTTTTTGTTCTGCCGACGCGGCATGATGCTGCGATAGTGCCCAATCACCGGCAATAATCACCTTCATCTCGGCCAGCAAGCTGTTGAGCTGACTTTCTGTCAACTGACGTGACCAGGCAAAATGGCTGAGTGACAATGCACCACGGGTTAAATATAAGGCGAGACTTTCCGCATGGCTGTGCGTTCGAGCCAGTTGGGATAACCAATCAAGAAATTCATGCCGACGCTTACCCCTGCGAGGGGAATTTAAGCTAACGACCCTCGCTCCTGCCAGTGTTTTCTTGGCACTGATATCACGCAATATCAAGCGATCATTTTCCACCAGCCACAACGGGCGATCCAGCGTCAGTTCAGCCAATATTGGCGCATCAGCCAGCGAGTTCAATATAGAAATTCGTCCGGTGATATGGCTGGCGGCATGATGGATGTGGAGAGGTTGCCAGTTTTGCAATGGTGAATCGGCTTCAATTTCCACTAACACTTTTTCAGCAGCAAGCAATAGGCCTTGTGATACTGGTTTTTGTGACAACAACCAGTCGCCACGGGAAATTTGTTCTTTGCTGATATCACCGACGATATTCAATGCAATACGCTGTCCCGCTTTAGCGCTCTGGGCGGGTTGATTCTGGGCATGCAAGCCACGTACTCTCACGGCTTGCTCACTGTCAGTCAGCCATAACGTTTCACCGACATTGATACTTCCTGCCAACGCCGTCCCAGTGACAACCAATCCTGCTCCTTTAACGGTAAAAACACGATCGATAGCCAAACGGAAGCGTTGCTTCAATTTTTCATGCTGCAAATTTTGCAAAGAAGAAGTTTGCAAAGAAGAAGTCTGCAAAAAAGAAGAGCGGCAAAATTGATGGACAGAATTAATCTGATGAATAGATAGCAAATGCTCCCGCAATGGAATGATACCATCCTCTGTGGTGGCTGCCGTTACAAACAGAGGCACTGATTGCCAGCCTTGTGATGCCAATAATTGCGCAGCCTGTTGCCGGACTTCCTCAACCCGTGCTTGTGCAACACTATCCGCTTTAGTCAGCACAATCGTGATGGCAGGTCGCCCGATTAAACGCAAAATAGCCAAATGTTCCCGCGTCTGAGCCATCACACCATCATCACAGGCTATAACCAGCAAGATATGATCGATGCCACCAATCCCTGCCAACATATTGGATAGAAATTTTTCATGCCCCGGAACGTCGACAAACCCCACCGAAGTTCCATCTGGTTGCGGCCAGTAGGCATAACCGAGATCGATAGTCATCCCGCGTTTTTTCTCTTCCGGTAAATGGGTCGTATCAACGCCCGTGATTGCTTGAATCAGTGTCGTTTTACCGTGATCAACATGTCCCGCAGTGGCAAAAATCATAGTTATTGAACCTATTTTTTATAGCGACAATTTCTATAGCTAGAATTTTCTATAACAACAATTTCTATAACAGTAATTTCTATAACAGCAATGCCCGCAATAATTCACTTTCATCTTCCAGGCAACGGAGATCCAGCCATAACCGACCATCATACAGACGCCCAATGACTGGTTTTTTCAAATTGCGCCATTGATGAGCCAAGTTTTCCAATGTACTGCCACGTCCATTAATGGCAGTAAAAGTCAGTGCCCAACTGGGCAATCGATCCACAGGCAAGGAACCACTGCCAATTTGAGAATAGCAAGGTTCATCACGGACAATGAATTTTTCGCTGTAATATGCCTGAATTTGGGGAAGTAGCTGTTGCGCCATATCACGGATTTCGCCTTGCGTGCGGGTCAGCAAACGCAAAGTCGGTAATTTCTGGCGAAGCTGTTCAGGGTGTTGATAAAGGCGCAACGTTGCTTCCAATGCAGCCAGCGTCATTTTGTCTGCCCGTAATGCACGTTTCAGGGGATGCTGCTGGATAGCCTCTATCCACTGTTTTTTACCAACAATGATGCCAGCTTGTGGGCCGCCCAATAATTTATCGCCGGAGAAAGTCACCAGATCGATGCCGTGATTCAGATAATCCCGAGGCATCGGTTCTGCTGGCAAACCATATTGTGCCATGTCTATCATGGAACCACTGCCAAGATCAATAGCTGTCGGGATTTGGGATACCATGCCCAGTTTCGCCAGCGCCTCTCCCGACACTTCAGCCGTGAAGCCCTCAATACTGTAATTACTGGTATGCACCTTCATCAACATGCCGGTATCAGAATTGATCGCCCGCTGGTAATCTTTCAGATGCGTTCGGTTCGTTGTCCCCACTTCCACCAAACGACAACCCGCTTGCACCATAACGTCAGGAATACGGAAGGCTCCGCCAATCTCAACCAATTCACCACGGGAAACGACAACCTCTTTTCCTTGCGCCACTGTTGCCAGCACCAGTAAAACCGCGGCGGCATTATTGTTAACAATGCAAGCATCTTCTGCACCAGTTAATGTACAGAGTAAATCGGCCAGTGCGCGATCACGATGCCCCCGGCTGGCACCATCAAGGGAGTATTCCAATGTAACCGACGAGCGCATGGCCTGTGTCACGGCATCAATTGCCGTTTCAGCCAGCAATGCACGCCCCAGATTGGTATGGAGCACTGTTCCGCTCAGGTTAAATACGGGCTTCAGTGCTGATGTCTGGCCCCGCTCCAATCTTCGGTGCAATGATGCTGCCCAATCGTCACTCCATTCTGGCAAGGATTGATGCTCACGAATATTGAACCGCGCCTGTTCCTGCATTTCCCGCAATATATCGACCACTTGCGTCTGCCCATGAGACGCAATCAGCGAGGTGATTTCCGGCTGCCGCAACAATCTGTCAATGGATGGTAACTGACGATACAACGAATTTATTACTTGTGTCATCGCGTCCCCATCCCCCTTTATTCGTTGGGAAACAGAAAAGGGTTCAGGCTACTGCGGGCAAAACCTTCTTCTTCCATTTTGGCATCCAGAATCAATGACGCCAGATCATCTGCCACAGCATCTACATTCGGATCTTTTTCCTGATACAGAATTTTGAGATAACTGCCACAATCACCACAACTTTCCGCCTTAATTGCCGCCTGCTCACTCTCCAATGACCAATAATTCAAGTCTCGGGTCTGTTCGCAATTACTGCATTTGATTCGAACAACATGCCATTCGCTTTCGCACAGATTACAATGCAAATAACGCAGCCCTTGGCGAGTACTGATTTGCACCACACTGGTCACCGGCATACTGCGGCATACTGGGCAAAATTGGCGATGTTCTCCATATTCCGCCCGTGCCTTGCCGGGGATTAAACTGGCCATTTGTGCCCAATACACAGATAACGCAGCCCAGACAAACACCGCCTGATCAGCACTAACCTTGCTGAACTCGCTATTGAGCAGCGCGCTCGCCATCTCTTCTAATTCTTGTGCTGAATTTTTTGCCAGATTTTCGAGGACAGGTTTCACATGTTCGGGTACAGTAGGCTGTAATTCCGCAATCAAGGCATGCAGGATATTTTGCCAGTGCTGAGTACGCCGCAACGTTTTGCAATCCAGAGGGACAAAACCCTCTTGTTGGGAAGAATGGCGAAGCAGCTCGTCCAATTCCATCTCCAGCGGGTTGTCATACAACGCCTTTTGCTGTGCTTGTACAATTTCCGCGACAAAATTCAGGTAACTTGAAAATGGATTGCTTTCTGTTGCCAACGTTCTCAAACGTTCAGCGCGCTGTTGATACAATTTTTTCAGGTTGGCAAATAATAATGGGGGAATAAAACCAACAGATCTTTCAGTTACCCGCTCTTTGATCAGCTGCTCTTTAGGAACAATGCGAATACTCATTATCTAAACCTTTCCTGTTATGTTGATATGCCCGTTATATTGATAAATAAATACCCAACTATCTTACCTTGCCGGACAGCGGAATGGCATTGTCATATATCCAAGAGATTTCAAATTGCATCCGACAAAACAGCAACTTGAAAATTTCAACACAAGTTTACTGACCTTACAAAAATTCAGGTTAGACTATTAATAGTCATAAATTAGTGGTCATAAATTAGTGGTCATAAAGAGGGAAGGGTGGATTTAACAACATGATAATGAGCACTCTTCTTGGTTAATATATTGATAATTGAAGAGATTGATGATGAAACTTACACCTGAAAAATTGCTATCTGCAATAGAAAAATACGCCCATACCCCCGAGAAACAGCAAACCTTAACCCAAAAGCAAATACTGTGGTTTTCCGATCCTGAGAACGTCTTCTTATTGCTCAGTCTGGTGTTGATCTTACCTGAAGATATGATGACCGAGATGGGAGACAGCATTAACAATTGGGTTAACGTTGCAGTAGCAGAACTTGCATTAACCACAAACAAATTGCCGGTTGAGGACAAACAGCAGATTGAAGAGATCATTGAGCAGATTCTGGTTCATGCCAACGAAAACTTCGAACTTAATAGTGAATGTGTGCTGTTATGTATATCGAGCTTGAAAAGACATCAGTTTCATATCAAAACTGACATCACCCAACTATTGAGTACCCCGCAATATGCTGATAACACGAACATAGCCACCTTTCCTTCACCTCCCCCCAATTTAAGCCAACTGTTTGAGCAAGTCAGAATTGAGTCCGGCCTTGAGTTTCTCGAATTTTTTGAAAACGGCTTTTCCGTGATTCCCCATGATGGCTTAAGCCATCTCTTTTCAGAAGTGGCCCGGTATTCATGGGGCATAGATGCCCTGCTTCTGCTGACCCAATACTTTGAGGAACCAATTGCTCTCGCCAGTGCGCAAGCGTTGGACGATTGCCCCTCCTCTGCATGGAAAAACTTATCCTATCTGCAACTGGTCAATCTGTGTGCCCGATTCAACCGTCATCACTCCATTCATCCTTGCTTCAAGCGCTGGAAAAAAAGGGCGATGGCACATCATACTGTTCGGGAACCCGCTGAGATACATGAATTATACGCCACCCATGTTGATGGAAATGATTGCGCCAGCATGATGATGACAATCACACTGGATGGTCAAAAATACCAAATGAATATGATGCTGGATTTTAAATCTGGTATCCGCGAGAGCTTACCGAATAGCGAGCCTGACCTCACCATCCCCGAACTGATTAAAGAGTTGGGCACTCATGACACTCATATTGACTTTGTCCCCGTCTCTTCTGACTGGCTACAACAAATTTTACCGTGGATACTTTCAGTTCAGCTAAACAAAAAAACGCCTATCGAGCTTTACTCACTTTATTGGTTGTCACGACTTCCCTTTGAATGGACACAGCCAGAAGAGTTTGAACTTGAACATTGGAGCCAGAAGCTGGGCTATCAAGCTGATCCAAAACGACAAGAGCAGAACCGCCTTGGCATCACCATGGGTTCACCATTAATCCTAAGCTGGTTAGCGCCGGAAGAATGCTTGTCAAAGGCGAAAAAGCCCAGAGATTTATTGAAGCTTTATTACTATGCAAACCGGGAGCTGTTTGCTGAACGTCTGACTTATTCCGCTGCAATTGAGCAATATAGGCTGTCATCACCAGCACCACATTTGGTGAATCAATATTTAGATTTGGCCTATACCCTCAGAGATCCTGCGCTCAATCGCAAGAGATTTGCTTTATTTGATACTTTGGCTGAGATCAGTTTTGAATATTTTTACATGGAACAAGATGAGGAGATCCTACCGCAAGGATTGGTTCTCAAGGTGAGTTTACTGGATGCCAGCCCGGCCGTATGGCGCCGAATCCGTGTCAGCAATCAGCTCACGCTGATGGAATTTCATGATGTGATACAAAATGCCATGGGCTGGGAAAACGAGCACTTATTCAAGTTTAATGTTTCAGGGATCGATATCCCGGAAGAACATTATGACCAAACGTGTATCGGCGTATTTCTGGATGAAATTGAAGACGAACTCAGCTACCAATACGACTTTGGTGATGATTGGCTCCATCAGATAACAGTAGAGAAAGTGCTGCCAAAAGATATTATCCAGCCTGAAATAACCGCAGGTAACGGTATGTGTCCGGCAGAAGATTCTGGTGGCATTTGGAATTGGAATTATTTGCTCAAACTGAGAAAACAAAAAGTCCTGACGGAAGATGAAGCTGAACAATTAGAATTTGTGGGCTTGTCGCCAAGTGAATCGTTAGCGCCTTTTGATAAACAGCAGGCTAATAAGAGATTAAAGGCACTATTTAACCAATAAAAGTTTCCGTCAATAAAACCGAAGGAGGAGAATAATCCCGGTTTTCTTCGCTAACGGCTAATTGAATAAATCAGCATGGCTCCCAACGCGATACACAATCAATTCCGTGTCAGTGCGTTGGTAAATCAAGAGTAAATCTGGGGCGCCGTGACACTCCAAGTAACCAATATAGTTACCAATCAGTCGGCGCTCTTTATATTTCGGAGGTAATGGCTGGCCTGTCGCTTGTAGCGTTTCGCTATTTGGCTGAAGAAATCCATCAGGAAGTTGCCCTTCAACAGCCAGTCTATTAACAAGCATACGGATAACAGTAGACAAATCGAGTCCTAAGGCTTTGGCATTCGCCATAGCTGCTTCTTTAGAAGCTGAGGACACTCTGGCTCTTACTACGGTATCAACCATACAAACGCTCCCATTTAATGTACAAATAATAATCATTGCAGCCATATTGTAGCCACAAAGCAAAGCTTATCAATTGTGACAATAACCGAGGAAACAAGAACGGTAGGAACAAGGCAGGGTACACAAAATACCCTGCCTCAAATTCACTCTTTTTCCTTTTGCCGTTCTTGTTTCACAATTTCACGATACCAGCGAGGATGATGTTTTTTCGCCCAACCCCGTGTGACCCAACCTTCTACCATTGCCCGCACTGATCCCTTCACCCAAAATGCCGCATAAGCATGAACAATAATAGTCAGGATCAGGCCAATCGCTGCCAGTGAGTGAATCAGTAAAGCAACTCGAATCAATGGAATGGGGAAATACTCCGCAAAGTAAGGACGCCAGATAATGATGCCGCTGATCAACAGCAGAAACAGGCAAACGCTCACTGCCCAATAAATGCCTTTCTGACCGAGGTTATATTGCCCTATATCCCCCGCTTCTTCATTACGCAGCACTTTGTGAATATTCTTCGCCCATTCGATGTCATTTCTGTCGATCAAGTTATGTTTGAAATACCTGAAAAACATAAAGACAAACAGAAAGAACATCACCGAACCCGCAAACGGGTGCAATATCCGTGAAAGCTGTGGTGTACCAAAGATATTCATCATCCAGTTCAGGGAAGGAAAGAAAAATCCCAATCCGCTGATGGCGGTAAACAGGAAGCAAATCACAACCGCCCAATGATTGATTCGTTCAACCGGAGAATGGCGAATAATGACATCGTTACGCTTTTTCATTTTCATTTCTTCACCTCCTCATTGTTTGCATTGTTCGAATCAATATCTTTAAGTGCGCTCTCTTCCTCTTCTTTAGAAACGCGGTTCGGGCCAATACCCACATAATGGAAAATCGAAGCAGCAAAAGTGGCAGCAAAACCAATCGCGGCCAATGGTTTCCAGATGCCTTTCCAGAAGGTGACGGTCGGGCTGATTGCCGGATTGTCCGGCAATCCATGATAGAGCTGGGGTTTGTTGGCATGGTGCAGCACATACATAACATGAGTTCCACCTACGCCTTCGGGATCGTACAAACCCGCATTTTCATAGCCACGCCCGTTAAGTTCCTCAACCCGCTCTGCCGCCAGTGCTTTCATGTCCTGTTTGCTGCCAAAATGAATCGCACCTGTTGGGCAAGTTTTTACACAAGCCGGTTCCTGCCCCACACCAACACGGTCAACGCACAGAGTACATTTGTAGGCACGATTATCTTCTTTGTTGATACGCGGCACATTGAATGGACAGCCCGCAATGCAATAACCGCAGCCAATGCAGTGCTCTGACTGAAAATCAACGATGCCATTGGCATACTGAATAATCGCCCCTTCTGCCGGACAGGCTTTCAAACAACCCGGGTCAGCGCAGTGCATACAGCCATCCTTGCGGATCAGCCATTCCAGCCTGCCATTCTCCTCTACTTCGGAAAATCGCATCACCGTCCATGACTTCGCCGTCAGATCAGCAGGGTTGTCATAAACACCAACGTTATGCCCAATTTCATCACGGATGTCGTTCCATTCTGAACATGCCACCTGACACGCTTTACAGCCGATACAGGTCGTCACATCGATCAGCTTTGCCACTTCTTGCTGGTGATCCCGCACACGAGGCGCGGGAGTCAGTGAATTGGTGGCAGATCGACGAATAATGTCTTGAGACTGCAATGACATGATTTTTCTCCTCTACACCTTTTCCACATTAACCAGAAACGCTTTGAATTCTGGTGTTTGCGTATTGGCATCACCGACAAACGGCGTCAGAGTATTCGCAAGGAACCCTTTCTTCGCCGCGCCTTCAAAGCCCCAGTGAATCGGAATACCGATGGTGTCCACTTCACGGCCGTGAACATTCAAGGTACGAATACGTTTCGTCACTACCGCTTTGGCCTTGATATAGCCACGATTGGAGCTGACTTTGACGGTATCACCCTGTTTGATGCCTTTCTCTGCCGCCAACCGTTCACCAATTTCCACAAACTGCTCTGGTTGGGCAATTGCGTTCAGCAACGCATGTTTTGTCCAGAAATGGAAATGTTCAGTCAGACGGTAAGTGGTTCCCACGTAAGGGAATTTATCGGCCTTGCCCATTGCTTCAAAATCGCTTTTGAACACACGGGCGGCCGGATTGGAAACCACATTCGGATGCAGCGGGTTAGTTCCCAACGGCGTTTCAAATGGTTCGTAATGCTCAGGGAACGGCCCTTCTGCCATTTTGTCGATGGCAAACAGACGTCCCATGCCTTCTGGTTGCATGATAAATGGCCCGACATCACTCCCCGGAGCCGCATTGCTGTAATCAGGAATATCCACCCCGCTCCATTTATCGCCATCCCATGCAATCAATTGGCGTTTAGGGTCCCATGGATTGCCCTGTGGATCAGCAGACGCACGGTTATACAGAATGCGGCGGTTCAGAGGCCACGCCCATGCCCAACCCAGTGTATTACCCATGCCGGATGGATCAGCATTATCGCGGCGTGCCATCTGGTTGCCTTCCGGTGTCCAGCTTCCGGCGAAAATCCAGCAGCCGCTGGCGGTTGTGCCATCATCGCGTAGTTGTGCGAAAGAAGATAATTGCTGCCCCTTTTTCACCAACACATTGCCGCTGACATCCAGCAAGTCAGCCAAAGCGCGACCGTTATTTTCCTGTGCCACCTCTTCCGGTGTCGGGGCAGCCGGATCAAAATAATCCCATGTCATGCTCAACACTTGTTCTGGCGCCGCGCCACCTTCCTCGCGATACCGATCACGCAAGCGCTTGAAGATGCCCGACAAAATTTCACCATCCCCAATCGCTTCCCCTGGTGCATCCGCGCCTTTCCAGTGCCATTGCAGCCAGCGGGCTGAATTGACTATTGAGCCGTTTTCTTCCGCGAAACAACAGCATGGCAGACGGAAAACTTCGGTCTGGATGGTTGCAGGATCAACATCATTGAATTCACCATGATTTTGCCAGAATGACGACGTTTCAGTACTGAGAGGATCAATTGTGACCAAGAATTTCAGCTTCGATAACGCAGCAACTACTTTGTTCTTGTTCGGGAATGACGCTATTGGATTGAAGCCCTGACAGATATAGCCATTGACTTCCCCTTTCGACATCATTTCAAAATATTGCAGGACATCGTAAGGTTTATCCCACTTCGGCAACAGATCAAAGCCCCAATCATTCTCTTTACGGGCATTATCACCATAGAAACTCTTCATCAGGCTGACAAAAAACTTCGGATAATTTCCCCAATAATTAACCTGCCCTGAAACGGTGGCTGTTGGTGTATTGGCCTGCAAATAACTTTGCAAATCGGTCTGTTTTTCCGATGGCAGGGAGAGATAGCCCGGCAGGCTCTGGGACAGTAACCCCAAATCTGTCAGTCCCTGAATATTGGAGTGACCACGCAGCGCGTTAATGCCGCCTCCGGCCATACCCATATTGCCGAGCAATAATTGAATCATCGCCATTGTGCGGATATTCTGCGCACCGGTGGAGTGTTGCGTCCAACCCAGTGCATACAGGAAAGAAGTGGTTTTGTCTTTCACACTGGTTTCAGCCAGATATTCACACACCTTGAGGAAATCTTCCTTTGGTGTACCACAGATATCGGTCACGACATCCGGAGTATAACGGCTGACATGGGCCTTCAACAGACTCCAGACACAACGTGGATGGGTCAGCGTTTTATCACGTTTGGCGAAACCATTTTCATCCAGCTCATAATTCCATGTCGTTTTATCGTACTTACGATTTTCAGCATCATAGCCGCTGAACAAACCATCATCGAACGAGAAATCTTCCCGCACAATCAGGCTGGCATTGGTGTAAGCCTCGACATATTCACGGTTAATCTTTTCATTGGTCATCAGGTATAAAATCACACCTGACAGAAAAACAATATCCGTACCGGAACGGATAGGCGTATAGAAATCCGCCACAGATGCTGTACGGGTAAAACGGGGATCGATAACAATCAGTTTGGCTTTGTTATGAATTTTGGCTTCCATCGCCCAACGGAAACCGACAGGATGTGCCTCAGCAGCATTCCCGCCCATCACGACAATCAAGTTCGCATTCTTAATATCCACCCAGTGGTTGGTCATCGCACCGCGACCAAATGTTGGAGCAAGACTTGCTACCGTTGGTCCGTGTCAGACACGCGCCTGGTTGTCTACGGCAAGCATGCCGAGAGCGCGACTAAATTTCTGTGATAAAAAGCCGGTTTCGTTACTGGCCGCAGAGGCACACAACATGCCCGTGGTCAGCCAACGGTTAACCGTCACACCATCTTGATTGGTTTTAACGAAATTGGCATCGCGGTCTTGTTTCATCAATCCCGCGATACGATTGAAGGCTTCATTCCAGCTTATTCGCTGCCATTGATTGGAGCCGGGGGCACGATATTCTGGATAGTGCAGACGATTTTTGCTGTGAACAAAATCCACCAATCCAGCCCCTTTAGGGCATAGGGCACCACGGTTTACAGGATGGTCCGGGTCCCCTTCGATATGAAAAATAGTCGATTTGGCATTTTTGGCGCCATCACCAAGGCTGTACATCAATAATCCACAGCCGACAGAGCAGTATGTGCAGGTATTTCGGGTTTCATGCGCACGCAGCAATTTGTAGTTACGTGTTTGTGCAATCGCGGCGGTTGGGGCAAACCCCAACGCGGCTGCCGTCGTACCCGCCATACCGCCAGCGCAGATCTTAAAGAACTTCCTCCTGCTGACTTGCATGGGGATCTCCTCACTCACATTGCTTATTAGCACTCGTTTATTAACACTTATTTATTAACACACCGTTTAACAGAAATCCTGCGGGTATGTTCGCTTCTTATCAAAATATTCTTAGGTGATAAAATGTCATTCGGTAATAATTTGATGAATCATTTTTGATTCTGGGCACTGTCTGCTATAAATCCACACAAACAGTATTATGAATCAATCTACTGGGGAATTCACTATGGATGATGCAAGGTCAGAAAATGAGTTAACCATGGAAGGAATCAACGGTGCTTTCCGTATCAATGTGCAACAAAAAAACGCAAAACAAAGCAATCAGTTGAGCAGAGCAAAGCTGGATTGGGTAGCCGAGGAAGTTCCTGTCGCATTGGTTTATAACGGCATTTCCCATGTTGTAATGATGACCAGCCCGAAGGATCTCGACTATTTCGCCATCGGGTTTTCATTGTCGGAAGGGATTATCGCGTCTCCACAGGAAATTCGGGGCATTGACTCAGTAGTTAGCTGTCATGGCGGCATTGAGCTTCATATTGAACTTTCCAGCCGCCGTTTTACGGGATTAAAAGAACGCCGACGCAGTATGGCGGGGAGAACTGGCTGCGGTATCTGCGGCACTGAGCAACTGACAGAGATTTTTCGCCCAATTACGCCCCTGCCTTTCACCCAAACCTTTTCCCTCTCTCACCTTGATACTGCACTTGCCCAATTACCGCGTGTTCAGGACATCGGTTCACTTACCGGCTGTACCCATGCGGCAGGTTGGATTGACCTTGAAGGAAAATTGCTTGGTGGTTGTGAAGATGTCGGCCGCCATGTTGCATTGGATAAGTTATTGGGAATGCGGGCCAAAACGGGTTGGCAACAAGGTGCAGTGTTGGTTTCCAGCCGCGCCAGTTATGAAATGGTGCAAAAATCAGCCAATTGTGGCGCAGAAATTTTATTTGCCGTTTCTGCTGCAACCTCACTCGCCATTGAAGTCGCACAAAAATGCAATCTGACACTAGTCGGATTTTGCAAGCCGGGACGGGCAACCGTGTATACCCATCCGCAGCGAATTTTGGATTAATTAATTGAGACGGTGAAATATCCTCAAATTCGCTCGCATCCTTTTTCAATATAAAAAACCTTTAATTTCAATAGATTAATCCCAGTATAAGTAATAAAAATCAACAATTTAAAAACGTGGTTTGATTTATAGTTTACCTGACTATTTATTAATCATATTGTTACTTTGTGTACATTTCTAATTCATACGTTTTCTGCACAAAAAATTCAGGACGCTCTTATGACAGGATAACAAGATACTTAATTCTCAGTGAGGTTAATGATGAGAAAGATCAATATATTAATCACTGTGTTAGGCGTTTTGGGATTGATAACACAGGCTCAAGCAAAAGTTGGCTATGGCATAAGCCAACAAGAAACCAAACCACATATTCTACTCGGAGAGAAAGGCGGTGATCCTGCCATAGGCATCTCTTCGATACCTATAATTGGGGATAAGCTCTTCACTGCCTCTGAGCTGAAAAAACTCGCCACTCTCGACAAGAACAACATCTATGATGTCAAAAAAGAGGGATTAAGCATTTGGGGTATCGAGAATCAATATATCGATATCGGCCAGGTTCCAAATGCGGAAGTTTACTTCGGTGAATGGGCACAAAAAACCCCTGATAAATCGGACATCACCCATACTGTTTTTTATCTAGGCAAAGATGTTACAACCAATATGCCAAAAAACGGCACTGCGACCTATACGGTGAAAGGCCTTAGCCAATATAACGGTAGCAATCTTCTCTCCGGTGAATTAGTCGCAAACTTTGATTCCCAAAAACTGAATGGCTCACTGAGCAATAGCTCACTGAATATAGGTATTGATGCCAATATAAATAATGATGCCGGATTTTCAGGCAAAGCCACAGCCAACGGCAGTATCAATGGAACCACCGATGGAAAATTCTATGGTGATTCCGCCTCCTCTCTGGCAGGGATTGCCAAATTTGATAGTGACAGGAACAAAGATACGGCTTTCGGTGGCAATAAAAAGTAATTTTCCGGATAACAGTGCCATTTTGGGTACTGTTATCCCACTTTTCCCTTTCCGTTCACCTTCGTTGCCCTAATAACGTCTCGTATCACTGTTTATTCCCAATAATATGGGATCTGTAAGTGAGTTTTTTCTATGTCTGACAAAAGAAAAGTAGCTGGCAAGAGAAAAGTAACTGGTAAGAGAAAAGCGCCTGAATTACTGATATCACTGCTGATCCCATTCATCTTTCCAGCGGCTCAGGCTAATGAAGCTCAGGCTAATGAAGATAGTAGCCACAAGATTTGGCAAGACGCACGATACAATCAACAGCACAATCAACAAAAAAATGAAGCAGGATTAATAATATCAAATACCATTTCTGCAAAGAGTGATACTTCATCGATCATCATTCATGGGCAAAAATTCAAGATAGAAAACAATGTTAAGGATATCGGTCAAGCCTTGTACCTTGCCATTAACTATCGACAGTGGCAAGACGTAAGACGCCTTCTGATCACTTATCAAAAACTACCTGCACACGATCCGTTACTCATCAATTTTGCTCAAGGTGGTCTGGCACATTTTGAAGGAAATTTGGCACTTGCTGCTTCTTATTATCAAAAAATTCTACGTCAAAAACCAAATTTTACGCGCATCAAACTGGAACTCGCGCGTACTTATTTTGAAGATCACAAAAATCGGGAGTCTAGCCAGTTATTTCAAGAGGTCAGTAAACAGCATCAGTTACCCAAAATGGTTCTGAAGAATATCGACAGTTATCTGAAAGCAATAACCCGAAGAAATGGCTGGCATAGCTCGTTCTCATTCGGTTATTCCTATGACGATAATATAAATATGTCTCCAAATCAGAAACCGGTTTGCCTGCTTTCCAAAGAAGGAAAGTGCGTGATCGAACGGAAATCGCCAAAACCTATTAAAGATTGGGGTGTAACTTATAACGCTACATTAAGCCGACATTACCAACTTATCGGCCATCATGGCATTTTTGGCCGCAGCCTGATTTATGGTGAAAATTATCACCATTACCACGACGAAAACAAAAATACGTTTCTGCTGGTTGGTGGCTACAACTATAAAAGCAGAACCCATGATTTCGCCTTTGGCCCCCTGTTTGAATATCAACAACGTGCAGGGAATACCGAATACCACGCCATTGGCGCCAAAATGGAATGGCAGTGGTCTATCACCAATAAAACCACACTCAATATTGAACTTGGTCATAAGAAATTGAATTATCAGCCGCGTTACCGCTGGAAAGACGGTGAGCACTCCTCATCCCATTTCAGCCTGTCTCATGCCATCAGTGAAAAATTAGTTCTGTTTGGTGGCGGCAGTTGGATCTATCAAAACAATCAACAACCAGCAGCTCGCTATCAGCAATGGAAAGTGAATGCGGGAATTGCCGGGCAACTCTATTCCCATATTAATGGCTCACTGTTTTTCACACTGAAAAAACAACAATTCGGAGCCTACAGCCCATTATTGGGTGCCAGACACAAAGATAACGAACAGATCTATACTGTTTCCATTAAATTCCCTGCCACTAAGATATTGGGAATGACCCCCTCTTTAACTTTCCGCCATCGACACAATCGCAGCAATGTGAACTGGTTGTACAGTTATGACAAAAATGAAGTACAGATACAGCTAGAGAAATATTTTTAATCAAGGCGGTGATACATCCACAAATTAGGTTCAATGTAATAAGCCATCTGTTTTTCAACATCCACCACCAACGGCACCAAACCACCCGGAATGATATATTCACCGCTTTGTGGAAACTTCATGTCAGTCCATTCCTGCCACTGTTCCAGTGTGCCGTAGATATCCATAGAGCGGAGGGCAGGCTTGATGATTTTTGCGCCCAAACGGCAATGTGTGCGGATCCACGGGTCAAACGGCTCGCCTTTGTCATTTTTCCAACTACAGTATTCGATAAAATCTTGCAGAGGATATTTGCTTTTCAGACTCGGCCTGACAGGAATCACAAGCCCTAGTAATCCTTCATCCCGGGCAGTCTGCTTCAAGCTGTTGAGCAACAAAGCAGGAACATTTTGCCCCCTGAACTCAGGAGCAACTGTCATCCCCAGAGCAGATACCATATTGGCTTGTACCTTTCCTTTCGCTGCTCCACCGGCCTCTAATACAGCATCCCATCCTTCATCAGGCAATTGATCTAATGAATGATTTTCCCAAGGAAAAGGAATTGAGTTAAACAGACCAATAAGGCGTTCTTCTTTACCTTGTTTCAAGATGGCAAATTTTTGAAAATGGCTGAAGCCAGACTCATATAATTTGTCCCAATGTTTTTCAGCTACAGCATCATAATTCATGAACCGAGGCCAATTGTTACCAATAAGTTCGCCTATTGCATCGCCAAAATCTGTTCTTTCTTCAGCAGATTGAATAATGATTTCTACTTCCATAATACATCTCCCATTCAGCCTTTTTCAGCCAGATAGATATATAAAATACAAAACCAATAAATTTAACTTGCTAATAATTAAAAGATTAGAACTTTGTAAATTAAATCGACCTACCTCACATTTTCAACAAAAAATCAGATAGCTTCAATCTCCCTAAAACACAAAAAAACAACCAATAATCAATAAATTAAATAAAAATAATATCTAATAAACCCTACAAAAATAGAAACAAATAGAAATAATTATCATTTACATTATCATTTGATCGGTGTACGTTTTCCACGCGCAATAAATCAGGCCGTTTTTATGATTGGGTAACGAGGGATCCCCCATTCCAAACGAGGATAATGATGAAAAAGATTAAGGTATTAGTCGCCGCTTTAGGCGCATTGGGATTTATGGCACAGGCTCAGGCAGCAGTCGGTTTTGGTCAAAGCCAGAAAGAAACGACACCACATATTACGGTTGGGGCAACTCAATCTAGTTCAAGCTCCCACGGTGGAGTGGGTAACGAACCCGGAATTGGTGTCAGCTCCGTTTATGATGGCAAACTCATCGGTTTTGCTGGCTTGACCCGAATGGCTCCTGCTGACAGCAATGGTATTCATAATATCTCAATGGCGGGCGCGCCAGGCTCTCACGGCGGTATGGGTGTATTCCATTTCAGTAAAGTTGCCAATGCTGACGTTTACTTCGGTGAATGGTCTCAAACCGGTAAAGCAGATGATAATACTCATACTGTCTACTATGCGGGCAAAGATATTACCACCAATATTCCGACCGACGGTACAGCAACTTATACAATAACAGGTATTAACCAGTACAGCGGTGACAATGCCCTGTCCGGTACATTTACCGCAGATTTTGGTGAGAAAACCCTGATTGGTTCACTGGCAAATACCGCGATGACGATAGATATTGATGCCAATATCGGCTCTGATGCTAAATTTGAGGGTATAGCCGCTACTGATGATTTGATTGGAACAAGCACTGGCCACTTCTTCGGTGACAGTGCTTCCAGTCTGGCAGGATATGCAAAATTTGAAGATGACAGTACCAAAGATACCGCTTTCGGTGGTTCTAAACAGTAAATATTAATTTTTCAGAGAACAGTACCATTTTTGGCGCTGTTCTTTGTTTTTTTATTTCTAATAACGTGAACTTTGTAAGCTGGTTTCCCGATGTCTGACAATAGAACAACGCCAATATTATCAGCGGCACTGATGGCCTTATTCCTCTCCTTGCCTGCTTATGCCGATGAAGATATCCCTCGAAAAATCTGGCAGGAAGCGCAGCATAACCAGCAGGAAAATGAAACCAGCCTGATTACGCCAGATCCTGTTTTTATTGAAAATAACACTTCACAGATTGTGATTAATGGGCTGACATTTCAAGTCGAGAATAATCTGAACGATATCGGTCAGGCACTATACCTTGCCACTAACCATCGACAGTGGTCAGATGTCAGGCGTTTTCTCGCGGCTTACCAAAAATTGCCGGGGCATGATGTTATGTTGGTTAATTTTGCTCAGGGCGGATTGGCACGTCTTGAAGGAGATTTAGATCTCGCCGCCTATCATTATCAACAAATTCTGAATCAACAACCTGATTTCACACGTATCAAACTGGAACTGGCCCGCGTTTATTTTGAAGATCATAAAAATCGGGAAGCCGAACAACTGTTTGCTGGGTTAAATAAAGAACAGCAGTTACCAGAAATAGTGTTGAAAAACATTAACAGCTATCTGGAAGCGATAGAACTGAGAAATGGCTGGCGCGGCTCTTTCTCTGCTGGCTACGCCTATAACGACAATGTAAATATGTCTCCTGATCAGGAAACCACTTGTCAGCCACACTTAAACATTCAATGCTATCAGAAGCTGCAAGTACCCAAAGCGATCAAAGCATGGGGCATGTCTTATGACGCAACATTAAGCCGGCGCTATCAACTTGTCGGCCATCATGGCATTTTTGGTCGTGGCTTGATTTATGGTGAAAATTACCGTGATAACCAAGATGAAAACGAAAATACATTTCTGCTGGTTGGTGGCTACAACTATAAAAGCAAGAGTCACGATTTCTCTTTTGGCCCTCTGTTTGAATATAAACAACGTGCGGGTGATACCTTTTATCACGCCACGGGTGTCAAAACAGAATGGCGATGGGCATTCACTCCCCAGACAGCCCTAAATATTGAACTTGAACATAAGAAACTGCGCCATCAGCAACGTTACCGTAGGAAAGATGGTGAATTCTCTTCAACCTACCTCACCTTATCCCATGCCATTAACAAAGATTTTGTTCTGTTTGGCGGCGGCGATTGGGTTTATCGGAACAATGACCAGCATCCCGTCGATCGTTATCAGCAATGGGGAATTCGGGCAGGGATTGCCGGACAGATCTATCCCGGTATTAATGGCTCACTGTTTACCATGCTGAAAAAGCGCCATTTTGGTGCTTACAGCCCCATGATGAATGCCAGACGCCAGGATAATGAGCAGATTTATACCGCAGTCATTAAAGTCCCTGCCGCTGAAATATGGGGAATGACACCTTCTTTTACTTTCCGCCACCGACGCAATCACAGCAATGTCAATTGGCTGTACAGCTATAACAAAAATGAAGTGCTGATAAGGCTGGAAAAATATTTTTAATCAAAACCTTATGTTTTTTATTTGCGTGATGATAATCGATAAATTGAGGCAGGGACATCAATGGCATACCGAGTTAAAACACAGTTCACCCCCATCACAATTGCATTGTCACTGGCATTTTCATTGGCTGCACCGCCCCTGTTTGCCGAATCCAAGCCTGCTGTCACAGCATCAAGCGGCAAGACGGATCTGGGCAAGATCCGTGTCAAAGATAACAGTGATAAAGATGAAGCAGGTTATGATGCGGTCTATGACAAAGATATCTCCAATATTTATATCGGCAAAAAGCAGATAGAACGCTATAAAGGTTCATCTCCCGCCGATTTAATTAAAGGTGCTGTTGGCGTATATAGCGGTGATGCCCGCAATGGTGGTGCTCTGGATATCAATATCCGTGGCGTTCAGGGGCAGGGGCGTATTCCCGTCACCATTGATGGCACAGAACAGGCCATTACCGTTGGGCGTGGTTATCATGGAGCCAATAACCGCAATTATATCGATCCAAATTTAATCAGCAGCATCGAAATCGAAAAAGGCCCTTCTCTGAATCGCAGAATCAAAGGTTCCGTCGGTGGTGCCGTATCCATAAAGACCTTAGACATTGTTGATGTAGTACCGAAAGGGGAAACCTTCGGCATTAATACCAAACTGGAAACTAGTAGCAACTCGGTGAGAGAACGACTGCCTTCCTTGTCATTGGGACAGGACTATCGCGATATTCCGGGCTTTACCCAAAATGGTATCGAGACTGATCCCGCTTTAAAAATCACCCCCCACTCATCGAAAGACAATAAACTATTTGGCTTCAAGGACAATGCCTTCCGCATCGCAGTGGGAACGCGCCAAGAATATTTTGACCTCATGCTGGCTTACGCTTACCGCCGTCAGGGGAACTATTTTGCCGGCAAAGGGGGTGCCCATCGTTATGATGCTCCCATTACGGAAAACGACAGGAAACTGATGAAAAATGCTCTAACAACACTAGATCCTTATCTGCCGTTTGCCGCACGTATCTATCGCCCCGGTAATGAGGTCCCCAATACCTCCAGTGAAATGCGTTCCGTGCTAATCAAAAACACTTGGCGTTTCACCGATGACCAAACTCTGCTATTGGGCTTTCGCAATACCCGCATGGAATTTGGCGATATTATGCCCTCACGCTTGGGCTGGATTAATCCCGAAGAAAATAAGGTTCCCCAATGGTCACTGGCTAATGCCCACCAACAAGCAGCTAACCTGAGCTACAAATGGCAGCCTACAGGTAACTCTTATATTGATTTCGACATGAATTTGTGGACAACCCGTACCACCAGCAATACCAACACCGCTGGAGGATATCCGCGCAGCCCCTCCGATAGAGACTGGCGTTGGGAGGGCGGTCTTGATGGCAGGAGCACCAATATTGATGGCACATTGATCAATACCGCCGCCACCCATTCTCAAAACAACCGCTGGGGTGTCGATCTCTCCAATAAATTTACCCTACACTCCAGTCTGGACTTGACCTTGATGGGTAATTTCCAGCGGGAACACCTAAAATCTAATGATGATTACAACTCCACCAATATGTACTTTTTCCAGTCTCCTGCGCGTAAAGGACAGCGTCAGGAAATCAATCTCGCCTTTAACTTTGATTGGCGGCCGACTTCATGGCTGGCCCTGAGCGCTGGAGCCAAACGCGTATCTTATTGGTCTAAAGATGATTTGCTCAATGAACGGCGCATAGCAAGAGATAATCATTATAAAAAACAGCGCGAAACCATCGGATATGAAATGAGTTATTTCCGAACCTTGACCAAACCAGAAGCTGATACAGTGCAAAAAAGGGAACAATTTATAAAAACAAACAGAACCTCGCAAATGAGTTCAGCAGAAAGGATGGCGTTCCTTAAGAAACTTAGAACTGAATATTCTACTATCGAAACAACTAGTATCACTTCACGTGATGGACAAAAACGCAAGGTGGTTCACGAAACATTCACTTGGCTTTACGATCCCAACAATGGCAAGCTCAATAAAAGCGATAACCCCTATTTCAATGGTCAACTGGATATGAACGAAAAGGTTATCGACCCAATGAGTGGTAAGGAAGCCTTTAAATATGAATACGGCACAAGCGTTGATGCAAATGGTATATCAGGTTCTGATGTTGACGATCCTTGGGAACCAGCCCCAAAGCGTAAGGATCACGCTTGGGCTCCGACCTTCTCTGCGACAGCCTATATTACAGACAATTTCCGTATTTATACCCGTTATGCCGAAGCGGTAAGAATGCCCAGTATTTTTGAAGATACCGTCGGTTTTTCAGGCTCGCCAACCAACCAAATAGGCCACAAGTTTAAACCTGAGCGATCCAAAACCACGGAAGTAGGTTTTGTCTATGATTTCAGCCAGTTGGTTGATGCTGAACGTCATGCCGATATCAAACTCTCTTATTACAATACTGTGATCGAAAATATATTTGATAGGGATAATACCTATAAATTTTCCCAATTGGACAAACAGAAACTGGCAGGTCTGGAATTACAGGCACGTTACGATAATGGCAGTTTCTTCACCGATATGGGGTTAGTCTACAATATGAAAAACAAAGTTTGTGACAACAACTCTGTGTTAAGAATGGACTCTCAAAATCGTTATGGCATCTCAGAATGTATTGATGGCGGCTTCCCCGGTGGTTATTTACGCACCTCTATCCAACCTAAATACTCAGCCAATCTGACCATCGGCGGCCGCCTGCTTGATGAAAAACTGGAACTGGGCGGCCGGATGCTCTACCACAGCAAAGCAGAAAACAAAGATGAAAAATGGTTGATGAATGCCTTGCCAAGTGTTTACAAGGGGCAATCCAACAACCCAATGCGCTGGAATCCGGTATTTACGGTTGATGCCTATGTCAGCTATCAAGTCACCCCAGCTATATCGGTAGAGCTAACTGGCACAAACCTAACCAATCGCTACTATCTTGATCCTTTGACCCGTTCAATGATACCGGCACCGGGCAGAACCTTTAAACTCAGTCTGACCAGCCAGTTTTAGGGGTTTCTTTTTTAGGGACTTGTTTTTTAGGGACTTGTTTTTTAGAGACTTGTTTTTTAGAGAATAGTATGACCAACGCAGCCATATTAGATAATCCAACCGCCAGCTTTCCATTGATGCCCAGAAAGGGCTTACTGGTTGGCATCCTGATTGCCATTTTATTGCATATCAGTCTGATATGGCTGTTCAACCAACATGCTTCATATGATGACACAGCCCATCATATCAACAAAAATTCTTCTACTACGGGGCTATCCATTACGATGGTTGCCGCCTCATCGTGGGAGAATAAGCCGGAACCTGTTTCTCCGCCAACCCCGCTTTTAACTGCACCGGAATCTCCGACAAAGCCTGAAATGGTGCTGGATAAAGCGATCCCAACCGAAAACAAAGTGGCAAAACCGCTGGAAATCAACAAACCAAAGAAACGTAAAAAGCAGCAGAAAGAAAAACCGCAAGAGGTGACGGAAAAGAAACCCGCCCCATCACCGCAAATACAAGAAAGCAATAATGCAGAACAGGCAACCAGCGGCAGCGCTCAGATTAATTCGGAAAGCAGTATGAGCAGGGCAACAACGTCACAACCTTTGGTGGGACAGGGAAATAGCGAGATGGATAATTACCACGCCAGATTACGGCAGGAAATTGAGCGTCATAAACGCTATCCCCGCAAGGCAAAAAGGATGAAACAGGAAGGCTCGGTTATTGTTAACTTTACCCTGCTGAACGACGGTACATTAACCGCTGTCAAAGTGATTAATTCTTCAGGCAATACAACACTGGATGATGCCGCACTTGATGCCGTCAATCGCGCCATATCCGTTGGCCCCAAGCCAGCAGATATGGCGTCAGTGGTCACACTGGAACTCGATTTTATGTTGGATAAAACGTGATAACACCCGTTTTTCACTTACCAATACAAAAACTCGAGAAAATCCGCCCCAACAAATCATCAGAAGTAAATTCGCCGGTGATTTCACTCAATGCTTGCTGTGCCAGACGCAGTTCTTCTGCCAGCAATTCTCCTGAACGGGCAAAGACCAGTTGCTGATGGCCTTCCTGCAAATGTTCTGCCGCCGTATTCAATGCCTGCAAATGACGACGACGGGCAAGGAAGCCACCTTCAGTATTACTGTTGAAACCGATTGTCTCTTTTAGGTGGTCGCGCAACGAATCGACACCTTTCCCATCACGGGCAGAGAGGCGAATTAATGTATAACCGTTGATTTCTGAAATGCCGATTTCTTCCCCAGTCATATCTGTCTTATTACGAATGACCGTAATAGGCAGAGATTCAGGCAGCTTAGTCATAAATTCAGGCCAGATTTGTGCTGGTTCAATAGCATCCGTGGTCGCACTGTCCACCATAAACAGCACCCGATCGGCCTGCTCGATTTCCTGCCATGCCCGCTCGATGCCGATACGTTCCACTTCATCACTCGCTTCGCGCAATCCCGCCGTATCAATCACATGCAGCGGCATTCCATCAATATGAATATGTTCACGCAAAACATCACGTGTTGTACCTGCAATATCAGTCACAATCGCGGCTTCACGTCCTGCCAGTGCATTAAGCAGGCTGGATTTACCCGCATTCGGACGCCCTGCAATCACGACTTTCATGCCTTCACGCAATAAGCTGCCCTGACGCGCCTGTGAACGAACTTGATCCAGTTCTGCGATCACTTCATCCAACTTGGCTTCTATCTTGCCATCGGAAAGGAAATCAATTTCTTCATCGGGAAAATCAATCGCGGCTTCAACGTAGATCCGCAAGTTAGTCAGCTCTTCCACCATTTGATGAACTTGGTTGGAGAACGTTCCTTGCAGGGAGTTCATCGCGGAGCGTGCCGCTTGTTCGGAACTGGCATCGATCAAATCTGCAATGGCTTCTGCTTGTGCCAAATCGAGTTTATCATTCAAGAAAGCACGTTCAGAAAACTCCCCCGGATTCGCAATGCGCACGCCGGAAATAGCCAGAATACGCTTTAACAACAAATCCAAAATAACCGGCCCGCCGTGCCCTTGAAGCTCCAGTACATCTTCTCCCGTAAATGAGTTAGGGCCAGGAAAGTAAAGTGCAATCCCCTGATCAAGCACAGAACCATCTGCATCACGGAAGGGCAGGTAATCAGCATAACGGGGTTTTGGGCGTTTCCCCAATACCACCTGAGCGATTTCCGCCGCTTTGCGGCCAGAAATACGCAGAATGCCTACACCGCCTCGTCCCGGAGGAGTGGCCTGAGCGACTATTGTATCGGTGGTATTCATGAAATTCTCTCTTTTGACCTATATCCGTCATCGTCAAGCAAATTGCTGCTTTATCGACTGTAAGCTGAAATCTATTGGGTATATAAACTGCAATAATAAAGGCGGTCAAAGACCGCCTTCTACTTATATTTTAAAACTAGTCTTATTTTAAAACGAGTACCTTAAAAACTAGCTTTTAAAAAGTGTTACTTTTTTTCGCGGGTATGTAAGCCGCGTTTTTCCAGACTGCGGAAAATAACCTGCTGCTGGATAATGGTAACCAAGTTACTGACGATGTAGTACAGAACCAGACCAGATGGGAACCACAAGAAGAAGACTGTGAACACGACAGGCATGTAGGTCATGATCTTCTGCTGCATTGGGTCAGTCACGGTAGTTGGTGACAGTTTCTGGATAACAAACATGGTCACACCCATCAGCAATGGCAGAATGTAGTAAGGATCTTGTGCAGACAAATCCTTAATCCAACCAATGAACGGTGCATGGCGCAGCTCAACAGAACCCATCAGCATGTAGTACAACGCAAGGAAGATTGGCATCTGAATCACCAGAGGTAAGCAGCCGCCCAGCGGGTTTACTTTCTCCGTTTTGTACAACGCCATCATTTCTTGGCTCATGCGCTGGCGATCATCACCAAAACGCTCACGCATCGCGGTGATTTTCGGCTGCAACAGGCGCATTTTCGCCATTGAAGTGTATTGCGCTTTAGTCAGCGGATACATGATACCGCGCACGATAAAGGTGATCGCAATAATGGAGAAGCCCCAGTTACCGATGAATTCATGCAGGAATTTCAGCAGCTTGAACAATGGCTGAGAAATGAACCACAACCAACCGTAATCGACGGTCAGATCCAGATGGGGTGCAACCGCCGCCATTTTGTCCTGAATTTCAGGGCCTACCCACAGAGTAGAAGAGATATTCTGCTGGCTCTTCGGCGCGATATTGATGTTTTCACCCTTGTACCCGATGATCGCCATTTTTTGGTCTTTCAGGTCAATGGTATAGAAAGTACTGGTTTTACTTTCTCCCGGAACCCAAGCAGTAGCGAAATATTGCTGGAGCATCGCAACCCAGCCACCTTTTGTGGATACGGAAAGCTCTTTGCTTTCAATATCACCAAATTTGTACTTTTCGTATTTTGTGTCATCAGAAGAGTAAGCAGCACCACGATAAGTATGCAGAGCAAAGTTGCTGCTGCCATTATCACGATGTTTTGGCAAATCAATGCTCTGCTTCAACTGACCGAAAAACGCCATCTGCAATGGTTTGTCAGTGACGTTATTGATGCTGTAATCAACAGAAACTGCATAGCCACCGCGTTTTAAAACGAAGGTCTTGACATAAACCACGCCATCCGGTGCGGTATAAGTCATCGGAATACGTAATTCATCCTGACCATCAGCCAAAACAAAGCTATTTTGGGCGGCATGATAAAGCGGACGTTCAGCTTGCTTATCTGGACCATTGGCACCAGTTAATCCACTTTGAGCCTGATAAGTGAACTCAGGGGTTGTTTCCAGCAATTTGAACGGTGTTTTGGAGCCCAGAGTATCTGGATAGGCCAGCAGATCAGCCTCCTCGATATCACCGCCACGGGTATTGATATGCAATGAAAGCACATCCGTTTTCACGGTGACCAGTTTACCTTGCCCACTGCTTGCTTCGCTACTCAGCGTAGTATTTGCTTGCTGCGTGATCTGGGCTGTTGGTTGTGGGTTTTTGTCATTTTCCCACGCCTGCCAGACCAAGAACGAAACAAACAGCAAGGCGATGAGAAGAAGATTGCGTTGCGAATCCATCGTTAATGTTCTCTGTTATCGTCGTTTTTTTTAGGTGGGACAGGATCATCACCACCTTCGTGTAAAGGATGGCATTTTAATACACGCTTCACTGTTAACCAGCTGCCTTTTATCATTCCAAACCTGCGCAATGCCTCTATGCCATAGTGGGAACAGGTAGGATTGAAACGACAACGAGGCCCCAGCAGTGGACTAATCACTAACTGGTAGCCTCTGATCAAAGCAATCAGGAGGCGCGAGCCAAGCGACAGTGACGACGCCATAATTTGCCCAAAGCTTCCGTTAGCTCACGGTTATCAAGCTCAGCAACCCCTTTTCTCACCAAAATCACAAAATCCATTGAAGGCAATTTATGCTGGTTTAAACGAAAACTTTCACGAGCCAGTCGCTTGATACGATTTCGCTCATGGGCGCGTTTAACATTTTTTTTGGCGACGGTTAGACCGATGCGGGGATGCCCCAGCTCATTCAAGCGCCCGAGAACAGTTATCTCTGCAGAGCTTGCCCGTTGTGGCTGCTGGAAAACATATGTGAAATGCTCGGGAGTTAACAAACGTAACTCCCTCGGAAAAGCGAGCTTAACCACTTGGTATGGTTAGCTTTATTACTTAGAAACGGTCAAACGAGCACGGCCTTTTGCACGACGGCGGGCCAGAACTTGACGACCATTTTTAGTGGCCATACGAGTGCGGAAGCCGTGAGAACGGTTACGCTTCAGTACGGACGGTTGAAAAGTGCGTTTCATAGCGATTTCTACCTAGCTTAAAATTTGTTACTGATTCAGCAAATGCGTTGGCGACCAGTGAGAAATAAGTAGACACTAATGCCTCAGTCGCAACATCAATATATAGAAAGAGGCAGGATTGTAATAAAATGTACTACCCTGAGTCAATCCAAGATGACACAAGCCTAACCGACTTCCTGTCGGATTTTCTATTTTAATCAGACGTTCGGTCAGACTTTTTGCTACCCGAAGTGCTTACCCCAAATCCTCACCAGACATAAGCCGGAAAAAATCGTTGGTATAACACGTAGGGTGCAAGATTATACGGACTGTGCAATAAAGCGCAAGGATCATACACAGATCATTGCATCTAAAATGAGTGATCATCGCGTTGTTTTCATGTTGAATTTTAAACGATAGCTAAATGAAGTTTGCTATATGCCATGATTCCACTACAGTATCTTTTGCGGGCCTTTATATTCTGCAAGTGCCAAAGCGTGGTGATCTCCCTGTGGATAAAAAGCGTCAAAGCTGTGTAAAAGAATGAGGATCTATGTCGTCTTTTGCGTTATGATCGTTGGCCACGATCCCGACCTCTCTCATATGTGGATCGTTGGGGAGCGATGATGTTAAAAATCGCCACAAGGTACATGCTACCTTCCTCTCTATTGAGGAATTACGCCTTGTGCCCAGCATAACGTATCTTTTATTCCGGTTTCTTTTATTGGTCTTGTTTTAGGGGAGTTCGCCGTGTCACTTTCGCTTTGGCAGCAATGTCTTGCCCGATTGCAGGATGAGTTACCTGCCACAGAATTCAGTATGTGGATACGACCCCTTCAGGCAGAACTAAGTGATAACACTTTGGCTCTCTATGCCCCCAACCGTTTTGTGCTGGATTGGGTAAGAGAGAAATATATCAATAATATCAATTTGTTATTAAATGATTTCTGTGGTCCTGAAGTACCGTTACTGCGTTTTGAAGTAGGGAATAAGCCTGTTTCACCAAACCAGTCTGCAGCTCAGAAAATCATTGCCGATATGCCAGTGGCTGCTGCGCCGTCCAATTCATCAGTACGCCCAAGTTGGGACAACCCAAAAGCCCAGCCAGAGTTATCTTATCGTTCCAATGTTAATCCCAAGCATACATTCGATAACTTTGTGGAAGGTAAATCCAACCAACTCGCCAGAGCTGCTGCCAGACAAGTAGCTGATAATCCAGGGGGCGCATACAATCCCCTGTTCCTTTATGGCGGAACCGGATTGGGCAAAACCCACCTTTTGCATGCTGTCGGCAACAGCATCATGGCACGCAAGGCCAATGCAAAAGTGGTTTACATGCATTCTGAACGTTTCGTTCAGGATATGGTAAAAGCATTACAAAACAATGCGATAGAAGAATTTAAACGTTATTATCGCTCAGTGGACGCCCTACTGATCGATGATATTCAGTTTTTTGCAAATAAAGAGCGATCCCAAGAAGAATTCTTTCATACGTTCAATGCCTTGTTAGAAGGTAATCAACAGATTATTCTGACATCAGACCGCTATCCGAAAGAGATCAATGGCGTCGAAGATCGGTTAAAATCCCGTTTTGGCTGGGGATTAACCGTTGCTATCGAACCACCGGAGCTGGAGACTCGCGTTGCCATTCTGATGAAAAAAGCTGACGAGAATCAAATCCAGTTACCGGGAGAAGTGGCTTTCTTTATTGCCAAACGCCTGCGATCTAACGTTCGTGAACTCGAAGGCGCTTTGAATAGAGTCATCGCCAATGCCAATTTTACAGGCCGTGCGATTACTATTGATTTTGTACGCGAAGCATTACGTGACTTATTGGCTCTACAGGAAAAGCTGGTAACCATTGATAATATTCAGAAAACTGTGGCTGAATATTACAAAATCAAGGTTGCGGATCTGCTTTCCAAGCGCCGCTCACGCTCCGTTGCCCGTCCGAGACAAATGGCAATGGCGCTGGCAAAAGAGCTGACAAATCACAGCTTGCCTGAAATCGGGGATGCCTTTGGTGGACGTGACCATACAACTGTACTTCATGCTTGTCGGAAAATCGAACAACTGCGTGAAGAAAGTCATGACATCAAAGAAGATTTTTCTAACTTAATCAGAACATTATCTTCCTAGCGCTATGAAATTCATCATTGAACGTGAGCAATTATTAAAACCTTTACAGCAGGTGAGCAGCCCCTTGGGCGGCCGCCCTACCCTGCCCATTTTAGGCAACTTATTATTACAGGTTACACCCGGTTCCCTGCTGCTGACGGGCACCGATTTGGAAATGGAAATGAAGGCTCGGGTTACACTTGCCCAGCCACATGAACAAGGTGCAACCACTGTCCCTGCACGTAAATTCTTTGATATCTGGCGCGGGTTGCCTGACGGAGCGGAAATCAGCGTAGAACTGGACGGCGATCGCATTCTCGTCCGTTCTGGTCGCAGCCGTTTTTCGCTCTCGACTCTACCCGCTTCAGATTTTCCCAATCTTGATGACTGGCAGAGCGAAGTCGAATTTTCTCTGCCTCAGGCCACACTGAAACGTCTGATTGAGTCCACTCAATTTTCCATGGCGCATCAGGATGTTCGCTATTACTTGAATGGCATGTTGTTTGAAACTGAAGGCGAAGAACTGCGTACCGTAGCCACCGATGGCCATCGTTTGGCGGTTTGCTCCATGAACATCGGGCAAAATCTGCCGTCCCATTCAGTGATCGTACCTCGCAAAGGGGTCATTGAATTAATGCGTCTGCTGGATGGCGGTGACAACCCACTGCAACTACAGATTGGTCGCAACAACATCCGTGCCCATGTTAGTGATTTTATCTTCACATCGAAGTTGGTTGATGGCCGCTTTCCTGACTATCGCCTCGTACTGCCAAAAAATCCTGATAAAACGTTGGAAGCCAATTGTGACACGCTTAAGCAGGCATTTTCACGGGCAGCGATTTTATCCAACGAAAAATTCCGTGGCGTTCGCATCTATTTAAGTGAAAACCAACTTAGAATTACCGCCAATAATCCTGAGCAGGAAGAAGCAGAAGAGATCGTTGATGTCAGTTATCAGGGCACTGAAATGGAAATTGGCTTTAATGTCAGCTACGTATTGGATGTTCTAAACGCATTGAAATGCGAGCAAGTGAGCCTCCTGCTAACGGATGCCACATCCAGTGTAAAAATTGAGAATTCAGCCAGTCAAGCTGCGACTTATGTCGTGATGCCGATGCGTCTGTAAAGAATGCGCCTATAACAGAATTAACTCATAAATATGATTCTCTCGCGTTTGCTGATCCGCGATTTCCGTAATATCGCGGATGCTGATCTGTCATTGGCAACTGGTTTTAATTTTCTGGTTGGGCCAAACGGTAGCGGCAAAACAAGTATACTGGAAGCCATTTATACATTAGGCCATGGTCGTGCTTTTCGCAGTATTCAGGCAGGAAGGGTAATTCGCCATGACTGCGAAGAGTTCATTCTTCATGGGCGAATTAATCAGCAATCCCATGAACGTATGTTGTCAGTGGGTTTAAGCAAAAACCGTCAAGGCGATAGCAAGGTCAGGATAGATGGCAGTGATGGGCATAAAATTGCTGAATTGGCAAAAATGCTGCCCATGCAACTTATTACGCCAGAAGGTTTTACTTTACTAAATGGTGGCCCGAAATATCGCCGGGCTTTTATTGATTGGGGATGTTTTCACAATGAACCACGCTTTTTTACTGCTTGGGCCAACCTGAAAAGGCTGCTCAAGCAGCGGAATGCGGCATTGCGACAAGTCACCCGCTACAGCCAAATCCAGCATTGGGATCGGGAGCTTGCTCCGCTGGCAACCGAAATCAGCCAATGGCGGGCTGAGTATATTGCAGGAATTTCCGAGGATATAGAAAAAACCTGTAAACAATTTTTACCTGAATTCACACTCAGCATCAGCTTCCAACAAGGCTGGGATAAAGAGAGTGAATATGCGGAACTGCTCGCGCGGCAATTTGAGCGCGACAGATCGCTAACCTACACGGCTTCCGGCCCGCATAAAGCCGATCTGCGGATCAGGGCGGACAGTACACCAGTAGAAGATATGCTGTCCCGTGGTCAGTTGAAGCTACTGATGTGCGCGTTGAGGTTAGCACAGGGTGAATATTTCACCCGACAGAGCGGGCAAAAATGCCTGTATCTGCTTGATGATTTTGCCTCAGAACTGGATGCCGGCCGTCGTCAGCTATTAGCCGAGCGTCTAAAATCTACGCAAGCCCAAGTGTTTGTCAGTGCAATTACACCTGGGCAAGTTACAGACATGATTGATGTAAATAGCAGGATGTTTCGCGTAGAACATGGCAAAATCGAGGTTCAACCACAGGATTAAGATGAGCGAGAAACGTTGATGTCGAATACATATGACTCCTCAAGTATCAAGGTATTAAAAGGGCTGGATGCTGTCCGTAAACGTCCAGGCATGTATATCGGTGATACCGATGATGGTACTGGCCTGCACCACATGGTCTTCGAGGTTGTTGACAACGCTATCGACGAAGCCCTCGCAGGCCATTGTGACAAGATAATTGTCACTATCCACGCAGATAACTCGGTTTCTGTGCAGGATGATGGCCGCGGTATTCCTACCGGCATACACGAAGAAGAAGGTGTTTCAGCAGCAGAAGTTATCATGACCGTGCTGCATGCGGGGGGTAAATTCGATGACAACTCCTATAAAGTTTCTGGCGGCCTGCATGGCGTAGGGGTTTCTGTTGTTAACGCCTTATCGGAAAAACTGGAACTGACTATCCGTCGTGACGGAAAAGTCCACGAACAGACCTACCACCATGGTGTTCCACAGTCTCCGCTGAACATCGTTGGCGATACCGAACATACAGGAACCACTGTCCGTTTCTGGCCAAGTATGGATACGTTCAAGATTAACACTGAATTCGAATACGATATTCTGGCAAAACGCCTGCGTGAATTATCATTCCTGAACTCTGGTGTTTCCATTCGTTTAGTCGACAAACGTACAAACGCAGAAGATCTCTTCCACTATAAAGGAGGCATCAAAGCGTTTGTTGAGTTCCTGAGCCGTAATAAAAACCCAATTCATCCAAATGTCTTCTATTTCTCTACAGAAAAAGACGGTATTGGCGTTGAAATTTCCATGCAATGGAATGATGGTTTTCAGGAAAACATTTACTGCTTCACCAACAACATTCCTCAGCGCGATGGAGGAACCCATTTAGTTGGTTTCCGTACCGCGATGACCCGTACCCTTAATAGCTATATGGATAAAGAGGGCTACAACAAAAAATCTAAAGTCAGTGCCACTGGTGATGATGCCCGTGAAGGTCTGATTGCAGTCATTTCCGTTAAAGTACCTGATCCTAAATTCTCTTCCCAGACCAAAGATAAGCTGGTTTCTTCCGAAGTGAAGACCGCAGTCGAAACTCTGATGAATGAGAAGTTGGTGGAATACCTGCTGGAAAACCCGAACGATGCCAAAACTGTCGTCGGTAAAATCATTGATGCAGCCCGCGCCCGCGAAGCAGCGCGTAAAGCCCGTGAAATGACCCGCCGTAAAGGTGCTCTGGATCTGGCCGGATTGCCGGGCAAACTGGCTGACTGTCAGGAACGCGATCCTGCCCTGTCCGAACTCTACTTGGTGGAAGGTGATTCTGCGGGTGGTTCAGCAAAACAAGGGCGCAACCGTAAGAATCAAGCTATTCTGCCTTTGAAAGGTAAGATCCTGAACGTTGAGAAAGCGCGCTTTGATAAAATGCTTTCTTCACAGGAAGTCGCAACTTTGATCACCGCTCTGGGCTGCGGAATTGGCCGTGATGAATATAATCCGGACAAGCTGCGTTATCACAGCATAATCATCATGACCGATGCCGACGTTGATGGTTCACATATCCGCACCCTGTTGCTGACATTCTTCTATCGCCAGATGCCGGAAATCATCGAGCGTGGCTATGTCTACATTGCCCAGCCACCACTGTATAAAGTGAAGAAAGGCAAACAAGAGCAATACATCAAAGATGACGATGCAATGGAAGCCTACCAGATGTCCATCGCATTGGATGGCGCTGCATTGTATACCAACCCACATGCACCAGCCCTGAAAGGTGAAGCACTGGAAAACTTGGTAACTGAATTCAATACTACCCAGAAAATCATCCGTCGCATGGAACGTATGTATCCTCTGGCTCTGCTGAACAGCCTGATTTACCATCCAAAACTGACTGAAGATGCTCTGGACAGTCAGGCAAAAGTGGAAGAATGGGTAAGTGCGTTGGTTATTCGTCTGAATGACAAAGAGCAACATGCCAGCACTTACAGCTATCAAATCCATGAGAACCGTGAACGCCAAATTTTCGAACCAGTTCTGTGCATTCGTACACATGGTGTTGATACCAACTACAATCTGGATTTCGACTTCATCCACGGTGGCGAATATCGCCGTATCACCAAACTGGGGGCATTGTTCGCGAACTTGATTGAAGAAGATGCATATATCGAACGTGGTGAGCGTCGTCAGGCGGTAAGCAGCTTTGAACAGGCTCTGGAATGGCTGACCAAAGAATCGCGTCGTGGTCTTTCCGTTCAACGTTATAAAGGTCTGGGGGAAATGAACCCTGATCAGTTGTGGGAAACCACCATGAACCCAGAAACACGTCGCATGATGCGTGTAACAGTGAAGGATGCGATTGCAACTGACCAACTGTTCACAACGTTGATGGGGGATGCAGTTGAACCTCGCCGTGCCTTTATTGAAGAAAATGCGCTAAAAGCAGCGAATATTGATATCTGATCTTAGTTGCTTAAATCTTATATCCCAGATGATCATGTTATCTGGGATAAAAAACCCCTCATACAGATTCATGTATGAGGTTTCATTTCCCAACCCTGCCCAATATGTCATTATTATTTTATTTATAACGATAATCAGAGCAATCAATGTGATAGGAAAACCAGATAATCATTTTAAATTAACGCTAGTTAAATAAAATAATCAGGAAAGATGAAAATCCAGAAAAAACAAGACTGAAAGCATAGCTCTATAATTTATTAAAAATAATAATCAATAAAAAATATATACATTTTAAATAGACAAAGAAAATATTTTATTTATCCTATATAAAGCAGTCATCTCTACGGCAATCCACCTCCTCCAACACAAAAAATAATAAAAACCAACTACTTATTTTCACCAAAAGCCAATTCATTTACAATAAAAGAGATTTCATCATGCTAAAACGAACTGCCTCCTTTAATAATTATATACACAAAACTCCATCAGACTCTTTATCCCGATCAAAATCTTTCCATTCTTTACCACCTGATAATATGTTGAATATAAACGTTAATTACCAAAATCCCAGATTGATTAACGGATATGTACCAGTAATCAGAGAAACTAACATGGAAAAGGGAATAATTGCAGTTAATCAACTTTACCAATCAATCAAGACAGACGGATGGATTAGTCATATTAATGATATGACTAAAAGAGAAAAAGAGATATACAAAAAACAAGAAAAAACACGCGAAGACTTATGGGATATAAGATGCTGCACAACATATAATCTTTTAAATAAGATGCAAAAGCTTTTGAATCTACTGAAGAAAATGGGAGATACCCAAAATCATACTTGTTTTGTTTGTTATAATAATACGAAACCTATCGGAGTCATGCTAATTAGAAAATATAATTCTAAACATAACTCACCCTATTATCCTGAGATAAATTTCCTTATAACCCACCCAGGCATCCAGAATTGTGCCTATTTACTGATGGAACAAGCAGTTAATATATCTTATCAAATGGGTTATCACGGAAAATTGAAACTAACAATTGCAACAGATGAACTATCTCCAAAAGTTTATGAAAAGATGGGTTTTATTAATATGAAAGAACCAGATAATATGAAGATGACATTAGACCCGAATGGAAACAAAGCCTGGGTTTTCTCTCCGAGTCATGGCGGTTATCGATTTACAGGAACTTGCTGAAATTAACGATAATACAAAGTATTCAATGAAAAATGATAAAATCCAAACCGCCAATTTATCTATCCAATTGGCGGTCTATTTCTATTAACCCAATAAAAATTAAGTTCTTCCTACAGCAGAATACGCAACATTTTATTATGAAAAAACAAAAAATGGCTTTACTAAAAATATAAGCAGAATTTAATCTCAATACATGGATCAAAACCTTTTAATTTCCCACCTTCATATAATGTATTGTTATTCGTCCGGGTAATCAGGGATTCCCTTCTTTATTAACATATTAATAAAGAAAGTTGTTAATATATATTATAAAACAGGGCAGCATGAAAACTTAAAATTATTTTATACAATTGATAAATTCGCGATAAGAATTTATCAACAGTGAGGGTTTACCATTTATGCACCATATTGTATGGTATTAACGCCTAATGGAAATCAAGCCTGACTCTTCACCCCAGAATCTAGGAACTATCGATTCAAAGGAACGTGCCGATCTTTAATATGAATATTTCATTTCTACTATAAAGGTTATTGTTATGTTAAAACGGAATCCTTCTTCTCATAGCTACATACACAGAACATCATCCGGGTCTTTATCCCGTTCAAACTCTTTCCATACTCTACCCTCTGATAATATATTGAATATCAACGTTAACCACCACAACCCCAGGTTGATAAATGGATATATACCAATAATTAAAAAGGTATCATTACAAGAAGCAGAAAGAGCAGTCATAAAATTATATGATTCAATTAAAAACGATGGATGGCTATCACATATCAATAATACGTATCGTAGGAAATGCGATATAGAAAAAAAAGCGAGCCTTTCCTCCGAAGAATCATGGGATCTTAGATGTTGTATAACAGATGAATTACTATCTACAGTGAAAGATAACTTATCATTTCGGCTTAAGTCCAAAAACCAGAATTTATATCAATTTTGCAATTATGCCTACTTTGTGTGTTACACGACTCATTTTCCAACAAACTCAGTATCTTCTCAAATAATGCCCATTGGGATAATGTTATTTGCATACAATGAATGTGATGAATTCCTACATTATCCTGAAGTCAGTTACCTGATTACCCATCCGGGTATCCAAAATTGTGCTTATTTATTGATGGAAAAAGCAGTAAATTTATCCTACCAAACAGGCCATCATGGAAAATTAAAATTAACGACAGCAACATCTCATCTTTCAAGAGCTTATAATAGGATGGGATTTGTTGATGATACAAAAAATACTATGCTATTAGACCCCAATAACAACAGGGCCTGGTTATTCTCTCCAGAGCATGGAGGTTATAGATATACTGCATTATGCCAATAACACAATATGCCAATAACACAACAAATTCCAAAACGATTCGCCGCCAATCTTGATTATCTTTATCCCATTGGCGGCCAATTTTTATAACAAACTTTCTACAATAAAATACGCAACATCCGGCGCAATGGCTCAGCCGCTCCCCACAACAGCTGATCACCAACAGTAAAGGCGGATAGATATTCCGGCCCCATATTCAGCTTACGCAGGCGACCAACTGGTGTATTCAATGTTCCGTTAACTGCGGCGGGCGTTAACTCACGCATCGTCAATTCACGATCATTCGGGATAACGCGAACCCAATCATTATGGGAAGCCAACAACGTTTCAATCTCATGAATCGGAATGTCTTTTTTCAATTTCAGGGTAAATGCCTGACTATGGCAGCGCAATGCCCCAACACGGACACACAGGCCATCAATCGGAATCACGTTGTTACCCATATTCAAGATCTTGTTAGTTTCCGCCTGACCTTTCCACTCTTCGCGGCTCTGCCCATTCTCCAGTTGCTTATCAATCCACGGAATCAAACTTCCCGCCAAAGGAACGCCAAATTGATCCGTTGGCAATGCACCGCTGCGGGTAAAATTTGTTACACGTTTTTCAATATCCAAAATCGCGGAAGCAGGGTTCTGTAACTCCCCAGAAACCTGATTATGCAGCATCCCCATTTGCACCAACAACTCACGCATATGGCGAGCACCACCGCCAGAAGCTGCCTGATAGGTCGATACCGATGCCCATTCAATCAAATCATTGGCAAACAACCCGCCCAACGACATCAGCATCAAGCTAACGGTACAATTACCGCCAACAAAGGTTTTGATACCTTTATTCAGGCTATTCTGAATATGCTGATAGTTAACAGGATCAAGAATAATGACTGCATCATCATTCATACGCAGCGCAGAAGCGGCATCGATCCAATATCCCTGCCAACCTGTTGCCTTCAGTTTGGGATAGATTTCATTAGTATAATCCCCACCCTGACAGCTAATGATAATATCCAACGCATTCAGCGCCTCGATATCAAAAGCATCTTGTAACACACCTGATTTGCCTGCGCTATTTGTTGTAAACTGCGGGGCAGGAAGCCCATGCTGGGAAGTTGTAAAAAAAACCGGATTGATCTCATCAAAATCCCGCTCTTCCAACATCCGCTGCATCAATACTGAGCCGACCATACCACGCCAGCCGATAAAACCTACACTTTTCATCATGGATACCCTGTCTTGAGAGAAATTAATCAGACACACTGACCCCATTAAAGCTGACAAAATATGGCGAAAGGTGCAAGCATATTTATGAACTATACCCAATGGATTTCAAGGTACGCCCGCCATTTTTAATCCATATTGAAGTATATCCTCCCATACCAGTATCAGAATTATCTAGCGGTTTGCCCGCACTTTAGGTCTCAAGAAAAGCATTGAAGTGATAGGAGCTAATTGAGAGAACTCTGAAGTAAAATATTCATCGATTCTTCATACTAAAAGCACAAATAAAATGGCGATGAAATGGATTATTCTTCACTTAATTAATTATTCATTTACTATAGGAGCAAAAACTCAAAAACAAACAATGTTGTAAACGGGTGAGCAAAGTAGTATTTTCAGTCACTGTAGTTATGCATAAATGTAAACAAGATGAAGGATAGGATAAGTGAAAAAGTTTAAGATAATTCCCATTATTTATGACGATAAGCAACTTATTATCGAATGCGATTAATTACCATCAGATCAACATAATTTAGAGTTAGATTAATCTATGGGTAGTTGTAATGATAATCAATTAATAAGGTTAAATGTCGAAAATGAATAAATTGAATAAATTAAAGAAAATGGCCATTTCAAATATAGTTGGCTTATGCCTTTCAATATTTTTTATAAACAAATCGTCACTGTCAATTTTACAAAGTGATAATTATTATAATCTAGCAATAGCAATTGTATTATTTTTTGGATTTAAGTATATTTGTGAAAAACTGATTGAGATTTTATTTTTCAAATGATAAAAATCATCACTCCAATTTTAAATCAAATAAATAGAGGTGATGTATGAAAGAAATTAGTCATAACTTATTGAACGTTGTTTCTGGTGCTGGCGGCGGCGCCCCTCCTACACCAGCTAATGCTATCGGCGCAGCAGTTATTGTTGGTGCGTTAGCAGGGATACCTGGTGGACCTGCGGGGTTGTAATAGGAGCTGCAGCAGCGGGAGCCACAACTGCCATTGGATTCATTCCTAGCGGAGGATTGAGTTCAAAGCGTTAACCAGACTGGATTTCAATGAAAATGTGTAAGAAATCATATCGTAACCTCAGCTTTGTTTAAGGATAACGGTTCGAAAGGTAAACAGCCGAAAGAGGTCAAACGATAGATATGCACACAAGTTCCAGAGGGAATACTGGGGGTATCTCAGAAAACGAAAAAATCGTACTCTAGCCCAATTTTAATTGCCGCAGTGGTCTGAATTTCCCGGCTTCGCCGAAAATTTTGTCAAGTTTCTTACTCAGTAGGCGGCCATTGTTGAGCTGCATAAAGTATGAGTAAACCTCCAGTACCTCCCCTTCAACCCAGTATATCAAGGATGTAACGGGGTCTGACCACTACTTCCTTGGTGCCTTTCAGCCGGCCGACTTTATACATCTCAGGCTGAGTACACGCCCGCTGTCTCAAACTAATCCAATGCAATCGTGGCCTTAGGGTTATCACTGGCGATATAATCCATACAAAAACAATCTCTTAGTTGGAAGTAATATCGTTATAAGCAAGCACAATCTGAATTTATTGATAATTACTTTGTGATACGGGCATTTCTAATATGGTTGTTTTCTTTTCAGATGACTAGAGCCTAATATCCCCTACTGCTTACAATGGGGCAATTTATTTAAAATATAACATTCTAATTAATAAGTTATTTTTTGGTACACTCAGCGGTCATGTTCCCTAAAAAGTGCCGACTTTATTTTCAAAGTTTTCAAAAACGCTCTCATCTACCAGCTATCACGAGAGATTCAAAATCTCACCGAGGATGAATTACGGGTTCTAATTCCGAAGTTCGCTTTTTCTCTCTTACAGCTCATTCGATGCTTCCCGTACTGGCTGGCTGATGAATGATGACCGTCCGGCCATATTTGTTCACGGTAACAATATAACAACAACTCAGTGTTCAGTTGCTGACAATTGTCTTCTGACACTTTCTACACTATCAGCCAAACAATAAGATGGAGCTATCTGATTTTGAACGGTAAGAAAGACCTCTATCCATGTCTGCTCAAACTTCTCACCCCAATATTAACAATGGGTAATATTTATAATTAAATAAATTTACTTATAAAATATTTACTGATTCATAATTAACAAAATAAACTTCCCCCATTCCTTTCTCAACTGACAACTTTAGATTTTTCCTCTAATAATTTTCACTTTATGAGAAAATTAATTTATATTTCCCACTCATATTGGTACTCATCATTTCCTTTCAGCATAAATTCCAAAAAAAACCATATTGAAAGTTCAATATTTATGAATAATTTCAATAAATCAGAGTGATCTAATTATTGCGATAAGATTCAAAAAAGCCCTCTTTTCCTCTATTAAGTTATTTTTAAAACTGTTTTAATTAAGTATTATTTAATAATCATTATCGTCTTGAGACAACATTCTGATGGAGCTTTTCTTACAAAATTGTTTGGCTTTTCCAGTTGTTATTTTCAGCGGGTTATTATTCATTATTTTGTTTTATTGGATATGTGCTGCTTTTGGTTTGCTTGATATTGATATCCTTAATATGGATATGGATGAATTAGATGCCTCAAGCTTGGCAGGTTGGTTAACGAAACTTGGCCTAACAGGAATTCCTGTCACCATTATTATCACGCTGTTTACTCTGATTGGTTGGCCTTTGAGTTATTTCAGCATGCACTTGATGCTCCGCTTTATTGAAACCGATGTACTCCGTTATTTACTTGGAACCATCACTTTCTTTGCCGTGAGTTTCATTTCCTTATTACTGACAGCAATGTTATTGCGTCCATTACAACCGAAACTGGCCAAACTCAATCGCTCCAACAGCAGGTGTCTTCCCTGCTCTACGAAAAACTCTGTCAGGACACCCGCCGTCTGGTGGATATCTACTATTGGTTTAATGACGAACATAGGTTTAACGACGAACATAGGTTTAATGACGAACAGAGCCTGAATATCGCTGGGTTGCTGAAAGAGATCGCCAATACTGGCGAAAAGGTACTGGATGAATACGAAAAAGTAGAAAGCATCCGCCGCCAGTCTGTTCGGGCCATGAATGAAGCGACGTCGTATCAGAAAGATTTATTGTCTGCGATGCTGCCGGAAAGCTGGACAGAGACTCAGCAATTCATTGAAGCCTTAAACAGCCTGAGCATCCAGCGTGGTCATTTGATCACTTTGCGCAATCATCGTTATATCGATCTGTCCCGCCTTGATGAAATGGAAGCGCAACTGTCTGATAGCCAGCAACGTATTTCTCTGGCGACAGCCGAATTCCTTGCCAGCGAAAAGGCATTACAGCCATTTACTCAGCAATTACAAGAACTTTCAGTGAAGTCGATCTGCATTTCACCGTCATGGATTTGATCGGCGAACACCCTTCCATCGTCAATCAAACTCTGACCCTGAATCTTGATGATTATTTCTGCCGGATGCGTAAACAGCGTAAGGTCTTTATTCCTGCCTATCACCATTATCAGGAATTGCGCCAAAACGTATTGAATCAGCAGAGAAAAGCGCTACGGCTGCATGAATTCAAGGCCCGGCCACTCAGTTCATTTGTGCGCAACAAATTGATCAACGATGTTTACCTGCCGCGAATTGGCGACAACCTTGCCAAACAAATTGGTGCCATTGGGGAAGGTAAGCGCACCGACTTGATGGGGATGTTATTGATGATTTCCCCACCGGGTTATGGCAAAACGACCTTGATGGAATATATCGCCAATCGCCTTGGATTGATCTTCATGAAGATCAACGCACCCGCATTGGGGCACGACGTTCTGTCACTTGATCCCGCTCAAGCCCCGAATGCCACCGCCCGTCAGGAATTGGAAAAGCTGAATCTGGCGTTGGAAATGGGCAATAACGTGATGCTGTATGTGGATGATATCCAGCACACCAACCCTGAATTCTTGCAGAAGTTTATTTCCTTGTGTGACGGTACACGGCGTATCGAAGGGGTTTGGAAAAACCAGACTAAAACCTATGACATGCGTGGCAAAAAATTCTGTGTTGTTATGTCTGGTAACCCTTATACCGAATCCGGCGAACTGTTCAAAATTCCGGATATGCTGGCAAACCGGGCTGATATCTATAACCTCGGTGAAGTATTGGGTGGTATGGAAGAGGCATTTACGCTGAGTTATATTGAAAACAGTCTAACCTCAAATCCAGTATTGGCTCCGTTGGCATTGCGCGATATGAATGACCTCTATCTGTTTATCGATAAAGCAATGGGCAAACCATTTTCCAGCAATAATCTGAGTTACCCCTACAGTGAAGCAGAGATCACCGAAATCGTCGCCATTCTTGAGCGTTTGCTGATGATGCGGGATGTCATCTTCAAGGTGAACCAACAATACATTGCCAGTGCCGCGCAATCCGACAAATACCGGACAGAGCCACCGTTCAAGTTGCAGGGCAGCTATCGCAACATGAATAAACTCAGCGAAAAGATTTCTGCGGTTATGAATGCTGAAGAAATACGCCGCATTATTGATGATCACTATTTAGGTGAAGCCCAATTACTGACGAGTGGTGCCGAAGAGAACCTACTCAAACTGGCAGAGATTCGCGGCACAATGACACCGGAAGAGGCGCAACGCTGGCAGCAAATCAAACGTGATTTTATGCGGAATAAAGCACTGGGTGGTGATAATGCCGATGTGGGGGATCGCGTGGTTGCTCAGTTGGCTGACTTGGTTGAAAGCGTTCAGGCATTGAAGAACAAATAGTTACAGTTTTTTGTAATATCATTTGGTTCAGGCCAGAAGGATAATCCGAACATCCTTCTGTTCCTGTCCCGCTAAAGATAATTATCCGGCATATGCTGTACGAGCGATGTACGATTGATATACGCGTAAAGGTTGTTCATAAGATCAACCCCTACTCCAATTTCAGACGTATCTCACACACTTGCTCTGCACATATTTTGTTATAGTGCCATTCTTCAGGTTGTTATCAGTGGCCGACGGTCTTTCCAAGCCATCGCTTGCTCTAGTTGAGCGGAAACCTGGAGTACAGTAGCCTCGTCGCCATAACGACCGACAAGTTGTACACCAATGGGAATACCATCATCGCTCCAGCCAAGCGGCAGTGAGATCGCCGGCTGACCAGTAATATTGAAAGGAAAGGCGAAAACTGAATCTGTCCATTTGTTGTAGTAACGGTCAATGTCAGTCTCCGACATATCATAATAGCCAATGGGACGCGGTAATTGTGTCAACGTAGGCGTAATGAAAATATCGTAAGGCAAAAGGTCATTGGTTAGCTCTCGTCCAAGCAAGCGGATCTGCTCTATGTCTTTGGCATGTGCCATACCACTGATCGAACGATAACGTTCGATAATTGCCCAAGTAATTGGCTCAACATCATCTGGTGTCATTGGCCGTCCAACAATGCTTGATAGATCATTTAAATCTGACGCTGCCTGCACGAAAATCATGTCTGTGTAAGACTTCCATGCAGAAGTGGTGTCAAACGCCATATCATGCTCTTCCACTCTGTGTCCAAGACCTTCCAGAGTACGTACTGTTGCCAGCACAGCCTTTTTCACCTGAGCATCAATTGGGGTGCCATTGGGGGGAGTAACAGTAAATCCGACACGCAATTTTCTAGGTTCCTGTGCCAACAGTTCCAACCAAGGTAAATCCGGAGTTGGAGGTGTATAGGGATCACCCGGAAGTGCGCCAGCCACGACGTCCAGATAAGCGGCAGTATCTCTTACGGTGCGTGAACAACAAAGAAAACAAGCACCGCCATACCAGTAATCACCGGTAGGTGCCAGCGTCACACGCCCCCGCGATGGTTTTAGCCCCACGATGCCGCAGCAGGACGCAGGGATACGGATAGATCCGGCACCATCACTGGCTTCGCCGATGGGTACAATGCGTGCAGCTACCGCCGCAGCTGTGCCACCACTTGAACCTCCGGCACTAATCCCTTCTTTCCAGGGGTTTTTCGTGATGCCATAGAGTTTTGGCTCAGTGCTGATCGACAAACCATTCTCTGGCGAATTTGACTTCCCGACCAATATTAATCCCGCACGTTTAATGCGCTTTGTTGTTTCTGAGTCAATCGGCGCAATCATATCTTTCAGATAGCGGGAGCTATTGGTGAGAGGCGCACCTTTCCATTGAGAGACAAGTTCTTTAAGCAAGAACGGTACGCCGGCAAAGGGGGCATTATGATCAACAGAAGCCGCAGCCTCTCGACCAATATCATAGAGTTTGTGAACTACAGCGTTAAGTTCAGGATTAAGCCGTTCAATACATGTAATAGCTGCTTCTACCAATTCTAAAGGGGTAACCTCACCCTGATGCACTAACTTAGCTAAACCCAGCGCATCCGACTCGGTATAGGTGGTTATGAGACTCTCAGTTATAGCCATATTACCTTCTCCTATCGAATAGTTACGAACTTGCTTAAAACATATACAGACTCACTGATTTCATACATTCCTCCTATCGGTTTATTCCTTAGAAGTTATGCAAGATCTTTAGATAAAGATTTTTTCAGCAAATCGAGTCTATAACTATATTTCTGGCTGTCAATTGAACTAAGTCGAAGGAGTTTACAACGATAAAAGTAATATCAATCCCCCGCCACGTGGGACAAGATATATCAGCTAATTAACATACTCCCTGTTATGATAGAACAAAAAAATATCTTGGCATTAGCATTCCTAATAGATTTGTTATTTTCAAAATGAACTATTTATAGATTATATAGTTACATAATAAAAAATATTTTAAATTTAAAATAGATTATAAATATATTGCAATAAGTTCAATGATCTCTAAAATTAGGTCAGTTGACCAAATTTTAGAGATCATTGAACTTTTGTAAGGATCATAAAATGAAAAATATATCTGTATTACTCGTTGGTGGTTATGGAGTTGTTGGTCAGCAAGCAGCGCAAATTATCAATCAATACCGACCTGATTTACACTTAATCATTTCCGGCAGAGATATTAACAAGGCAAAAAAAGTATCTGAAACCTTAAATAATTCCGAGGGTTTATTTTTTGATGTAGAAAACCCCTCTTTGCCAAATGAACTAAAAATTGATATTTTGTTAGCACTTGTTAATGATCCACAAGATAAATTATTAAATTTTTCGCATCAAAATAATATTGCATATATAGATATTACTCGTTGGACTGAGCGTTTACAGGTTGCATTAAGTAAGGCAACAGTCATGCAAAATCAAAAAAGAAGTACTATGATTTTTGCATCGTCATGGATGGCCAGTATCGTAGCAACATTAATCAATGATATCAGTAAGTCATTTACAAAAATTGATAGTATTGACATGAGCGTCTTATATGCTTTGAATGACAAGGCAGGTCCAAATTCAGTTGATTATATGGATAGGTTAACAACCCCTTTTACTGTGAAGCAAAATGGGAAATACCAGAAAATTCTCCCTTTTTCTGATGAGAAAACGGTTTTATTTAGTGATGGCAGTACCCATAAAGTTTTTCGTATTGATATGCCAGAACAATTTATCTTCCCCTTAATTACAAATGCACAAACCGTTGCAACCAGAATTGGTTTCGATGATGTTAAAAGTAATCAGCTATTAGCTTTTTTAGTTAAAAAAGGGATTTGGAAGCTATTGTCAGGAAAGAGAACGACTGGACTGCGTAGAAAAATCTTATATAACCCAGGAAAAGGGCATCAGCATCAAATTCGTACCGATATACAAGGCACTGATGAGAATGGACATCGCAAAAGTGTATATCTGCAAATTAATGATCCAAAAGGGCAAACACATTTAACGGCAACGGGAGCTGCCGCATTGGTGATTCAGTTGGCTGAACATATACAAAATAATCACTCACCGATTTTAAATTCTGGTGAAAGTTTTTTAGATGTTGAAAAACTAAAATCGCTATTATCCTCAGAAAATATTCATTTTAGTGTTAATAGCTAAACAGAGTAAAATCGTTCTGCAACCAGATAATGTTAAAGATTAATAATATAATTCAGCCCTTAAATAATCCGCAAAGGCTTTTTTGCGGATTATTTTAATCTGACTCTATAATCGCAATTATGGTAGAACGTAAACGCTTACTTAAATCAAAATTAAAATTTCCCTTATTCTGATAGGAATATAATATGGACAATCCTTCAAATAAAGAAACCAACATTAACGCTTTTTCTTGCCTGATATTTTCTGGCATATCTGAACAGGTATTACGCAAAATAATAATGATTTTCTCAATATAACGTTGATAAAACTTAGTCAAAGCTTTATGCAGTTTATCTGAGTGACGGCTCGCTAACCATGTTTCTAACGTCAAGGTACATAGCGACATGTCTTGTAAGTTCGTTAAAATGATGTCCAGTAAAATATCAAGTTCAGAACTCTTAGCATTAACAAATTGTAATCTTGTTTCCGCATCCTCAATAATTTGATTGAACAATCCCTCTAATAAAGATTCTATATTAGGAAAATAGTACTGTAAATTCCCAAGAGTGATTCCACAATAATTAGCGAGAGCTCTCATGCTAAAAGAGCGACTTTCTCCTTGAACAAGAAGTTCTATCGCATTTTTTAAAATACTATTTTGTTTTTCTTTGAATTTTTCTTTTCTAGATTTCATTATGATCATTATCAACGTAGTATAGTTAAATAAATGATAAATATATAGAAAGTTGTATATGGCATTAACCTGTATTGCAAGAAAACTTTTCAAAAAAACATACTCATATACCGGATTTTTTGTTGGAGATGATACCTTCCTACCGAAAGCGATAACCATCCCCCATTGTTGCAATACTGATAAGTGTAATGTTATTCGTGATAGTTTCCCCTAAAAGAGAACATCCTGCCAACATACTGCTAACAGGATGGGAATGAGTATCTCATTAAAATCAAATTTGATTTTGAAATTATTTCCACTTCAATGCCACATCATCTACTGGCTGACTCAATACTTCTTTATCTTTTTTATAATCATGTGGAACATGCCAATTTGGACTTCTCCCCTGACGAGGAAGGCCCTTATCACCACGCTTCACGTAACCCGAGCGTAAGGCACCAAACATATGTTCATCAACGACTATCTCATCCGATGAAGCATACGGTGTTACTACTGTGGCATGACGACGATCCATCTCATTTAACAAACGACAAATATAGTCTGCTGATAGATCAACTTTTAATGTCCAGGCATTATTGATATAACCAAACAAATAGGCAAAATTAGGAATACCCTGTAATAATGTTCCCTTATAAAACATCAGGTTATGACTTTCTAGTGGTTGTCCATCAATAGAGAGCTTAATTCCCCCCATAAGTTGTAATTGCAAGCCTGTCGCTGTCACTATGATATCCGCAGGTAATTCCTTACCAGACTGCAACAAAATACTGTTTTCAGTAATACGTTCAATCTGATCAGTAACGATAGACGCTTTGCCTTCCCTCAGTACCTTAAATAGATTACTGTCAGGAACAAAGCACAACCGTTCATCCCATGGCATGTACTTTGGCGTAAGGTGTTTCATGTCAAAAGTAGGGCCAACCTTTCTGCGGGCTAACCCCAGTAAGAATGATTTCAATAGGTTAGGAAAATATCGACTCACTTTATACAGTGAACTAAAAAAGAAAATATTACGACTTCTGCTCAATGCATAAATCCAACGTTGCGGAACAATGCCTTTTAAAAACTCAGCGATCTTATCCCTACCCGGTATCGAAAAAATATAGCTAGGGGAACGCTGTAACATAGTGATGTGCTCAGTATCATTGGCCATAGCTGGAAGTAAAGTCACTGCTGTTGCACCACTTCCAATCACAACAACTCGCTTTCCTTTGTAATCCAATGTTTCAGGCCAATGTTGTGGATGAACGATTGAACCTTTGAAATCTTCAAGGCCGGGAAATTGAGGTAAGTATGGTTGATCATAGTTGTAGTAACCTGTCGCAGAAATAAGAAAATTACAGGTAAATTGCCGCATTTCTCCACTGGCTTCGTCAATTGCAGTAACAGTCCATTGATCTGTTTCACTTGACCAATCAGTTTGAGCGATCTTTAATCCAAATTGTATTTTCTTATCAACGCCATACTCTTCCGCCGCTGAATGGAGATAACGCCTAATTGAAAGACCATCAGCAAAAATGCTGGTATCTGCCCAAGGGCGGAATTTATAGCCGTAGCTCATCATATCTGAATCGGTACGAATACCCGGATAGCGAAATAAATCCCAAGTTCCACCTATCGCATGACGACGTTCTAAGATGCCCACTTTCTTGTCAGGACATTCTCTTTCCAGATGACATGCCATACCAACGCCAGAAACTCCAGCTCCAATTATCAAAATATCATAATGGTTATCCATACAATCCCCCTGCAAAAATGCCCGTTTAATCAGATAAGTATCCTGCACAATCTTCCATGTTATTTTTTATTTGCAGGGGTAACCATTTTCATTTATGTGGGGGGAGTATCACAGTTAGAGACAGCTAATCGCCTGAGTTTTGGTAGAAGTGACTGTATTTCCAATCTTAGATTTTCTCAACATGTTATCTAATCCGCCAATATCCCCCTTTTTTCGCACCAACTCGAATCAAGAGTCCATTTTCCTGCAACACTTTGATATTGCGTTCTATTGTTCGAGGATTAACACCCAAATCATCAGCTAATTGAGATATTGTTATAGATGGCTGATTAGCAATAAGAGATAGTATTTTTTGCGAAGTCGCATTGAGTGGCTGTGGCTTTTCTTCCGACATTTGTACCGACATTGCAGTAGTATTCGGCTTTTCCGTATTAATACTGTCCTTAAGTGCTTTGACTAATTTTTCCAACATATCTATAACACACGATTAAGTATGGATGGTGTGATACGGTAAGGAGGTTGGTAAGCCATTAACCAACAGTGATTATAAATATTGGCTGAGCACTTCGTCACTTAATACCTATTGGCAGGCTGCGAATGAGGAAGCGACGCGCGAACGTTTGCTGGCTGAAGAACAAAAACTCGAACAAGAGCGGCTTGCAACTCTCAAGCGGCTTAATGCTGTCTTTTTCTCAAGAAAGGTTCACTGGGAAAATGTGAAGAAATACAGCGAACAAGGCCATGCCAGTGCTTATGACAAAGCAGCCAAAGAAATGAAAGATCTGTACGAGGCTTATCGGATTAATAATGCACTAGCAGAATTTGTTCCACTCTATCGGGTATTTGCCAAACATATAGAAAGAAGAAGAACACTGGTTCAACGATTGGAATTACTAGATCAGGAAATAGGTAAGTATCAAGGTAGTATTTGATTTTATTGGTAAAGGCACGGCACGCACCATGCATGGCACACTAAAGCAAAGCGCCGGATAAAAATCAGCACTTTGTCGGTATCCAGAAGGCACTATTGCTAGTGCCTTGATGCCATTAAGATTAAAAATTAGTACTGAACGTATCAAAGTTATCGGCTTTGACAAATTTGGCAGCGTTGGGCACCTCTTTGCCATCTTTGTCTTTGCTTAGCGCATTGAAGTGCTCAACGCCACACTTGATCTTGGCCTTTTCAGCCTCACGCAGATCATCAGAGAATATGCTTGATTTCGTTTCAACCACAAAGTAAAGCTGCTCTCCTGTACCATCATCTTTGTCAATTAATACCGCCCAGTCAGGATTGTAACTGCCCAACGGGGTATCAATCTTGAACCAAGAGGGTAGCTTGGAATAAATCTTCACTTCTTCAGCGCTTTCTAGCTTTTCGGCGAAGTTAAACTCGGTATCTGAATCGCAAATGATGTAGTCATATACCGACTTTTCAGCTTTCACCATATCTTTGAGGTAGCCAGTCAGCTCTTCTTCTTGGAAAAGCGCTTGAGAATAGTATGCCTCATCACTAATACGGTGATATTTAACGCCATCGACAATGACAATACGCATCTGCTTACGAATAACTTCACCAGCTAACTCGATAAAGCGCTGAGGGTTGTTTTTGAAGGCTTCCAACTTATCGCCCAAACCCAGCAGAATATCGATAATTGTCTGACGGGTCAGATTGGTCTGATCAGTCAGATAAGTCACGATATCCGGCAACTGGAAGTTGCGATTACAGTCATTCTGGATCTGGGTTTTCTTATCGTAGGTTTCCAGTTCAGCTTCAGTAACAGCAATCTTAACCTTGGTGTACTGAAACTTAGCTCTGGCTACCGCCACGTTTGTTCTAATTTCCTTGATACAGTTTTCAACCAGCTTGTTGATACTAAAGTTAACACGATAAGTCGTTTTATATTTAATTCGCCCCCAAAGCGCCTGGAAATCTTCACCAAGTACAACCTGTTTACCATTTTTATCTTCACACAAGGCTACAGAACGCTTCTCTTCGTGTTTTTTCACGTTCAAGCCTTTTGCCAGCTTCTTCAACGTGGCAACGATGGCATCAGTATGCTCAGCGACACTGGGGGGCAGACTCACCTCATTGTTATTGAAGGCAAGATTCAGCACAGCCTGAATCTTGCCTTTGCCATCAATATAACCTTGGGACAGAAGGTGCTGGAAGATCTCTTCTGACTTCTCCGCTCCCAAGAAGGTTTTCTGATCCAACTCGCCAGAAACAACAATGTTGGCAAATTGGTGGGGAGCAACCGTACCAAATTTAATGCCTTCTTCCGCTTCAATCTCTTTTTGCAGTTCAGAAACAAAGCTTTCATAAGATTCGTTTGCCATAACGGTCAGAGTATTTACCTCAAAACCGTAAGGTGCTCGCTCACCAGATTGATCAACTGCTAAACGCAGGCCACGACCGATTTCCTGTCGTTTTTTAGTGATTGAGCTGGTTTCATTCAACGTACAGATCTGGAAAACATTCGGGTTGTCCCAGCCTTCTTTCAGTGCTGAGTGTGAAAAGATAAAGCGCAGCTTCTCGTCCATAGATAGAAGCTTTTCTTTGTCTTTCATGATCAGGTTATAGGCAGACTCATCGGCTATGGTTTTCCCCCCTTCGCCTTTAGCTGAAAGCTTCGAGTCGGCGAACTGAGGGTTGCCAGAAGCATCTTTTTTCTTGTCCTGTGCAAAGTAGCCACCATGTACTGTTTGAGTGAGTTCTTGCAATGCGACTTTGTTGATGGTGTATTTATCTCCATTATTATCCCAGATTCCTGGGTACAACATGCAATATTTGGGCTTGCTAACCTGCCTGGCAAACTCTTCTTCAAACCACTTGGCAAACTTACCCTGAACAGGAACGCCATCTTTAGAGTAACCACGGTAGTTGGCAACCTTATCGATAAAGAACAGACTCAGCACCTTAATACCTTTCTGGCTTAGGATCTTCGAGTGGTCTAGCTTGTCATGGCTCTTTATTATCTTGTGGTAGAACTTCAGCTCTTTTTCTAGATGCTCTTCGATAGTTTTGGCTATTTGAATGCGCTTAAAAGCCTCCGAATCCGCTCCGCCAATGGCTTGCCCAAGGCGCACAATGTCATCGCAACTGGTAAAGTCAATGTACTCATTACCTTCTTCGCAATAAATATCGTTAATGACATAACCTTCATAAACACTACGCCCACCCGAAAGTTCGAATAAGTCATTGATCTGGCCATCTTTAATGGTTATGACCTTACGTGGTTGCAGCTTGCCTGTGCGCGTTTGAGCGTCAATTTCAATCTTGGCAGAAATGGGGGACTTTTTATTATCAACACTCACTAACTTAATGTAGGCTTGGTTGTGCCCATCCTTGAGATCCAGAGAAGCAACTTCAATTTGCTTAACCAGTTTACGTTCATAGGCATCAATAGAATCAAGCTTATACAGCAGGTGTGGTGCTTCCTTCAACGTGGCTGAATAACGAAATGTACACAGTGGTTTTAAGCTACCGATCGCTTCTTGTCGGTTTGCCGTTGATACAACAGACTGTGGTTCATCAATAATAACGACAGGACGAGTAGCCTGAATAAATTCAATAGGCTTCATCCCGTTCAATCTGTCATCTGTACGGTGAATCAGATTCGCCGTAGTTTCCTTCGTAGGATCGGTGAATGACTTACTGAATGCATCAATATTGATCACCATGATTTGAATGTAATCATTGGTAGCAAAGTTACGAACCTGTTCGCGCTTTGATGAGTCATAGACAAAATAGTCATACTGGACGTTTTTGTACTGCTCACGGAAGTGTTGCTCAGTAATTTGCAGTGATTTATAGACGCCTTCTTTAATCGCAATGGACGGCACCACGATGATGAACTTTGTCAGTCCATAACGCTGATTTAGCTCAAAGATAGAACGCAGGTACACATAGGTTTTACCTGTACCTGTTTCCATTTCAACGCTGAAATCTAGACTTGGCAGTTCTTGTTTTACGTTTTCAACCTGTGGCAAGCCATTCTTTAACTGGACGTTACGTGTGTTGGCATAAATCTCATCAGGCAATAAAGTAAGCGTATTACCGACACCGATATCGTTGTTTTTACCAAAGATATCCAATTGCTGATTCGCCAGCATATTATCAGTAACAGTGAAATTGGATTGAAATGTTTCCTGCCCTTTAAACACACCTAAAACAGCTTCAACCGCATCTATTTGGTGTGATAAGTCCGATCTAAATTGAATCTTCATCACCACCACCTTAAATGCTTTTTACATCGTCGATACCATACTGTTTCAGGATCTGAATCACATTGGTCTTCACTACGCTGTCTGCAAAGCCTTGGTCTTTAAAAACGACTTGAGTACTTTCTGGATTGAGCTTTTCTTTTAGTTTGGCAATACCCTTAACCACCTGTTCCGTGATGCCATCGTCCAGACAAACCATTAAGGCACCTGCACCAACAACAAATACTCTCTTGCCCTCGACTGTTGCTTCTTCAACATGAATGGTTAATTCAATACCGTATTTAAGTAGGATTTCATAAAGAATATCTTCTACCGAGCGATCATCTTTAATTGATTTTAATGCAAGTTTAAGTGCTGGCTCCAAATTATCGAAGTTAGCATCCCAAGAACGGATATTAGTTTCGTTAAGCTTAAATACTTTAAATCCATTTACTTGAGATTCAGTTTTGTATTTTTCAATACTCATTCTAATTCTTTGTTTTCCCAGTTCTGTTAAGATAAGAGGCTTACCTAGTTTATTTAAGTAATCCATAGACTCTTTTATTTGCTTTTTTACATCAGCACTGGCTAATTTGTAAGTGTCCTCTAAATTTTCTGGTAATTGAACTAATATATAATTTAATTTAACATTGTTATTTTTACTTGCTATCATTGTCGCTTCACCAGTCGTTGCTGAACCAGCGAAGAAGTCCAAAACTATATCTCCATCATTAAGACATTTTAAAGAGCTAATCAATTCAGTCACTAGTTTTAATGGTTTTTTCCCATTTTTGTAAGGAACTCCACCTTCATTATCAAGCCCTGTGGTTTTAATATGTGCCCAAAAATCACCAGGATGAACAAATAGGTTATCAGAGGCAAATATTAATTGTAGCCTAGGGTCTCGACT
>NZ_JAQRFN010000080.1 GCF_028598555.1 Xenorhabdus anantnagensis
GTATTTGATCGCCGTCCGTGGCTTCAAATCCTTAAGCGGCTTCTTTCCAGCCAGTAATCGAAAACCTACCCATCTTGGGGTGATACCATTGTGAACCGCGTTGCTCTGCTTCTTTCATCATCTGGTGCAAAGCCTTTTCGAATGACTCTTCATATACCACTGACATTTGTGTAACCTGTCCGCCCGGCGCAACATGAGGAACTTTCTTGTGGGGAACCGACCAAGCCATAACTAATTGCTTGCTCTTAGCATTACTCAGACCGTAGGTTGCCTGTAGATAGCTGTAACCTTGATAACCAACAGGAATAGTGCCTTGCTCCATCTGCTCCACTTTCTGCTCAACAACAATCAGGCGCTTTTCTTGTTGAACATTGTTGTTTGCAATAGCGGCAATCAGTTCTGCTGCTGAAAGTTGAGGTGGGCTACTGAGGGCTTTCAGCTTTGCGAGAACAATACGGCGAACGGCTTTTGACTCTCGCATGCCAACTAACATCATCTGATCCATATTGAGAATGGCGTAGTAGGTTTTATGGCCTGTTTTTCCAACTACGAAATTTTCGTAGTTTATATTTTCGCCAATTTCATCATTCACCCGAACGTGAAAGTCAGAGGGTCGTACTGGTTTTTCTCCCGCTTCTACACGAGCTGGATTGATAATGTCATTTAAGAAGTCAATACTTGACATAGTGACAACGACTGACTGATTTGCTAAATTCATATCCAACATATTTGTTTTATCCTTTTAATAGGATGCCAAAAGCCAGTATTTCGCTACTGGCTTTTTTATTTGGTTTAATTGTGAAAAAATCCATGCGAAAACGCCCGATGCAAAATAATTGCATAGGTTAATTACGTGGTTTTAGATTATGGAGTGAGTAAAGGTTAGTGTTTCTGCTTAAGTCATAGAATTATTTATTCGCATTATAATTTACACATGAAAATATAATGAATGCATTAATTCTAAGATAGTTTGTGCTTTTTCAGCACAGTGATATTAAAGAGCGAAGACTCCCCACACGGGCGGGGCATTAATTGTAATTAGCCAGTCCTATTCTAGAGGATTGGTTGCTCCAAGAATGCCTAGAGCGTTCCGGTATAGCGTGTACTTTGTCAGCACACCTAAATTGTTCAAAGAGCAGGTCAAA
>NZ_JAQRFN010000081.1 GCF_028598555.1 Xenorhabdus anantnagensis
AGTTTCGTCTGTTGCAATCAAGATGCAGCGAAGGGCATAATTCGGGGCACTTACCGTTCGATTAAAGGAATGCCCTCAATAATGAAACTAAACGCACGACAAATCGAAACTGCAAAGCCCAAAGAAAAAACCTACAAACTCGCCGATGGCGGAGGCCTTTATTTAGAAGTCTCAGCACGTGGCTCAAAATACTGGCGCATGAAGTATTACCGCCCGACCGATAAGAAAGAAGACCGTCTGGCGTTCGGTGTCTATCCGGCAGTCTCGTTAGCCGATGCCCGCGCCAGACGGGATGAAGCCAAAAAGCTGATGGCACAGGGCATCGATCCCAAAGCCGAAAAGAAAGGCATACCAACGCCCGCCAAAGTCAATTCATTTGAAGAAGTCGCCCGAGCATGGCACGCCAGTAACAAACGCTGGAGCGACAGCCACCGTCAAAAAGTGCTGCGCAGCCTTGAGCAGTCTATTTTCCCCCATATCGGCGCTCGCGATATTACCACATTACGCACCAGCCAGCTTTTAGCACCCGTCAAAGCCATTGATGAGCAGGGCAAACACGATATCGCCCAGCGCTTACGCCAACGAGTCACCGCGATTATGCGCTATGCCGTCCAGAATGATATTCTGGAAACAAACCCTGCTAACGACATGGCCGGCGCACTCACCACCACGAAATCCCGCCATCATCCTGCCCTGCCCCATGAATATTTACCTGATTTTCTGAACCGCTTATCGGCCTATCGTGGTCGCCTGCTGACCAAGATTGCGGTAGAACTGGCGCTGCTGACGTTTGTCCGCTCCAGTGAGCTGAGATTTGCCCGCTGGCAGGAAATCGACCTTGAAAACGCGGTCTGGAAAACTCCCGCTACACGAAAACCCATCAAAGGCGTTCGCTTTTCTGAGCGCGGCATGAAAATGAAAACGGATCACATCGTGCCGCTGAGCCGTCAAGCTGTCTCGTTATTCAAAGAGTTGAGCGTACTGAGCGGCAACTGCGAAGTGGTATTCCCCAGTGATCATGATGCTGCGAAAGTTATGAGTGAAAACACCGTCAATAAGGCGCTACGGGCGATGGGCTATGACACCCAAACCGATGTC
>NZ_JAQRFN010000082.1 GCF_028598555.1 Xenorhabdus anantnagensis
GCCAATACGCCAACAGCCCTACCATCTGCACCATCCTCAACTCATTTAATGAAACCATCGACCCCAGAGCTAATGCTGATGAGTTCTATCATCTGGCGGTTAATGTGCTCACCGCTCAGGGGTTTGGGTTGGATATCTGGGGGAGGATAGTTGGCATTAATCGAGGGCTATCTATCCCTGATCCGAATGTTGATTATTTTGGATTTAATGAAACCAAAAAATATTCACCATTCGACCAATCTCCATTTTATAGCGGATTACATACTGAGTCGTCATACATGATGGATGATTCGACATTCAGAGAAGTGATATTGATGAAGGCCTACGCGAATATTCTGAACGCGACGGCATATAACATCAATGCCTTTCTGCAAGCATCATTCAAGAGCGGTCGGGCTTATTTTTTGCTTACAGGACACATGACCGCGAGATATGTATTTGAGTATCGGTTATCTGAGCTAGAAAAAAATCTCATATATAACCAGCACATATTACCACAACCCTGCGGTGTCAAAATCAGCATAGCCGAACTGCCATTAGGTGAGTTTTTTGGTTTCTATGGCACTGGATTTCAACCATTTGGACAGGCAGCATTTGCATAGGTGAACAATGAAAAACCCTAATTTAATACCAAAACCGTTCGCCCAGAACGGGCAACGAGACGAAATACCCGCTGGCTATAAATCAGATTTACCCGGCCAAAAAGCGACATGGGACACAGGATTTCCACAGATTACGATGATGCCTGTAGCGGCGGGTGGACTACCTCCGAGTGGCAGAGATTTTAACGGCATACTGAACCAGATATCCGATAATATCGTGCATTTATCCAAGGGTGGTAAATACAAATTCTCACCAGAATACGCTGTTTCTATTGGCGGGTATCCTAAAGGTGCGATATTGCAGTCTGATGATGAGACTAGGGAATTTCAGAGTTTAATCGATAAT
>NZ_JAQRFN010000083.1 GCF_028598555.1 Xenorhabdus anantnagensis
AGCGGGCAACAAAATCAGTGGCTGAGGTCACGATTAACGGACTGGCAAATACGGCTATTCCGGTTGGATTTCAGGTTACCGATGACTCAGGGAAAACATGGAGCACACAGGCAGAGGCCAGAATTGGTGATAATGGATTAGCAACGGTCAACGTTCACTGTGATGTAGTGGGCAGAGTTATAGCCTCGACAGGAACCATTAACCGCATGGTCAAAAATATCAATGGCGTTGACTCGGTCATCAATAAAACGGCGGCTATTGTCGGCAGGGATGAGGAATCACGGCAGGAGTTTGAACTGAGGCGGCAGGAATCTGTTGCGATCAATGCCAAAAATACCAATGCTGCTACTTATGGCGCGGTATCCAATATCAACAATGTCATTGATTGTTATGTTATCGACAATCCCTCTGATGCAACCATCATGGTTGGAGTAACTAATTACCCGTTAATCAGGAACTCTATCGCGGTCTCTGTGGTGGGTGGTGATGATAATGAAATTGCCAAGATGATATGGATTAAGGCGGGTTCGGGATGCTCTTTCGTGGGAAACACCTCTGTCAAATATCAGGACACAGTTAATTTCCCCTATTTACCGCCAACCTATGACATTAAATTCATCAGGCCGACACATATTCCGATTGAGTTTACTGTCACGTTTGACGATAAATTGCGACTAACACATCAGGATAAAGAAGCTATCAAAAAGTCTATTTTGGATGAGTTCGGAACGGGGAGAGGAAAAGGACGGATAGCCAAGAAATTAATCGTCAGTGACTATATTTGCGCCGTTGCACAGTCAACCAGAGAGCGATTGATTGCAATCCAAATAGCGAGAAAAAACGGTGTTGCAGCTAACTATCTGGATTTCGGCATTGATGAATTTCCGACGCTATCTATAGATGACATAAGGATTT
>NZ_JAQRFN010000084.1 GCF_028598555.1 Xenorhabdus anantnagensis
AACGGGCAACAAAATCAGTGGCCGAAATCACGATTAACGGACTGGCAAACACGGTTATTCCGGTTGGATTTCAGGTTACCGATGACTCAGGGAAAACATGGAGCACACAGGCAGAGGCCAGAATTAGTGATAATGGATTAGCAACGGTCAACGTTCACTGTGATGTAGTGGGCAGAGTTATAGCCTCGACAGGAACCATTAACCGCATGGTCAAAAATATCAATGGCGTTGACTCGGTCATCAATAAAACGGCGGCTATTGTCGGCAGGGATGAGGAATCACGGCAGGAGTTTGAACTGAGGCGGCAGGAATCTGTTGCGATCAATGCCAAAAATACCAATGCCGCGACTTATGGCGCAGTCTCCAATATCAACAATGTCATTGATTGTTATGTTATCGACAATCCCTCTGATGCAACCATCACGGTTGGAGTAACTGATTACCCGTTAATCAGGAACTCTATCGCGGTCTCTGTGGTGGGTGGTGATGATAATGAAATTGCCAAGATGATATGGATTAAGGCGGGTTCGGGATGCTCTTTCGTGGGAAGCACCTCTGTCAAATATCAGGACACAGTTAATTTCCCCTATTTACCGCCAACCTATGACATTAAATTCATCAGGCCGACACATATTCCGATTGAGTTTACTGTCACGTTTGAAGATAAATTGCGGCTAACACATCAGGATAAAGAAGCTATCAAAAAGTCTATTTTGGATGAGTTCGGAACGGGGAGAGGAAAAGGACGGATAGCCAAGAAATTAATCGTCAGCGACTATATTTGCGCCGTTGCTCAGTCAACCAGAGAGCGATTGATTGCAATCCAAATAGCGAGAAAAAACGGTGTTGCAGCTAACTATCTGGATTTCGGCATTGATGAATTTCCGACGCTATCTATAGATGACATAAGGATAG
>NZ_JAQRFN010000085.1 GCF_028598555.1 Xenorhabdus anantnagensis
AGCACCACGATCAAGGCTTGTTGATCCGTGTCCGGCAACATATCCGCTTTTTGCCATAAAGCATGTAAGGTGTGGTTACGGATTTTAACTTCATCCGATACCGCTTTACGCCCAACCAGCTCATCTAATGTCACCTGAAGCACATCAGCGATCTTAATCACGGTCTCAAGATGGGGCGCACTGGCTCCCTTCTCCCAACGATTATAAGCCCGCGGATCAACGCCCAGCAGCTCAGCTAATCGAACCTGATTTAAATTACGAGCTTCACGCAACAAGCGAAGACGTTCTGCAAATGCTGTCATATCCAACCCTGCACACAATGAATCAAGGGGGCTCATTGTACCGTCTCCTTTTTAGTTGCCTTGTTGCAAATCTCACAATATATAGATATATTAATCTACATTAATGTCTATTGACAAGGTTTTTAAGAAGGAACTTAGCTATGGCTCGCATTCCCGAAGCAGAGTTGCAACACCTGAAAACAGCCGTTCCCTTAGTGGCTATCATTGAGCAGCAAGGTCGGCAGCTTTTTAAGCGCGGCAAGGACATGACCGTGCTGTGCCCGTTTCATCAGGAAAAAACACCGTCAATGGTCATTACGCCAGCGAAAAATCTTTATCACTGCTTTGGCTGCGATGCAGGCGGCTCGGTGCTGGACTGGGTGATGAAAACCGAAGGCTTGAGCCTGCGCCATGCCGTGGAACGTTTGCGTGCCATGCTGGGTGTCAATCCCTCCGTCGAGCCGCTGGTACAGCCTGCGGAGCTGGCCGGGGATGCTGCCGGGCAGCAGGCGCTGCTGTCGCGGGTGGTTGAGTTTTATCACCATACGCTGCTCAATGCCCCGGAAGCACAGGCCTATCTGGCGAAGCGGCG
>NZ_JAQRFN010000086.1 GCF_028598555.1 Xenorhabdus anantnagensis
CATGAGAGTTTAATATGAGTAGGAGTAACAAAACACTAGATTCACTGAGTATCTGCGTTTCACCGCTAACAAATCAGGCGTATTTAGGCAGGATAAAACAAACGGAATCTGACGGTGTTGTAGTTATGTCTGATACTCGTAGAAATGTTACTGGTGAGGTATTAAATGCTGCATCAATGATTATCAGCAATAACAATCAGACAAACACGCCAACAATAATTACCGTTGGTAATACTCATTTTCAATTAGAGTTAATTGAGTTAGTTAAATAATAGCCTCGCCAATGCGGGGCTTTTTATTACCTGAATATAGGAAAACGATAATGGCAGAATATACACTAACAATAAAATTAATATCGGTAGGCAGCGACGAAGTAAAATTGAGTACAAAAGGTGATTTACAAGGTTCACCTTCCATATATTTTGCGTTATTTATTAAGTCATTTCAAGAGCAAGTGCAGAATAGCTTACAAGGAAAGGGAGCCATTGCCTCAGAAATAGCCGAATTAAGTCAGCGAATTGCCAATTGCGTTTGTGACGACGATGGATAACAGGAGGAGAATAACAATGACTAAACACATTCACGCTGATTTAATTATGGAGTACGCGAAATTAGCGCAGGAGACGGATAGACCGTGGGAACGGTTTCAGTATTGGGATAATTATCTAAAAATATGGTTGCCAGTTGATGAGCCTCT
>NZ_JAQRFN010000088.1 GCF_028598555.1 Xenorhabdus anantnagensis
CATTATTCTTAATGCCTGCCACATGGGATCTAACTCTCGATGCGGCGGGGAACATAGCTATTGCCTCAGACCAGTACGCTAGAGCGCAATCGGTCGCCAATGCCTGTCGGGTGTTTGTGAAAGATATGTACTACTCACAAGAGGCGGGAATTCCGTATCTGGAAGAGATTCTGGGTAAAAACAGGTATTCACTGGCGATGTACCGGAAGCATTTGGAGGATGCGGCAATGTCTGTTAATGGCGTAGTTTCAGCCACGGCAGAACTGAGCACAGCAAATGACCGGATAGTGAGAGGTCGAATTAATTTTACCGATATTGACGGGTGGGAGGGGGTAATAGAACTATGATACCGAAATTACAAATCACACCAGATGGGATATTGGCCCCACCCACTCAGGAGGTGATAGATGGCTGGTGGCGGGTACTAAAATCGTGTTTAGGTGACAATCTCAATACCGATATGAAGACTCCACAGGGACAATTGGTTACCACCCTGACAGCTATTATTACCGACGAACGCAACTTCTTTGTTAACCTCCTGAACAGCTTTGACCCACGTTACGCTGACGGCATGATGCAGGATGCACTGGCC
>NZ_JAQRFN010000089.1 GCF_028598555.1 Xenorhabdus anantnagensis
TCAGACAATCTGTGTGGGCACTCGCAAGACACTATCCACGCCGAAAGGCGAAAAAGATACCAAGTCTTGAAGAGTGACTGAACAGTTAATTCATTATGAATAAGCAGACAGAATTCTTTGAGCATCAAACCTTTAATTGAAGAGTTTGATCATGGCTCAGATTGAACGCTGGCGGCAGGCCTAACACATGCAAGTCGGGCGGCAGCGGGGGGAAGCGTGCTTCCCTGCCGGCGAGCGGCGGACGGGTGAGTAATGTCTGGGGATCTGCCCGATGGAGGGGGATAACCACTGGAAACGGTGGCTAATACCGCATGACCTCTGAGGAGCAAAGTGGGGGACCTTCGGGCCTCACGCCATCGGATGAACCCAGATGGGATTAGCTAGTAGGCGGGGTAATGGCCCACCTAGGCGACGATCCCTAGCTGGTCTGAGAGGATGACCAGCCACACTGGGACTGAGACACGGCCCAGACTCCTACGGGAGGCAGCAGTGGGGAATATTGCACAATGGGCGCAAGCCTGATGCAGCCATGCCGCGTGTATGAAGAAGGCCTTCGGGTTGTAAAGTACTTTCAGCGGGGAGGA
>NZ_JAQRFN010000009.1 GCF_028598555.1 Xenorhabdus anantnagensis
GTCTGTAGAAAAATTGATATTTTATGTCATGCACCTCAGTTAGCGATTCAATGGCATCCATACATATATCATCGTTAACTGAGGGGTGAAGTCATGTGCTTTTATGCTTCAGTGGCATTATCACGCTTCAAGGTCAGCATAAAGCCTTTGCTACGGGTTTGGTTGGCTTCTTCACGTTTTTGCAATCTGTCCAATGCATCGGCAAGCCATGCATAATCATGGGCATCCGGTCGCTGCACAAGAGCGGCTTTAAATGCCGACTCAGCGTTCGCCCACTCACCATGGCGCAAGGCAACCTGTCCCAGTGTACTATTGAGCAATGGAGTTGCACCATGTTGCTTTAATAGCTGAGAGAGCATTTTTTGTATGGCTTCATAATCGCTTGTCTGAAGATGTGGAATTAATAGCAGGAAACGTTCGTCGTACTGCTGTTTTAATCCATTTAAAATGATTTGCTGAGCAGTCTCGTGATCATCACATTCAATCAAATGCTCGGCCATTGCGACTTGCAGCACAATATCATTGCGAATCCTGCGGCTTTGATCTTTCCACCATACTTTCAGCCCAGTGTCACCTTTCTCTGCTATAACCTGATTCATTAATCCGATATAGGCTTGCTGGCGCAATTTAAGGATTTCTTCTTCATTGTGCAGATTAACTTTCAGCATAGAAGGCAAGATATCAATCAGAGATTGATAATTACCTGAAAGAGAATAAGCCTGTTCAGCCAATCGCAACACTTCAGGGTGACGAGGAGCATGATCCAGTAATTTATCTACGCCCTCGCGTGCGGCATAAATTTCACCTTGAGCTAATTGGATACGGACGCGGGTAATATCAACGGGTAGCTGGTCTTTATCAGCAACTTCCGCCGCTTGTTCAATATATTGGCTAGTGTGAAAATAATCACCGCGTCGCTGAGCGGCTTCGGCTGCCAGCAAATAGTTTACGACAGGATATTCTGCATGGTTTGCGTTGCGGGTCATCAAACGCTCAACTTGCTTGAAATCCCCTTCGGCGAGTTTCAGCAACGCTTGCTTAGTCTGTGAACGAGCACGATTGCGTTTATATCCCCCAAAGATCCAGCTGTGGGTGGACGTGCTGGTGCGCTTTAACCGACGATAACACCAACCGATGAAAATCAGCAGGAATTGCAGTAGCAGGAAGATGATCACCAGCCCGGTGATGCTGGTGGTGATATTGTTTTTATCCGTCTGGATCAAAACATACCCTTGATGGCCGGACATCAAGGGGCCAAGTACGATCCCGACAATAAGGACAATGAACAGCAATAATACTTTTAGCATGTTCAGATCTCCTCAGCGGATGTTTTTGCCTGATCGGCTGTGTCTGTTGTTGACAGTGATTGAGCTTCAGGCTGTGTTTCTGGTTGGGCACCAGTTTGGGATTGCTTAGAATTAGATGACTGCGCGGAATGCGGTAAATTGTAGATACGCTTACGTACTAGCTCTGCCAATATTGGCTGGCTGCTCAGTTGTTCAGGTACATCAATCGAAAGCGGTCTCTTTTTCAGTGAATCAACATTTTCTAAAAAGTTTTCTGCATCCGGATTGGAGGTATCAAAATAGGCCTTCACCCAAGATTGAACATCTTCTAATGCGCCCTGATAAATTTTAACCTGATGGCGCGGAACCGCCTGCGCAGCAATCAACAGTTTTGAGCGAATGTTCTCGCGGAGGTAAACGCCCTGATTGGGTGCCAACAGCGGCTCTTTGCTGTTATCACGCGGGGTAATGGTAATGAAATTATCCATAAAACTGTGCCAGCTATTGCTTAGGTTTTGACGCCAATCAGAGAGCGAAGCCGTGATTTCATGACTGTTTGCCTTCTTCGATGTGGCTTGTTCTACTTTATTGGCGAGGTGCAAGTTATCGATTTGATTTGATAGCTGATTCAGCATCAAGATAATGCCATCTAAATCAATTTGTTTGATTTTGGTCAGAGAATCAATATCAGTCATGATAGCTTCACGGGCATAGCGCAGACTGGGATCATCCATTTCAGCGAGATTCTGATCAGCATCTTTCAGCAAGGCGATGGCAGTGGTGATATCCTGTTCACTCCATACTTTGCGGCCAGCCATCTTAACGAGAGAGCTTGCCTGTGCCAGTCGCCAGTTTTCGATATCAGTATTTGAAAACGCTGAAATACGGTTTTGAAGATCAGATATGCGGTTATCCAGCAATTGGCCTTGTGAGCTGGCTTGTTGTAAGGAAGCCCCCATATTTTGGAGTTTGGCATCAAGGCTTTGTTTATCGGCAGATTGCTGTTGTGTCAGAGAGGTAACTTCTTGTTGAAGCGCGAGATTTTTAGCCCTTAATTCCGCATTTTGCTGTTGGCCATGATAATAAAGATAAAGAACACCAACACCTATCGCCAGCGAAATGGCAATTGAGAGTGTATTGCCCACCCATCCATAACTCTTGGGCTTATGGGGAGGCGTTGCAGGCTGCTGAGGGTGTTTCGTCTCAACAGCATCAGTGGATTGCTTTTGTTCCGTCATAATGGACATCCCATATTAATTTATTCCAGCGCCTGGATTAAGGCGTCATTATCTGCACTCTTAGCGACTTTTATTGCTTGCCAGCCCAATGTCTGGGCGATATTAGCAAGGCGCTCGCTGACCACAATCAGGTCGCAACCTAATAACCACGCTTTTCCATCGCTATGAGTTACTAAGTTATATAACAGTTGCAGCATTTCGCCACTTGTTACAACGATGGTTTTTATATCACATTGTTGCCAGTGACGGCTGAAATCGGCTGCATCATATTTGACTGGCTGGCGTGAATAACATTCACAGTAATCTACTTCACCTCTCCGAATCCTTAATGTCGAGGCAATTATTTCGCGGCCACCGTTGCCGCGGAGCAATAAAATCTTTTTATTGCTCATTTTCTGTAACGTGGAGAGTTGCAGTAGATCTTCACTGGTTTCACCTTGCTCTGGGCAGAGAATTTCCAGCCCTGTGTATTGGTGAAACATCAGGGAAGTTGATTTACCGATACCATAATAAGATAGCTGATCAGGCCATAACTGGCCTTCTTGAGTAAGCTGCTTATTCGCATAATGGACGGCATTTTTTGATAATAGAAAAACCAGATCTCCCGCAGATAGCCGTTGCAGTTTTTGTGACAGTAATGGCAAACCTGCCCCCGGGTGAATTTCGATGAGAGGGGCGCTGAAGGCTGATTTTCCAATATCTCGCAGCCGCTTGACCAATTCCTCTCCTGCGGGGGCAGGGCGGGTGATCAAAATGCTCATTCCGGTGAATTCCTCTGGTATACGCTAGCCAGAATCTGGCGTGCGCCTTTCTCCAATAACTCTTCCGCCAATGCAATACCAGCTTGGCGGGCTTCTTTTGGTGATACCACTCTTTCACCACGCACAATCACCGTGCCATCAGGAGCGCCGACCAGTGCACGTAGCCAAATGTTGTCTTCCTGCCAGATGGCATAACTGCCAATCGGTACCTGACAGCCTCCTTCAAGACGGGTATTCATGGCTCGTTCTGCGAGAACGCAGACTTCTGTTCTTGCATGGTTCAAGGGGGACAGCAGCTCACGGGTTTGATAATCGTCGAGCCGACACTCAATACCTACCGCCCCTTGACCGACGGCTGGCAGCAATAATTCTGGTTCTAATGGCATACGAATGCGTTCTTCCAGCCCAAGCCGTTTCAGGCCAGCAGTTGCAAGAATAATGGCATCATAATCGCCGTTATCGAGCTTGCTCAGACGGGTACCAACATTCCCGCGCAAGTCACGAACCACAAGATCGGGATGTAGCTGACGGATTTGGCATTGGCGGCGTAAACTGGATGTACCAACAACACTGCCAGCGGGTAGGTCATTGAGCGAGGCGTATTCTACTGAAACAAAAGCGTCCCGTGGATCATCCCGTTCGCAGATTGTGACCAACCCCAAACCATCAGGAAATTCGACGGGAACATCTTTCATGGAGTGGACGGCGATATCAGCCCGCTTTTCCAGCAGAGCCAGCTCCAATTCCTTCACAAATAGCCCCTTTCCTCCCACCTTTGCCAATGGCGTATCAAGGATAATATCGCCGCGTGTAACCATTGGAACCAGCTCTACTTGCAGGTCTGGATGAAAGTGTTTCAGTTGTTTTTGAACATATTGCGCTTGCCACATAGCCAACGGGCTTTGGCGGGTAGCGATGCGAATGATTTTCATTGTCATGGATAAGTATATTGGATAGTCGTATTAACTAATGGTTTTTAACCCATTCCCTTTCAATTTGTTGCTTTGATTGCCTACTAGGCAATTTGACGTTGATTGGGAGTCATAGCTTTTAGCTACTGGTTAGTTACCAATTAGCGAGAAATGGTGTCAGTTTTAACATTTCAATGATTTTTTTTCCAGTTACGAAAAAACCAGAAAAAATCGAAATAGTATATGGATATACAGGTTATAAGATAAAAATAATTTTTAAATATTAAAATAATATTTTATTTGAATGGAGAAAATAAACAAATAGATTGATTTAAAAGCAAATTGACATTTATGTTTAGACTACTGATAAAAAGTAGTGAAAATATTTAACAATAATAAAATATGACTAGATTGAAATAATTATGGGAGGCTGATGTATTTTCGATTCTTTACATCTACGATATGAAAAATAATCAACTATAAAAGTGATTCTTAAAAAACATATTATTATGTCTATTTCGTGATTAACTTAATATTTTACAAAGAGTTAAATGTGATTTGGCTATTGCATGGCAAGGAAAAAAATGTTAATGCGTACTTTACGCTTTGACTGCAAGGTGTTAGATTGATCACGTTTCCGACAATAAGTTTGTAAAAATTATTTTAAATAATCTTGTAATACCACGCATGATCGGAAACAGGGGACTACTTTAGGCACTGGAACTGATATCAGGCGAAACTCTTGTATCTCTATATTGAAACGCTGAAGCAGCGACTGGATGCAATTAACCAACTTAGATTAGAACGCGCCACCAGCTTAATGGGAGACGCTTTCAAGCAAGTTTATAGTTTAATTCCAGTATTATTACATCATAATCATCCAATGATGCCGGGCTATATCAAAAATGGTGTTCCTCATGGCGTTTGCTTTTTTATGCCTGATGAATCACAACAGTTTTGGATTAATGCACTGGGCAGTCAGCTTATTGATGTCTTGCCAGATATATCCTCACATATCCCCAATGGTGAATTGCCGATTACGGGGATTTACTCCATGGGTAGTACCTCTTCTATAGGGCAAAGTTGTTCTTCTGACGTAGATGTCTGGGTTTGTCATCAATCTTGGTTGGATAGCGATGAGAAAGCCTTGCTGGAACAAAAATGTGCCTTGATAGAAGGGTGGGCGTCCTCGCTGGGAATTGAGGTGACTTTTTTTCTGATTGATGAAAACCGTTTTCGACATAATGCCTGTGGCAGTTTGAATGGTGAAGACTGTGGTTCTACCCAACATATCCTTCTGCTTGATGAATTTTATCGCACAGCGGTCTGCATGGCGGGTAAACGCTTGCTATGGGCAATGGTTCCAGTGGAAGAGGAAGCGCATTATGATGAATATGTCCTTTCTCTCTATGCCCAAGGGGTATTGACGCCAAATGAATGGTTGGATTTGGGCGGCTTGGGTGAATTGTCCGCAGAAGAATATTTTGGGGCGAGTCTCTGGCAGCTTTACAAGAGCGTGGACTCTCCTTATAAGGCAGTATTGAAAAGCCTGCTGTTGGAAGCTTATTCATGGGAATATCCCAATGGAAAACTTCTGGCGATGGAAATGAAGCAATATTTTCATGACGGCTCGATTGTTTCCTTTGGCCTTGATGCCTATAGCATGATGCTGGAGCGTGTAACTCGTTATCTTACTGCCACGAACGATCTTACGCGCCTTGATTTGGCGCGTCGTTGTTTTTACCTGAAGGTATGCGAAAAATTACTGGAAAGCCAAGATGACAAAGGCTGTATAGGCTGGCGTCGTCAGGTTATATCCCAGTTGGTGCGTGAATGGGGCTGGGATAAGAGTAAACTGGCCATGCTGGATAATCGTAACTCATGGAAAATTGAGCAGGTGCGTGATGCTCATAATGAATTGCTTGATACCATGATGCAAAGTTATCGCAATCTAATCCGCTTTGCCCGCCGTAATAATTTAAGTGTGAGTGCCAGTCCGCAAGATATTGGTGTATTAACCCGTAAATTGTATGCAGCTTTTGAAGCATTGCCCGGTAAAGTGACTCTGGTGAATCCTCAGATATCACCTGATTTGTCAGAAAAGGATCTGACCTTCATTTATGTTCCTCCGGGGCGGGTAAACCGCAGTGGCTGGTATCTTTACAACCATGCCCCAACGATCGAATCAATCGTTGGTCACCAACCATTGGAATACAATCGTTATCTGAATAAATTAGTTTCCTGGACTTATTTCAATGGCCTGCTGACCAAAGAAACCCGGCTTCATATGCATCACGGGAGATCTCAGTGTGACAGGCAGAAACTGTGTGATTTGATGGATGACATTGCTACTCATTTCCCGATCCGCTTATCTGCACCCACACCAAAAGCGTTATACAGCCCTTGTGAAATCCGTCACTTGGCGATCATTGTTAATTTAGAGCAAGATCCAACAACTGCATTTTCCAATCAAGTTGTGCATTTTGATTTAAGAAACCTGAATGTTTTCAGTTTTGGTGAGTCGCAGCAATGTCTGGTAGGTAGCATCGATTTGCTTTATCGCAATTCATGGAATGAAGTGAGAACCTTACATTTCAGTGGGGAACAGTCGGTACTGGAAGCATTGAAGACCATATTGGGTAAAATGCATCAAGATGCAGCGCCGCCATCTGACGTTGAAGTATTTTGTTATAGCGAACATTTGCGTGGGTTGATTTGTACACGTATCCAGCAATTAGTGTCGGAATGTATAGAGTTGCGCCTGTCCAGCAACCGACAAGATCCAAATCGTTTCAAAGCGTTACGAATTTCAGGGCAAACATGGGGGCTATTCTTCGAGCGGCTCAATGTTTCGGTGCAAAAATTGGAAAACGCAGTGGAATTCTATGGTGCGATTTCCAATACCAAATTGCATGGTTTGCCTGTCAAAATTGATAACAAAGAAAAGCACTTACCGCCTGTAATAGACGGCTTTGCCTGTGAAGGAATGATTCAGTTTTTTTTCGAGGATATCGAAGAGGAACAAGGATTCAATATTTATATTCTTGATGAATCGAACCGGGTGGAAATTTATTCTCATTGTGAAGGCAGCAAAGAAGAATTAGTGCGAGATATCAGCCGATTTTATTCATCATCGCATGATCGTTTTACTTATGGCTCCAGTTTTATCAACTTCAACCTGCCGCAGTTCTATCAAATCGTTAAGAAAGGCGAGCGCACCCATGTTACTCCATTTATAGATGGAGTGTTCCCATTGGATAATCTAGAAACGAATGATGTCAGGCTTGATGTTGATGGGCAATTTGTTGATGGACAATTAAATGAAACATGCGGGGCGCATACGTCTTATCGCTCGCTGTATCATTATTGATAAACGTGATTGTATCCAACACATTAACTTAAGCGCCTATTTTATCAGGCGCTCAGGCCACGAAGGCTGGAATCCAACAAAATTAATTGAAAATAATTGATAATTGTGTTGCAAGCCACTATTTTGATGACTAACAATTGCAATTTATTAACGGTCTATAATTTCAATGAGTTATAAAAACATATGGTAGCCTGTTACCAAAGATATCAATAAAAATCCCAACTTATGAAACTTCAAAATTAGTTAAATTTATTGTAGAGTTAAAAGGAGAAATGTTTCAACAAAGGATTGGTAAATGATCTTCCTCTTATTAAGGCTAATTGACATTATTGTTTTTTTTCCATTATTTGCGATGGTTAGTTATTTTTTTATCTTAGACAAAAACCTGAAAAAAACGCTAATATTATCGTTATTGGCTTCTATTATTTTCTTTTTAGTTCATGTCTTTTTTCCAACACTACTTATCTATTCATTAAACTTTTTTGGTATTAGATGAATTAGACGGTATATGCAATGCACGACCGCTAGGTAGGATGTCCATTGTTTTTTATCAATCAGTGGATTTATTTTATTTTCCCCTCTTCAACTATATATTCCCAGCACTTTCAGCGCCTATTTTATTAGGCGCTTATTTCTACTGGGTAATTGTTTTTATAAGGTGTGTGAAAGATATTCACGAAAGTTGGAATGGTTCACCGCTCTGTTCAGTCATGGCTTGTGCCAGCATGGAAAGAAAATCATTACCACTACGGTCACAAATCCACTGGCTATCCCGATAATCAAAATGGTAACCACCACTTTTGGTTGCCAGCCATATCTGATGGAAAGGCTCTTGGCGGTTGATAATGATTTTGCTGCCGTTTTCAAAACTCAGCGTCATCACCCCACCGTTTGTTTCATAGTCAATATCCGAATCCCCATCGTAATTATCCAGTTGCTCTTCAAGATGAAGCATCAATTGATCGGCCAATTGATGAAATTCGCTATCGTTCATGTTTATTTTCCTATTTGCTTTTCAGGGCCTAGCTGCGATTATAGAGAGTATTGGCGCATGAATCACAGGCATTAATATGATGAAAAAACAACTCCATTGGTCACTGGCTATCATAACATTACTTTCTCTGGCAGGTTGTGGCTTGAAAGGACCTCTCTATTTTCCCCCTGTGGAAACATCTGCGACACAGGCACCTATGCACAAAGCGGATAAGGCGCAGCCAGAAAAATTGTCAAAAAACAGTTTATTAAAAGACAATATATCAATGGATGCATGATAGTGATTCGGTAATATGATTTCTCTTGGAGTCGTATATGCAGTTCTCCAAAATGCATGGTCTTGGCAATGACTTTATGGTTGTTGATGCAGTGACCCAAAATGTTTATTTTTCTCCGGAGTTAATTTGCCGTCTGGCTAACCGGAATACTGGGGTGGGTTTTGATCAACTCTTGATTGTTGAAGCGCCCTATGATCCTGACTTAGACTTTCACTACCGCATTTTTAATTCTGATGGCAGTGAAGTTTCTCAGTGTGGCAATGGAGCGCGTTGCTTTGCCCGTTTTGTCCGCCTCAAGGGGCTGACTAATAAACGTGATATCAAGGTCAGTACGCAGGCCGGTCGGATGGTATTGAGCATCACAAATGATGATCAAGTTTGTGTGAACATGGGAGAGCCGGACTTTGAGCCGCAGCGGGTTCCCTTTCGTGCCAATAAGGCTGAGAAAACCTACATTATCCGTGCCATCGAACGTACGGTGCTTTGTGGCGTTGTGTCGATGGGAAACCCTCACTGTGTCATACAGGTTGAAGATGTAGACACTGCCGAAGTGGAAGTATTGGGACCAGTGCTGGAAGGCCATGAACGTTTTCCTGAACGGGCTAATATTGGTTTCATGCAAATCATCAATCGGGAACATATTCGATTGCGTGTCTTTGAGCGTGGTGCAGGTGAGACACGGGCCTGTGGCAGTGGCGCATGTGCCGCAGTAGCCGTTGGTATTCAGCAGAATCTGCTGGATAAGCAGGTTCGGGTTGATCTTCCGGGGGGGACATTGCAAATTCGCTGGGATGGATCGGGCAAACCACTTTTTATGACTGGGCCTGCAAGCCACGTTTATGATGGTACGATTCATTTGTGATGGATTCTGTGTTTACTGAGTCACTCTTGAAAATATGGGGCATTGGAAAATGGATAAAAAAAACGATCCATTGCACATCGAAAACAGATTGAATGACCAAGCGGTAGTGGATTATTTGTTGAATAATCCAGATTTTTTTATCCGTAATGCCAATATGGTCGATAAGATCAGGGTTCCCCATCCGGTGCGGGAATGTGTCTCCTTGATGGAATGGCATATGAACCGCCAGAGGAATCGCATCTGTTATTTGGAAGATGATCTGAACCATTTGGTTGAGCAGGCGAAACAGAATGAAGTGCTGTTCAGCAGCTTATTGCAATTGCTGTCAGATCTTTCTGGTGCCAAGAGTTTGCAGAGCTTTCTTTCCTGCCTGAGTTCATGGTCAAAAACACTGGGGTTGAGTAACAGTTATATTCGGTTGTTCAGTGATAAATGGCATCTTGGCGCACCACTGAATTCGCCGGAGCTGGCTATTTCCCGTTATGCTTTTGAATCCGTCCGCATTAAGCGATTTGGTGAAAAGAATCATTATCTTGGTCGATTGCACGGCCCAGAGATTTTATTGTTGATGCCACAGGCACGCCATGTTGGTTCAGTGGCGATTTCCCTTTTAGGATCGCAGGGGGATTTGGGCATGGTGATTTTCAATAGCCATGATAAACAGCACTATCACGAAGACATGGGAACTAACATTCTCGACCAGTTAGCTAAGCTGTTGCCGGGCTTATTGTCCCGTTGGATTGAACGCGCATGACTCAGCCGATTGATTTACTGCTAGCGCCTGTGGAAGACTTTTTACACTATTTGCGGGTTGAGCGGCGTTTAAGCCCCGTCACGATCACGAACTATCGACGCCATTTGGCGGTGTTGGCGAAAATGTCACTGGAGATGGAAATACGTGAGTGGCAGGAACTAGATCCTGCGAAAGTCAGAATGTTTGCCTCCCGGAGTCGTCGCGCTGGGTTGCAGTCCGCCAGCCTTGCCCTGCGCCTCTCTTCTTTGCGTAGCTTTCTTGACTGGATGGTGATGCAGAAGAAATTGGCTGCCAATCCTGCTAAAACAGTCAGTGCTCCCCGTAAAAAACGCCACTTACCTAAAAATATGGATGTGGACGAAGTTAGCCAGCTGCTCAATATTAATTTGAATGACCCTCTGTCAGTGCGCGACAGAACCATGCTGGAAGTCATGTATGGAGCGGGTTTGCGTTTATCTGAGCTGGTGGGCCTTGATTGTCGCCACTTGGATTTGGAGGGGGGGGAAGTCTGGGTACATGGTAAGGGCAGCAAAGAGCGCAAAGTACCGTTTGGTCGCATGGCTCAGGAATGGCTCCGGCGTTGGCTGGAAATGCGGGAATTGTTTGAGCCGGAAAATGATGCGGTTTTCATTTCCAGCAAGAGCGGGAAACGTATCTCTGCCCGTAACGTACAGAAACGATTTGAACAGTGGGGGATTCGACAAGGCGTTAACAGCCACATCAATCCCCATAAATTGCGTCACTCTTTTGCCACACATATTCTTGAGTCCAGCGGTGATCTGCGTGCAGTGCAGGAATTACTTGGTCATGCGAATCTGTCGACGACTCAGATCTATACCCATTTGGATTTTCAACATTTGACCAAAGTCTATGATGTGGCCCACCCCAGAGCTAAACGAGGGAAATCATAATGCGTTTTTATCGGCCTCTCGCGCCGTTTGCTGCGATGACATTCGATCTGGATGATACGCTTTACGATAATTATCCTGTAATCGATAGAACCGAAAAAGAAGTATTGTGTTTTATCAGGCAGTACGACGCCAGATTCGATCACTTTGGGCATGAAGATCTGCATTTATACCGTCAGACCGTCCTTGAACGGGAGCCGGATATTTACCATGATGTCACATCATGGCGCCGACAGTCCGCAGAACTCATGTTTACCCACCATGGCTTCAATCATGAAGAGACAGTACGTGGCACGGATGAACTTATGTCTTGCTTTACGTACTGGCGTAACCAAATCGCGGTTCCGGAATCTACCCATAAGGCTTTAACCGTATTGGCAGCAAAAATGCCGTTGGTGGCAATTACCAATGGAAACGCTGAACCTGCCGCATGTGGGCTTGCGCCTTATTTTGAGTTTGTCTTGAAAGCTGGCGTTAATGGGCGTTCCAAGCCTTGGCCTGATATGTACCACTTGGCGGCTGAGCGCCTGAATTTGCCTATAAATCAGATCCTGCATGTGGGAGATAACCTGAATACGGATGTAGAAGGGGCACTTTGCAGCGGTATGCAGGCTTGTTGGCTCAACATCGAAAATAAAGACTTGATGCGGGAACCTGAAGGACGTCTGGTGCCACATGTTGAGATTTCTGATTTGGCTTCTTTGATAGCACTGATATAATTTCAGCTTGCAATCTATATAAAAAAACAGCTTTGCTTATTTATCCTACAGAATAGGGGTGTTGTAACGCTGGATTATTACAAGAACCAGTTATTACAAAATCCAGTTATTACAAAACCTGATGATGAATAAAAATAAGTCATTGCTAACAACTGATGGTAATTATGGACGTTTCTTATCTGCTCGAAAGTCTCAATGATAAACAACGCGAAGCGGTCGCGGCATCCCGCAGTAACATGCTGGTGCTGGCTGGTGCTGGCAGTGGTAAAACGCGCGTGCTGGTTCACCGGATCGCTTGGTTACTGTCAGTTGAAAATGCCTCTCCGTTTTCTATCATGGCGGTCACATTTACCAATAAAGCTGCTGCTGAGATGCGGCATCGAATTGAAAACCTGATTGGCACCAGTCAGGGCGGAATGTGGATCGGTACGTTCCACAGCCTTGCACACCGCTTGTTGCGTGCCCATCACCTTGATGCCAATTTACCGCAGGATTTTCAGATCCTTGATAGCGAAGATCAGCACCGTCTTATCAAACGTATCGTTAAGGCGATGAATCTGGATGACAAACAGTGGCCGGCCCGTCAGGGGATGTGGTACATCAATGGCAAAAAAGATGAAGGTTTGCGTCCACAGCACATTGAAAGCTATGGCAATCCGGTAGAAGCGACGTGGCTGAAAATCTATCAGGCCTATCAGGAGGCGTGTGACCGAGCCGGGTTGGTGGATTTTGCCGAATTGTTGCTACGCGCCCATGAACTTTGGCTGAACAAGCCACAGATCCTGCAACATTATCGTGAACGCTTCACTAATATTCTGGTGGATGAATTTCAGGATACTAACAGTATTCAATACGCTTGGATTCGTCTTCTGGCTGGCGAGAGTGGAAAAGTTATCATTGTCGGGGATGATGATCAGTCCATTTATGGCTGGCGTGGCGCTCAGGTAGAAAATATCCAGCGCTTTCTCAAGGACTTTCCGGGAGCGGAGACAATCCGTCTGGAACAGAACTATCGTTCGACCAGTAATATCCTCAAGGCTGCAAATGCCCTGATTGCCCACAACAGTGATCGTTTGGGCAAAAATTTGTGGACAGAAGGGAGTGAAGGAGAGCCGATTTCACTTTACTGCGCCTTCAATGAACTGGATGAATCTCGTTATGTTGTCGGTCGTATCAAGCATTGGCTGGATAATGGCGGCGCACTGAAAGAGTGTGCGATCCTGTATCGCAGCAATGCCCAATCTCGAGTCTTGGAAGAAGCCTTATTGCAGGTTTCCATGCCTTACCGCATTTATGGTGGTCAGCGTTTCTTCGAACGTCAGGAAATCAAAGATGCCTTGTCTTACCTTCGTTTGGTGACAAACCGTCACGATGATGCTGCCTTTGAACGTGTGGTGAATACACCAACACGTGGTATTGGTGACAGAACACTTGATGTTGTGCGCCAAATGGCGCGTGATCAGCAAAAAACCTTGTGGGAAAGTAGCCTGTTATTGATACAAGAAAAAGTGCTGGCTGGTCGTGCGGCATCCGCATTGCAGCGCTTCATTGAACTGATTGAAGCGTTGGAAACGGAAACGCACGAAATGCCATTGCATGTGCAGACCGATCGCATTATCCGTGATTCTGGCCTATGGGCGATGTATCAACAGGAAAAAGGCGAAAAGGCACAGGCGCGTATCGAAAACCTGGAAGAATTAGTCACAGCAACCCGCCAATTCAGCTATCAGGATGAAGACGAAAACCTGTTGCCGTTGCAGGCTTTTCTTTCCCATGCTGCGCTTGAATCAGGAGAAGGTCAGGCGGATGCTTATCAGGATGCCGTGCAATTGATGACACTGCATTCAGCGAAAGGTCTGGAATTCCCGCAAGTCTTTATTGTGGGCATGGAAGAGGGCATGTTTCCGAGTCAGATGTCCATTGAAGAAGGCGGCCGATTGGAAGAAGAGCGCCGCTTGGCCTATGTCGGGGTTACCCGAGCGATGGAAAAACTGACACTGACTTATGCAGAAAGTCGTCGTTTATACGGTAAGGAAGTGAATCACCGTCCATCTCGTTTTATTGGGGAACTACCGACGGAGTGCGTGGCAGAAGTTCGCCTGCGAGCAACGGTATCCCGTCCGGTCAGTCACAAACGGCTGGGCACGCCTATCAGCGCCAACGATAGTGGTTACGCACTTGGACAGCGTGTACGCCATCCCAAATTTGGTGAAGGGACGATTATCAATATAGAAGGCAGTGGGGAGCATTGCCGTTTGCAAATTGCGTTTCAAGATGAAGGAATTAAGTGGCTGGTGGCCGCTTATGCCAGACTCGAAACGGGCCAATAATCCGGTCGAATGTTGACAGGCTTTTTCTTCTGGGCGTAACATTCGCGCCTTACGATAAGCGTAGGGAGTATAAGGAGACTTATGGTACATGCTGAACGCATTTAAATTAGAGAATAATCGCCTGCTCCGTCTTGAACTTGAAGAAGGTGATAAGTTATCTGACTCCATGTGGGTAGATTTAGTTGGTCTGGGGGATAATGATCGCCTCCGTGTCCAGAACGAGCTGGGACAAGTCTTGGCGACCCGCACTGAATTGGATGACATTGAGGCATCGGCACGTTTTTTTGAAGATGAAGATGGTATGCATGTCCATTCATTCTTCTATTTTGAAGATGCCGAAGACCATGCTGGCAACTCGACAGTCGCATTTACCATCCGTGACGGTCGTCTCTACACATTGCGAGAGCGTGAACTCCCTGCATTTCGATTATATCGAATGCGCGCCCGTAACCAGACGATGGTTGACGGGAATGCCTATGAACTGCTGTTGGACTTGTTCGAAACTAAAATCGAACAATTGGCTGATGTCATTGAAAATATCTACAGCGTGCTGGAATCCCTGAGCCGGGTCATTATGGAAGGCAAGCAGGGAGATGAGTTTGATTCTGCTTTATCTAACCTTGCTGAGCAGGAAGATATTGGCTGGAAAGTCCGCTTGTGTTTGATGGATAGTCAACGCGCCTTGAACTTCCTTGTGCGCCGTGCCCGTTTGCCTGCTAATCAATTGGAACAGGCTCGTGAAATCCTGCGGGATATTGAATCCTTGCTGCCGCACAATGAATCCCTGTTTCAGAAAGTAAACTTCTTGATGCAGGCGGCGATGGGCTTTATCAACATTGAACAAAGCCGCATTATCAAAATCTTCTCCGTTGTTTCTGTAGTATTCCTGCCACCGACGTTGGTAGCGTCCAGCTATGGTATGAACTTCAAATTTATGCCGGAATTGGACTGGACATTCGGCTATCCTGCTGCCATTGGATTGATGATCGCAGCGGGTTTGGCTCCTTATCTCTATTTCAAGCGAAAAAACTGGCTGTAGTCATTTCATCAGTTATCAATAAAACCACGCACGACTTAACGGAAAAACTGACCCGATTTATTAATAATGTTTTGGGTCAGTTCAAACGTATGATAGCGACTTATCTCGTTTCAGGGTGTCTGGCTGCTTTACGCAAACGGCGTTGAGTATAAAGCGCATCCAGCGTAAACAGAATCAATGCAGCCCAGATAAAGCCAAAAGTGATCAAACGATCGGGGCCTATTTCCTCGCCATAAACCAGTGTTGCCAGCAAGAACATCAATGTTGGGCCAAGGTATTGGAAAAAGCCCAGCGTGGACAATCGCAAATGCGCGGCTGCTACGGTAAAGAGCAACAGTGGCACAGTTGTAATAATACCGGCAGCAATCAGCATAAGGTTCAAAGAGTACGTATTATCCAGCATATTGCTTGTCGGGCTATGGGTGAAGAACAGCAGGTAAGTCAGAGCGACAGGGAACACCCAGACTGTCTCAATCAACATACCTGTTTGTGCATCCACTCCCAGTTTTTTGCGGATTAACCCATAGACAGCAAATGTCGTCGCTAAATACAAACCAACCACCGGTACAGAGCCAAATTGCCATAGTTGGATCAGTACGCCAGTAAAGGCCAATCCTACTGCAATCCACTGCATACGACGGAAGCGCTCACCAAGAAAAACCATGCCAAACAGTACACTTACCAGAGGGTTAATAAAATACCCCAGACTTGCTTCAAGCAGATGGTTATTATTCACCGCCCAAATATAAGTCAGCCAGTTACTGGTAATCGTGAAAGCCGTGATGCCTAACAGCAGTAGGATTTTAGGTTGGCGGGCGACAGTCCAAACCTGACGCCAGTGACGAGTCACTATCAGCATCAGTACCATAAAGAAAGCTGACCATATAACGCGATGTGACACGATTTCATCGGGTGGCACATATTGTATGGCCTTGAAGTAAATGGGAGCCAAACCCCAAATAAGATAAGCCCCCAAGGCATATAGGATACCTTGGGTCGTATTTTGGTTAGTCATAATATCCTTGGATGTTTAGAGAGTATTCAGAAAAAAATCAGAGGAGCTTGTTAATAAGATGATAGCTCATAAACCTATACAATGTGTCATTGGGATGAATGATTTACAAGTAGTTAATAGCATGAGTAATAAATTAAATTTTTTTGCTCATCAAAATAGCACTTTACGCTAAATTATTGTGATTGGGTGAAATGGTTAACTATATTTATACAATCTGGTTCCTGTTTCATCTCAAATTTTGCATGCATCGTAATCGTTTAAAAAGTAAACATTTTTATGGGTGTTTTTGTAGATGTCTTTGTGAGTATTGTACTAAGGGAGGGCGAAGAGTGCTCACCTACTATTCATAATTAAATTTCTTTTAGTTTTCTCGAAGGGTTCTTTGAGACAAAAAACGTATCCTATCCGGTGAGATCGGCCCTAGAAGTTGAATTTCATGATTATGCTTGGCTTTTCCGGAAAGATAATTGGAAAACCGGGAAATCAATGAAAATCTTGGAGTAGCATACTCTTTATCCACTATGTTTGATTCAATAATAGGAGATCTGGTAGCAAATTTTTGCGCAAAACCAAAATTATTTTCATTTCCATAAACGGGGACAGCAGGTATGCCTAATATATTAATTTTATATAGATAATATATGTTAGATAAACTATATTTTGACATGCCTTTTTCAAGCTCTTTGAAGTAAAATTCGGCGCCCTCTTCATCTGATGCAACAAAAACAGTTCTATGACCAAAAATATTATTAAAGTACAGCCTTCCTGAACCTTGGAATCCAACCTTCTGTATTACATCGGGAGGCCTACTATCCCAACGGTATGCTACTTCGATATCTTCAACATAATGTATAGGTTCACTTATATAGGGAGTTTTATGAGTTTTCTTTTTAAAGCATCGCATTGAATTAATCTCCTTTAATTTTAATCATGCTATTGGTGAGGTAATAGATAAATGTATTTTATTATATCTATCTAAATCCCATTAACGTCTTAAATGGTGATTCCAGTTTATCTGGGCAATCTAATCCCCTTATTTTAACTGCTTTACCATTATTTCTTAACTCATTACATAATTGAGCGATATCTTTAGGTGTCCAATATAAATTTTTGGCATAACCTATTCTTTTAACTATATTTAATAAACGTTCCACTCCACCTGCTTTTAATATTTTAGCAACCATTGTTGAACAATTTTTATTAATGGAATTATAGCTGTGGCTTATACGCCAAGTGCCATGTATTTTCCCATTATAGATTTCGCGCTTTTGGTATTGCATTTTTTCAACATCTAAACCAATCAGGCGATATTCCAAATGGGGGGTATCTACAAAATCAGCTTGAAAACTATTAAGGGTTCCTGCACATGATAAAGTTCCTCGCGGTATATCTGGTTCTGCAAGGAAACTAACATAGTTATCATCTGTTCCTGTTGAACACCGCGGCATATTTGAGGGGCATGGATTATCTGAACTGAAATCGGTCGAAGGATATTGTGGCACTCCACCTATATAAATAGAAGCATGTCCAAAAGGGAAACTCCGGCAGGGATACCAGATATAGACAACGGCAGAGACAGGTTTACCTGCGAGGATCTCTTGTTCTACTTTAGTTCTTGGATTCATAACCTGTTCTCATGTTGATTAATTGATATTAAAAATAATATATTGAGAGAATTTTCGGGTTATTGATTTTTGACAATGGTTAAGATAGGTTCAGCTTAGCTGCTGTTGGAAGTTTGTTTACTATAGTTGGGCATCATATACCCAAAGTGGCGAGCTGTTAATAGTTGTTGTGAATGTTTTGGCGATTGGTTTATTTATGCTGGCTTATATCGATAATATAGTCTGGGGTTTTATTTAAAAAACCGCCAAAACCGAACGTTATTACACCGTGGGATATGTGCCGCAGAACGGCAGGCCCAACCCGCCGCCAGCAATACATCTTAAAGGGCAGTGGCTTAAAGCAGAAGGCTTTGATATTGGCGGCTCTCTGACCCCGTTTAAATTATGGACGGCTGTCTGGTGCTGATCCCCGACAGCGACCACCCGTGCCAGCAAGATCAGCTCTGTGAGATTAAGCTCAGGATGCGGGAACTAATCGGGGATTATCAGGCAGGATAAAGAATCAAATAGAACAGGTATCCGGTAATATAAATTACCGGACGTTTAATTTTTTAATTCCAAGGTTGGTTAATGGTACGTTTCCTTGTAGATATCATGTTTTTTAATCTATCAATTGTGATCTCGTAATATATGCCTTCATTTACATATTCTTGATCACTAACTAATTCATAAATAGAATAATTTACATTTAATTGATCCAATCCTTTCATCATTGCCATCAATTTTTCTGGGAACTCTGGTTCATGTATATCATCAAACAATTCTTTAACAAAAACAGGGGCATCACTACCAACTGTAGATAGGATCGAATTTATGCTTATATTTACACAGTTACGGATAACGTTGACTAAACGTGCCTTATTATCCCCATTATTTCTAATGATTAATGCAATAGCCATATCTCATTCCTCTAAAAAGAGTCTGGAATATTCGGATTCAAAGGAACACCGTGTGAAGGTTTCCACCAAGCTCCACCATGCCATTTAAAGAAGTGCTCATAGAACGTGACAGGAGCTATATTATTTGGATCGTTAGCTAACTGAGGATATTTCGATACACTATACTTGTGATGAGAGAATATTCCCTTAGGTTGTCCACCTGCTAAAATTGTATCTCTAGCTGCTTCATTCCAACTTCTAGATCCGGGCAGACCTTGACTCAGTTTTGAGCGTTCGATAGCCCAAAAATCATCAATTCCTTTTTGCCTTCTAGCATCTAAGCGCTTATTCCACTCCAATCTTTTCCATTCCTGCTTCGTAATTGATCGGTCTCCGTTTTTAATCCTCTTAGTGAATCCTGATTTGGCTTTCTGTGACAATTGCTTATAGGGTGTTCCAAAAGCTTTTGGACATCCAGCTAGCCCCAGTGGATCGATCCAATCCGTCGGATTTTCAACGTAAGCATACGGATTCTCACCCCCAGCCAACCCAATCGGGTCGGGCGTCAGGTAGCAGCCTGCTATCGGTGAGTAATACCTAAACCGATTGTAGACCAGCCCATTCTCCTCATCCAGCCATTGCCCGGCAAATTTCAGTCCGGGATCAAATTGTGAATTTTCTCCCACAACTCCAAGACGTAAACCATACAAAGAATGCACGGATTGGCGCCAGATCCGATGCCCTTGTGAATCAAACAGCGCCAGTGGTTCCCCTGTCGGGGCACATACCGCATAGTGTGTCTGGATCTCCCCAGAAATCAGCTCATCACGGTTTTCAGGATTCGGGGTAAAAAACTGAACCTGCTGCGCCAGCAATTGCCAGCCATCAAACACCAGATGGCGGATGCTGTGCAATCGGTGGTGACGATACTCACGAATCTCAGCCGGAACATCACCATCCCACAAATACGTCGTGCGCAGTCCTGCCTGTTCGCACACTTTCTCCGTGCGCCGCCCAAAGGCATCGTAGCGATATTCCCACTGCTGGCCGCCCGGCGTCAGTACCGAAATCAACTGATTTTGGCTGTTCCAGCGAAATTTGGTCAAAGCAGGACGATGGCCTTCTTCCCATAATTGCATTGCCGTCATCCGGCCTGCATCGTCATACTCAAGTAGATGTTGTCCCAAACGCCTCAGCCGATGCCCTTTCTGGTAGAGCCGTTCCCCGTCTATCTCATTAAGGCCGTCAAAGCGGCGGGATGGGTAACCGCAGGCATCATATTGATAATGTTCCCGTAACCGTTCACCGTCACTGACTGAAGTTACTTGTCCATTACCATTAACTACATAACGTAGCCACTGCCGATCATCATTCGCTGCTATTAAATTAAGAACATCATCGTAACGATATTCACGATCTAGCCCCGCCAATGTGGGTTGCGGGATATCGGCCACTTCATGGGCTGCAAAAATTTGCGTGTTACGTCCGGCACGCTGGGAAGTGAGCTGCCCCATTAACGAATGCTCCTGACGCAGGATAAAACCCTTATCGGACTGGCGATGCCATTCGTACCCATCCTCATCCCGTTCGAGCGTCAGGGTATGACTACCATTAATAGTCAGTAAATTAAGCTCTCCAACCTTATTTACTTCTGTTTTTGCCTGCCAGAGTCGGCCATCTGGTGTATGGAGCTGCCTTTCTGTTGTCGTGTTATCAGGATATTCGTGGCGAATTTCTCCGTGTGGCTGAATTTCCCGGATAATACGGTCTTGCTCATCGTATTCGAATGTCAGCGGGATTGTGTCAGGTGCTGTGACTTCCAGCAGGCGGCTGATAATGTCATAGCAGTAGCTGGTGGTTCCTTCGGGCGTCTGTATGGCTGTCAGCCGCTGTGCGGCATCGTACTCATAGCGAGTGATATTGCCTAAGGCGTCGCGTTTTTCAATACAGTTACCGTTGAGATCATAAGCATAATGCCATTGGGCATCAGCATAATCGGTTTCGGTAATAACCCGCCCGTCTGCATCCAGCGTATAGCAGTAGCTTTCCCCTTGTGGGTTGGTGACTTCCAACAATTGCAAATTGTCGAGATCATAGCGGTACTGCCAACGGTGACCCTCGCCATCTACGCGTGATACAGGTAAATCAAATGGCCCGTATTCAATCTGCCATGTTACCCCGTGGGCATCTGTCCATTCGGTCAGATTAGCGTGGCGGTCATAGCGGAAACGCTCAAAGCTATTATTAGGACGGTCACTTAAGGAGATTCGGTGATGGCGGTCGTAATCCCAGCGCCAAAGTGCTCCGCCGCCAGTGGTCATCCGTCGCAGGCGATCCTGACTGTCATAACCCAGTTGTAGGCTGCGATTCTCTTCATCGAATAATTTAGTCAGACGTTGATTGCGGTCATATTCCCAACTGCGTGTATTCCCGTCACTATCTTCTACGGTGATCACCAGCCCAAATTCATTACGGGTCAGGGTAGTTTTGTGTCCATCTGGTGCAATAAAACATTCAGGATTGCCTTTATCATCGTACTGTTGCCACCAAACACGCCCGAGTGGATCAGTCATGCTGATAAGACGATCGGCATCATCATAGTGATAATGCCAAGTTGCGCCGATGGCATTGGTAAAGGCGGTCACCAATCCGGTATCTGAGAGATAGTCGAGGGTAATAATTTCACCTTTCGGTAAAATCTGTCGGCGCAAATTTCCCCACGCATCGTATTCATAACGTGTGATGCTGCCGCACGGTGTTTTTACCTGTGTAACTTGTTGCTGATCATTGTAATGCCAGGTGGTCGTATGGCCTTGTGGCGTGGTTGAATGGGTGATACCCGGTTCATAGGACAGATGGACGGGATAGAAGCCACCAGAACCCACGCTATAGGTACAACGTTCCTGTTTATCGTAGACGTAATCCACCGCAGTCTGATCATTGTCAGACCAGCGACTAATTAACCCTTGCTGATTGTATTCATAAAACAGGTGATATGTTTGTGTACTGTCTGCATCGGCCAGCCGGCCGTTATTGTGATAGCCGTAACGAGCCATCACTTCATTAAGGCCATTATCAATACGACGAATTTCTTCCAGTAACCCATCTTCACGGTACAGCAGAACTAATTCGGGGCCATCGCTATGGATGACTTTTATTAGTTGCTGTTTCTCACTGTAATGGAAGCAAATGTTGTTATCGTTGTGGTCGCGGTGTTCAGTCAGCCGCAAACACAGGGTATCGTTTTGCTCTGTGGCATTTTCTGTAGCAGTGGGAAAGGTAAAATATTTACTGATTGAACTGTCGCGATCACTCAGGATAAGCCCCTGTTGATGTCGGCTCAGTTTGAAATTAGGGTGTTCGGGGTTAATGCTGTGGTCATAACTGTCTGGTAGGGCAAAGTGGAGTGAGGCGCCTTCTGTCGTCAGAATTTCTATCCGATCCCCGATGACAAGGGCACATTCAGAGAAGTTATCCAGCCAGTTTTCCCCCAACAACCCACGATGTCCGGGTGACCAACTGCGTATAAATTGCAGTGGCACTGTTTGCCCCAATTCGATATCGGTGCGTTGGTCAAACAGAAAACCCGTGGTGACATCTAGCGGATCGCCGGTAAAAAATTTTTTGGTACTTTGCGTATAACGCTTCAGCCCCTTATTTTGTTTGAAAGCAGCTTTAGCGCAACTTATTGTTTTACCCTTGGCGATATTTGCAGCTTTTTGAGCACCTTTTTGAGCGCCCTTGAGAACAGCTTGCCGACCTGCTTTAGTGAACAGTTTTACAAAGCCTTTTGCCGCGCCCCGTGATGGTGGAACGAGAAACTCCACTGCAACGAGTAATGCACGCTGCCAGAATGAGAATTCTTCTTGTATATCAAGATACGTACCTTGACCTGAGCCAATAAATACTTTGCTTGCACCACCTTTGATAGTCGAGCCACATTCCAACTTATCGTTGATCCGCGCGGCAGGCTTTTTGTTGATAAACACACTTTCACTGCCCTGAGCGATGCGTGGTGCTGAATGTTTTTTACAATCTGCTGTGTCCAGCTCTGCCCGTGCCGCTGGTTTACCTTCAATAAAGACATTAGGTGAACCGCTGGCGAGAACACCATCTGGCGGACTACAGCTATTTACTGCATCCGTGACTGCTGAACTGGCTCGACTTATCAAACCGCTAAATGCGAATGTACCTAGGGTGCCAAGCGCCATAATAGCTACCGTAGCCAGCCCACCAGTTGCACCTATTAGCAATGCTGCTGCGCCAAAGATCGCAGCACCGATCAGCGCACCTACGACAGCACCTGCAAGTGCCCCTAAAAAACTGCTGTGCTGAATAGGATCTCCTTCACGTGCCGCAGCAGGCCCCAGTTCTCGCTCCATAGGCAGAAGGTGTTTGCCGGCATGGGTTGCACCTACCCGTGCGGTGCGAGTAACAATTTCATCCATCAGTCCCATACTGACCTCCAGTCAGGTCGCTTGGAAACTACTGACAACTGTCAGCAGAGCGTTACGCTGCCCTTCCTCAAACGGCTGTGGAGAAGTCAGGTTAAAAGCCAGCAGCAAATCCCCCCGTATTTGTAACACTACAGTCTGGTGCATCTCGCCCTCAGGGCTTTGCCATTGATAATCCAGCCGCCAGGCTGGTGCACCGCTGAGTTCTATCTCCAGCCTCTGATGTTCTTTATAACCGGGTAGATGGGTTTCAAACTGTGCCAATGTTTGGGCGTAATAAGCGGTGTGGTCGGAACCCACTGGCACAGGTGTGCGGTTAATCACCAAATTGATGCCACTGTCGTCTGGCAGGACAAACACGTGCATTGATTCATCACGCCAGTTAACTGGAATAGCAAGGGTTCCTTCGTTCATCTGGTAGACTGGTTTATTCATGGGAGTCTTCCTTTATCACTCTGTTTTATCGTGTTCTGTGAGTGTTTATTGGCTGATATGGTCTGTTTTGAATCGTCATGGCTTAGTTCAACTGAACCTGATCCTTACCGTTGATGATGATATTTTTGCCAGTGAGATGGATGTTGCCTTCCTTGTCCAATGTGATGCTGGCTCCGGCTGTGCTAATCTCAATGCCACCGTTGACGGATTTGATAGAAATGTTGTCTTTGGCGCTTAACTGGCTATTTTTTTCCACCGTAACTTGTCGGTTGCCGTGGATAGTGCTGATTTCCTCGCCGGTAACTTCTTTGATGCGATCTTTGCGCACCGATATCACCTGATTGTTACCGATACTTTCAGTGTGGTCATGCTTCACTTGTGTGGTACGGTCGTTAAGAACTGTAGTGTTCATATCGTTGAGGACGGTGGTATTCATATCTTTCTGGGCATGAAGGGACAGTTGCTCACTTCCCTTTGCATCTTCAAACAACAGCTCGTTATAGCCTTCACCTTTATGTGTTTTGGAACGGAAAGACATCTGGGTCTTGCTGCCCGGCAATCCACCCGGTGGAATGTTGCTGGCGTGGTAGGTTCTGCCAATAACAATAGGTTGGTCGGGATCGCCGTGCAGGAAATCGACGATAACTTCTTGGCCAATACGGGGAATGGCGAGCATGCCCCAGCCTTGTCCCGCCCATGGCTGAGTCACTCGAATCCAACAGGAGCTTCGGTCATCGCTATGACCATAGCGATCCCATGGAAACTGGAGGCGGACGCGACCATATTGGTCACAGAAAATCTCTTCACCTACGGGACCGACAACTTTGGCGATTTGTGGGCCATCAACAATTGGTTTTGGTAGCGGTGAAGGGCGCCAAGTCTGGGTCTGACGGATAAAATTAAATTGGCTATGCAGTGTAGTGCCATCTCCTCCTGTTTCTTGTGCTAAAGCTTGTGGTTGATCGCCTGTATGGATGGCTGTGATCACCTGCCACGGTTGGTTCAATGTTTCGCGTGGATGGTTGCTCAACGTGAATAAACGTCCCGGTTGTACAGCAATGGCACGACCACTGCCTTGTCCTGTCATGGCATCATTGCGCAGTGCTTCGAGGCGGTAGCGGGTAAAGTCTGTGCCGTGTTGCTCGTCTTTGAAACGCCCAGGATAGTCGTAGTGTTCGTAATAGAGTTGTTGCAGATTGTCTTCTTTCATCTGCTGGCTGAATTCTGCTGCCCAGGCTGGATTTTTGAAGGTGTAATCCTTGAGCTGAACTTGTGCAGGTTTAACTTGTGCGCTGCTAGTTAAACTACTGACACCGATTTCCCCTGTAGATCCGTTTTCGCTGGGTTGGTAGGGGAGTTCGATCCCCAGTGGTACTGAACCTGCATCATCGGCAAATACCAGAGTGTTGCGTCCATTGCTGCACTCAAAGAAGTAGAAAATGCCTTCTTCGGCAGTCAAACGCTGGAGAAAAATAAAGTCGCTTTCCTGATATTGAACGCAGAATTCCCGTTCTGGATGTGGACGGCGTAGGCTGAACACCACGTCCCGAATGCCATGTTCTTTCAAAATGGTGGTGACGATAGCTTCAATATCCAGTTGTTGAAAAATGCGCGAGTTCTGGCGTAATGTCGTACGCCACAGATCAGGACGAATGCTCATCTGGTAGGTGGTTTGGTGCAAGCCAATATTGCCTTGCTCAAAACGGGATACCATACCGCTGATGCTGCGTTGTTCGACTCCTTCCTGCAAAATGGTCAGTGTTGCTGAGCGGTCGAGTATCTCTGAAAAATCAATGGCAGGGTTGGCGCTCGCCAGTCCAACATCAAGCTGGAAGGGGAGCGATAGGCTCTCTGTCAGTGTGAAATCAGTAACTACAAAGGTTTTCGGCGATAGGCCACCTGCACTTAGCGTGAACAGGAGGCCGCTAGAAGACAGGTTGCCCTTTTTCAATGACATATGTTCTCCCATATTTAGCGCTATCATGTTCAATGACATATGTTCTCCCATATTTAGCGCTATCATGAGCGCGTTATTCTGCTACCAGTTGTGCTTTTTTAGAGTGGTAGCGGAAAGTGTTTAATGCGGGGGGACATTAAGGACGATAAGAATGTTGACGGTCTGTTCTTGATAATCATCTGGCAGAGGGATACGGCATTCTTGCCTGAACCGACAACGAAAGCGACTATCCATATGTCCTTACCTCAAAAACTTCAACGTTTTGTCGTTCAGATAACACAAAGAAGGATATATCACTCCTTTAAACTATATGATAGATGATCTGTCTAATGTGATTTAAATCACCTAATAATTTATGTAAATCAATAAATTATAAACGAATGATGGGGATGGAAATGGGTGGGTTTGGCAGTTGTCAGTATCAATGAAAAGGGAATGTGTTTTGCTGGCACATTCCTTTAATTTAAATCAATATGTTGGGTATTAGTGTTTGATGGATATTAGTGTTTGTAAATATGGCTGTTTGGAATGATTAAAAAACATTAACCAACCAAATAAGTGCCCACTGCACTGGCAATATGCACTTGTTTCTCATTATGTAATTCAATTCTGGCGACAGAGACTTTATTACCAGCGCGGATAATGTTGCAACTGGCGGTAAATACTTCACCACGTCCGGGTCTCAGGTAATCCACGCGCAAATCAATAGTGCCCAATGTCGTGAGACGTTTTTGGATCTCTGCGATTGTGAGAGTTTCGATTGCTGTCAGTGCATTGCCTGCACAAACCAGCCCTCCTGCAACATCTAAGATGGAAGCGATCGCACCACCGTGCAGAATTTTATGCACCATATTACCAACCAATTTTTCCTGATAGCGAAATTGCAATTCTACGTAGTCTTGTTCGAAGCGGAGCAGTTCGAGACCTAACAGTTGGTTGAATGGCATATGATAAACAAACACTTCACCAATAAATTTACGGGCTTCTTCTGGAGTTAAGGTTGTGTCTGTTTGCTGTATATTTTCCATGGTGGATTTCCTGATAATGAAAGTAAAACCGACTGATATTAAATGGATCTTTATGGTTAATAACTTGTTAAGTTTATGCTTTCATTATCGAATTTGCCAGTCTGTGAAGCGCTTCGAAAAACAATTCATGGAAAAAAAACAGACTACAAAAAATAACCATATAGTGTGTAGAATAAGCAGTAATTTTTTAGTTTGAAATTACCACAATAGGAAAACCAGAAATGCGCTTGTTATGGAATATACTGGTTATTATCGGTTTATTATCGCCATTGGCTCATGCAGCAGACAATCAGGTTGGTGAAGTGAGAGGGAGCGTGCTCTCGATGATGTTGGGTGAGCAAGAGTCTACGTTAATGCTCTATCCCTATGATACGAATTACATTATTTATACTTACGGGAGCCATATTAATAAACCGGCTATTCATAGCTATAATTGGGCAGATCACGCCCGCAAAGATGAAGTCAGTTTTCAGATAAGTTTTGGCTTTCCATTGTGGCGGGGAATTGCTGGAGAGAATTCGTTGCTTGGCGCTTCTTATACACAGCGTTCATGGTGGCAGCTCAGTAATAAACCGGAATCGTCTCCGTTTCGTGAAACGAATTATGAACCACAACTTTTTCTGGCATGGCTAACTGACTATGAATTTGCTGGCTGGCACTTGCGGGAAATTGAGGCCGGGTTTAATCATCAATCAAACGGGCGGCCAGAAGCGACTTCCCGTAGCTGGAATCGGCTTTACTCGCGCTTCATGGCACAGAATGGCAATTGGCAGGTGGATTTGAAATCGTGGTATCGGCTACCCGAAAGCTCCCGTCGTGACGATAACTTGGACATGAACCGCTATATGGGATATTACCGACTGAAAGTGGGTTATACCTGGGGAGAGAGAGTGTTTACCGCTCAAGGGCGCTATAACTGGAACTGCGGTTATGGTAGTGGAGAGCTGGGTTGGAGTTATCCAATATCGAAACATGTTCGTGTTTATACCCAGTTTTTCAGCGGTTATGGCGAATCAATGATTGACTACAATTTCAAGCAGACCCGCTTTGGTATCGGTGTCATGCTAAATGATATGTTGTAACTGCTTTTTATACTGTAACGACTCTTTATACTGTAATGACTCTTACAGTGAAATTGCATTATATACAGGCGATTGGATCGCGGCTGTATTTTTTATAGCCTGATTTTTAGGCTTTTTCAGGGATTAGCTTCTAACGATCGAGGAAAGGCGTGTCTACCGCAGAACTCATCAGCACGGCATCGCTGGCTGAACAAGCATTACGAAAAACATTCGGATACCAGCAATTTCGTCCGGGACAGCAGCAGGTTATCGATGCCGTTCTTGATGGGCGCGATTGTCTGGTAATTATGCCAACGGGCGGCGGTAAATCGCTGTGTTACCAGATTCCCGCATTGGTTAAAAATGGGCTGACTCTGGTTGTGTCTCCATTAATCTCATTGATGAAAGATCAGGTTGATCAGCTACGTGCGAATGGAGTTGAAGCGGAATGCCTGAACTCAACTCAAAGTCGTGAACAGCAATTTGATATCATCCAACGTTGCCGCCAAGGGATCATCAAGTTGCTCTATATCGCCCCTGAACGGTTGGTAACGGATAACTTTCTTGATCAGCTTCACCATTGGCAACCCGCTTTACTGGCTGTTGATGAAGCCCATTGTATTTCTCAATGGGGACATGATTTTCGTCCAGAATATCGAGCATTAGGGCAACTTCGCCGCCATTTCCCCGATCTTCCTGTGATTGCACTAACGGCGACGGCAGATAAAACTACCCGCCAGGATATCGTGCGTCTATTGGAGTTGCATGAGCCGATTATCCATATCAGCAGCTTTGATCGTCCCAATATTCGCTACACTTTAGTGGAGAAATACAAACCGCTTGATCAGCTTTGGGTATTTGTCCGTAGCCAGCAAGGCAAAAGCGGCATTATTTACTGTAATAGCCGTACTAAAGTGGAAGAAACAGCGGAGCGTTTGCAAAAGCGGGGGCTAAGTGTTGCACCTTATCATGCGGGGCTGGAAAACAACCAACGTGCATGGGTACAGGATGCTTTTCAGCGAGATGATTTGCAGGTCGTTGTGGCAACCGTAGCATTTGGTATGGGCATTAACAAACCTAATGTGCGCTTTGTTGTGCACTTTGATATTCCCCGCAATATTGAATCTTATTATCAAGAAACTGGCCGGGCTGGGCGAGATGGCTTACCAGCAGAAGCAGTCTTGTTTTACGATCCTGCCGATATGGCGTGGCTGCGTCGCTGTTTGGAAGAAAAAGCGGCTGGTGAACAACAGGACATTGAACGTCATAAACTCAATGCGATGGGTGCATTTGCAGAGGCACAGACTTGCCGGCGTCTGGTGTTGCTGAATTATTTTGGGGAAAGCCACCAAACAGCTTGCGGCAATTGTGATATTTGCCTTGATCCCCCCAAGCGTTACGACGGTCTGCTGGAGGCACAAAAAGCGCTATCCTGCATCTATCGCGTTGGACAACGTTTTGGAATTGGCTATATTGTAGAAGTGCTGCGCGGCGCGAATAATCAACGCATTAGAGATTTTGGGCACGATAAATTGCCTGTTTATGGCATTGGTAAAGAGCAGAGTCAGGAACATTGGATGAGTGTCTTGCGTCAGCTCATTCATTTGGGGCTGATTAATCAAAATATCGCCAACTATTCTGCGCTACAACTGACGGAGGCTTCACGGCCTGTATTGCGCGGTGAAATGCCTCTACAACTTGCCGTTCCACGCATCCAGAACTTGAAAAGCCGCAATCAGCAAAACAAATCATACAGTGGGAACTATGATCGCAAATTATTTGCCAAATTGCGCAAATTACGTAAATCCATTGCTGATGAAAACAACATTCCACCTTTTGTCGTTTTCAATGACGTCACATTAATTGAGATGGCAGAACAGTGTCCAATAACACCAAATGAACTTTTGCTGATTAATGGTGTAGGGCAGCGGAAACTGGAACGTTTTGGAGATGCATTTATGGCGTTGATCAGTGAGCATTTTGAAGGATTTGAGTAACCAAAGGATAATAACAGAGGATGATGAATGGTGCCTGAGATATTGAAAGCAAGCTGGTTAAACCGTGAATCTCAGTTCTCTGCCTTTACAAATGGATTATTGCTGGATTTTTGGTTAACGAGGGAAGAAAGGCAATTTATGGGGGTTGATGATGTTCCCATCCATTATGTCTCCTTTTGCTCCCCCTACCACGACAAAACACTCGTGATTTTGCCCGGCCGAAGTGAAAGCTATGTGAAATATCCTGAAGTGGCTTACGATTTTTATCACTTGGGTTACGATATTTTTATTATTGACCATCGCGGGCAAGGTCGTTCTGGGCGAATGTTGGATGATCGACAAAAAGGCCATGTCGAAGAGTTCGATCATTATGTAGATGACTTAGCTAAATTTATTGATCTTGAAGTGGCTCCCCGTCAGTCTCATCGTTGTTATGCACTGGCCCATTCAATGGGCGGTGCGATTTTGAGCCGTTTTCTGATGCGTTACCAAGAGCCGATTTTTCGTGCTGTGGTGCTATGTGCACCAATGTTTGGTATTCATTTACCGATGCCTCGTTGGTTGGCCAATATTCTGGTTGATCAGGCGGAACCCTATTTCAAAAGGCGTACTGCTTATGCTCTATCAACGGGGCAATGGCAACCATTACCTTATTTTATTAATTTATTAACGCACAGCTATGCGCGTTACCAGCGTTATTTGCGTTACTGTGCTGATTATCCTGAATTGCGCCTTGGAGGGCCGACTTATCATTGGATGCGTGAAAGTATGCTGATGGGGGATAATCTGATTGAAAATGCAGGTAAAATTCAGAACCCACTCATGGTCTTGCAAGCGAGTGAAGATAAGGTAGTGAGTAATCGGGAGCTATTGGCTTTTTGTGAGTCACGCCAAAAAGCAGAAACAGGAAAAAAAGAACAAAATCCTCTAATTATCCAAGGGGCTCATCACGAAATCTTGTTCGAAGAAGATGCATTGCGGGCGCAGGCGCTCAATGCAATTTGTGATTTTTTTGACCAGAACTGATCCAGTTTAGGAACCATAACCATGTACCATGTTGTTGCTTCAGATTTAGATGGCACTTTGTTGTCTCCCGACCATAAATTAACCCCGTATACCAAGGAAACGCTGAACTTGCTGACGGAGCAAGGAATTCATTTTATTTTTGCAACAGGGCGCCATCATGTTGATGTGGGGCAGATCCGTGATGGATTGGGCATTGATGCTTATATGATCACATCTAACGGTGCAAGAGTTCACAATATTCAGGATGAATTGGTATTCAGCCATAACTTAGATCCTGAGATTGCCCATGATTTATGTTTATTGGAGTTTGATAATCCCAATATCCTGACAAATTACTTCAATAACGATGATTGGTTAATGAATAGGGAAGCCCCTGAACAGGAAGAATTTTTTCAGGAGTCAGTTTTCCATTATCAGCTTTTTCAACGCGATAATTTTCTCACTGATGGCGTGTGCAAGGTTTATTACACCAGCGAAGATCATGATTATTTATTGGATTTGGAAGAGAGAATTAAAGCGCGTTGGGGGGAAAGGGTCAATGTCAGCTTTTCACTGAGAAATTGCTTGGAGGTGATGGCTGGTGGTGTTTCTAAAGGGCATGCGTTAGAGCAAGTTTGTCAATCGATTGGATATCAATTGAGTAACTGCATTGCTTTTGGTGATGGTATGAATGATCGGGAAATGTTGAGTGTGGTAGGCAAGGGCTGCATTATGCAGGGAGCGCACCAGCGCTTGAAAGACATCCTACCTGATATGGAAGTTATTGGTTCCAATATTGATGATGCTGTTTCTTGTTATTTGCGGGAAATGTATCAAGTTTGACGCTAATCGTCTGAATCTAATGCCCTGGTGATGTGGTGTGTTTCCAGGCTGAGAAGGGTGAAATTATGGTTCTGTCGTATTAGCGGAAATCAGGTAAGCTTCCCTGTTTTTGAGCGAGTCCAGAACGGTGTCCCTGATCCGAAACGCGTTTAAACGCCTCCATTATCCTGTCGATATCATTGCCCAAGGTGTCCGTTGGTATCTCGCTTATGCGCTGAGCCTACGCAATCTGGAAGAGATGATGGCAGAACGGGGGCTCTTCGTCGACCACGCGACGATACATCGCTGGGTGTTACGTCTGGTGCCCCTGCTCAGCAAGGCTTTTCGACAACGCAAAAAGCCCGTTGGCTCCCGATGGCGGAGGGATGAAACCTATATCAAAGTGAAAGGTCAGTGGAAATACCTTTACCGGGCGGTCGATACTGATGGTCAGACGATTGACTTCCTGCTGACCGCTCGCCGCGATGCAACGGCAGCCCCGCCGTCATGACTATCGATAAAAGTGGGGCCAATACCGCCGCGCTCACCCTCCTCAATGCGGAAGGATCGCCTCAGCAGGGGATTGAAATCCGGCAAAATAAGTACCTGAATAATCTTATCGAACAAGATCATCGTCACGTCAAACGGCGAACACGTCCTATACTGGGATTTAAATCGTTCCGCCGGGCACAAACGTGACTGGCGGGGATCGAACTCGTTGCCATGCTTCGAAAAGACCAGTATCGGCAAGAGGAGGGTGAACGATTATCCGCGGCTGAACAATTTTATCGTTTGTCAGTATAAAGAACAAACATACCTCATTATCGCTCAGGATGATTCATTTAATGCGACAGAACCCTTATTATGCATAACTCTAATTTACTCGCCGTTTATGCTAGACTGGTTATCGGACGAGACGATACAGTGGTCCGCTTGGAAAACGGAATTTAGTTTTAGCGTTCGGGCAAACACCTATAAACACGAATTTAGACAATCTCAGATAAAAAAATGACCGTCACGATAACGGTCAAAGCCTTGTATTAAGAACATTTATAATTTAATTTTTTCTAACAGCTTTATGCTATATGCACATTCGCCCATTTCTGATGGCTTTAAATATTCTAGCCTTTCAAAGAACTTGATTGCGTGATCCCTCATCGCAATTAAAAATTCATTTTTCTCAATAGATGTTTTTACCTCAGAGTGGCAATTTACACTTACACACACTCGTCGATGCCCTTTTAATGGGATAAATTTCACTTCTATTGGCTGATCTGGGAAATAACATTTAAATTCTTTATTCTCATAGACTAAAAATAAACCCTCAGATAAATAGCTCCAAAGATCAATTATATCATCCCACATAGATTTATCTATAAGAGGTTTACCATTGATGGTTAATTCCAATACTCCATCAACATAATCACTTTTTTTTATATCTCCTTCATATTGATAAAAATCAATGAATTCATCTTTAACTTTTATATATGTATTTATGTTTATATTTGTCATTCTTTTTTCTCAGGATAAAATTGTCCTACTCTTCCACGTTTAAACCCTACGGTATATATTTTACCTTTGTACGTCCCTATAATTTGCAAACGCCTAACATGACCTTTTTTTACTAAGGTATCTCTATTTTGCTTCATTATACTATAAATAGCGTCAGCAATGTTTATTACTGTCATATCACAAGTGAAGTAACTTTGTTTAGGCTTCGTTGAACCATCCCAATAATAAGGGTGATGCCGCTCAAGAATATGTTTCATCCCACTCTTTTCTAGTTTAAAAGTATTGTTTCCAAACTGGAATGTTTTGCTTTTAAATTTTTTAAGTTCATTAACAACGTTATGTTTACAGGATTTTTTATAGTGGTCTGCCGAAGAAGCTGCATGAGACAGCGAACCGAATGCCACACAAAAGATCGTCAGAATGACGACGAATAATTTTTTCATCATTGTTTCCTATTTTAAAATAAAAATTTTCCATTTAGCTTTGACATGAGGTATTTTCCATCACACGGTAACTCAGAATGTACAAAATACGTAGATGTGATATTGGAAACTACAGCATTAATTTAAATAGAGAAAATAGTTTTTTTAGATTAATTTTTAAATAACCATCTGAATTTAATTTATAATAAATTAATGATTTACTGGTTTATAAATATAAGCGTTCTGATTTATAATGATTTTAATTGAATTTAATAAATAAATTATGCCATTGATAGTAAATAAAATTTCCATAATGAAATATTACACGAAACCTATTTGGATCATTTTATTATTTTCATACCAGCTTAAGTGGGTCATGTATTTAATAAGTTGAAAATAAGCACTTATAAAATACATGGCCCATTCTCCTGTTTATCCAACCCGCCAATAGCCTCCTTTCTTCGCACCAACACGAATCAAACGACCAGCATCCACACGAGAGCATAAAAACTATGGTCACCTATATGGGGTCCGCTTAGAAAACGGAAAATAAACCACGCCAAGGCTATTTTTTAGCCAAGTTGACACTAGCAACTACCTGATTTATCAAACCGTAGTGTTTTTCCGTCCGAAACCGAACTATTACGGACACCATGCTGACCGAGTGTCCGAAAGTAAGCAAAACCATTAAAGGACAGGCTGATCGTTACGTACATCCTTTGTGGTAAGGGGTTGCGCTCATAGGGATGCAATCACCCTTTAAGCTTAAAACTCTTAACGTGGGATAATTTCCGAATTCCAAGCGGACCCCGACAACACGCCCTAGAAATGCCCGTATTACAAAGTGATTATCAATAAATTCAGATTGTTCTTGCTTATAACGAGATTATTTCCAACTCAAAGTTTGATCTGACTTAATCAAGGTAGTAGTTATTTATGAAGGCTCGCACTGAATTTCAAAGCTATAAAGTTACGTCATAGCGTAGAGAACTTAAATGAGAAGAAACAAAAAGCCAACCTCACCAGTTGGTTTTTTTCTATCCATGTTGGTAAGGATATCTTCTTTGTTAAAATGAACTTCTCCATCTTCATAAACTAGCTCGGATTTTTTCACTCAGACGTAATTTTGCCGGAATGGTACTCGCGTCCTTTAGCCAGTCAGTCATAATCTGTTCAAATGGTTTTTTGTTACAATAGGCACAACGGGCAGTACGGCGCAAAAGTGCCAGGGCATTTTCTGCTATGCGAGGGGAGATTGTGTCAATTGAGATTAAACCGTTATCTATATCGATCCATATTTGAGTTGCACTTCACTTCGTAAATGCTCGTGGTAACAGCTCTTGGAATACATCATCTTTGATTTGAGATATCTCAGTGCGACGGAGTTTTCGGCATGTTACTGATGATCCTATGTAAATTTAATCCATTAGACTTTGATCAAAGTTGGAAACTAAAAAATTTATAAATAACAATTAAACACATTAATAAAAATTAATATCTTATATACTTTTGATTAATTTACATTTCTCTTACTTGTTTTTAACGAAAACATGTCACATTTATATTGCAATAGAAAATCTTCACTGCACTGTATTATTTTAAATAATTTCCAAATTTAAAAAATATTGAATATAAATTATTAAAAGGAATAATCATGAAATCAAAAAACTTATCAGGAATAATTATAGCAATATCAACACTGGCATTAATTCCAACAATATCAGCAGCAAAAGCAGTTGAATTATCATATAAACGTCCTGTAAAAACATTAGAAAAACAACAAACGATATCACCTTATATACTCATTAGTAATAATAAAGGAGATAATAGTAAAAGAGGTGATGGGGGTGGTAATGCTAATGGAGGCAATGGTTCACCTGGTGGTAACGGTGGAAATGGCAATAATTCTCCAGGCGGTAATGGCGGTAATGGCGGTAATGGCGGTAATGGCGGTAATGGTGGTAATAATGGAAATGGAAGTAGCAATGGAAATGGAAGTGGTAATGCTAATGGAACAGGCAATGGTAATGGAAATAAAAAGGCTTAAATAAAAAACAACGCAGCTTATTATTCAAAGGTATAAGTTGCGTTGTTCTACTTGTGAGAATAAATTCTATTTCATAGAGGAATTTAAAAATGAAACTAGGAACAATAATTATAGCTGTATCTATATTCAGTTTTCCTTTTGTACCATCGCATGCAAAGGCTGAAAGTAAACTTCCTATAAAAATAAATGATTGTAATAAGTTGGATGGGAAGTTTGGTCAAAACGGTAAAAACGGGATACCTGATAGCAATTGCAAAAATGGAGGCAATGGTGGGAATGGGATATATCCAGGGCAATCAGGTGGGAATGGCGGTAACGGTGCACTTGGTGGGAATGGCGGGAATGGCGGGAATGGCGGCAACGGTGCATCTGGTAGTGGTGATGGCAATGCTAATGATTGTAATAAGTTGGATGGAAAGTTTGGTCAAAACGGTAAAAACGGGATACCTGATAGCAATTGCAAAAATGGAGGCAATGGTGGGGATGGGATATATCCAGGGCAATCAGGTGGGAATGGTGGTAACGGTGCATCTGGTAGCGGTGATGGCAATGCTAATGGTGGCAATGGTGGCAGAGGGGCAGATGGATTATGAATAATCTAAAATTATCATTTTTTATTCTAATGTCATTAGCTATCTCAGAAGCATCACATGCTTCAACCATTTCATTAGCAAAACAAATTTCCCATATTAATAACTACCTCCTTGTTTCAAATGGCAGTAATGGAGGTAATGGAGGTGATGGAGGAAAAGGAAGCCACGGAGGTAATGGAGGTAATGGAGGTAATGCAGGTTCAGGAAATAATTCTAACGGCGGTGATGGTGGTAAAGGTGGTGATAGCGGTGGAGGTTCAAAATCCTCTGGAGGAAATGGGGCAAAAGGGGGAAATGGGGGAAATGGTAATAACTCTTCTGGTGGGCGTGGGGGCAATGGTGGTAATGGTGGTAATGGGGGGTATAACGGAGGAAACGGCGGTAAAGGAGGAAACGGAAGCGGCTCTGGAAATGGGGGAAATGGTGGTAATGGCGGTAAAGGTGGTAAAGGTGGAAAGGGTGGTAAAGGCGGTGAAAACGGTGGGCTTGATGGGCATCGAGGTAAAGATGGATAGTTATAGTTTAAGAAAGCAAAAATACTATACTAATTACAGGAATTATTGGTATTTGAAACAGGGCGTCTGTAGCCCTGTTTCTATTTCACGTATCAGTGTTGACAAAATCTCCCATTTGTTCAGCCTCATTAAAGAGTTGGTTAATGGTATTTATTGCTGAATACTATTTTGTAACTCATACAAAAATCAACCCCTAACTAATTACCCATTAGAAGTGGCCGTTTAAACGTTGGCGGTTATTGCAGCTACCCGCCACTACTCCATATATTATGTATTTGATCGGTAGGTGTCATACAACATTATTACTGTGAGAAGTTAAATGCAGGCGCTTTCGCTGTGAATCCTTCATCGCTCTCAAATACTATTTCTCCCTTAGATCTCACTGTTGTTTTTCCACCCACATTAAGAAAAAATCACCTGTAGCATTGTGGAATACATCACCCGCTTCATTCATCCCTATACACGATCCGCTTGCCATGTTAGTAATAGATATGCCACCACCAGCGGTATGAATGACAAGTAAGTTATTGCGTTTATAGGTTTAGCTATCCCTTTTTGATGAAAAGAAGTTGGATATCAAAAAAAATGCTATCAGAAACCAAGGCCGACCGGATAAAATTTTCATGTCATTTCGAATGGTAAGGGTTTTGAGAATATTGGTAATTTATTCTTGGATGATAATTTTATGTTGAGTTTATGTAAATTATTATGCTAATAACAAAGCATTTTTTGATTTTTAGAGGGTAAAATAGATATTTTCATATCTATACTAATGGTTTTTCATAAATAACATAATTAATTACTTTTATGAAAATAAATCATAATCTAATCTAGATTAATAATAGAACAATTGGTTTTATTTTACTGATCGATTTATACGTAACTTTGATATGCGTTAGAGATATTTATGTTGTTTCTATTTTTAATTTTGCATTTGTAAGTGTTTTTTAATTCATTATCTAATAATGGCATAAATAATGAAGGATTAATCAACCAGCAATGGGATGTAGACTTTAAAAGATAAGTAAGTGTAAGATCCGTCATCCTTTATAGTTTGCTCTTTCTCTTTTACATAAATTAACTACAATCAAGTGATATTATGAATTGGTATTTTAGTGTTTTAAAAAATTATGCTGAATTTTCAGGGCGTGCCCGTCGTAAAGAATATTGGATGTTCCGTTTATTTGATATTATTATCTCTATAGCTTTATTTGTATTGGGAACAGTCATTGATGAAAGCGCTGGTTTTGGATTGTTGGTTATTTATGGGATTCTCACTTTTATTCCAAGTCTGGCTGTAGCAGTGCGCCGCCTTCATGATACTAATCATTCTGGTTGGTGGTTATTGATGTTACTGATTCCATTTGCCAATATTATTTTATTAATATTTTTCTGCCTGGAGGGAACGGCTGGCGATAATGATTACGGAGAAGATCCGAAAAAGTTATCCTAATGCCTCAGGGTATATAGTATGAGTTAAAAATTTAGTTTGCCATGTAATATAAAACGCCACTTCATCCTTTAGTGGCGTTTTTTGATTTTTATTAATTGTATAATTTATTTCATTGATTTCTTTTTGGGGAAATGACTTTTTATAAAAAAATAATTATGTTCTTTGCATAAATAATTTATCTGGAATATAGTTCTTGCGATTTCAAGATAAGGAATATTATTTATGAATGATTTACGCCTTGCTTACTACAATTTATCTCCAGAACTATTGCAGGGGTTCCGTGCGGTAAAAGAAGGGTTGGAAAAAAGCTCGCTAGATTTACCGTTAATTGAACTGATCTATTTGCGAGTATCCCAAATCAATGGGTGTTCGTTCTGTTTAAATAAACATTCTCAAGCTTTGCGGGAACACCAAGAAACAGAACGTCGGTTAGCTGAATTAGCTGGATGGCGAGTCAGTAGTCAGTTTAGCCTTCGTGAAAAGGCAGCGTTGGAATGGGCGGAAGCTCTTACTCATATTGTGACAACACACGCAGACGATTATGCTTATTTCCCCTTGAAAGATTATTTCACGGATCAGGAAATTTCTGATTTGACCTTTGCTATTGCGCTTATGAATGGGATGAATCGGCTTGCAATCGGAATGCGTCAGTAATGTGATGTTATTCATTCTGCAATATATCCGGTAGGCTTCAAGTTGCAGTGCTGCCAATAAAGCTGCAACTTGAAAGAAAAAGAAGATATGTTTTATTTGGCTCTTTTACGCATCAACCAATAAGCCACTAATCCCCCTATTATTATAGCTGCCATTATCAATGGCGTTTGTCTGGCAAGACTGGATTCCAGCAGCGTACCAAAACCAAGATATCCAACAGGCACTGCAAGGAATCGCGTGGAGGAAAATAATGTCATTATTCTGCCAAACAAATTTTCGGGTACTTGACGTTGAATCAGAGTGACTTCGACTGGCCCAGTAAAACCAATACAAATGCCAATAACAAAAAGCTGAGTGAATAAGGCATATTGTCCGTTAAATAGGTTCAGAGATATCAGGCTCAGTATAAATAAGCTGTAACCAGTAATGATAATGCGGTTGCTGGAAAAATATCTACCATAAACACTATATAGTAATGAAGAAAGCGTTGTTCCCACACCAAAGCAAGTTATTGAGACACCGAGGCTTAAAACAGAATTAAACTCTTGCTTATTCACATATGGCAAATAAATGATCAAAAACGGTGTAATCACAAAATTCACTATTGCACTAATTAGAAGTACGGCGCAAATCTCTTTCTCAGATGTAATGTATTTGAATGCTTCAAGAAAATAATGGTGTGGTAGAGAGGGAGTTTTAGTCACTTCATTGATATTGGTGACAAAATGTTTTTTCAGGATGATCAGTCCCAATGCCACGACAAAAAAACTGATCGCATCGAAATACAAGGCGTTGATTGTACCAAGCATAGCAATAATCAAAGAACCAACGATGGGGCCGATTAGATCACAAATATTTTCAACAGTACTATTGATCCCATTGATTAACTCATGCTCGCTTTTATTCTGTTTGATCTCTTTAGCCAGCATGACGTCTTTTGCCAAACGTCCTGGAGCATCCAAAATAGTGGAGAATATTAGTAAGACAGCCAGCAGGTAAAAGTGCAGGATATCCATGGTATAAAATACAGGGATCAACAACACGCTGAGAAAATTCACTAAATCAGATAACAGAGAAATACGGTATGCCCCGTATTTATCCACCAATTGTGCACTAAAAAAAACAGAAAAGAGCAGAGGAAGGATTTTTGCAGACATCACGGAGGCAACCAATAGTGGACTGCCTGATATTTCCAAAATCAGCCATGGAATAGCAATTTCGGTAATGGCGTTTCCCAAAATAGAAACACCATTTAATGCCAATAATCCACTAACCTGAAAAGGTATGCGTCTGGTCATGTTGCTGTAAGGTTACAGTGCTCCCGGTTTACGTGGAGGATTACGACCCGTGTAGTTAGTTGTCGCACTGCGGATTTCTTGCCCAAAAATATCAACACGTGCCTGAAATGGTGGGAATGGCAAAGTGATATCGTGTTTGCGGAATTCCTGCAAAATGTGTTGATGTACTTCATGACGGGCAGGCATACGATGCCCCATCTCTGCGGCGTAGACACGCAGTTCATAAATTTGAATGCCTTGCTGCAAATCCACTAAATACACTTCCGGCATCGGGTTATCAAGAATTAATGGTGAGCTTTTGGCGGCAGACGTTAATATATCGGTGGCATAGGCGGAGTCAATATCAGCCGGCACTGGGATCGTCAGGACGATACGGGTAATTGTGTCAGACAGTGACCAGTTGATGAATTGCTCTGTAATAAATGCCCTATTGGGAACGATAATCTCTTTCCTGTCCCAGTCAGACAGCGTTGTTGCCCGCGTATTGATTTTTGTGATGCTGCCTGTCAGATTACGGATAGTCACGGTATCACCAATGCGGATCGGTTTTTCAAATAAGATGATCAGTCCGGAAATGATATTGGCGAAAATTTCCTGCAAGCCAAAACCAAGCCCAACCCCCATTGCAGCAACCAGCCATTGTAGTTTCGACCATTCAATTCCCACCAGAGAGAAACCAACCAAACCGCCAATGAGCGTAATGCTGTATTTGGTCAGTGTCGTAATGGCATAACCTGTTCCCGGTGTCAGCACCAGATGTTGTAATAGAGCAAGTTCCAACAGGGCTGGCAAATTACGGACAAGTTGCGTAGTAATGACAATAACTAAAATTGCAATTAACACTGAGCCTACGGTTATTGGCTGAATGCTATTAACACCGTTGATGGTTGTACTGACGTTCCAGAGCCGAATATTTTCAAGGAAAGAGAAGGCTGAATGTAACTCAGACCACAATAGGATCAGAGAAACTAGCGCAATCATTGCCAAAATTGAACGCACCAATCCTAATGATTTGGCGCTGATGGCATCCAAATCAATGACGGGTTCCTCAACTTCGATTGAACCCTCTACACTACTATTGATGTTGGTTGAATCTTCTTCACTTTTAGCACGCTGGGCCAATATCTCCGCACGGCGTTGTTTTGCCCGTTCAAAAGCGATTTTGCGGCGCTGGATCAGCATCCATCGACGCACTATATGGTAAATGACCAGCAAGAAGAACCAGATGGCGACAGAAGTTTCCAGACGCACCAATAGCGCTTGTGAGGTTCGCAGATAACCAAGGATAGAAGCAAGTGCCGCCAGGATTGGAGCAAAGAGCAGAATCCACCATAGAACAGAACTAACGATATTTTCGCCTGAACCATGTTTGTCCAGATAGAGTGGAACACCGGCCCGCTTTAAGCTGTTGGTGACTAAACTCAGTGCAATACACAGCATGACAAAACACAGCCTGCCGAGGGTTGGGATAAATTTTGAGTCGTCGTAATAATTAAAGGCGATCATTGCCATCATAAGAGGCACGATCAGGAAAATGGAAAGACGATAGAAACGCATAGCCCGCTTTATACGTTCTTCCGGCCAGCGAAAATGTGCGATAAATAAACCATTGGGATGGGCAAATGCTGCGCTGAGCATAAAGACCCACAAAATCGGGGTTGTTGCATTTATACCGTCGCCTATTGCTACAGCTATCGGGTATTGCCACGCATTTTGCAGGCCGTAGCCAATGGCTGACCAGAGCATGGGTAGCGGTGATGCCGCGACAATAGACCAAAAAACGGTTTGCACAGTCAGAGAAAAATGATCTTGTGTCACTTTGCCAATGCGATTGCTGGAACGCTCAAGAAAAGCATGATATTGGCGGTGTGAGCTAATACTGAAAAAGACCAGTAGCAAAGTGCCTAGCAAATAAAGCAGAGTATTCTGCGTGGTCAACATGTCGCGGATTGCGTAACCTAACTGTGAGAACGTATCCAGAGACAATAGGCGCGTCAGATCTTGTACTACCAATAGCGGATAATTCAGCGATATGGGATCGACATTTACTACCCAGAACAGATAGCGATGGGTAGCATCATTTACTTCTTTTAAAGTATCATTTAATTGGCTGGTGCTTATCTTGAGGTTTGTCAGTTCCAGTATTTTACTGTCATATATTGAGAGTAGAGAAGTTAATAGCTTTTCCTGTTTGAGTATAGATGAGTTATAGGTTTCCTTTTGTTTTGGCGTCAGTGAATTATTTGAAGGTAATGTCTGCAAGAGAAATAATTTTGAGGGTTGTATGTCTTCCCGCATACCTTCATATTTCAGTTTGCTGAGACGCAATTCGGCAATATCTTTGTCAATTTGCTGGATTTTTTGCATCTTGGGGATAGACGCGATTTGAGCTCTAAAAGTTTCGCTAAATGCAGCGGAAGAGCTTAGCCATTGTGCTTGTTCACGGATTGTGTTGAGTATATTGTGAAGTTTCAGAATAGAACTGGTTACATGATGATGTTGTGAGCGAATGTCATCCAAGCTCTCCCTTTGCTGCTCAGTTAATTGCAACAATCTGCGATTTTTCTGGACTTCATCCCGCAAGAATTCTGGAATGTTTTCTCCACTCTGTTCTGCCAGCACTTCTGTATTCTCTAAGTCAGATTCCGTTTTCTTCTGATGTAGAATATTTAACTGATGGCGTAATTGCTGGAGTTTAGTCTCCAGTCGTTGAGAGCGTTTTTTGAATAAATCGGTGCGCATGTGCACAATTTTCTGACGATTATTGACAGAAAGTTGAGCTATATTCAGCTCATTGATTATAGCGTTATGAGCCTTGACTTCTGCTTGCGCTAGTTCCAGTTGCGTCAAGTCCAGTGGCGAGGAAGGTGAGCTCAGAGACTGAAGCCGGGAAGCCGCTTCAGCCTGCAAACGCTTTGCCTCAGTCTGTTGTTCAGGCAGTTTTTCTATGAACTCACTGATTTTTTTGGATTTGTCCAGTTCTTTCTGTAATTGGAGTTTTTGCTTCTGTAATTCGTTATTTGTCTGGGTGATTTTTTGCTCTAACTGACTGATAGTCTGATTGGCTGGTATGGATATGTTGGTATTGCTTTCAGCAAGAATTTCCTGATGTAATTTTTGGGTGATATTAGGAAATTCATTAATCGTTTTTTTGTACTTCTGGGTATTCTCATTGGCGGTCTTGGCCTTGTTAACCCAACTGGCAACCCCTTGACGTGCTTGAGCGATTTCAGAGCCTTGTAAGCTTTTGCTACTTTCAATTTTCTTTAATTCTTGCTTCAGTTGGTTTTCATCCAACGGCATTACAGAGGCAAAAGCCGAATTCGTAATTAAGAGACTGAACAGTAAACTGATAATCAGGCGCACAATAAGGGGCTCCATGGATCTAAAATTAGCTGACGATATCTTTATTCATTGATTCATCAATATTCACTGAGGATTCTTCTGATGTGATGGCTTGCGCCATCATAGTTCCCATGCGGGTTTGTGAACCGCTATATAAGTTGTTGGCAAAACTAATCTGATTAGCCGCAAACAGGTTGATAACGGTTGAACCCAGCTTGAAACGTCCCATTTCCTCTCCTTTTTTGAGGGAAACCACACCCTCTTGGCCCTCTGTTGGGTAGGTCCAGCGTTTGATGATCCCTTCACGCGGAGGTGTGACACAACCGCTCCAGACGGTTTCAATACTGCCCACAATAGTAGCACCAACCAGAATTTGTACCATTGGCCCGAATGCCGTCTCAAATAAACAGATAACACGTTCATTACGTGCAAACAGGTTTGGTACATTGGCTGCTGTCAATGGATTAACTGAGAACAGATCGCCGGGAACATAAATCATCTCTTGAAGAACGCCGTCACATGGCATGTGAACACGATGATAATCCTTTGGCGATAAGTAAGTCGTGATAAATTGACCATTGCGGAACTGTTCGGCCAGTTGATACTGTCCTGCCAGTAGTGCTTCTATCGTGTAATAGTGGCCTTTGGCCTGAATAATCTGATCTTCGCGAATCGCCCCAAGCTGGCTTACTGTGCCGTCTGCTGGCTGAGCCAATTGGTGGGTTTCATTGACAATAGGGCGAATGTCCTCTTTGAGGGGACGGACAAAAAACTCATTGAATGTTGAGTAAGCAGTAAATGAAGGATCTTTGGCTTCATTCATATCCACTTTATAGGCTTTGGCGAAAGCTTTGATTACAAGCTGTGTCAGCCAGCCAGCCTTTTTATTGGCAAACCAACCTGCTAGGTTGGTAATGCATTGTTTTGGAAGTAAATATTGTAGCCTGATTTTAAAATTATCCAGCACGTGAACCTCTTGGATCTTTTCTTGGCAAATTGGACAAAAGGCGACTATTGTACCTGCCATTATTTTGAATGTCAGGGTATCGTTAATTATTGTCTTATTTTTGACCGTCTGTGAAATTTCTGCGTGGTTTAACCTGTGCCATGCTTTCTAGAATCCGGTGATAATTTTCGAAACGTTCGTCAGCAATGATACCCTGTTCCAACGCTTCTTTTAAGGCACATCCAGGATCATCCTGATGTTTGCAATCACGGAATTTACATCCTCCCAGATATTCACGGAATTCGACAAAGCCTTGTGTAACTTGTTCTGGTGTTAGATGCCACAATCCAAACTCACGGACACCCGGAGAGTCGATCACATCTCCCCCCTGAGGGAAATGGTAAAGGCGCGCGGCGGTGGTGGTATGCTGACCGAGACCAGAGTTATCTGAGACATTATTGACCAGAATAACTTTTTCATTGTCAGGTAGCAGGGTATTGAGCAAGCTGGATTTCCCGACACCGGATTGCCCCGCAAAGACACTGATTTTGTCAGCCAGCAGAGAGGTAAGCTCAGGGATACCTTCATCAGTATAGCTGGAAACTTCCAGTACGCGGTAGCCGATATGGCGGTAGATATTCATGACATCATTGACCCATTCACGGCTTTCGGCATCCAACAGATCGATTTTATTGAGTACGATCAAAGGCTCGATATTGAGTGTTTCACATGCGACTAAATAGCGATCGATAATATTCAATGAGAGTTCAGGCAAGATAGCGGAAACAATCACGATTTGGTCGATATTTGATGCAATTGGTTTGATGCCATCATAGTAGTCGGGACGTGTAAGTACGGAAGTGCGTTCATGAACCGCTTCCACGATACCATTAACTTTGACATCAGACTGGAGTTGCAGCACAGGGCGCCATACAACGCGATCCCCTGTGACCAATGAGCGTATTGTTCTGCGGATATTGCAACGCTGTATGGAAGAATCTGCTGCTTCAATATCGGCATGTTGCCCGAATCGGCTGATTACCAGCCCTTCCTGTGGCTCACCAAACTGGCTATCATCCATCTCTGGTTTACTGGTATCAACTTTATGCAGCCTGCGTTGATGATTGGCTTGCACACGGCGTTGTTGCCCTTTGGAAAGTTTACTTTTAGCCACCGAACCTCACTTATTTTCACCTATCTTGCTGATTATCGCTGTGAATGTTCAAAAACGTTATGATACATCACGGATACAGACTACCTCTTTTGAAGGAAACTAGGATATATCATGTCAAAAAGCGAGAACAATCTTATCTGGATAGATTTAGAGATGACTGGATTAGATCCCGAGCATGATCGCATAATCGAAATTGCGACCATTGTCACCGATGCGGAATTGAATATCCTTGCAGAAGGGCCTGTCATTGCGGTTCATCAGTCGGATGAGCAATTGGCATTGATGGATGATTGGAACGTACGGACGCATACCGCCAGTGGGTTGGTGGAACGTGTAAAGCAGAGCCAATTTGATGATGTGCAAGCTGAAAAAGCAACCATTGCTTTTCTGGAACAATGGATTCCGGCTGGAAAATCACCAATTTGTGGTAATAGTGTGGGGCAGGATCGTCGTTTCCTATTCCGTTATATGCCTGAATTGGAAAAATATTTTCATTATCGTTATTTGGATGTCAGTACACTTAAAGAATTGGCTCGTCGTTGGAAGCCAGAGGTGTTGTCGGGGTTCAGCAAGAAAAATACTCATCAGGCATTGGATGATATTCGAGAATCTATTGCTGAATTAGTGTATTACCGTGAGCACTTTATTCAAAAATAGATATATCCAGCAATAAACAATAGCTATTAGTATATTCTTTGTATGTGAATGGCTTGTACGTAATTGGTTTGTACATAATTGGCTTATACAAATAGCTTGTACGTAAAATGTTCTCTGAGTTGATGGTTAAACGGATTATTTGCTGATTTAATCATCAATCAGAGAAAAAACACAATTTTTTACGTTTTGGGGACTTGCCAGAAGAATAATTCCTCGTATAATGCGCTCCCCGTACCGATGAAGAATTTCAACAGTACAAGCACACCAAATATATGCGGGAATAGCTCAGTTGGTAGAGCACAACCTTGCCAAGGTTGGGGTCGCGAGTTCGAGTCTCGTTTCCCGCTCCAAATTCAAAGTTATTTGGGTGTGAAAGAATTGGCTGACAGAAGCCATGATAAACGCGGGAATAGCTCAGTTGGTAGAGCACAACCTTGCCAAGGTTGGGGTCGCGAGTTCGAGTCTCGTTTCCCGCTCCAAATTCAGGACGGTAGATTTTTATAAGAGTCTGCAAGTCATACAAAAAAAGCGCCCATCGGCGCTTTTTTTGTTTTCAAACTATCTAACCAAAGCCAACTGCCACATGAATACTCAGTGGTACATTCATTGATATATGGATAAATTTATATCTATTCGTAAGCGTCATATTGATGTTGACCAAGATTAAAATCCTTTGGTAGATTAAATCATTCGATATAATCACTATAAGAAACAAATCTGTCGTACTCTCCCTAAAGTGAAAATAAGCTCATAACGGAAGCACTCTCCATAACCGAGCTGGTCTGCAAAGCATCTTTAATCTGTCTCTAAGAGTTTCTTAGGGACGTTTATCTATCAATGTGAAGAGGTAGAGCCGATGAACTATGATGTCATTGTTGTAGGATCTGGGGCTATTGCAGGTTCGATTGCGTATGAACTTGCTAGTCGCCAATTGAAAGTATGCAGGTTGGGACGTCTTGATCGTAGTAATGCGGCGTCAAAAGCCGCAGGGGCAATGAATGGTTGTTTTGGTGAAGTGACCAGCGGGCTTGTCGCGAGCGATTATGGAAAACTGAAACTCAAAATGGATCGTATTGCGAAGGATCGCTGGTCAATATGGGCGCAGCGTTTGGTCGCATCTTCGGGGGATACCCGCCCTCTGTTTACCGCAAAAGGCACTCATGTCATTCTTAATACCGCAGGAATGGCTGCTGTTGATAGTGTTAATTATGATGCTATAGAGAGTACTCTTCGTGAGTATAATGAACCTTATGAGGTTGTTGATCCGCAATCGATTAAGGGAATGAAAGCTAATGATTTGGTGCGTTCGCTAAAAGGACTTTATATTTCAGAAGAACATGCCCTTAATTCCCACATATTGCTTGAAATGTTGGATGCTGCATTTCTCAGGGAAGGGGGAGAGATTGTCGATAACAATGTTAAACGCGTTCTCACAGAAAATGGAACCATAACGGGCGTTGAAACTGTCGATGGAGCGCGCTTTACCGCAAATAAAGTGGTTATTGCGGCAGGAGTGCAGTCACTCGATATATTATCAGACCAACTTTCTATCGTGCAGAAAATTCCTCCGCTTTTTGCCGGCTATGGAGTGTCTGTTTTACTCAAAGTTAAAAATCCCGATGAATTACCAACATCAGTGATTCGTACACCTAATCGTGCATTTGCTTGTGGGCTACATTGTGTTCCGCGTGGTGATGGTGTTCTTTACGTCGGCGCGACCAATCTTTTGTCCAATCAACCTCGTACACATGCGACAGTTGCTACCATACAGTTCCTTGTGGAGTGCGCTTACAATCAGATAAACGTTGATTTGTTTGAAGCAGAGGTTCTTGCAATTCAGGTTGGCAATAGGCCCATCTCCGCTGATGGTTTTCCATTGATTGGGGAGTGTGGCATAGATGGATTGTGGCTTGTGACTGGGACATATCGGGATGGTCTACACCAATCCCCGCTTTTGGCGGATTATGCTGCGAATGCACTCATGGGGCTACCTAATCTGGAGATTGACTTAGGGGATTTTACACCGATTCGTCGACCCTTAATCGGACTTGACCGAGATATGACCATTTTGGAGGCGGCACAGCAAACGGCAGCGATGGGTTATGAATGTCTCTGGAATATTAGACCGGGGTGGAATGAATTAATCCATGAATGTTTACTTAATAAGTATCGTGCGCAAGTTGAATCTATTGATGCTATCTATACTCCTCCCCCTGATTTAGTTGCATTTTCTTGTCATGACGAGCAGATAACAAAGCGGTTACGTGATTATTACAATTGTTGGAAGGAATGAGTGGTTGGAAAAAATGAGTGGTTGGAAAAATAAATAGTTGGAAAAAATGAATAGTTGGGAGGAATGAAAATTGCTGGAAATAATGGATTATGAAGAAAAGCAGAATCTCGAAAAGTGTTGGACATTATTATCAATAATGTCCAACACGTATTATCACATCACTTTTTGCAATTCTTTCAGCAATGTTTCCTTACGTTCCATCATGTTTTTTATCGCTTTTTGTTTCACATGACCAAAACCACGGACTTGATTGGGAAGCTCTGCGAGTTGCTGACAGGTTATCAAATTATAGCGATCCATTTTTTCGATCAAAATATCAATTAATCGCTCATATTCAAGCAGCAAATTTCTTTCCTGCTTACGCTCTTCCTGATAGCCAAAAATATCGAAAGCAGTACCACGCAGTGGTTTACATGCAGCAAGGAAACGCAATAAAGGAATGATCCACGAGCCATATTCCCTTTTTCCTCGTTGGCCTGTGCGGGGATCTTTGCGATTAAAGAGCGGAAGGCTGAGATGAAAGCGGATATTATCCGTATTATCAAATTGCGAGCGGAGCTTATCGAAAAAATCGGTTTTGACATAGAGCCGGGCGACTTCATATTCATCTTTATAGGCCATCAATTTGAATAAATTTTCAGCAACAGATTTAGTGATTTCTTCTGCATCGATCTGCTGAGTCACCATTTGGATTTGGGCAACACGACTAAGATAATGCATCGCATATCTTTCATTTTGATAATCCACTAGAAATTGATACCGATGCATAATGAGATCGTCCAGACTTTTTATATTTTCTGACGAAGCCATATTGAGTTTTTTTTGCAGAATATCTGGTTGTGCTGCCGCGATTCGGCCTATATAGAAAGCTCGCCGAGCATTATCGGCGGAGGGGCCTAGTTCCTGAATGACATTATCAATGGAAGATAATGTGATTGGGATTTTACCGAGCTGCCAAGCGTAACCAATTAATATGATATTTGTTTGATCCCTGTCACCAACTAGCTGGGCAGCCATCATTTCTGCATCAATGGAGCGCAATGTCTGTGTGTGTTGACTAAGGGTATCTAGCATTTTGCGATGATCCAAATCCAGCATAGGGGCGCGAAGCATAGTTCCGATTTGGGTTTCATGGGTGTTCAGTATGCATTTTGTTGATCCTCTCGACATCACTTCCAGTGAGTTTTGCCCTGTTGCTGCCACTAAATCAGCGGCGATGATCAAATTGGCACGTCCGCGATCGATCCTGACTTGGTGTAGTTTGTCCTGATCATGGCATAACCGAACATGAGCTATGGCTTCCCCTCCCTTTTGAGCAAAACCAGTAAAATTCAGCAAACTGACGAAGCAATTATCCAATTGTGCAGAATTTGCAAGCAGATGCCCTGCGGTAATGATTCCTGTACCGCCGATACCGACTAACAGGATTTCATAAGGAGTTTCAGCAGAAGCCAGTGTTGGTAGTGGCAATTTGCGGATAATTTTGTCTAACTCAGTATGCGGGATGATTTTACTGAGATCTGCCCGTGGATTGGCATTCTCGACCGTGATAAAGCTGGGGCAAAATCCTTTCAGGCAAGAGAGGTCTGAGTTGCAAATATGTTGGTCTATCTTGCGCTTAGTGCCTAAAAGCGTTTTAACCGGAATGACGGCGAGGCAATTTGATTGTATTTGACAGTCTCCACATCCTTCACAAACCAATTCATTGATGATGGCATGGCTCGTCACTTTTGGCACCAAGCCCCGCTTTCTTTTGCGGCGTAGCTCTGTGGCACAGGCTTGATCGTAGATGATTACTGTCACGCCAACGATATCTCGAAGACGTTTTTGCACATCTTCGAGATAATCCCGTTCATAAAGTTTCACATTGGCAGGAAGGTTGTTTTTACCTTTGTATTTATCAAGGTCATCCGTCACGATAGCCACTTCTTTCACACCTTCTGCCAACATCAAAGAAGCAATTTGCGATGTAGTAATATTTCCATCCAGCGGCTGCCCACCTGTCATTGCCACGGCATCATTGAACAGCAATTTGTAAGTAATATGGCTCCCCGCAGCGACAGATTGGCGAATGGCTAAGTGACCAGAATGGAAATAGGTGCCATCTCCCAGATTTTGAAAGACATGGGAGCGATTCACAAACGGAGCATGTCCTATCCAGTCGATACCTTCTCCCCCCATTGGCAAGAGGCCGCTTCCTGTGTTGCGATCCATCCACGCTGCCATAACATGGCATCCTATGCCAATCTGGGCTTGGCTACCGTCCGGTAAGCGCGTTGAAGTGCTATGAGGACACCCGGCGCAGAAATAAGGTGTGCGTTTTGGCAAAGAGGTATCGTGCTGAATGGGATTTATGGACCATTCAGGAGGAACGGAAAGAAATAGATTGAATTGCTGTAACCATCCTGAAAGTGGAACGGCAACCCGTGAGGGGCGTAACTCAACGTCAGTGGGCAACAATTTCTCACCAAGATGGTTATGCTTACCTATCAGGTTGGTATTTTTTTGTAATTTAACCAATTGATGTGCTAGCAGCATTTCAACAATGGCGGTTTTTTCTTCAATGACAAAAATATTATTGACTTGAGTGGCGAGTTCGCAGAGAAGCGGTGATAAAGGATAAACCAAACGGACATGGAGAAGGGCAACGCCTTGTTGGGCCAGTTCTGAAGGCGTTAAGTCTCCGGCACGCAGGGCTTCCATAACATCCTTGTGAGCCTTGCCAACAGTGACTAATAAAGCGTGTGGATGCCCGCAAGGGGCGAGTAAGTAATCAATGGGGTTAAGTTTAGCGAAATTTTCAACGGCTTTCAGTTTATAAGACAAGCGCTTTTCAATTTGCGGGCCGGGGAGATCAGGCCAGCGCCAATGCAGCCCATCAGGGCCAGGATCAACCTGCGGAATTTTATAATCAGGGAATGGCTTACTTTCTATGACAGCACCACTTTCCACAATTTCACTGATTGCCTTAAAACCAAACCATGCACCACTTACACGTGATGCCGCCCAGCCCCATAAGCCGACATCACGATAATCAGCAATTGATGCAGGATGTAAAATGGGCATAGTCCACGCCATCATTGCGAGATCAGATTGATGGGACATGGAAGAAGAGACACAACCATGATCGTCCCCGACGATAACAAGCACACCTCCGTGCGGAGAGGAACCATAGGCATTGCCATGTTTGAGCGCGTCACCAGAACGATCCACGCCGGGCCCTTTGCCGTACCACATCCCAAAAACACCGTTAACCTGCCTGTCAGGATCTGTTTCGACTTTTTGTGTTCCTATCAATGCATTGGCGGCAAGATCTTCATTGACAGCAGGCTGAAAACGAATATTGGCTTGGATAAGTTCTTTGCTGTGTTGCCATAATGTTTGATCTAAACGGGCTAAAGGTGAACCACGATAGCCCGAAACAAACCCTGCTGTGTTGAGATTATGGATTTCATCTAGCTCAGCTTGAGCGAGTAGAAGGTCAACCAGCGCTTCAGTGCCCGTGACAAATTTAGATTGATAATATCGAGCCATAATTTTTGACCCTCTCTCAGGAGAATAATCATCTAAGTAACAACCAAAATCGATGCTAATCTATTTCTACAAAATACTTACGACAACCATAAATCTTATTAGATGTTAGTTAGTTGTTTATTTAATGTTAATTCTTGGCTGTTGGGTATTTAAGATAACTACTGGCGTTACGGTATGGATTTTTTGTATCAAACTCGGACGAATATCTTTTGAGCGTTTGGCGCGGAAGTGGATGCAAAGGGGTTGCCATCTTATTTGAACATGTTCATAATGGCGCCCATTCCTGATATGCAGGTTGCATCTCAGGTTAATAATCTTAACCATCAAATGCGGGAATAGCTCAGTTGGTAGAGCACAACCTTGCCAAGGTTGGGGTCGCGAGTTCGAGTCTCGTTTCCCGCTCCAATTCTCTTCATTCTCTTTTTCTATATTATTTATTTCCTATATTTTCAGTCCGTGAAATTTTAATAAACCTCGCTTAAAACCATAACTTCTGTTGATTAAGTTAATCCATCTGTTATTCGTTATCACTATGATGCCGGAATTTGATATCGCTTTTCTGGCCAATCCACATGAATATATCCCAGTGTGTTGAAAAGTAAGTTCTTTTTTGTTTGCACTGGGAAGGTAATGTATCTCCATGATCATCATTGGAAACCTGCGGTTTTAGGATAATCACTGTAGGTATCGGTGGCACTAACTAGTAGATCCTCATTTTCAGCGATATTCTGATGATATGTATATGCATTGTCGTTATGTCTGCCTTAAATAGCGACAATTATCTTTGTCTATTAATCGCCGGTGCTGATTAAAAAACTTCTTTTCTTGGCCTTTCAAAAATCGTCGTTAAGGATAGGAGTGTAGAAAAGATGATAAGAACCGGAGAAAGATATCTTGATGATCTGCGTGATGGACGAACTATTTTTATTAATGGGGAGAAAATCACAAATCATGTGGATCATCCCGCGTTCAGAAATGCTATTAGGTCGGTTGCGAAATTGTATGATTATAAAGTTAAGCATACCGACAGTATGACTTTTAAGACGGGGACAGGTGAGCCGATTTCTCTGTACTGGCAATTACCGTCTACACCAGAAAAATTAATTGCTCGTGGTCATGCTGCTTATGAATGGGCGAAGCAGACGGTTGGTTGGCTTGGAAGAAGCCCCGATTATGTCGCAGCGGCTCTTACCGGAATGATAACGCATATTGAATTGTTTGAATCTTATTCACAGGAACGGGCTAATGCTTTGCGGAATTATTTTTCCTATGTGAGTGAGAACGACCTTTATTTGACTTATGCGTTGGTTAATCCACAAGGTGATCGCTCAAAAACACCTGGTGAACACACTAAAAATATTTATCACACTCTCGGTGTGGTGGAAAAGAATGCGAAGGGGATTGTTGTCAGAGGAGCAAAAATGCTGGCAACGGGAGCAGCTCTGGCAGATGAAGTTTTGATTGGTACGTATTTTCCCTTCAAAGAGGGAGTGGATGAGCGATATGCTCTCTCTTTTGCTATGCCACTTAATACGCAAGGTATCAAAATCATTTCAAGGAAATCTTACGAATTAGGCGCAAATCCCAAGGATTATCCACTATCGTCCCGGTTTGATGAAAATGATTCAATGCTCTATTTTGATGATGTGCTGGTGCCTTGGGAAAGGGTATTTGTTTTCGAAGACATTGAAATGTGTCTCAAGCAAATAGACTCAACTGCTGCAGAAACGATGATGGATATCCAAAGTCTGGCCCGTTATGCTGTCAAATTACATTTTTTAGCCGGTTTGGCTCAAACTATGGCTGAAACAAACGGTGTTGCCCAGCTCCCCGCAGTGAAGGAATCACTTGCACAGTTAGCCTGTTATGCAATGAATATTGAGGGGCTGTTAAATAGCGCACTCCATTGCCCAAAAGTTTATAACGGGTTTTATCTGCCGGATACAACTCTGCTTTGTACATATCGGGTTATTTCGCAGTCAATATATCCCAATGTATTGGAAACGATAAGGAAATTGGCTGGTGGCGGTATTTTGATGTTGCCATCAGGCGAGGCAGATTTAGAAAATAATGAAATTTTAGAAATAATTGAGAAAACCCAGTATTCGTCAATTGTTTCCCCTGTCGAAAGAGTCAGGTTAATGAGGCTAGTGTGGGATGCGGTTGGGTCAGAGTGTGCTTCAAGGCATCACCAATATGAATTGTTTTATGCAGGTGCTCCTTATCAGACGTTAGGGAGCCTTTACAAACAATATGATTGGGAAGCATCAAAGGCATTGGTTGAGCAAATAAGAATGCTTTAATCTGGCTTTTTATCTACTAAACCTACTGACCTTGGTTATGGGACATTGTCGGTGGGAATAGTTGGTAAGGGGTAGTTGGTAGCGAGTAGTTAGTAATAAAGTCGTTAGTAATAAAGTAGTTAGTAATAAATAGTGCCAGCGTGGAGATGTTGGCACTTATTGCAAGCAATATATTATATTTCAACGGGTTTATATTCACATAATCACCTTAATCTCACCCAAAATATAACCCCCTATTAAAAATACAATTTCACTCAAAAAAAATTGTCAATAAAGCGCTTGCTATCCTGCTTCAACAAGCCCATAATGCCGCCTCATTTTTGAAGAGGCAGAGGAAAATTTCTCCATTAGCGTCTAGAATGGATGAGTGGACTATGACTTCGCTGCTGATTTCTGGTGTTTTCTACTAGAATTCAATCCTTGTTTTTTATCCACAGAATTTAACATTACCGCTCTATTGAGTCACCTGATGATGCTCGTCTTATTACACAGAGTTATCCACAGGAGACTATTTCGTATTTGGCTTCTCTAACTTATGTATTAAAATAATAGTTAAAACTTAACTTATTGATTAATTGAAATAATTGATCTGATTTTAAAATATTATTATCAATGTTCATTTTCTGTTTTTTAGTTGGTTAGAAAAGTATTTCTATTTTATTCACAAGGAGATAAAAGATTTTTTTGACAATAAATTAAGCTGATTGATTATTAAGCATCTCGCGGTAATCCTTTGGTTATTGCTCGTATCAATCGTTTTTGTTGTGAGGTTTGAACTTCAATTGTATTAGCATTTCGGCGAGCCATTTGTTGAGCTATAGCCCAGTGGATATGTTCATCCAAAACTTCACTTAAACCCATTCTTTTTTCCAATACCAACACGATATCAGCTTGATACGGCGCATTGCCCAACGCGACGGAAATGTTGCGTAGCCAGCGTAAATATCCAATACGGCGAATTGCTGAGCCTTCTGTGATACGCAGGAACTTTTCCTCACTCCAATTGAATAGATCCAGTAGCTCAGGAGTATGCAGTGCTGCACGTGGGCTGAAGTCGGCTTCATCCGTTAATTGAGAAAAACGGTTCCAGGGGCAAATAAGCTGGCAATCATCACAGCCATAAATCCGGTTGCCCATCAGTGGACGAAATTCTTCCGGAATGGCACCTTCCAATTCAATGGTCAGATAAGAAATACAGCGTCGGGCATCAACAGTGTAAGGCTCGACAATAGCGCCCGTTGGGCAAGTTGTCATACAGGCTACACAGCGTCCACATTGCTCATCTTGTGGAGCATCAATAGGTAGGGGAAGGTTAATCAGCAATTCGCCCAGGAAAAACCAGGAGCCTGATTCACGGTTCAATATAAGTGAGTGTTTACCAACCCATCCAAGCCCTGCTTTTTCTGCGAGTGGGCGTTCCATAATAGGGGCGGAATCGACAAAAGGACGAAAATTCAGAGTTCCCTGATATTCATGAGTGTCACAATATTCTTGAATCTTGTCACCCAGTTTTTTGAGACGCTGACGCAGCAGTTTATGGTAATCTCTGCCCAGCGAATAGCGGCTGACATAACCCATGTGCGGATTGTTAAGTGTACTGGCAAACGCGGCCTTAGCGGGCAGATAATTCATGCGTATACTGATAACCCGCAAAGTTCCCGGCAGAAGTTCATGAGGGCGTGCACGCATCATGCCGTGACGCGCCATCCAGTCCATTTCGCCATGATATTGCTTATCAAGCCATTCCTGTAGTCTCGGCTCTTCTGCCGATAAATCGGTGTCACAGATGCCGACTTGCTGGAAGCCAAGGGAAAGGCCCCATTGCTTGATATTTGTTGCTAGAAGATTCAGATCGAGGGGGGTTGTCATGGGATATCAAATTACTGCTGAAAGAGGGCATTTAGCTTAACACAGTGGGGGTTGAATACAAAAAATGTGGTATGTGGCCGTTACGGCGGTGTAGAAGATGCTAAATGGTAATGTCTGAATTATGTTATGGTTATTGGTTAAGCTATTTAACTGATATGTCTGCCTGATTAGTCTCTAATTCAATAAATCAAAATAGATATTTTTCGATGAAAGAACTCGTTTTATCACTTCCAAATGAAGATGCCACAGTCGCATTAGGTAATGCAGTGGCGGCAGTTGGCGATCGCGGCTATGTTATTTATTTGTACGGCGATCTTGGCGCGGGGAAAACTACGTTCAGTCGTGGTTTCTTACAAGCTCTCGGCCATCAGGGGCATGTGAAAAGCCCAACTTATACGCTAGTCGAGCCTTATACCTTACAACCACGGCCTGTCTATCATTTCGATCTTTACCGTCTGGCTGATCCTGAAGAGCTGGAATTTATGGGGATACGTGATTATTTTCATCAGGACTCCATTTGTTTGGTGGAGTGGCCTCAGCAGGGGGCGGGTGTTTTGCCTGACGCTGATATTGAGTTGCACTTGAGTTATGACAGTGAAGGGCGACAGGCTTGTTTTGTTGCGTTATCTGAATATGGTGAAAATCTGTTGGATAATTTGAAGTCCTTATGAAGGAATACCCGACCATGATGAATGCCTTTTTCGTGAATATTTTCGTGAATGTGATAAAAAATTGGCGTGCCCGTTGGGTGATGGCCTGTGTTTTGTTTTTCATGTTGAACCCGTTGGTCATGGCAGCAGCATCAGCGGCTACGTTGTCGAATATTCATGTGAGTAATGGTCCATCTGAGACCGTAGTGACGTTGGAATTCGTTGGCGGGTATCCTGATTATCGATTCTTTCCTTTGCATTCTCCTGAACGAGTGGTGGTGGACATTCGCCAAGCCAGTAAAATTTCTGGGTTGCCGATGCGTTTATCTGATCGGAATCTGGTAAAACTTGTACGTTCCAGCCAGTCACCTGATGCTCATCATCAGCGGCTGGTGCTGGAATTGGCACATAAGGCCACGACCACTTCCACGGTGAAACATGTTGGTAATAAATCGCAAGTAGTAATGACGCTGAAAGCCAATGGCGCAGGGATAAACTCATCTGTATCCAATAAACACGTATCACAAAGTGAAAGTAAGTGGTTACTTACAAGTAATGCGTCAATGACGGGAAAAGAAACAGGAAAAGAAACTAAGCCAGTCTCTAATCGCCATGAGCAAGGTGCAAAAAAACAGCTGACTCAAGCTGCGAAAGAAAGAGGACCCCGTACGGTTGTTATCGCCATTGATGCGGGGCATGGTGGACAAGATCCTGGTGCGATTGGGCAACGAGGGCTGAGAGAGAAAAACGTCACTAGTAGCGTTGCCCGTAAATTGGAAGCCCTTTTACGCAATGATCCCATGTTTACGCCTGTATTGACGCGAAATGGCGATTATTTTGTCTCTGTGGCTGGGCGTTCTGAAGTTGCCCGTAAGCATAAAGCCAATATGCTGGTCTCGATTCATGCGGATGCAGCCCCCAACCGCAGCGCCAGAGGTGCTTCTGTCTGGGTGCTCTCTAACCGTCGTGCAAACAGTGAATTGGGGAACTGGCTGGAGCAGCATGAGAAGCAATCGGAATTATTGGGAGGTGCGGGAAATGCCCTCGCCAATGGCACTGATCCTTATCTGAGTCAGGCGGTGTTGGATTTGCAATTTGGGCATTCCCAACGAGTTGGTTATGACGTTGCCATGCAAGTCTTGAACCAGTTATCCAAAATAGGTTCCCTGCATAAGCGTACACCAGAACACGCAAGCCTTGGTGTGCTGCGCTCGCCGGATATCCCGTCCATTTTAGTCGAAACAGGTTTTATTAGTAATTTGTCTGAAGAAGGGTTATTGGGTTCCAACCAGTATCAGGAAAAATTGGCACAAGCCATTCATTTGGGACTACGTCACTATTTTCTGGCTAACCCATTACAGGCTGCGCCGAGATAAATAGCAGGCTGCACTGAGATAAATAGTCTGTGCCAAAGTAACCAATATATGTCGGTCAAAATAGGCTCGATAGGTTCTAAATTGCGATAGGCTCTAAATTGTAAGTAAGGTTAAATATGGCTATCAAGATATTACCCCCACAATTGGCAAACCAGATTGCTGCCGGTGAAGTGGTTGAACGCCCTGCTTCTGTAGTGAAAGAATTGGTGGAAAATAGCCTTGATGCCGGTGCAACCCGCATTGACATTGATATTGAACGGGGTGGCGCAAAGCTGATTCGGATCCGCGATAATGGTTGTGGCATTAGCCAGCAGGATTTGACTCTGGCATTAGCGCGCCATGCAACCAGTAAAATAGCTTCATTGGATGATTTGGAAGCGATTGTCAGTATGGGGTTTCGTGGGGAGGCTCTGGCTAGTATCAGCTCTGTTTCAAGGCTGACATTAACTTCCCGCCCTGAAAGCCAGACCGAAGCGTGGCAATCCTATGCAGAAGGCCGTGATATGGAAGTCACGGTGAAACCCGCCGCTCATCCTGTTGGGACAACGGTTGAAGTGTTGGATCTGTTTTATAACACCCCTGCCCGCCGAAAATTTCTGAGAACGGAAAAAACGGAATTTGGTCATATTGATGAAGTGGTGCGCCGGATAGCTCTGGCACGGTTGGATATCGCCATCAATCTGAATCACAATGGAAAATTGGTGCGCCAGTATCGTCCTGCTAAAGATGAGTCTCAGCATGAACGACGCTTGGCAGCCATTTGTGGGGCAGCATTTGTACAGCAGGCGTTGGCGTTGTCATGGCAGCATGATTCCTTGTGCATTAAGGGCTGGATTGTTGATCCTGTGAGTGCCACGGCAATCAGCGATATTCAATATTGTTATGTTAATGGACGTATGATGCGGGATCGCCTGATTAATCATGCGATTCGTCAAGCTTATCAGGACTTGATTCAGGGTGAACAACAGCCTGCTTATGTTTTGTATCTCGAAATCGATCCGCACCAAGTGGATGTCAATGTGCATCCAGCCAAACATGAAGTGCGTTTCCATCAGGCTCGCTTGGTTCATGATTTTATTTACCAAGGAGTGGCTGCGGTACTTAAACAACGCGGAGCGGGAGATACGTTGGAGCTTGGCTGTCAAGAGACTGCTGCGAGCTGGGTGCCGGAAAATCGTCCTTCTGCAGGAGAGAACCATTTTCTCCGCAATCGTGTAGTGCAGGCAGATACAGCCTCTTCACGTCACCATGGTGGCACACAGCACACGCATCATGGGGAAAACTACCAGAAAAAGCAGGGTGAGTTATACCAGAAGTTGATGCATTCCTCACCAGAAGAAAAACGTCCGTTATTTCCAGAGAACGATAAACGGGAAAGCACTCTTCTGGGAAAAGATACACCTAAATCGGAAAGAATTTCTCCGTCACCGAGCGCGCCGACTTCCAATCCGGTATCTGTCACGGCTGCATCTGCCCTTACTGCATCAATGCAAGCAGGGCAGGGAAAATACAGTTTCGGAAAAGTATTGTGTATCTATGCAGGTTGTTATGCCTTAATCGAATCCTCTGTGGGAGTTGGGCTGCTTTCTCTGCCAGTGGCTGAACGCTGGTTGAAACAGGCACAACTGACGCCGGGGGAACAAGGGCTAAAATCCCAGCCGCTATTGATCCCACTGAAACTTGCTCTCAATCAGTCAGAAATGAACGTTTTGAAGCAGAATAGTGACCTGTTAAAGACTTTTGGTATTGAATCGACAGTCGCGCATGGAAAAGTAACCATTCATGCGGTATCGTTGCCTCTGCGCCAACAGAACCTGCCGAAACTCTTGCCGGATCTGTTGGGCTATCTCGGGGAACAACCAGCGGCTTCTGCTGAGCAAGTTGCTATTTGGCTTTCCCGTCACGTGGGTAGCGAGCATGAAACGTGGAACATCGCGCAAGCCGTCCAGCTTTTGGCTGATGTCGAGCGTCTTTGCCCTCAACTGGTGGGATCGCCACCGGATGGGTTATTACAGTTAATTGATCTACAAGCAGTGGTGGCACTTCTTAATCATGAGTGATTTAAAAACTCAACATCTGCCGACAGCCATTTTTATTATGGGGCCGACGGCCTCCGGGAAAACGGCATTATCGATCGCCTTGCGCCAGCATCTTCCGGTTGAATTAATCAGCGTTGATTCTGCGTTGATTTATCGTGGAATGGATATTGGGACAGCAAAACCTTCCGCAGAAGAGCAGGCATTGGCACCTCATCGTTTGATCGATGTTCTTGATCCTGCCGGCGTTTATTCTGCGGCTGATTTTCGCCGTGATGCATTGCAAGAAATGGCAGAAATCACAGCCGCTGGGAGAATTCCACTCTTGGTTGGTGGAACCATGCTATATTTCAAAGCATTGCTGGAAGGATTATCGCCTTTGCCTTCCGCAGATCCAGAAATTAGGGTTCAGATTGAGCAGCAGGCTGCGGAACTTGGGTGGGACGCATTGCATCGGCAATTACAGGAAATTGATCCAGTTTCTGCTGCAAGAATTCACCCTAATGACCCACAACGTCTTACTCGTGCACTGGAAGTTTTTCGGATTTCGGGTAAAACTTTAACTGAATTGACTGAAATATCTGGGGAAGTGCTGCCTTACAGGGTTCATCAATTTGCGATCGCGCCAGCAAATCGTGAAATATTGCATCAGCGTATCGCGGCTCGTTTTGAACAAATGATCAAATCAGGGTTTGAAGATGAAGTGAAAGCGCTTTATGCTCGTAAGGATTTGCATACAGATTTACCCTCCATTCGTTGTGTTGGTTATCGTCAGATGTGGTCTTATCTTGCGGGCGAAATATCTCATGATGAGATGGTTTATCGTGGTATCTGTGCGACACGCCAATTGGCGAAGCGTCAGATCACGTGGCTCAGAAGTTGGAGCAATGTGACCTGGTTGGATAGCGACCAACCTAAACAAGCCCTAAATACAGTCATGAAGGTTATTAGTACATAAATTCATTGATTGTGTACAATTGATCAGTACAAAGTATCATTTTTGAGTAGTTACTTTTTCGAACCAATCGGTTCTTAGTTAAAAACAAAATATAAGGAAAATATAGAATGGCTAAGGGGCAATCTTTGCAAGATCCATTCCTGAACGCTTTACGGCGTGAAAGGGTCCCGGTTTCTATTTATTTGGTCAACGGCATCAAATTGCAGGGTCAGATTGAATCTTTTGACCAATTTGTCATTTTACTGAAAAACACGGTTAGCCAGATGGTTTATAAACACGCCATCTCGACTGTTGTGCCTTCCCGTCCGGTATCTCATCATGGTAACAATCAGGGTGCGCCGACTGGAGTTGGAAATTATCATGCTGGCGCTAGCACAGCAGCACAACAGGAAAGTGATGGCGCTGAGTAAATCAGCGACCATACCTGACGTAAATAAAACATAGGTAGGGAGACTTTACCTATGTTTTTTCTTATTGGGTTTTTACTTAGCCTGAGGGGTTGCACCGTTGTTTGATCGTTATGAAGGCGGAGAGTTAGCCGTTCTGGTGCATGTTTTCTTCTCACAGGAAAAAGATACGGAAAATCTCAGTGAATTCGAGTCATTGGTGACTTCCGCAAATGTTTCTCCTGTGCAGATTATAACGGGAAGCCGGAAGGCGCCTCATCCGAAATATTTTGTCGGAGAGGGTAAGGCAGAGGAAATTGCTGAAGCTGTCAAAAACAGTGGTGCAGATGTGGTGTTATTTAACCATGCCCTTAGCCCTGCTCAGGAACGTAATCTTGAGCGCTTGTGCCAATGCCGTGTCGTTGATCGCACGGGAGTGATTCTGGATATTTTTGCCCAGCGAGCAAGAACGCACGAAGGCAAGTTACAAGTCGAATTGGCACAATTGCGTCACCTGTCCACCCGTCTGATTCGGGGCTGGACTCACCTTGAACGCCAAAAAGGGGGAATCGGGCTGCGTGGACCTGGAGAAACCCAGTTAGAAAGTGACCGCCGTATGTTGCGTGACAAAATCAAGCAGATTTTGGGACGTCTCAACAAAGTAGAGAAACAGCGTGAACAGGGGCGTCAGGCACGCAATAAAGCCGATATCCCAACAGTTTCTCTTGTCGGTTACACTAATGCAGGGAAATCCAGCCTATTTAATAAAATAACTTCAGCTGAAGTTTATGCGGCTGACCAGCTTTTTGCTACTCTGGATCCGACACTGCGCCGGATAGACGTGAATGATGTTGGTGCGGTTGTTCTGGCTGATACAGTAGGTTTTATCCGCCATTTGCCTCATGATTTGGTGGCTGCGTTCAAGGCGACTTTGCAGGAAACCCGGCAGGCGAGATTGTTGCTGCATGTTGTTGATGCGGCAGATAATCGTCTTGATGAAAACATTATCGCTGTTGACAGTGTCCTTGAAGAGATTGAATCTCACGAGATCCCTTCGTTACTGGTGATGAATAAAATCGATATGTTGGAAGATTTTATTCCCCGCATTGATCGTGATGAAGAAAATCGTCCGATCAGAGTGTGGTTATCGGCACAAACCGGTGAAGGTATTCCTCTGTTGCTGCAAGCATTGACCGAGCGTCTTGCAGGTGAAATAGCGCACTATAAATTGCATCTTCCACCTGAAGCTGGGCGTCTGCGCAGCCGTTTTTATCAGCTTCAGGCCATTGAGCGCGAATGGATGGAAGACGATGGTCAGGTTGGTGTTGAAGTCAGGATGCCAATGGTCGATTGGTGTCGTTTGTGTAAACAAGAACCTAATTTGCCAGACTATGTTGTCTGATTGATTGGCGCAAGACAACAAACAAGGTATCATTTTATCCGCCATTTCAGGGTACTTATTTATAGAGTAACAGAGATGAAATGGCAGTGGTGAAATGACTGTGCCAGAATTGCAGTGACAGGATTAGCACTGTCAAAGGTATCACCCAATAATATTGGTTGCTTATAAAAACGATGAAGTTCGTCGTTTCTGCCCACGGAGGCCGCTGTCATACCTGTCAGGGGCAGGCAACGGCCTGTGAAGTGGGAAGCCTCACCCACATTTGGGTGGAGAGCAGTCACCTCTGAAAAACCAGTAAAAACTAAAAAGTGGAGCTAAAACATGGCGTGGAATCAGCCCGGTAATAACGGACAGGACCGCGACCCGTGGGGAAGCAGCAATAATAATGGCGGCAACTCCAGCGGCAATAATAAAGGTGGTAGTAACCGCGGGGCAACTGATCTCGACGATCTGTTCCGTAAACTGAGCCAAAAACTCGGTGGTCTCGGTAGAAACAAAGGTGGGGATGGTTCTGAACAGAACTCTAAATTTGGCGGGCGCCTTATTGGTCTTGCCGTTGCTGCTGCAGTTGTTGTTTGGGTTGTAAGTGGTTTCTATACGATTAAAGAAACAGAACGGGGCGTGGTTACCCGATTGGGTAAATTCAGTCACGTTGTTCAACCTGGCTTGAACTGGAAAATGACGTTTATCGATCAAGTGCGTGCCGTTAACGTTGAGTCTGTTCGCGATCTGGCAACATCTGGTGCCATGCTGACTTCAGATGAAAACGTTGTAGTGGCTGAAATGAACGTTCAATACCGTGTTACTGATCCGGCAGCTTATCTCTTCAATGTTACCAATCCCGATAATAGTCTTCGTCAAGCTACAGACAGTGCTGTACGCGGTGTTGTTGGCAAACACACGATGGAAACAAATCTGACGGAAGGACGTACTGTTGTTCGTAACGATACTCAGAAGGTACTGGAAGAAACTATCCGTCCATACAATATGGGTATTACCGTAGTCGATGTAAACTTCCAGACTGCTCGTCCGCCAGAAGAAGTTAAGGTTGCATTCGATGATGTAATTGCCGCACGTGAACAAAAGCAGCAAACCATTCGTGAAGCCCGGGCTTATGAAAACGAAGTACTACCTAAAGCGAACGGTGAAGCACAGCGTATTATTGAAGATGCCAGAGCATATAAAGTTAGTTCTGTATTGAATGCTAAGGGTGAAGTGGCGAGTTTTGCCAAAATCTTGCCTGAGTATAAGGCAGCCCCTGAGATTACTCGCGAACGTCTGTATATTGAGACGATGGAGCGAGTGTTGAGCACTACACGTAAAATCATTGCAAACGAGAAGAGTAACAACGTGCTGTTGTTGCCATTAGATCAAGCAGTGAACGATCAGGCACAAGTGCAGCAAAAAGCATCCAATAGCGCGGCGATCAAGAAGGTGATTCATCAAAGTCAATCGACACAACGACCGGAATCGAATACTTATAACAGTAGCAATAACTCGCGTGATGATACGACTAGAGTAGGGAGGCCATAATTATGCGTAATTCATTAATTGTTGCGATTATCGCGGTATTGGTTGTTCTCTATTCATCAATCTTTATTGTGAAAGAAGGCGAGCGTGGCATTGTACTGCGTTTTAGTAAAGTTGTACGTGACGCAGAGAATAAGCCGGTCATTTATGATCCGGGCCTGCATTTTAAAATTCCGTTCATGGAAACAGTTAAAACACTTGATGCCCGTATCCAAACTATGGATATCAAGGCTGACCGTTTCCTGACACGTGAAAATAAAGACCTGATCGTTGACTCCTACTTGAAGTGGCGCATTAACGATTTCAGTCGTTACTATCTGGCAACAGGTAACGGTGATATTTCTCGAGCAGAAATATTGCTGAGACGTAAATTCAGTGACCGTTTGCGTTCTGAAATTGGTCGTCTTAATGTAAAAGGTATTGTGACCGATTCCCGCGGTACTTTAACTACAGATGTGCGCAATGCTCTGAATCAGGGAACCTATGAAGACGGTGGAACAACGGATGTCGATAGTGCGATCGCTTCTGCTGCTGCTTTGGTTGAAAAAGAGACGAAAAGTAAGCAACCAGACATTAACCCAAGCAGCATGGCTGCGTTAGGTATTGAGGTTGTTGACGTTCGTATCAAACAGATCAACCTGCCACAGGAAATTTCAGAATCCATTTACCAGCGTATGAGTGCTGACCGTGAAGCAGAAGCTCGTCTCCTGCGTTCAGAAGGCTTGGAAGAAGCTGAGAAGATCAAAGCGACCGCAGATAAAAAAGCAACTGAAATCAGGGCAGAAGCACAGAGTCAGGCATTGGCTTTACGTGGTGAAGGTGATGCAGAAGCCACTAAACTATTTGCTGATGCGTTCAATCAGGATCCTGAGTTCTACGCATTTATCCGTAGCTTGCGTGCTTACGAGAAGAGCTTTAAGAATAATGATGTGATGGTACTCAGTCCAAATAACGATTTCTTCCGTTATATGAAAGAGCCATCTAAGCAGCTTCATCATGCGAATAATTAAGTGGTTTTGACAGGCAAATAGCCTTTAGTCACGCTAATTGACAGAAAATAAAACTACAGCGGCCAGCGTGTCTGGTCGTCTCCTAAGCCACTGTAAAAAAACATATAGTGGCTTTTTTGTATACTCTTCCCATTCCCAATATTTACTTGGCAGCTCGTTTATATGGCTAAACGAAATAACAGAAGTGACAAAAAATACTGAAAGGTGCTAAATGAGATGGTAGAATCCATTTTTAAGCAACCGAGTGAACTTTTGAAATGGGTAAGAACGTTGTCGTATTGGGCACCCAATGGGGTGACGAGGGCAAGGGTAAAATCGTCGACTTGCTGACTGAACGAGCTAAATACGTAGTTCGTTATCAAGGGGGCCACAACGCGGGCCATACACTAGTCATCAACGGTGAAAAAACCGTTCTCCACTTAATCCCATCTGGGATCTTACGTGAAAATGTCATTAGCATTATCGCAAATGGGGTCGTTTTAGCACCAGATGCTTTGATGAAAGAGATGAAAGAGCTTGAATCACGTGGGGTTCCTGTACGTGAACGCCTGCTTATTTCTGAAGCTTGTCCGCTGATCCTGCCTTACCATGTTGCATTGGATAACGCCCGCGAAAAAGCGCGTGGTGCCAAGGCGATTGGTACAACAGGCCGTGGTATCGGCCCTGCATATGAAGATAAAGTCGCACGTCGTGGTCTGCGTGTTGGCGATCTGTTTGATAAAGAAACTTTCGCTGTCAAACTAAAAGAAATCATCGATTACCACAACTTCCAATTAGTTAACTACTACAAAGAACCTGCTGTTGATTACCAGAAGACATTGGATGACATTTTGGCTGTTGCCGATATCCTGACTGGCATGGTAGTTGACGTTTCTGACCTGCTCTACAAAGCAACTCAGAAAGGTGAGCTGGTGATGTTTGAAGGAGCTCAGGGTACGCTGTTGGATATTGACCACGGTACTTATCCTTATGTAACTTCTTCTAATACCACTGCGGGTGGCGTTGCAACGGGTTCCGGTCTGGGTCCACGTTACGTTGACTACGTATTGGGAATCATTAAAGCCTATTCCACCCGTGTTGGTGCCGGCCCATTCCCAACTGAGCTGTTTGATGAAACAGGTGAATACCTGCGTGAGAAAGGTCAAGAATTTGGTGCAACCACAGGTCGTAGCCGTCGTACTGGTTGGTTGGATATCGTTGCTATCCGTCGTGCGATCCAAATCAACTCTCTGTCTGGCTTCTGCATGACTAAACTGGACGTGCTGGATGGCCTGAAAGAAGTGAAAATCTGCGTTGGCTACCGTCAGGCTGATGGCTCTGTCATTGACACGACGCCACTGGCAGCAGAGAACTGGGAAGGTCTTGAAGCAGTTTATGAAACTCTGTCAGGTTGGGATGAAAGTACATTTGGTGTGAAAGATCACAGCCAATTGCCGCAAGCTGCATTGGATTACATCAAACGTGTAGAAGAGCTGACCGGTGTTCCTGTTGATATTATTTCTACAGGTCCAGATCGTGCAGAAACCATGATTCTGCGTGATCCATTTGATGCTTAATTGATAATTTAATCTTTTAAGTATACATAACCGGGCCTAATGCCCGGTTTTTGTTTTTAGGCAATTACCTTGGTTTGCCTGAGGTATTTTTATTCTTTTAGTTATTAAAGCTTTTTAATTATTAAAGCTTTTTAGTTATTAAAACAAAGTAATAAGAGATAAATAAGCGAGTCTCCTGTTTTGCTTAATTTTTAAAATACCCACATAATGATGAGTAACTAACGAAAACCAATAAACATATATTTTTTGGTTCCAAATAAATTCCGTTATATTCAGTCTCCCTGAGGTGAGTGTGCAGTTAACCAGTTTTACCGACTATGGATTACGTGCCTTGATTTATATGGCTTCTTTACCAGAAGGCCAAATGACGAGTATTACAGAGGTTACTGAAGTTTATGGTGTCTCACGTAACCATATGGTAAAAATCATCAATCAACTTAGTCACTTAGGATTGGTGAATGCTGTCAGAGGAAAAAATGGCGGCATCAGTTTAGGTAAACCTGCCAACGAGATCAGAATTGGTGATGTGGTTCGCTCATTGGAACCGCTTTCATTGGTTAACTGTAGTGCCTGTCAAATCACGCCTGCATGTCGCTTAAAATCAGTCTTGAATCAAGCGGTAGAAAATTTTTTGGAAGAGTTGGATAAACATACTTTGGCCGATATGGTCAAAGACAATCGTCCCCTTTATCAATTGCTTTTGGTTAAGTGAAGCAAGGGGATAAACAGCTTGCTGATGACAACAGAGGAATGACGATGTCAAAAGATCCTTTTCAGGAACGAGAGGCTGAAAAATACGAATCTCCTATCCCAAGCCGTGAATACATCTTGGATATCATTTCTAAATACACCGCTCCGGTAAGCCGTCAGGAATTAGCACAAGAACTTCAATTAACCACTCCAGATGCACAAGAAGCATTGCGCCGTCGTTTGCGGGCAATGGAACGCGATGGGCAACTGGTTTTTACCCGTCGTCAATGTTACGCGTTGCCAGAGCGGCTGGATTTATTGAAAGGCACGGTGATTGGACACCGTGATGGCTATGGTTTTCTGCGAGTGGAAGGCCACAAAGAAGATTTTTACCTGTCCGCCGAACAGATGAAAATGGCGATCCATGGGGATGTTGTACTGGCGCAGCCTTTGCAACCAGACAGAAAAGGCCGCATTGAAGTGCGTATCGTGCGGGTTTTGGAACCCAAATGCAGCCAGATTGTTGGTCGGTACTTTATAGACGCTGGCATGGGGTTTGTTGTTCCTGATGATAGCCGCCTGTGTTTCGATATCTTGATCCCAAAAGAAGCAATCTGCGGAGCAAGAATGGGTAATGTCGTGGTGGTTGAATTAACAAATCGCCCGACTCGCCGCACAAAAGCCATCGGTAAAATTGTTGAAGTACTGGGCGAAACCATGGGAACGAGCATGGCGGTTGAAATTGCGCTGCGTACCCATGAAATTCCACATAGCTGGCCGCCAATGGTAGAAGAACAGGTCGCTGATTTGGATGAAAATGTGCCGGAATCTGCCAAACAAGGCCGTGTGGATTTACGTGAATTACCGCTGGTAACAATCGATGGCGAGGATGCCCGTGATTTCGATGATGCGGTATTTTGCGAAAGAAAACGTGGTGGTGGTTGGCGGTTGTGGGTAGCGATTGCGGATGTCAGTTACTATGTTCGCCCCCAAACGGCTTTGGATACAGAAGCATGCAGCCGTGGTAACTCGGTCTATTTCCCGTCCCAAGTTGTACCTATGCTGCCGGAAGTGCTGTCTAATGGATTGTGTTCCCTCAATCCAGAAGTTGATCGCCTGTGTATGGTATGCGAAATGACCATTTCTGCTCAGGGCAAACTATCTTCCTATAAGTTTTACGAAGCAGTGATGAATTCACATGCTCGTTTGACCTATACAAAAGTTTGGAAGATTTTGCAGGGCGATCAAGAGTTGCGTGATCACTACAAGCCGTTGGTGAAGCATATTGAGCATCTGCATGAGCTTTATCAGGCACTGGAACAGGCACGTGAACAGCGTGGGGCCATTTCATTTGAATCAGAAGAAGCCAAGTTCATCTTTAATGCAGAGCGTCGCATTGATCGCATTGAACCTGTTGTACGCAACGATGCGCATAAACTTATCGAAGAGTGTATGATTTTGGCGAATATTGCGGCCGCTCGTTTTGTTGAAAAACACCATGAACCCGCGTTATATCGTATCCATGATCGACCAAAAGAAGAGAGTATTCTGAACCTGCGTTCGGTTTTCAACGAGTTAGGGCTGAGCTTGTTGGGTGGCATGACGCCAGAACCGAAAGATTATGCGCAATTAATGAAAGAAGTTGCCGACAGGCCGGATCGCGAATTACTGCAAACCATGTTGTTGCGTTCTATGAAGCAGGCGATCTACGAACCGGAAAATCGGGGACACTTTGGTTTGGCATTGCGCTCTTACTCTCACTTCACTTCGCCAATCCGCCGCTATCCTGATTTGGCTCTGCATCGGGCTATCAAGTACTTATTGGCTCAAGAAGAGCTGGCACAAAAAGAACTAGCACAAAAAAATAGTGCTGCTGAGCATTGCTGGACCCCAACTGGGGGGTGGCACAACGACATGGAACACATGTTGCAATTGGGTAACCATTGCTCCATGACCGAGCGTCGTGCTGATGAAGCGACAAGGGATGTGGCAGACTGGCTGAAATGTGATTTCATGCAAGATCAGGTAGGTAATGTTTTCACCGGATTGATTACCAGCGTAACAGGCTTTGGTTTTTTTGTTCGCTTGAATGATCTGTTCATTGACGGCTTGGTGCATGTTTCTAAGTTGGATAACGATTATTACCGATATGATAATGTTGGTCAGCGCTTAATTGGTGAATCTTCCGGGCAAACTTATCGCCTCGGTGATGAGGTGGAGATCCGTGTGGAAGCGGTTCACATGGATGAGCGTAATATCGATTTTGCCTTGCTTTCAACGACTCGTAAAGCGCGTAATCAGGGTAAGACATCCCGTGATAAGGCGAAAAAAAGTACGCCAGAGCGTAAAAATGGCAAAAAAGGCCGTGATCATAAAAAATCAGCCAATTTTGAGCCAGATAGCGGTTTCCGTAAAAAGAAAAGTGCGGAAAAGCCTAAAGAGTCTAAGCCAAGTAATTCTAATCAAGGCAAAAAGAAAAAACCATCAAGTAAAACTAAGAGAATTACGGCAAAACTGAAAGCGAAACGTGCGAAAAAAAGCGCAGAGTAATTATCAGTAAAGATCAGTCCATAAAAATTAGTCCATACAATCGTAAATCAGGGCGGATTCTACCGCCCGCTATTTTTCAGTATCTTCTAAGGTATCAGTAAGTTAGGTGTCAGTCAGTCATGAGTGAAATTATCTACGGTATCCATGCCGTTAAAGCCTTGCTGGAGAGCGATCCACAACGTTTCATGGAAGTTTATGTGTTGAAAGGGCGTGAAGATCGCCGTTTAACGCCATTATTGCAGGAATTGGAAAATATCGGCATTGCGGTACAAATTGCCAATCGCCAATGGCTGGATGCCCAAACGGAAGGTGCTGTCCATCAAGGAATCATCGCACGAGTCAAACCGGGACGTCAGTATCAGGAAAATGATTTGCCGGATTTGTTATCCCGGTTGGATCGCCCATTCCTGCTGGTGCTGGACGGTGTTACCGATCCACATAATCTGGGGGCTTGCTTGCGTACAGCGGATGCTGCGGGGGTTGATGTGGTTATTGTTCCCCGTGATCGTTCTGCTCAATTGAATGCGACAGCTAAAAAAGTTGCCTGTGGCGCCGCAGAAAGTGTTCCGCTGATTCGTGTGACTAACCTTGCCCGGACATTGCGTTTACTGCAAGAACATAATATCTGGATTGTCGGAACTGCCGGCGAAGCCACGCATGCTTTATATGAGAGTAAGCTGACTGGCCCAATGGCCCTGGTGATGGGGGCGGAAGGTGAAGGCATGCGCCGATTGACTCGCGATCATTGTGATGAATTGATCAGTATTCCAATGGCGGGTTCAGTCTCTTCTTTAAACGTATCGGTAGCGACAGGGGTATGTTTGTTTGAAATCGTGCGCCAGAGAAGTGCCCTGTAATTATTTGTCATTTGTTTGCCTCGAATGACTTGAAAGAAGAATAAATGTGTTTTTCTCTACCCGGACCTTGAGTTTTTTTTTGTGTGTGGGTATAGTGACGCGTCAATTTTTCAGCCGTACTAAACACGTTCCTTGCCTCCATGGGCCACGGCTGACCCTGACAGGAGGCTGAATAATCCGTAAGGAGCAATGCTAATGCGTCATTACGAAATCGTTTTTATGGTCCATCCTGACCAAAGCGAACAGGTTCCGGGCATGATCGAGCGTTACAGTGCGACTATCACTAACGCGCAAGGTCAGATTCATCGTCTGGAAGACTGGGGTCGTCGTCAACTGGCTTACCCAATCAACAAACTGCACAAGGCTCACTACGTTCTGTTGAACGTTGAAGCGCCACAAGAAGCGATTGATGAGCTGGAAACTAATTTCCGCTTCAACGACGCCGTTATCCGCAGCATGGTTATGCGCGTTAAGCACGCAGTAACTGAAGCATCACCAATGGTTAAGGCTAAAGACGAACGTCGCAGCCGTGATCTGGTCTTAGAAGAAGGCCTGGTTGATGATGCTGATGAAGCTGGGGATTCTGAAGAGTAATTACCGTGACAACCAATCGTTTGGTGCTCTCTGGCACAGTGTGCAAGGCTCCGATACGAAAAGTCAGTCCATCTGGTATTCCACATTGTCAGTTTGTGCTTGAACATCGTTCACAGCAACAGGAAGCCGGATTCAGCAGGCAGTCATGGTGCAGAATGCCCGTAATTGCCAGCGGACAGTTGTTACAGGAATATACTCACAGTATAACGGTCGGCAGTCGAATTGCCGTTTCAGGATTCATTAATGCCCATTATGGGCGAAATGGTCTTAGCAAACTGGTTCTTCATGCCGAGCAGATTGAATTGATAGATTCTGGAGACTAGCCAAATGGCACGTTATTTCCGTCGTCGCAAGTTCTGCCGCTTTACCGCGGAAGGCGTACAAGAGATCGATTATAAAGATATTGCTACGCTGAAAAACTACATTACCGAAAGTGGTAAAATTGTACCAAGCCGTATTACTGGCACACGTGCAAAATACCAGCGTCAGCTCGCTCGTGCTATCAAGCGTGCACGCTATCTGTCTCTGTTGCCTTACACTGATCGCCATCAGTAATAGGCTCAGTCCATTAACGACTTTGAGAGGATAAGGTAATGCAAGTTATTCTGCTTGATAAAGTAGCGAACCTGGGTAGCCTGGGTGACCAAGTTAACGTTAAAGCGGGTTATGCCCGTAACTTCTTAGTACCACAGGGCAAAGCTGTTCCTGCAACTAAGAAAAACATCGAATTCTTCGAAGCTCGCCGTGCTGAACTGGAAGCTAAACTGGCTGACGTTCTGACAGCAGCGCAAGCTCGTGCAGAGAAAATCAGTGCCCTGGGCGCTGTCACTATCGCTTCTAAAGCGGGTGACGAAGGTAAACTGTTCGGTTCTATCGGTACTCGTGACATCGCTGATGCAATTACTGCAGCTGGCGTTGAAGTATCTAAGAGCGAAGTTCGCCTGCCTAACGGCGTTCTGCGTACTGTTGGTGAGCATGAAGTTCACTTCCAAGTACACAGCGATGTATTCGCACAGTTGAACGTTAACATCGTTCCAGAAGCTTAATCCCTGATTAGCTGAAGAACATGTGACGACAAAAAACGCTGGCATTGCCAGCGTTTTTTGTTTATATCTTAAAAGTATTCCTCAAATATAAGGGCGTGGCAGCAGTTATACGTCAATAATTGGTATCTCACACTATTATTGATCCCCTTCACGCGTTTACCCATCTTGGCAGTGCTGTTATGCTTGAGTCTTCACTCATTTAATAACAGGTATTTTCATGACAAAACCTTCTTTTGAGTCTATTGAAGCGCGGGCTAGTTACGGTATTGGTTTGCAGGTTGGTCAACAATTACAGGAATCTGGCTTACAAGGGTTGGAACCAGAAGCACTATTAGCAGGGTTATGTGATGCATTGGAAAGCCGTTCTCCTGCTATTCCTGTAGAAGAACTGCATCGTGCGCTACGTGAGATACATGAACGTGCTGATAGCGTTCGTCGTGAACGTCAGCAGGTTATGGCGGAAGAAGGCAAAAAATTCCTGGCAGAAAACATTCAGCGTGAAGGTGTAAGCAGCACTGAGTCTGGTCTGCAATTTTCTGTCCTGACACAAGGTGATGGAGCTATTCCTGCCCGTGCTGATCGTGTTCGTGTTCACTATACTGGTCGTCTGATTGATGGCACTGTATTTGATAGCTCAGTACAGCGCGGTACACCAGCAGAATTTCCTGTCAGCGGCGTGATCCCGGGTTGGATTGAAGCGTTGACTTTGATGCCAGTAGGTTCTAAGTGGGAACTGTACATCCCGCACAATCTGGCTTACGGTGAGCGTGGCGCAGGTGCGTCCATTCCTCCTTATAGCACGCTGATCTTCGAAGTAGAATTACTGGAAATCTTGTAATTTTTTCGATCTATAATTCTTTGATCTGTAATTGTATTGATAATTAAGCAAATAGCCGGTTAGCCGGCTATTTTTTTATGTGTATTTGGGAATGATAGAAGAATAAAGTATTCGCTATTCCAGTAAAAAATGCGCTAAAAATGTAGCTTAAGGTGGTATACCCAAAATAGATTTCAATTTGCAGTACAGCCAAAAAGTTGCAATTTGAAAACATGAGGGGATAGCTAAACAATGAACGCAGAGGTGTATGATGCTACAACAGATCTGCCAATTGGCACGGGAAGCAGGCGCAGCGATCATGGAGATTTATCAGGCTGAGCAACCGTTGCAAGTAGAACATAAAATGGATGATTCACCTGTTACTGTAGCGGATATTGCCGCTCATCAGATCATTAAAGCGGGATTGTTGCGGATTGCGCCTGATATCCCATTGTTATCAGAAGAAGATCCACCAGCATGGGAAGAACGGAAAAACTGGCAGCGCTATTGGCTGGTTGATCCGTTGGATGGTACGAAAGAGTTTATTCGCCGAAATGGCGAGTTTACCGTCAATATCGCATTGATCGAAAATGGTATACCTGTGATGGGCGTTGTTTATGTTCCTGTACAGAATGTCTTGTATTCAGGGCAAGGACGTCACGCGTGGAAAGAGAGCAATGGTCAGACACTTCCCATTAAAGTGATTCCAGCGAAACCGCCAATTGTGGTAGTCAGTCGTTCTCACAAGGATGATGAGGAGTTAAAAGATTATCTTTCCCAGTTAGGTGTACACGACACACTTTCGGTCGGGTCTTCACTCAAGTTCTGCATGGTTGCAGAGGGAAAAGCCCAACTTTACCCACGTTTTGGACCGACCAACATCTGGGATACTGGTGCTGGTCATGCCATTGCTATTGCTGCGGGGGCACACGTAACGGATTGGGAAGGGAAAACACTAAATTACACACCACGTGAATCCTTTCTGAATCCGGGCTTCAGGGTCAGTATTTTTTGATATTAAGACGATACTATTAAGATGATAATGTAAGGTGATAATGGTTCACAGCGGGGAGAACCATTATCACTGTACGATCATTAGAATTACCATGATTGAAAATCAGGATCATCTTTAGGCTTATTGTTTCAATTCGTCTTTGATTAGGCTGATAACGTGCGTGATTTCTTCGTTACTTAACTTGCCATCTTTGACAAATTTCACGTTACCGTTTTTATCCAGCACAATAATTGCTGAACTTTTGGGTTCCAGCCCCCAAGCTTTTTTAGCCAGTCCGTTACTGTCCACGATAAATTGTGACCATGGGAACTGTTTTTTGCTGTCTTCGAGGCTATTGCGAACAAAAATGCTGGTGCCAAAAATAGCATCATCGGTATTCACGATGCTGGTTGTTTGATATTTATCCTTGGGTAAATCAGTATTTTTCAATGCTTGAATCAAGGGATCGTTCATCTCTTTTGCGGAGCTACGACCGGCAATATGCTGGATCGTTCTTACTTTACCGGGAAGTTCAGTGCTGCTCCATTTTTGGTAGCTAAATTTACCATTGTTTAGTAATAGCTCACCTTTATCTGTCACACTGACTGCGGGAACTTGTTGCTTTAATATGATGTTGTGGGCGAATGCAAATATTGGCGCTAAACTCAATATTGCAGATAATACAATGTTTTTTATCATCTTTATTCCTTATTTATCATGGTGTGGAATGTTATCAGGGAACACCATATTCAGCATAGCGCTTGTTAACAGGGCTGTCCTCAATAAAATAAACAATTTGATAACATTCAGGATGAGATATAAGTAAACAAAGTAAAGTATATAATTTAATGTACATTAATATCATTAAGTTACATAAAATTACATAAAGGTAGTGATTGAATCTTGATATTCAGGGGAACAAATTTTTATATACGTAGTCTATACACTTTGCATAACAGTGATATGTCTTCTGATTCATTAGTTATGTGATGCAATAGAATGGTATCGTAAGAAGCATGGGAGGAAAAAAACAGAGATGAAAATCTTTCGCCATTATAACCCACTGAAAATTGCTCTCTACGTAAAAACTCTATTTCGTGGGCGTTTATATATTAAGGACATGGGCGCTTTTGAATTTAATTATGGAAAAATTTTACCCCCGAAGATAAGAGATAAACGTCATTTCCATGTAATGAGTGAAGTTAACCAACAAGTATTACGCTTACAGACCGAAATGGGGTGATGTTTTTCAACTGCCCATCTACTACTGATGGGGATGTAACAAGATCAACTGCATACATACCATTAGTATAATAAATCATTAGTATGATAAACGGCCTTACGGCCGTTTTTTGATCCTATGCGTTATGTTTACACTTCATTCGGTTGTTTGGTGTTGAGATGATTAGGTTGCGTGAGAGTATCGACAACTTTTGTCACCAGCAATTGATCGATTTTATAGTTATCAATATCTACCACTTCAAACTTATAACCACTGAATTTCACATAATCCGTGCGTTTTGGAATTTTTCGCAGGCGGAACATCATAAAGCCAGCGATAGTTTCATAATTACTGGAATCTGGGAAGTCATTGATATCCAGAGCCCGCATGACGTCTTCAATTGGTGTGCCACCTTCAACCAGCCATGAATTTTCATCCCGGATGACGATTTGTTCTTCTTGGCCCTGCCCGACTAAATCTCCCATTAAGGTAGTCATGACGTCATTAAGAGTGATGACACCCATTACCAAAGCATATTCATTGAGAATAATAGCGAAATCTTCCCCAGCGGCTTTGAAACTTTCCAGTGTGTCAGAGAGTGAAAGCGTGTCTGGGATCATCAAGGCGTTGCGGATTTGGACACCATCTTTTAGGTTGAGGTTTTGTCCGCTCAAGACACGGTTGAGCAAATCTTTCGAGTCCACATAACCGATAACATGGTCAATGTCACCATCACAAACAAGGAATTTTGAGTGAGGATGAGTGGAGATTTTTTCTTTGATGCTGTTTTCATCTTCACTCTTGTTAAAATACACAATACTTTCACGGGAAGTCATGGCAGAAGGGACTGTGCGAGACTCCAGTTCGAAAACATTTTCAATTAGCTCATGTTCTTGTTTGCGAAGTACACCGGCAATGGCTCCCGCTTCAACGACAGCGTAAATATCGTCAGATGTAATGTCTTCATTACGTTCCATCGGGATCTTAAAGATTTTGAGGATACAGTCGGCCAGACCATTGAACAACCAAACCAGAGGACGGCAAATTGCCAGACAGAAACGCATTGGATTGACAATTCTCAAGGCAACGGCTTCGGGCTTAATCATGCCAATGCGTTTAGGGGTTAAATCAGCAAGCAGGATAAAGGTACTGGTAACGATAGTAAAGGAGCAGATGAATCCCAGTTGGTCTGCCCATTCTGGTCGCATGAATTTTATAAACAGCGCTTTCAATGCAGGTGAAAAGGCGGATTCTCCCATCACCCCCGCAAGGATTGCTACCGCATTCAGGCCGATTTGAACTACAGTAAAGAACATACCGGGAGTTTCTTGCAGCTTAAGGACATGGGCAGCATTGAGATTCCCTTCATCGACCATCAGTTTTAATTTTATTCTTCTTGAAGCAGCCAGAGATATTTCTGATAACGAAAAAAATGCGCTAATAGCACAAAGTAAAAGTATTACTAATAAACTGTTTAACATAAAGTATCCGTATCTTATCTCCAACGATAGGGTAGGTTTTATTTGAATAGCACCGGAGATGAGATGAAAAATTATACAAATAAAAAATATTTCGGCGGGATGCCGCAAAATCAATAAGTTTAGCCCAACGATTATAGCATTGGGCTAACTAAATCGGCTAGTTTTTGTGCGTTGGTGGGAAACAGACGCCAATACCACCTAATCCACAATATCCTTCAGGATTTTTGTGGAGGTATTGCTGATGGTAATCCTCCGCAAAATAGAATGGCCCGGCTTTGCTGATTTCCGTTGTGATAGTACGTTGGTTGCTATTTTGCTCCATCGCTTGCTGGTATTGGTTGCGGCTGGCAACTGCCTGCTCATACTGTTGTGGCGAAACTGTGTAAAGGGCAGAGCGGTATTGAGTACCTATATCACCATGCTGACGCATGCCTTGGGCAGGATCGTGATTTTCCCAGAATAGAGTAAGGAGTTGTGGATAAGTTATTTTGGTTGGATCAAATACGATCCTGACTACTTCTGCATGACCGGTTAAGCCGGTGCAGACTTCTTCATAAGTTGGATTTGGTGTGACGCCCCCACTATAACCCACGGAGGTGGTGTAAATGCCTTCCTGTTGCCAGAAAAGGCGTTCAACACCCCAGAAACATCCCATGCCTACATAGGCTATTTCCATATTTTCTGGGATGTTATCTATCGCATGCTTTGTGATGACATGGTAGGGTGATACGGTCAATGGGGTGGCCCTACCAGATAAGGCATCCTGTGAAGAAACATGTTGGCTTTCATTAACTGAATTTGGCAAGATTCTCTCCCGTTATTCACGAATTTTATGGTTATGTTTTGCTTGTATATCTTTAAAACTTTACCAGAATTAATTTATTGCAGCATTTTTATATTGTTAGATTTTACTCTACAGATAGATAAATATTAGGAGTCCGAGTGCCACGATATCCCCTCATATGTGCGCTTTTTGTATCTATCATCACTCCGTCGGCTTATAGTGCAAATTTACGACTGAAAGTAGAAGGGCTTTCTGGTGAATTAGAAAAAAATACCAGAGTACAACTTTCAAATATCAGTACCGATGAAGTTGCCCCTGATGGACGTTTTCGAGCCCGTGTGGAGAAAGCGATACGACAAGGGCTTCGTCCATTGGGATATTATGATCCTACCGTTACATTCACCTATCAAGAGAATACACCTCCTTCCCGTCCTGTTTTAACAGCAAAAGTAACACTTGGCGAGCCAGTGAGAATCGCTGAAGTGAATGTTGATTTGGAAGGAGGCGCTAAAACAGATAACGATTACGCCACCCTCATCAAAAAAAATAGGCCAAAGGAAGGAACGATACTTAATCACGGCAAATATGAAAACTTTAAAAGCACATTGACTAATTTGGCTGTTAAGAAAGGCTATTTTGACGCAGTGATGAAGAAAAGTGAGTTGGGAGTATCAAAAGAGCTACACGAATCCATTTGGGATTTTGATTTTGATAGCGGGCAACGTTATCGTTTTGGCCCTGTAGCATTCCACGGATCGCAAATTCGTGAAACTTACCTGAATAATCTGATTCCTTTCAAACAAGGTGAATACTATACCTCAGAGCAATTAGCCGAATTTAACCGCCGTTTAGTAAACACTGGATGGTTTAACTCTGCGGTTATTGTGCCCGATTTTAAAGTCGGGCGTGAGAGCAAGGATAAAATATTACCATTGAATGCCTCACTGATACCTCGCTCTGCTAACTATGTCGAATTAGGGGGCGGTTATGCAACGGATGTCGGGCCGCGTGTTCAGGCAAAATGGAAAAAACCGTGGCTCAATTCCCGTGGGCATAGTTTGAGTACCAGCCTTAACCTTTCCGCACGAGAACAATTTATTGATGGTTCTTACAAAATGCCGCTTAAGGTTAACCCTCTCGAAGAATACTATCAGCTACAAACAGGTTATAAACGTAAAGATGTTAACGATACCATTTCGGATACGGCAACTTTGAATTTTTCTCGTAACTGGGATCGTTTTACGGGCTGGCAGTACAGCGTCAATCTGCGCTGGAGTCTTAGCCACTTTACGCAGGCCAACGTAACAAACACCACTATGTTGCTTTATCCGGGAGCAAATATCAGCCGTATTCGCCAACGTGGCGGTACTATGCCTTATTGGGGGGATAGCCAGCGTTACTCGCTTGATGTTTCGGATACAAGTTGGCAGTCCAATGTCGATTTTTTCGTATTACAAGCACATCACGTCTGGATCAGAACTTATCGGGAGAATCATCGTTTTGTGGTGCGGGCGGATTTGGGCTGGATAGAAACTAATGAATTCGACAAAGTGCCGCCAGATCTCCGCTTCTTTGCAGGGGGGGATCGCAGTATTCGTGGATATAAGTACCAGAAAATCTCACCGACAGATAGTAACGGTAAATTAGTAGGGGCATCAAAGTTGGCGGTGGGTTCGCTAGAGTATCAATACAATATTCATGGCAATTGGTGGAGTGCCTTATTTGTAGACTCAGGTGAAGCGGTGGATGATATTAAGAGGAGTAATTTCAAAACAGGTGCGGGAATTGGTGTGCGCTGGGCTTCACCTGTCGGGCCGATAAAATTTGATTTGGCAACTCCGATCGGAGATCCAAATAGTCATAATGTTGAATTTTACATCGGTTTAGGGGCTGAACTATGAAGTGGGCAAAAAGGGTCAGTATCGCTTTCCTGCTGATTGTTGGCCTGTTATTGATGACCGTTGTGGGATTGGTCGGCACACAAGCTGGCCTGCATTTTGTGATTAACAGTGCGGTACGTTGGGTACCCGGATTGGATATTGCCAGTGTCAGCGGAGGTTGGCGTGATTTAACGCTAAAGGGCGTGAAATATCAGATGCCGGGAGTTAACGTCAATGCTGACAATTTGTACCTCTCTATGCGGCTTTCCTGCCTGAAACACAGTCAGGTGTGTGTCAACGCATTGACGACTGAAGGTGTTACTATTTCGGTGAATACCGCAGAGCTTCCGCCATCGACGCCCTCTACTGAATCGGAACCATTGACCGAATTGCAAACCCCGTACCCTATCTCACTGGATTTGCTTTCCTTGAAAAATATTCATGTGAAGGTAGACGGTATCGTCATTGCATTGGATGAGTTTAAAACGGGGGCTCAGTGGCAGGAAAAGCAACTAATATTAAGACCTACGGAAATTAATAACCTGTTGGTGGCATTACCAAAGAGTTCATCTGAAAAAATCGGGACAACGCAAAAAACAAAACAAAAGAATAAGCAGCAGGCTGAATCTGAGAAACCATTGGGTGAAACGTTGAAGGCATTGTTTGCCAAGCCACTGTTAGCGAAGCTGCCCAGCATTCCAATTCCTCTAGATATCACCGTGGAAAGTATTCATGGCAGACAACTGCATTTAACGGGTGATACTGATATCAAGATTAATGACTTGCAGCTACAGGCCAGAAATCAGGGGCAATCAGTTGATGTAAAAATGCTGAACCTACAGGCTTCGGAAGGCTCACTGGCAATACAGGGGACGGCAAAACTGTCTGAACAATGGCCTGTCAGCCTTTCGGTTAAGGGAAGCGTAACTAATTTAAATAATATAAATCTGGATGACCTGAAAGGGCAGCAGATTAATTTAACGCTAAAAGGCGCTTTGTTGCAGCAGCTTGATCTTGCGCTGAATCTTTCTGGTCCTGTCGTCGCCAGTCTGGAAGCTCAGACTGAGTTGGCAAAAGCAGGCTTGCCTGTACGTATGACATTAAAAAGCCAGCAATTACAATGGCCATTGAAAGGCAAGCCAGAATATCAGCTTGATGGTGTTCAGTTGCGCTTAAATGGTCAAGCCAGTGGTTACGATCTTTCCCTTCGCTCGGATATTAAGGGTAATAACCTTCCCCCTGCATTGTTGATGTTGGATGCGAAAGGTAACGAAGAATTGCTGAAGCTAACGCGCCTGCGTTTGTCGGCCTTGCAGGGTAAAGCAGACATTTCAGGAGTAATTGATTGGAGTAAAGCCATTAGTTGGAATACCAATCTTATTTTGGATGGCATTAATACTGCCAAACAGTGGCCGGAATGGCCTGCCAAAATGGATGGTAAAATAGCGGTGCGTGGCAGCTTATATGGGGGAAGTTGGCAGCTTCAGATCCCTAAAATTGCCCTTGATGGCTATGTGAAGCAAAATGCAATCAAAGCATATGGCAAGGCGTCAGGTAATGCGGCTGGGCAATGGGATATTCCTCAACTCGATCTTGCTGTAGGGCGTAATACACTAAATATACAAGGTCGGCTTACGGATAAAGCGTGGAAGCTTGATGGTGAGATTGATGCACCACAATTAAATGGCTTACTTCCGGGTCTGGCGGGTTTTATTACCGGTAAGATCAATCTGCGTGGCAATATGGAAGCGCCACAAATCGTAGCAGATTTGAACGCGCGTGGGTTGCGTTGGCAGGATGTGCTAAGGGTGGATAGCGCCACGATTAAGGGGAATGTACGCTCGGCTGAACAGATCCAAGGCCAGTTATCGGTTGTTGTGCATCAATTGAAACAGGCAGATTTAACCATTAAAAATTTGTCACTCAATGCTACGGGCACAGAAAGGAAACATGATTTACAACTGAAAATCGAGGGGACTCCGGTATCAGGTCAGTTGGCACTCAATGGCAGCTTTGATCGTCAAGAAGAGCGTTGGAAAGGCAGCATAAACAATACTTACTTCAATACACCTGTCGGTGAGTGGCGTTTAAGCAAGGCGATATCCATTGATTACTCGAAATTGCAACAAAAAGTCTTGGTTGGCACTCATTGCTGGCTTAATCCTAATGCACATCTTTGTATTTCAAAACCCATTGAAGCGGGAACGAGTGGCCATGCACAAGTGGCGCTTGAGCGTTTTGATTTGGCTATGATCCAGCCATTCCTTGATAGAAGCACTCAACTTAAGGGCATATTCAGTGGTAATGCTGATATCAGATGGTCAGCAGAGCAGGGTTTACCGCAAGCAAAAGTCGCTCTTCAAGGGAAGGGTGTACAAGTTAGTCAGGTTGTAGAAGGTAGTGTATTACCGGTTGATTTTGAGACAATCACCTTGAATGCAGGGCTGACAAATGGCAAGGCTAATTTGTCATGGTTATTCAAATTGGCTGGCAATGGGCACTTGAAAGGCGATATGCAGGTTGCTGATTTAGAAGGCAGCCGAAAATTATCGGGGAATGTAGATATTCAAGCACTTTCCTTAAAACTGATTAAACCTATTTTAGGTAAAGGAGAAAAAGCGGAGGGAGGATTAAATGCAAATCTACGCATTGGTGGAAATGCTAAGAATCCGCTGCTATTTGGCCTATTTAAAACTGATGACTTGAAAGTGAGTAGCCATTGGCTTCCATTTGATATCACCCAAGGTCAGTTAGCCGTTCAGTTTTCAGGCGCCAGTTCTAATTTGAATGGCATGATTAAAACGCCTAAAGGGCAACTAAATCTGAATGGTTATGCCGACTGGCGTAATTTAAATGAGTGGTATGCCAGAATTGCCGCTAATGGTGACAAGCTACGTGTCACTGTTCCTCCGATGGTGAAGGTGGATGTCAGTCCGGATTTGGTGCTGGAGGCAAAACCAAATCTACTGAAACTTGACGGTAATGTAGATATCCCCTGGGCGCGAATTACGGTTCAGGAATTACCGGAATCAGCGGTAGGTATTTCTTCTGATGAAGTGATGCTGAATAAAAGTCTCCAGCCAATAGAGAAGAAAAAATCATCTATTTTGATTCAAAGTAATTTAAATGTTCAGATTGGCGATGATGTGAGTTTGAATGCATTTGGTTTGCAGGCACAGCTCAAAGGGGTTTTGAAAATCCTTCAGGGGAAACAGGGATTGGGGCTGAATGGCCAGATTGATATCCCGGAAGGGCGTTTCCATGCTTACGGGCAAGATTTGCAAGTACGCAAGGGAACAATTCTGTTCTCTGGTCCGCCAGATCAGCCATTGTTGAATATTGAAGCTATCCGCAACCCTGAATCGACAGCAAACGCTGTTATAGCCGGCGTACGTGTAACGGGCTTGGCAGATAAACCTAAAGTAGAAGTCTTTTCTGATCCAGTCAAATCACAACAGGAAGCTTTGTCTTATTTGTTGCGTGGTGAAGGATTGGAAAAAGGCAACTCTGACAACTCGCAAATGACGGCTATGCTGATTGGATTGGGGGTTGCACAGAGTGGTCAATTAGTCGGTAAGATTGGGGAAACGTTTGGTGTCTCTGATTTGGCTTTGGATACTCAGGGCATTGGCAATAAATCTCAGGTTGTTGTCAGTGGCAGAATTACCAACGACTTACAAGTGAAGTATGGTGTTGGTATTTTTGACTCTTTGGCGAAACTGACATTACGTTATCGTGTTATGCCAAGATTGTATCTGGAAGCAGTATCTGGTATTGATCAAGCTTTAGATTTGCTCTATGAGTTTGAGTTTTAAAGATGCGAGTTATTGTTTATGGTAGCCTGAGGCAAAAACAAGGCAATCATCACTGGATGACGGATGCCCAATGGTTAGGAGAACACAGATTAGAAGGTTATGAACTTTATGATCTGGGACATTATCCGGCAGTTATCAGTGGCGAAGGAACAATCGAATGTGAAGTATATCGTATTACGCCATCCATCCTGACAGAATTGGATGAGTTGAAAAAAAACTCTCAGGAGTACCGAAGGGAACTGATTGAAACACCTTATGGCAAGGCGTGGATTTACCTCTATAAATTGCCTGTTGAGGGATTGCATAGGATAACAAGTGGTGATTGGCTAAAACGCCACGGTGAAGAATAAAAATTAGTGATTCATTGTTTGTTGTGTGATTTTATTTTTATATATGGTCATTAATGAATTGTTCCAGCAAAAATGACTCTGACAAAATTGACTGACAAACAAAAACCTCTGTCCCTATCAGGGCAGAGGTTTTTTGCATCAAAAAAATCCGTAATTATCTGTTTGGATTATTTTTTTGCAGCGCGTTCGAAAGAAGATCGGATTTCAGTCTTAGCAGCTTCAACGTTGTCCCAGCTATCAATTTTAACCCACTTGCCTTTTTCCAGATCTTTGTAGTGCTCGAAGAAGTGAGTGATTTGGGCACGCAGCAGTTCTGGCAGATCATACACATCTTTGATGTGATCGTATTCTTTGCTCAGTTTGGTATGAGGAACAGCGACCAATTTCGCATCTTCACCTGATTCGTCAGTCATTTTCAGAACACCGACTGGACGGCAGCGAATAACGGAACCTGGCTGTAATGGGTATGGTGTTGGAACCAATACGTCAACTGGGTCACCGTCGAGGGACAGAGTATTATTGATGTAACCGTAGTTGCATGGGTAGAACATCGCAGTTGACATGAAACGGTCTACAAACAGAGCGCCAGATTCTTTGTCTACTTCATATTTGATCGGATCAGCGTTTGCTGGGATCTCAATAATGACATAGATATCTTCAGGCAGGTCTTTTCCCGCCGGTACGTTGTTCAGGCTCATAAAAAGTTTCCTTGAATTTCAAACCAAAATGGAGTGCGGGGTATTATAGCCAAAACAGGCTTAAAGTAATTCCATTTTTCGGTGTTATGCCCGTATTCCAGCAGATTCATGGTTATCAAAAATTCCAGTCCAGAAATTATCTATGATTTGTTCTATGGCTTCTGATAACAGAATTGAGGCAGAGTAAGTTAAAGAGGCGAAATTTGGCTCGCCTCTTTAACTACTTTACGAATAAATGATCTTATTCGTCTGGAAATTCAGCCATAAAATCCTCGGCTTTTTCCACCATTGATTTGGTTCCTACGAAGAAAGGGACGCGCTGATGCAATTTGGTTGGTGTGATGTCCAGAATGCGGTTAGCGCCATCACTGGCCTTGCCGCCAGCCTGTTCAGCAAGAAACGCAATTGGGTTGCATTCGTACAATAGGCGCAATTTTCCGGTTGGATAGCTTGCAGTGCTTGGATAAATATAGATGCCACCCTTCAGCAAATTGCGGTGGAAATCTGCAACCAGAGAACCGATATAACGAGTTGTATAAGGACGCTGAGTCGCTTCGTCCTGCTCTTGGCAATATTTGATGTATTTTTTCACACCCATCGGGAATCTGATGTAGTTCCCTTCGTTGATGGAGTACATATTACCCTTTTCTGGGAATTGGACTTTTTCATGGGTCAGACAGAACACACCAAGGGAAGGGTCATAAGTAAAAGTATGGACACCACAGCCTGTAGTGTAAACCAGCATTGTGGATGAACCGTAAACCACATAACCTGCTGCAACCTGACGATTTCCCGGTTGCAGAAAATCGTCTTCGGTTACAGGCTGACCAATCGGGGTAATTCGATGGTAAATCGAGAAAATAGTCCCGACGGAAACGTTTACATCAATATTCGAAGAACCATCCAATGGATCCATCAAAACAACATACTTCGCGTTTTCTGCTCGGTCGCCATCAAAAATAACGATCTCGTCTTCTTCCTCAGACGCAATACCTGCAACTTCGCCGCGTGCTTTCAGTGCTGCCTTGAGTTTTTCATTGGCGTATAAGTCCAGTTTCATCTGAACTTCACCCTGAACATTAGATACACCACTCGTGCCCAAAATATCCACCAGACCGGCTTTATTGATATCTCTATGAATGATTTTGGCACCTAACTTAATGGCAGACAACAATGCGGTCAGTTCACCTGTAGCATGAGGAAAATCGTGCTGTTTTTCGACGATGAATTCGCCTAATGTTTTCATGACAAAGGCCTTGAATTTGATTGTGGTTTTAGGAAGCGTGCTTCACTTTGTGTGTCGCACTCATGCGCGGGCAGTTTAGCTAAAGAATCAGATGATTCATAGGCTATTGCATTTCTAATCTCTGATTTGATGGTTAGAATAGTGATACAGTTCATGATATCGGGTAGAAATAAATGCGTATTCATATTCTCGGCATTTGCGGTACTTTTATGGGAGGGTTGGCGATCCTCGCTCGTGCACAGGGCCATGAAGTGACTGGCTCTGATGCTAATGTATATCCACCAATGAGCACCCTGCTGGAAAAACAGGGCATTGAACTGATCCAAGGATACGACCCGGCACAACTTGATCCTGCTCCGGAGCTGGTGATCATCGGTAATGCCATGACACGCGGTAATCCTTGCGTGGAAGCGGTACTGGATCGTGGCATTCCTTATACTTCTGGCCCGCAATGGCTACATGATCATGTATTACCGGAACGCTGGGTATTGGCTGTCGCGGGAACCCACGGCAAAACAACAACGGCCGGCATGTTGGCCTGGATTTTGGAAGATTGTGGCTATAAACCGGGGTTCTTGATCGGTGGTGTACCGGGTAATTTCGAGGTCTCAGCACAAATCGGTGAAAGCCCATTTTTTGTGATTGAAGCTGATGAATACGATTGTGCCTTTTTCGACAAGCGTTCAAAATTTGTCCATTACAGTCCCCGCACACTGATCATGAACAATCTGGAATTTGATCACGCCGACATTTTTGAAAATTTGGCTGCTATTCAAAAACAGTTCCACCATCTCGTCAGAGTTGTGCCGAGTACAGGGAAAATCATTGTTCCTGATAATGATGTTAATTTGAAGCATGTGCTTTCAATGGGATGTTGGAGTGAGCTGGAACAGATCGGAGAAAGTGGTAATTGGCAGGCGAAGAAAGTCAGCCAAGATAGCAGTAATTATCAAGTTTTCCATCATGGTGAATTGATTGGAGAAGTGAAGTGGTCACTCGTCGGTGAACACAATATGCATAATGGTTTGATTGCGATTGTGGCAGCCCATCATGTGGGTGTTCAACCTGTGGATGCTTGTCGGGCACTAAGCAAATTTATTAATGCCCGTCGTCGCCTTGAATTATGCGGCGAAGTTAATGGTATCTCGGTGTATGATGATTTTGCCCATCATCCAACGGCCATTTTAGCTACAATGGAAGCGCTGAGAAGCAAAGTGGGCGGGATGTCTCGTATTCTTGCCGTACTGGAACCTCGGTCGAATACCATGAAAATGGGAATGAGCAAAAATGATATTGCGCCTTCCATGGGGCGCGCTGACGAAGTCTTTCTCTATCAGCCTACTAATATCCCGTGGCAAGTTATTGAAATTGCTGAACAGTGCATTCAGCCAGCCCGTTGGAGTGCTGATATCGATGCTTTGGTTAAAATGATTGTAGAAACGGCACTGCCGGGCGATCATATTCTGATTATGAGTAACGGTGGGTTTGATGGAATTCATGAGAAGCTATTGGCCGAATTGACGAAGAAAGCAAGTACAGCTTAATTGTTATGCTCTCTGCAATAGGGGATCGCGCCCATTGGACGATCCTCTTTTCATCACATATTCTTTTATCCTCCAAGCTAATATTTTGGTCTGCCGTGCGCCTATCTTAATTGGTTTGGCATACGGCAGATCCACAGATTAAAGTTCTTGCTCAAACAAGTTGAGAATTGCTTCGTAGAGTTGCTTGGTCGTAAAGTTTTGTGCTGGGGTAGAAAAAATGGTGTCATCTCCTGCAATACTGCCAAGAATCCCTTCTGCCTTCCCCAATGAATCTAATAGACGTGCAATTAACTGTGCTGCGCCAGGGCTGGTTCGTATGACGACAACGCTGTGATTATAATCGACATCTAATACCAGATTTTTTAATGGACTGGTGGCAGTGGGAACACCCAGTTCTGCTGGTAGGCAGTAGACCATTTCCATCTTTACATTACGCGTTCGGACAGCACCAAATTTCGTCAGCATTCTGGAAACTTTAGATTGGTTGATATTTTCAAACCCTTCATCCTGAAGTGCTGAAACAATTTCACCTTGAGAGCTGAATTTTTCTTCTTTCAATAATGACTTGAAAGCTTTTACCAAATCTTCCTGTTTCGAAGGAACACGCATATTTCACCATCGTTGAATCCGTTATTAGGCCGACATTATGCGAAAGAGTGAATTTTTATTCAAGAAAGAGAAGAAAGAACCAACATATAGAGCATAATTGTATATTTTTCGATATCACCTTATTAATAGTCTGGATATTAATATAGTTTTCTTTTCTCCAGATTAAGCATAGTAAATGTATTGTTAATTAAATGGAGTTGTTTAGTGTGAAAGGGAAGAGTAAGGTAATCAGCTAATTGATAAGTGATATAACTGAAATAATTCTCAAAAAAGTGTCCGTTATCTCATTAACAGATAAGCCTTTTGTCTAGAATAAAACAACTTTAGTATTCCATCATCAAGCCATTAGGTGGATAATCTGACTGTTAACAGATTGTTTTTAAGACGTAGTGATGAGTAAGATGAGAGCCTTCTCGATCATTATATTGATGATGGAAAAAATGAAAGCATTCTCTTAACCGTACAGGTTTAAACTTTTTATAGTACTTATTTAAGGAGTATCAGGATGAAAGTTGCAGTTCTCGGTGCAGCCGGTGGTATTGGTCAGGCACTTGCCCTTCTACTCAAGACCCAGCTTCCTTCAGGTTCAGAACTTTCCTTGTATGACATTGCTCCGGTGACCCCAGGCGTGGCAGCCGATTTGAGCCATATTCCAACGGCAGTCAAAATCACAGGTTTTGCTGGTGAAGATGCAACTCCTGCACTGGTAGGTGCAGATGTCGTATTGATTTCTGCGGGTGTGGCACGTAAACCTGGTATGGATCGTTCCGATTTGTTCAATATTAATGCGGGAATCATTCGTAATCTGGTTCAGCAGGTCGCTAAAACTTGTCCAAAAGCATTAATTGGAATTATTACTAACCCAGTCAATACCACTGTAGCAATTGCTGCTGAGGTACTGAAAAAAGAAGGGGTATACGATAAGAACCGCCTGTTTGGTGTAACAACATTGGATATCATCCGTTCCAACACGTTTATTGCTGAATTAAAAGGCAAAAAACCAGAAGAGTTGGAAGTTCCAGTGATTGGTGGACATTCAGGCGTAACTATTTTGCCATTATTGTCTCAAGTTTCAGGTGTTAGCTTCACTGATGAAGAAGTTGAAGCCTTGACCAAACGTATCCAGAATGCAGGTACTGAAGTCGTTGAAGCGAAAGCGGGTGGCGGTTCTGCAACATTGTCTATGGGACAGGCGGCAGCACGTTTGGGATTGTCTCTGATTCGTGGTCTGCAAGGTGAAAGCAATGTTGTTGAGTGCAGTTATGTTGAAGGTGATGGTAAATATGCCCGTTTCTTTGCGCAGCCTGTACGCTTAGGGAAAAATGGTATCGAAGAACGTTTAGATATTGGCAAGTTGAGTGACTTTGAACAGAAGTCATTAGATAACATGCTGGATGTTTTGAAGAAAGATATTGAATTGGGCGAAAAATTCATTAACGATTAATTTATTTATTATTGATTTATTAATATAAGAATTAAGTTAAATATATTAGATAACTGAAACCGCTAGTTCGAAATAACTAGCGGTTTTTTTTCAATAATTATATTGATAGCTAATTATTCTTTTTATCTCGGACTTTTCTCTCTAATAATTCTCCTGTATGGGGATCGAAATAACGGCTTGGCCATATTTCAGACGGATGTAATTCTAAGTAATCCGCTATTATCCATTCTCCCTTGGGCCATGGGCGAGAAAGTGTATTCGCCAAAGTTGATGAACTCAGCCCCGCTTCACGAGAAACGGCTGCTAACGTAGTTCCACGTTTACGTAAAGCGGCAATAATATCAGCAGGATGCCAATCCGATTTCATAGAAATCATTTTTTTAATCCTTTCCTATTAAATTTGAAGCCACATTAGTGGTATAACTAAAGCGTTAATGTGAAATTAATAACGAACATGGATCTGTTATTAAGAAAATAAAATAACATTATTTTTTCTAAAAATATTTCTAAATTTTTCTTAATAACTTCTTTTTTGAACTTGGTTACAAAAATAGAGAAACATTATGAAAAAAGAGTGGTATACGGCAATGGAGCTGACCGGTGTAGGTGAGTTACCTAGATCACCACAAGGAGTTAATGCCAGAGCAAAACGTGAAGAGTGGTTGAAGCAAAAACGGACAGGTGTTCAAGGAAGGGCGATTGAATACCATTACTCTTGTTTTCCTGAATCAACTTTGACGGCTTTGGAACTTCATGAAACGTCAGCGGAATATCAGGTTCAGAAACAAGACCCTCTATCTATTTGGGTAAGTGCATTTAATTTACTCAACGAGGAAGAAAAGGAGGTAATTATCGAAGTGATACTACGAGATGGCATAAGAAGTTTTTTAGAAAAAATTACAGCTACTTGAGGCAGCTTTTGAAAAGCCAAATGTTTAAAATTTGGCTTTCTCTTCACTGCTTCAGTACAAAGCGAGGAGAAAAAGATGAAGAAAGAATGGTATTCTGCAAAGGAACTCATCGGCCTCGCAGGGCTGCCATCGTCTCCCCAAGGGGTTAATCTGATGGCAAGACGCGAAGGTTGGGAACAACGCCGTAAGCGCGGAGTGCAGGGAAAGGCGCTCGAATATAATGTCAACAGTTTACCCGAAGAAGTGCTGAATGTACTGACTGTCAGTGAAAATTCGGTCGAGTACTACCGGAATAAGCGACAGGATCCATTTATAATCTGGGTAGAGGCTTATTACCAGCTGAGCAAACCCGAAAGGGAACGAATGGTTAAGTTCATTTTGAGAAAAGGACTGGCTAGCCTTATCCAATACGTTGGTATTCAAGATATTGATAGTAAAGACAGTATCCCAGATTGAGTAATCTGGGACACTGATTGATTCAACTCAGGAAAGTCGCTGTACAGCGACATGAGCTAATCCCTCAAGGGCCGCCTTGTATGGAGAATCGTCCAGTATTTGCAATGCTGAAATTGCCTTATCTGCTTCCTCCTCCGCCCGTTGGCGGGTGTATTTAAGTGAGCCACACTGTTTCATTGTTGCGAGTACGGTATCCAGTAAATGGCGGCCATTTCCTTGTTCAATAGCACTTCGGATTAAAGCGGCTTGTTCCGGCGTCCCATGGTTCATGGCGTGCAAAAGGGGCAATGTTGGCTTGCCTTCGTTCAGGTCATCCCCCGTATTCTTGCCGAGCGTGTTGTTGTCTGCATCGTAATCCAGCAGATCGTCAATTAATTGAAATGCTGTCCCCAGATAGCGACCATAATCACGCAATGCTACTTCTTGCTCAGGAGTGGCGTTGGCAAGAATGGCTGCTGAGTGGGCTGCGACTTCAAACAGGCGGGCAGTTTTACTATAAATAACCCTCATATAGTCATCTTCTGAAATATCAGGATCATTGCAGTTCATCAACTGCATTACTTCGCCTTCAGCAATGACATTGGTGGCGTCAGACATCAATTTCAATACACGCATGGAGTCAAGATCGGTCATCATTTGAAATGAACGCGTATAAATGAAATCACCCACAAGGACACTGGCAGCATTGCCATAAATGGAGTTGGCTGTCGCCTTTCCACGGCGCATGTCAGATTCATCAACAACATCATCATGCAGCAATGTTGCTGTGTGGATAAATTCAATCAAAGCAGCAACTTTTATGTGCTTTTTGTCTTCGCAGTGAAGAGCTTTGCCTGCCAGTACTGCTATCATTGGCCGGATGCGCTTGCCACCACCGCTGATAATGTAGTAACCAAGTTGGTTGATCAGCGCAACGTCAGAATTTAATTGGTTAAGAATGGTTTCATTAACCGCTGTCATATCATTAGCGGTAAGTTTAATTATCGATTCTAAATTCATGTTTTGGCTTTGGACTCTGATTCAGAGCTGTGCTCATTAATTAGCATATCAATAGATATCATGATATATCGATTGTACTTGAAAAACCGTTCAAATAAATGACAATTGAAAAACTCTGTTTTTTTCTCATCTGTTCTAATTCTGCACTTGTCTTCCAAACGGTTTTTGCGTAGAATTCGCGCCCTATTGTGAATATTTTATAGCGCACTCTGGAAAGCATTTTTAGGGGGTGCGCGGAAAGCGGAGTTTATATGTACGCAGTTTTCCAAAGTGGTGGTAAACAACACCGAGTAAGCGAAGGCCAAACAATTCGCTTGGAAAAGCTGGACATCGCAACAGGTGAAACGGTTGAGTTTGACCAGGTGCTGATGGTCGCTAATGGTGAAGACATCAAAATCGGCGCTCCAGTAGTTGAAGGCGTTAAAATTAAAGCTGAAGTTGTTGCTCACGGTCGTGGCGAGAAAATTAAAATCGTTAAGTTTCGTCGTCGTAAACATAGCCGTAAGCAACAGGGCCACCGTCAGTGGTTCACTGATGTTAAAATCACTGGCATCGCTTAAGATTTTAGGAGAGCAGATTAATGGCACACAAAAAGGCTGGCGGCTCGACTCGTAACGGTCGCGATTCTGAAAGCAAACGTCTGGGTGTAAAACGTTTTGGTGGTGAGTCTGTTTTGGCAGGCAGCATCATCGTTCGTCAACGTGGTACTAAATTCCACGCAGGTAACAACGTAGGTTGTGGCCGTGACCACACCCTGTTCGCATTAGCTGACGGGAAAATTAAATTCGAAGTTAAAGGTCCAAAAAACCGTAAATTCATCAGCATCGAAGCTGAATAAGTTTTTTGAATCTTAATCGAACCTGAAGCCCTGCAATGTGTTGCAGGGCTTTTTATATTCTGGATTACGCCATCTCTGGGTACATCAGCCATCCAGCTTTATAGTGGCTATCCTACGGAGAAAAATGATGAAATTTGTAGATGAAGCCAAGATTCTGGTTGTTGCGGGAGATGGTGGCAATGGTTGCGTCAGCTTCCGTCGTGAGAAATATATTCCCAAAGGTGGGCCGGACGGCGGTGATGGTGGCGATGGTGGCGATGTCTACCTGCTGGCAGATGAAAACCTCAATACACTGATTGATTACCGTTTTGAAAAATCCTTCCGTGCTGAACGTGGTCAAAATGGACAAAGCCGCGATTGTACAGGTAAACGTGGTCAGGATATTACCATTAAAGTTCCAGTTGGAACTCGTGTGCGTGATATTGCCACGGGAGAAGTACTTGGGGATATGGTGCGCCATGAACAGCGTTTTATGGTTGCAAAAGGAGGCTTCCACGGCCTTGGCAATACTCGTTTTAAATCTTCGGTGAATCGAGCTCCTCGTCAAAGAACGATGGGGACACCTGGAGAAAGCCGTGAACTGATGTTAGAACTGATGTTGCTGGCTGATGTGGGAATGCTGGGTATGCCAAATGCAGGCAAATCCACCTTTATCCGCGCTGTATCGGCAGCAAAACCGAAAGTGGCTGATTATCCGTTTACAACTCTGGTGCCAAGTCTTGGCGTCGTGCGTATGGATAACGAGCAAAGCTTTGTAGTAGCGGATATCCCTGGTTTGATTGAAGGGGCATCAGAAGGTGCTGGATTGGGCATTCGTTTCTTGAAACATTTGGAACGTTGCCGTGTGTTGCTGCATTTGATTGATCTCTGTCCGATCGATGAATCTGATCCGGTTGAAAATGCCCGTATCATCATCAAAGAGCTGCACAAATATAGTGAAAAACTGGCAGAAAAACCGCGCTGGTTGGTGTTTAACAAGGTAGATCTCACAGATCCAGAAGAAGCTAAGCAGCGGGCAAAAGCCATTGCTGATGAGCTTGGCTGGGAAGGTGATTATTACATGATCTCAGCTGTGAACCGTCAGGGCGTGAAAGAACTTTGCTGGGACATTATGGAATTCATGAAGACGCAGCCTCGTAGCATGGAAACGTCGGAAGAATCTCAACCCGAAAAAGTCGAATTCATGTGGGATGACTACCATAAAGAACAGTTACAGCAATCATCTGATGAAGATTGGGATGATGACTGGGACGAAGAAGATGACGAAGGTATTGAGTTTATTTATAAACCCTAATCTTCATGTAGATATTCGAATATAATAAAAGGGCGCTAAATACAGCGCCCTTTTTTCATTCAATCTTTTTTGAATAGCTGAGTCTGTTCAGTGGCTTTGGTATAACGTTTTATATAGATCGTGTTCAAAACGCGATAGTGGAACACGACGGGTTCGTTGTTCTTCAGGGGGAACAGAATACCCAGAGATAAATTGGACAAAAGCAATTTGTTGCCCACTGGCGGCAGTCATAAACCCAGCGAGATTATAAACCCCTTGTAATGATCCCGTTTTGGCAAAGACTTTACCATCAACTCCCGACTCATGTAGACCAGGACGATAAGCCAACGTGCCATCATATCCCGCTCGGGGTAACATGGAGATGAAATCCAGTTCATCATTGTGCTGAGCAATAAATTGCAATATTTCCATCATGGTTGTCGGTGTGATTAAATTGTGGCGTGAAAGGCCCGAACCATCCACCATGATGGTATTCCTTAAATCAATACCGGCTTTTTGTTTCAGAATCTGACGAACTGCATCAGAACCTGTCCGCCACGTGCCTGGAACGTTGAAATAACGATGGCCGAGGGTACGAAAGATTGTATCTGCAATCATGTTATCTGATTTTTTCAACATGATTTTGAGCATATTATTTAATGGTACAGACTGATTCAGGGCGAGAATTTTTTCTGGGTGTTGGGGAATTGATTGGCGTCGTATATGGCCTTTTAACTCAATGCCTGCAATATTCAGTTCATTTTTCAGGATCTTGCCAGCATAACTAGGTCCATTTTGGATGGCAAATACCAGTGGAAGTGGCTCATCGCGTTGTGTCAGACAACCTGTGAGAGTGTATCGATTCAAGTCACCCACCGTAACATCAAGTTCACAATACTTTGCTTCTGGTGATCCCTTAGCCAATGTTTTGACTTCACTGAATACATTGACAGGATAAAAAGAGGGTACACGGACAAATGCCTGCTCATCAGGTTGCTTTGAGCCGTAAAGTGAAACAGAAAAGCAGTTCTTATCCACGATTGCTGCTGATGGAGGAGCACTGAAGCATTGGGTCATATCGTTCCACACCCAGCCGGGCGCTTTATCGTGGCTGGCAAAAATTGAAACATCTATGATGAGATCGCCATTAATTTGTTTGATGCCAGATTGTTTTAAGGTCTCGACCATATTGCGCAGTTGCGAACGCGTTAGCATCGGGTCACCTACAAAACGGGCTATTAGATTACCTTCTAATACGCCATCGGAAATATTAGCATCACTTTCCAGTGTTGTTATAAAACGGTAATCCTTACCAAGCTGTAATAGAGCTGCCAATGCCGTTACAATTTTCTGCGTACTTGCGGGTAAAGCCATTTGTTGCCCGTGGTAATCAATTAACGGTTCTTTTGAGCCAACGACTTGGGCGATAAATGAAAAATTAGTTCCCGTAGGTAAATATTGGGCACTTTTCTCAATAGAAGAGGCATTTGCACTGAAAATACTCAGGCTTAAACTGAGTATACAAGCTATTCTGTTGGTAATTTTTAAAAGAGCCATAGATCTCGCATACGAAGGTGAATGTATTCCAAAAATATTTGTATTAATAATACTAAGGTGTAATTCAAAGGAAAAGTAAACGATGATCCATCATCAACTCTACGTTAGAATGATAGATTAGCAGGTAAATATGCATGTGAACTTCAGATTATGCTGGGTTTGCACTCCTTTTATTGTCTGGAGGCCCGCCTGATAGGGTGTGCTCATTGTGCTGTTATTACAAAAATCAGGAAGATGTGTTTGGGCTTAGGATTGATTTAGAGGTTTGATAAATGAAACAAATTCCGATGACTGTACGTGGCGCGGATAAATTGCGCGAAGAATTAGAACATTTGAAAAATGTACGTCGCCCTCAAATTATTGCCGCAATCGCTGATGCACGTGAGCACGGTGATTTGAAAGAAAACGCGGAATATCATGCTGCTCGTGAGCAGCAGGGTTTCTGCGAAGGCCGCATTCAGGAAATTGAGGCTAAACTTTCTAATGCACAGGTGATTGACGTCACGAAGATGACCAACAGTGGCCGGGTGATTTTTGGGGCAACGGTAACGGTACTGAACGTGGATTCTGATGAAGAGCAGAACTACCGTATCGTAGGTGATGATGAAGCCAATATTAAAGAAAATCTTCTTTCAGTAAATTCACCGATTGCCCGTGGCCTGATTGGTAAAGAAGTGGATGATGTTGTTGTGATCACCACGCCCGGTGGTCAAGTGGAATACGAAGTTTTGAATGTGGATTATCTCTAAAACATCATGATAATCGGCTATTGTGCTGATATGTGAAGTTGAGATGGAAGAAAAAAGGCCAGTTTTTGGCCTTTTTTATCATGGTGAATACAATCAATATGGCATTTTTGTACAAATATGCCGTGATTATTTAGGTAGACTAATCTTGCGTTCTTTCGATGGACGGTAGAGGACTAATATTTTTCCAATGATTTGCACATTATGTGCACCGGTTTCACGAACAATCGCTTCAGCGATCAAAGTTTTTAGTTCACGGTCTTCGCCTGCAACTTTGACTTTGATAAGCTCGTGATGCGAAAGAGTTTGCTCGACTTCAGCCAACACGCCTTCGGTTAGCCCATTGTTGCCGATCATAACGACAGGCTTTAATGAATGAGCGAGGCTTTTTAGGTATTGGACTTGTTTCTTGTTAAGAGTCATCGTTTTTTTACTTAGTTGGGATTGAAAACGGCGTATTCTACCGCCATCTCATATCTATCACCATAAAAGTGTGGTGTGGTTTGATAAGAGAGCGCAAAAAAATAAGGCTCTCTATTAGTATAGTTGGAAAGAACAATGGCCAATAAAAAACGTTCAGCAAGCTCAAGTCGCTGGTTACAGGAACATTTTAGTGATAAATATGTTCTTCAGGCGCAGAAAAAAGGGCTTCGCTCTCGCGCTTGGTTTAAACTTGATGAGATACAGCAAAGCGACAAAATCTTTAAACCGGGCATGACCGTTGTTGATTTAGGCGCTGCTCCGGGTGGATGGTCTCAATATGTAGTTAGTCAGATTGGTAATAGTGGACGAGTAATTGCTTGTGATCTTTTGCCGATGGACCCGATAGTTGGAGTCGATTTCCTTCAAGGAGATTTTCGTGATGAGCTCGTATTGAAAACATTACTTGAGAGAGTTGGTGATAATAAAGTCCAGGTCGTCATGTCGGATATGGCTCCCAATATGAGTGGAACCCCCGCGGTCGATATTCCCCGATCCATGTATCTGGTTGAGTTAGCGTTGGGTATGTGTCGTGATGTGCTGGCCCCTGGGGGTAGTTTTATTGTCAAAGTGTTTCAGGGAGAAGGCTTTGATGAATACCTAAGGGAAATACGCTCCCTTTTTGCGAAGGTAAAAACTCGTAAACCAGAAGCTTCGCGGGCACGATCACGTGAAGTATATATTGTAGCGACAGGGCGGAAAGTATAGTACCCTGACTACTATTTGTTAACACAGTTGTAATATGAGGTTAATCCCTTGAGTGACATGGCGAAAAACCTGATTCTCTGGTTAGTCATCGCAGTTGTCTTGATGTTATTGTTCCAGAGTTTTGGTCCCAGCGACTCTAGCGGTCGTAGGGTAGATTACTCTAATTTCATCAATGAGATATCGCAGAATCAAGTAAGCGAAGTAAATATTTCGGGTCGTGACATTAATTTCACTAAGAAAGACAACAGTGGAAAATACAGCACTTATATGCCGATTCAGGATGAAAAGTTGCTGGATACCCTACTCAGTAAACAGGTAAAAGTTATTGGTGAACCGCCAGAAAAACAAGGCCTGTTGGCGACCCTCTTTATTTCATGGTTCCCAATGCTATTGCTAATTGGCGTCTGGATCTTCTTTATGCGTCAAATGCAAGGTGGTGGCGGTAAAGGGGCTATGTCTTTCGGTAAAAGCAAAGCCCGCATGTTGACGGAAGACCAGATCAAAACCACGTTTGCTGATGTTGCTGGTTGCGACGAAGCAAAAGAAGAAGTAGGCGAATTGGTTGAGTATTTGCGTGAACCTGGCCGTTTCCAAAAACTGGGCGGTAAGATCCCGAAAGGCATCCTGATGGTTGGTCCTCCGGGTACTGGTAAAACGTTGCTGGCAAAAGCTATCGCTGGCGAAGCGAAAGTCCCTTTCTTCACCATCTCTGGTTCTGATTTCGTTGAAATGTTTGTTGGTGTAGGTGCTTCTCGTGTTCGTGATATGTTTGAACAGGCGAAGAAAGCAGCGCCGTGCATCATCTTTATTGATGAAATTGATGCAGTAGGTCGTCAGCGTGGTGCTGGCTTGGGCGGTGGACACGATGAACGTGAACAGACACTGAACCAAATGCTGGTTGAGATGGATGGCTTTGAAGGTAACGAAGGTATTATTGTTATCGCAGCAACTAACCGTCCTGATGTTCTGGATCCTGCCTTGCTACGCCCTGGTCGTTTTGATCGTCAGGTCGTTGTTGGCCTGCCGGATGTACGTGGTCGTGAGCAAATCCTGAAAGTTCATATGCGTCGTATTCCGTTGGATACTGATATTGATGCATTGATCATTGCTCGTGGAACACCGGGTTTCTCTGGCGCAGATTTGGCTAACCTTGTGAATGAAGCTGCTTTGTTTGCTGCTCGTGGTAACAAGCGCGTTGTTTCTATGGTTGAGTTCGAAAAAGCCAAAGATAAGATCATGATGGGAGCAGAGCGCCGTTCAATGGTGATGACGGAGGAACAAAAAGAATCCACAGCATACCATGAAGCAGGACATGCCATTATCGGACGCTTGGTGCCAGAACACGATCCTGTGCATAAAGTGACGATTATTCCTCGTGGCCGTGCGTTAGGTGTGACGTTCTTCTTGCCAGAGGGTGATCAGATCAGTGCGAGTCGTCAGAAATTGGAAAGCCAAATTTCAACTTTATACGGTGGTCGGTTAGCTGAAGAAATTATCTACGGTGTAGATAATGTTTCTACTGGTGCGTCCAATGATATTAAAGTGGCGACTTCTATTGCGCGCAACATGGTGACACAGTGGGGCTTCTCAGAAAAACTGGGGCCATTGCTGTATGCGGAAGAAGAAGGTGAAGTTTTCCTCGGTCGTTCGGTTGCCAAGGCAAAACATATGTCTGAAGACACTGCGCGTTTAATTGATCAGGAAGTGAAGGCTATCATCGATCGTAACTATTTACGTGCTCGTCAGCTTCTGATGGATAATCTTGATGTTCTTCATACAATGAAAGATGCATTGATGAAGTATGAAACTATTGATGCACCTCAGATTGATGATCTGATGAATCGTACGACAGTACGCCCACCAGCAGGTTGGGAAGGTGACAATAATAGTGGCGGTAATAACGGCAGTAATAGCAATAACCGTCATAGTACATCATCCCCACAGCAAACTTCAAAGCCAACGGATGATAATCCAACCGCGTAATCTGATTAACAATCTTACCAACCAAGGGCAATAGCGAATTGTTACCCTTTTGGACTTGAAGACTGTATTTCTTAAATTAAACCCCAGGCTTGTCCTGGGGTTTTGATATTAAGGCACCTAGCGATGAAACTAACAGCCAGAGGCAGTGTCCTCAATCTTTCCTGCCCACAAGTGATGGGAATTTTGAACGTTACTCCCGATTCTTTCTCTGATGGTGGAACCCATAATACCTTTGACATAGCATTGAAACATGCCGCTAAGATGATTGAAGAGGGAGCGGCCATTATTGATGTGGGAGGAGAGTCGACTCGTCCCGGCGCTGATGAGGTAAGTGAGCAGGAAGAATTGGATCGTGTTATTCCAGTGATTGAAGCTCTGGCACAGCGCTTTGATACTTGGATCTCCGTGGATACGTCAAAAGCTGCTGTCATGCGGGAATCAGCCAAGGCAGGGGCCCATATTATCAATGATATCCGCTCGTTGCAGGAACCTGGGGCACTTGAAGCGGCAGCACAAAGTGGCTTGCCAATTTGCTTAATGCATATGCAGGGACAGCCCCGTACAATGCAAACTGAACCTCATTATGAGGATATCTTATCGGAAGTAAAAACATTTTTGATACAGCAAATTGAGCGCTGTATTACGGCGGGTATAGCAAAAAACAACTTGATTCTTGATCCTGGATTCGGTTTTGGTAAGAACTTATCACATAATTATCAGTTATTGGCTCGCTTGCAAGAATTCCATCATTTGGGCTTGCCTATTCTGGCGGGGATGTCACGTAAATCTATGATTGGTCAATTGCTTGATGTACCACCGCAGGAGCGTGCGACAGGAAGTGTCGCTTGTGCTGTAATTGCAGCCATAAAAGGTGCCCAGATTATCCGTGTGCATGATGTGAAAGAAACCGTTCAGGCAATGCAAATCGTTCATGCAACACTGTCTGCCAACATGGCTTGCAAGGAATACGGTATCTGAAAAGAATACGATTTTTGTAAAATGCACAGTTTGTAAAGTATAACGTTTGTAAAATACAACGTCTGTAAAGCACATGATGCCAGCAAAAATTCGCTGTGAGCAGAGAAATAAGTTCAGCAAAGGAAAAAGAAATTTATGAGTAACCGTAAATATTTTGGTACTGACGGTATCCGTGGCAAAGTGGGTAATACCCCGATTACCCCTGACTTTGTTTTGAAACTTGGTTGGGCTGCGGGAAAAGTGCTGGCGCGTCATGGTTCTCGCAAAATAATCATTGGTAAAGATACCCGAGTCTCAGGTTATATGCTGGAATCTGCGCTGGAAGCAGGGTTGGCTGCTGCGGGATTATCAGCATCTTTTACCGGCCCTATGCCAACACCTGCTGTGGCATATCTGACACGTACTTTTCGTGCAGAAGCTGGCATTGTCATTTCCGCTTCCCATAATCCTTACTATGATAACGGTATTAAATTTTTCTCCATTGATGGAACTAAATTACCTGATGATGTTGAAGAAGCGATTGAAGCGGAAATGGAAAAACCCCTGACTTGTGTGGAATCTGCTGAGTTAGGGCGTGCAAATCGAATCGTTGATGCGGCGGGTCGTTACATTGAATTTTGTAAAGGAACATTTCCCAGTGAGCAAAGTTTAAATGGATTGAAAATTGTTTTAGATTGCGCCAATGGGGCTACTTACCACATTGCTCCGAATGTTCTCAGAGAACTGGGAGCGGATGTTATTATGATTGGTTGTGAGCCTAACGGTATCAATATCAATGAAGAATGCGGTGCAACAGACGTTCGCCTATTGCAAAAGCGAGTACTGGAAGAGCAGGCACACGTTGGTCTGGCATTTGATGGCGATGGTGACCGTATCATCATGGTTGATCATCTGGGTCAAAAAGTTGATGGTGATCAGATTCTTTATATCATCGCACGTGAAGCCTTGAGACAAGGCCAGCTACGTGGTGGAGCAGTGGGTACGTTGATGAGCAATATGGGGCTGGAGTTGGCACTGAAACAGCTTGGCATCCCATTTGCACGTGCGAAGGTCGGCGATCGCTATGTACTGGAAAAATTGCAGGAAAAAGGTTGGCGTCTTGGCGCAGAAAACTCAGGTCACGTGATTTTGCTGGACAAAACTACAACGGGTGATGGAATTGTTGCTGGATTGCAAGTCTTGAGTGCTATGGTACGCAATAATATGAGCCTGCATGACCTGTGCAGTGGAATGAAACTGTTGCCTCAAATTTTGGTTAACGTTCGTTTTACGGGTGATACCGATCCCCTGCAATCAGAATCAGTGCTGGAGGCCGTAAAATCAGTTGAGGCTGAATTGAATGGTTGCGGTCGTGTTCTGTTGCGTAAATCAGGTACAGAGCCATTGATTCGCGTAATGGTGGAAGGTGAAGATGAAGAGCAAGTCACTGCATTGGCGCATTGTATCGCAGATGCAGTGAAAAAAATCGGTTGATTTGTTGATTTTTTCTTCGATTGGCGCCAGTATTTAAAATTAATCTTGCGTGTCTGATACGCTTTGGTTAGTATTCACACCCGCTCAATAAGTTAATTTTTCTAATTTTGTGAGCGGGTGATGCAATATAACGTCGCTACGAAATTGTGGTAATCCCCACGAGGAAACGGGTACAACATATGTATGAAGCTCTTTTAGGTATATTCTTGCTGGTTGGTATCGGGCTGATTGCTCTGGTTCTGCTACAGCAGGGTAAAGGTGCTGATATGGGTGCTTCTTTCGGCGCGGGTGCATCTAGCACACTGTTTGGTTCATCGGGTTCCAGTAACTTCATGACCCGTATGACGGCTATTCTGGCCACACTGTTTATTGTTATCAGTCTGATTCTGGGTAACATGACCAGCAATAAGACTAGTTCTAGTAGTAAATGGGATAATCTTGTCGAACCTGTAAAAGTTGAAAAACATACAGAAGTTCCGGCAACGCCAGTAAAACCAAATAATAGTGATATCCCGCAGTAAATTTCAGTAATAGAATTGAAGTAGGGTTGTTGATTTTAATTATTAGTAAATAACCATTAAAATAACAGTCTTATGAATCAGTGCCGAGGTGGTGAAATTGGTATACACGCTACCTTGAGGTGGTAGTGCCTAAACAACGGGCGTACGGGTTCAAGTCCCGTCCTCGGCACCATTAATCTAGAAACTTGCGTTTTTAGTATTATCAGCGTAAGATTTGCCACGTTTTCGAACGCGGGATGGAGCAGCATGGTAGCTCGTCGGGCTCATAACCCGAAGGTCGTCGGTTCAAATCCGGCTCCCGCAACCACTTCTTAATAACATGTACCTTTTCAATAGTAATAATTCAACAGCCATTGAGATATCGATCCTGATTTGGCCGATTGCTTTGAAAGGTATAGAAAGAAGCTGGTTGAGACCACTGGCAGTAAACAGGGTCCAGTTGCATAAAGCCCCGAGTATCGGGGTTTTTTGTTATTTGACAGCAGAACTACTGGGCTATATAGCCCTTTTTTTATGTCTTGGGGGTGGGCTTGTCCACATTAGAGCAAAAATTAACAGAGATGATTTCAGCACCAGTTGAAGCTTTGGGTTTTGAATTAGTTGGCCTGGAGTTTATTCGCGCACGTGTATCAACATTGCGGGTCTATATCGATAGTGAAGAGGGTATCACTGTTGACAATTGTGCTGATGTTAGCCACCAGGTCAGTGCAGTGCTTGATGTTGAAGATCCGATTTCAGTACTTTATAACCTGGAAATATCTTCACCAGGGCTTGAGCGTCCACTGTTTAAAGCTGAGCATTACCTGCGTTTTATGGGTGAAAAAGTCAGCTTGGTTTTACGCATGGCAATGCAGAATCGTCGCAAATGGCAAGGTATCATCAAGGCCGTTGATGGTGAAATGATTACGGTTACGGTGGATGGAAAAGACGAAGTGTTCGCACTGAGCAACATCCAGAAAGCGAACCTGGTACCCCACTTTTAAAGTTCGGATGAGGCAACTAGGATGAATAAAGAAATTCTGGCTGTTGTGGAAGCGGTTTCTAATGAAAAATCTCTCCCTCGTGAAAAAATCTTCGAAGCATTAGAGATTGCACTGGCGACAGCCACCAAGAAAAAGTATGAGCAGGAGATCGACGTTCGCGTTTGCATCGATCGTAAATCGGGTGATTTTGATACCTTCCGTCGTTGGTTAGCCGTAGATGAAGTGACTCAGCCAACACGCGAAATCACACTAGAAGCTGCAAAATATGATGACCCAGAGATTGAACTGGGTGGTTATATTGAAGATCAAATTGAATCAGTGACTTTTGACCGTATCACGACACAAACGGCAAAACAGGTTATCGTACAGAAAGTACGTGAAGCTGAGCGAGCGATGGTTGTTGATCAATTCCGTGAACAGCAAGGCGAAATTGTGACCGGTCAGGTCAAAAAAGTGAACCGCGAAAATATTACTTTGGATTTAGGTAATAACGCTGAAGCAGTCATTTTGCGTGAAGACATGCTGCCACGGGAAAACTTCCGTCCAGGTGACCGCGTGCGCGGTGTCCTGTATGATGTTCGTCCTGAAGCACGTGGTGCACAGCTTTTCATCACCCGTTCTCGTCCAGAGATGTTGGTTGAATTGTTCCGCATCGAAGTGCCTGAGATTGGCGAAGAGATCATTGAGATCAAAGCTGCTGCCCGTGATCCAGGTTCCCGTGCAAAGATTGCAGTGAAAACCAACGACAAGCGTATTGATCCTGTTGGCGCTTGTGTCGGTATGCGTGGTGCAAGGGTACAGGCCGTTTCCAGCGAGCTGGGCGGTGAAAGAATTGACATCGTGCTGTGGGACGATAACCCTGCGCAGTTTGTCATTAATGCAATGGCTCCGGCGGATGTTGCATCTATTGTGGTTGACGAAGATAACTGCACAATGGATGTTGCCGTAGAAAACAGTAATCTTGCTCAGGCGATTGGACGTAATGGTCAAAACGTTCGTCTGGCGGCACAGCTGTTGAAAAAGCATCGTGGTGATGACAAGTGGGAACTGAATGTCATGACTGCGGAAGAGCTACAAGCAAAACATCAGGCAGAAGCACATGCTTCTATTGATACATTTACTAAGCATCTCGACATTGATGAAGATTTCGCCACCGTATTGGTCGAGGAAGGCTTCTCTACACTGGAAGAGTTGGCCTATGTGCCAATCAATGAACTTCTGGCAGTAGAAGGTCTTGATGAAGAAACTGTTGAAGTTCTTCGTGAACGCGCTAAAGCGGCCTTGACGACGCTGGAACTGGCTCAGAAAGAGAGTCTTGGTGATCAGCAACCTGCCGAAGATTTATTGAATCTGCCTGGCATGGAGCGTACTTTGGCGTTTGACCTGGCTGCCCGTGGCATCTGTACTCTGGAAGATCTTGCCGAGCAGGGTATCGACGACTTATCTGATATCGAAGGACTGAGTGATGAGAAAGCAGGAGAACTCATTATGGCAGCCCGTAATATCTGTTGGTTTGGCGATGATGCATAAATAAACTGTAGCAGGAAGGAACAGAATGACAGAGGTAACCGTAAAATTACTGGCAGAAGAGATCCAGACATCGGAAGAACGTCTAATCCAGCAATTCGCTGATGCTGGCATTCAGAAAACCGCAACTGACTCTGTTTCCCAGAAAGAAAAAGAAGCTTTGCTGGCCCACCTTAACCGCGAACAAGGCGGTTCTGGCGGTCAGCCAGGTAAATTGACACTACAGCGTAAAACGCGCAGTACACTAAACGTTCCTGGCACCGGTGGCAAAAGTAAATCGGTAGCGATTGAAGTCCGCAAAAAACGCACATACGTAAACCGCGATGCCATTGAACAGGTTACAGCGGAAGAACAGGCACAGCGTGAAGCGGAAGAGAAAGCTCGGCGCGAGGCAGAAGAGAAGGCGCGGCTTGAAGCTGAAGCGAAACAACTCGCGGAAGAGCAAGCTAAACGTGTAGCTGAAGAAAAGGCGAAACGTGAAGCAGAAGAGAGCGCTCAACGTGAAGCAGAAGAAAAAGCCAAACGTGAAGAGGCTAAACTGTCTCAGCGTGAGGCGGTGGAAAAAGAAAAAGTGACTAAGCAACATACCGAAAACAAACAAAAATCAGTTCAGGCTGACTCTGCTGCGCAAAATGAAAAAGCGCGTCGTGAAGCGGAAGCTGCAAATTTAAAACGTAAAGCTGAAGAAGAAATGAGCCGTAAGGTGGAAGCAGAAGCTAAGCGTGTTGCAGAAGAAGCGCGTAAAATGGCAGAAGAGAATCAAGAAAAATGGTCTAATGTCTCTGATAACAATGAGAATAGTGACTACCACGTAACCACTTCCCGCTATGCTCGTGATGCGGAAGATGAAAATGACGCCAAAGTAGAAGGCGATCGTCGTTCCCGCTCCCGTGGCGGCAAAGCAGCCCGCCAGAAGAAGAATAACAAACATTCTGAATCGAAAGCAGATCGCGAAGAAGCGCGTGCAGTGGGTCGTAACAAAGGTAAACAACGTAAGCCTAGCACTTTACAGCAGAGCTTCAATAAACCTGTTGCTGCGGTTAACCGTGATGTCGTGATTGGTGAAACAATTACTGTAGCTGAATTAGCTAACAAAATGGCCGTTAAAGGTGCTCAGGTTATCAAAACCATGATGAACATGGGAGCAATGGTAACCATCAACCAAGTTATCGATCAAGAAACAGCGCAACTGGTTGCCGAAGAAATGGGGCACAAAGTTATCCTGCGTCGTGAAAACGAGCTGGAAGAAGCGCTGATGAGCGATCGTGATACGGGTGAAACTCTGGCAGAATATCGTGCTCCAGTTGTAACTATCATGGGCCACGTTGACCACGGTAAAACCTCTTTACTGGACTATATCCGCTCCACTAAAGTGGCTTCAGGAGAGGCTGGCGGCATTACCCAGCACATTGGTGCGTATCATGTGAAAACTGAAAAAGGCATGATCACCTTCCTGGATACTCCAGGCCATGCTGCGTTTACTTCCATGCGTGCACGTGGTGCGAAGGCAACAGATATCGTTGTTCTGGTTGTAGCCGCGGATGATGGCGTGATGCCTCAGACCATAGAAGCTGTCCAGCATGCTAAAGCGGCCAACGTACCGGTTGTTGTTGCTGTGAACAAGATCGATAAGCCAGAAGCTGATCCAGATCGTGTGAAGAATGAACTGTCGCAATACGGCATCATTCCAGAAGATTGGGGTGGTGAAACTCAGTTCATCAATGTGTCTGCTAAAGCAGGTCTTGGTATTGATGAATTGCTGGAGTCGATTTTGCTTCAGGCTGAAGTCCTTGAACTGAAATCTGTACGTACTGGCATGGCGAATGGTGTGGTCATCGAATCCTTCTTGGATAAAGGCCGTGGCCCAGTTGCAACTATTCTGGTTCAGTCTGGTACTCTGAACAAAGGCGATATTGTTCTGTGTGGCTTCGAATACGGTCGTATTCGTGCGATGCGTAATGAGTTAGGCCGTGAAGTGACCTCAGCTGGCCCATCTATCCCAGTGGAAATTTTGGGTCTGTCCAATGTTCCGTCTGCAGGTGATGAAGCGACTGTTGTTCGTGATGAGAAAAAAGCGCGTGAAGTGGCTCTGTATCGTCAGGGTAAATTCCGCGAAGTGAAATTGGCTCGTCAGCATAAGTCCAAGCTGGAAAATATCTTCGCCAACATGGAAGAAGGTAAAGTATCTGAGCTGAACATCGTTCTGAAAACTGATGTTCAGGGCACATGTGAAGCAATTTGTGATTCACTGCTGAAACTGTCCACTGATGAAGTGAAAGTGAAAATCATCGGTTCTGGTGTGGGTGGTATCACTGAAACTGACGCAACACTGGCAGCGGCATCCAACGCAATTATTCTGGGCTTTAACGTTCGTGCTGATGCTTCTGCGCGTCGTATCATCGAAAACGAAAGTCTGGATCTGCGTTACTACTCTGTTATCTATAACCTGATTGATGAGATCAAACAGGCAATGAGCGGTATGCTGGCACCAGAATATAAACAGCAGATCATGGGTCTTGCCGAAGTTCGTGATGTATTTAAGTCACCGAAGTTTGGTGCAGTTGCTGGTTGTATGGTGACAGAAGGTTCCATCAAGCGTAATAACCCGATCCGCGTACTGCGCAATAACGTCGTAATTTACGAAGGTGAATTGGAATCCTTGCGCCGCTTTAAGGATGACGTTAACGAAGTCCGTAATGGTATGGAATGTGGTATCGGTGTGAAGAACTACAATGATGTTCGCGTTGGCGACATGATTGAAGTCTTTGAAGTGATTGAAATCAAACGCTCCATTGATTAATACCATCATCTATCCAATCGATTTATTCCATTCTTGGGGGGCTTAATGCCCCCCAAAATGTCAGGAGATATAACAATGGCAAGAGAATTCAGTCGTACTCAACGCGTTGCACAGGAAATGCAAAAAGAGATTGCCATCATCTTACAGCGCGAAGTCAAAGATCCCCGTATCGGAATGGCGACGGTCTCTGGTGTTGAGGTTTCCCGCGATCTGGCTTATGCCAAAGTATTTGTAACCTTTCTGAATGTACTGGTGGAAGGCCATGATTCAGATAGGGTGGAAGAAGGTATCAAGGCATTGAACGAAGCTTCTGGTTTTATTCGTTCCCTGCTGGGTAAAGCGATGCGTCTGCGTGTCATTCCTGAACTGACATTTTCTTATGATAGTTCTTTGGTGGAAGGGATGCGTATGTCGAACTTGGTCAGCAACGTCGTTAAAAACGATGAAAAGCGTCGTTCATCTGCGGATCACAATGAGGAAAAGTGATGGGACGCCGTCGTAGAGGCCGTGCTATACACGGTGTACTGTTGCTGGATAAGCCACAGGATATTTCCTCCAATGATGCGTTGCAGAAAGTAAGGCGGATTTTCAATGCCAATAAGGCGGGTCATACTGGTGCACTAGATCCATTGGCAACAGGTATGTTGCCGATTTGTCTTGGTGAAGCCACCAAATTTTCCCAATTCTTGCTGGATTCTGACAAACGCTATCGTGTGATTGCCCGTTTGGGACAGCGTACGGATACTTCGGATTCACATGGGACAATCATTAGTGAACGTGAAGTAAAAATCACCGAATCTCAGCTTGATGCTGCATTGGATACATTCCGTGGTGATACCATGCAGGTTCCTTCCATGTACTCTGCATTGAAACATCAAGGAAAACCGCTATACGAATATGCCCGTAAGGGGATTGAAGTTGAGCGGGAAGCACGCCCTATCACTGTTTATGAATTACAATTCATTCGCTGGGAAGGGAATGAGCTGGAATTAGAAATACACTGTTCCAAGGGAACTTACATTCGAACCATCATTGATGACTTAGGGGAACTTTTGGGCTGTGGCGCTCATGTCATTTACTTGCGTCGTTTGCAGGTTGCCAATTACCCCAATCAAAGAATGGTAACGTTGGAACAGTTACATGAATTAAAACAACAGGCTGAAGATCAAGCGATTGAGGCGTGGGAATTGCTTGATCCATTGTTGCTACCAATGGATACCGCCGTCGCCCATTTTCCTGTCATCCACTTAACATCCGTGGTTGCGTCTTACTTTAAACAAGGCCAACCCGTTCGAAGCAAACATAATTTGTCTTCAAATGAATGGGTGAGGGTCACCGAAGGAGATGAAAATAAATTCATCGGCATTGCGGTGATTGATGATGACGGCTTAGTGGCTCCACGTCGCCTGGTTGTTGAAGAAACAGAAATCGAATAATGATAGCAACCGACAAGGAATTTAAAGCAGGCAAATTGAGTAAGAGCACAGAATGACGATGATTGTGCTGTCTTGCGCTTCACTTATTTGCAGCGTAGAATACCGCGTCTATATATGAGTTGCTGAATTAGAGATCGGCACTTGTCATTTTAAATTACATATTTGGAGTTATACTATGTCTCTAAGTACTGCTGAAAAAGCACAGATTATTACTGAATTCGGTCGCGGCGCTAACGACAGTGGTTCCAGCGAAGTTCAGATCGCACTGCTGACTGCTGACATCAACCAATTGCAAGGTCACTTTTCAGAGCACAAAAAAGATCACCACAGCCGTCGTGGTCTGCTGAGAAAAGTTGCACAGCGTCGTAAACTGCTGAGCTACCTGAAGGGTAAAGATTTGGCACGTTATACTGCTCTGATTGAGCGTCTGGGACTGCGTCGCTAATCGATGTGTTTCAGTGGAAAGGGGCCTAATCGGGCCCCTTTTCTTCTAGGAAACGGAATCGATAGAAACCGGCATAGAGAGATTTAAACACTATTTTTACCGTTTTTTACCGTTTCTAAAATTTAAACCTCTTCCGCTACAGTGACTCGCGCGGCTAATGAGAGTCCTTAAAGGAGTGAGCACTGTCATTAGTCGTGAGGGTGTAGCAAGAAGAGAAAATCCATTGTTGTCGTTCTTTTAAAATGACAACACTAACAAAGGAACATTATTTTGCTAAATCCGATTGTTCGTAAATTCCAGTATGGTCAACACACTGTGACCATCGAAACCGGCATGATGGCTCGTCAGGCGACAGCAGCCGTTATGGTAAGTATGGATGACACTGCGGTATTTGTAACCGTTGTAGGTCAAAAGAAAGCCAAAGCAGGTCAGAACTTTTTCCCTCTGACTGTTAACTATCAGGAGCGTACTTACGCTGCTGGCCGTATTCCGGGAAGTTTCTTCCGTCGCGAAGGTCGTCCGGGAGAAGGTGAAACATTGGTTGCTCGTCTTATCGACCGTCCTCTACGCCCTCTGTTCCCAGAAGGTTTCCTGAATGAAGTTCAAATCATCGCGACAGTCGTTTCTGTTAACCCACAAGTAAACCCTGATATTGTTGCCATGATTGGCGCTTCTGCTGTATTGGCATTGTCTGGTATCCCATTCAATGGCCCAATTGGTGCTGCGCGTGTTGGCTACGTCAATGATCAGTACGTACTGAACCCAACCAGTGATGAGCTGAAAAACAGCCGTCTGGATCTGGTCGTTGCAGGTACTGAAGGTGCGGTACTGATGGTAGAATCCGAAGCGGAGCTGCTGACGGAAGAACAAATGTTGGGTGCAGTGGTGTTTGGTCACGAGCAACAACAGATTGTGATTGATAACATCAATGCATTAGTCGCTGAAGCGGGCAAAGAGAAATGGGATTGGTCACCAGAGTCCATCAATCAATCTCTGCACGATCGCGTTGCGGAACTGGCTGAAAGCCGTCTGGGTGATGCTTATCGCATTACTGAGAAGCAGGAGCGTTACGCTCAGGTTGATATCATCAAAGAAGAAGTCTCTGCGGTTATCCTGGCAGAATCTGCGGAAAAAGGCATTGAACTGGAAGAAGCAGAAATTCTTGACGTTCTGTCTGTTCTGGAGAAAAACGTTGTTCGTGGTCGTGTCCTGCGTGGTGAGCCTCGTATTGATGGCCGTGAAAAAGACATGGTTCGTGCTCTGGATGTTCGCACAGGCGTACTGCCACGTACTCATGGTTCATCTCTGTTCACCCGTGGTGAAACTCAGGCACTGGTTGCTGCGACACTGGGTACAGAGCGTGATGCTCAAGTTATTGATGAACTGATGGGTGAGCGTACAGACCGCTTCCTGTTCCATTATAACTTCCCTCCATACTCTGTAGGTGAAACAGGCATGGTCGGTTCACCAAAACGTCGTGAAATTGGTCACGGTCGTCTGGCAAAACGTGGTGTATTGGCTGTAATGCCAAGCATCAACGAATTCCCATATACCGTTCGTGTAGTTTCTGAAATCACTGAATCCAACGGTTCTTCTTCTATGGCTTCTGTCTGTGGTGCTTCATTGGCACTGATGGATGCTGGCGTGCCAATCAAGGCTGCCGTTGCAGGTATCGCAATGGGTCTGGTGAAAGAAGGGGATAACTTTGTTGTTCTGTCTGACATTCTGGGTGACGAAGATCATCTGGGCGACATGGACTTTAAAGTTGCAGGTAGCCGTGATGGTGTCAGCGCATTGCAAATGGACATCAAAATCGAAGGCATTACCCGTGAAATCATGCAGATTGCTCTGAATCAGGCTAAAGGTGCCCGTCTGCACATCCTTAATGTAATGGAGCAAGCAATTCAGGGTCCACGCAATGATATTTCTGAATTTGCACCACGTATCCACACTATCAAGATCAATCCAGACAAGATCAAAGATGTAATTGGTAAAGGTGGTTCCGTGATCCGCGCATTGACGGAAGAAACAGGCACCACCATTGAAATCGAAGATGATGGTACAGTGAAGATAGCGGCGACTGACAGTGATAAAGCACGTCATGCCATCAGTCGTATTGAAGAAATTACAGCTGAAGTTGAAGTTGGTCGTATTTATAGTGGTAAAGTTACCCGTATTGTTGATTTTGGTGCATTTGTTGCCATCGGCGGCGGTAAAGAAGGGCTGGTACATATCTCTCAGATCGCGGACAAACGTGTAGAGAAAGTCACTGATTACCTGCAAATCGGGCAAGAAGTTCCTGTGAAGGTGTTGGAAATTGATCGTCAGGGTCGTATCCGCCTGAGCATGAAAGAAGCCCTGATCACGACTGATGAAGTACAACAGTCAACAGAATCATCAGTAGAATAAATTTGACGTAAAGGGCGGCGTCCTGTAAAAAGGGCGCCGTTTATCTCAATAGTTTTCGAGTTGTTGTTTACAGTAACTTGAAATATGAGAGAAAGTTAATTTTGGGCAAGAAGCCTGAAACATACAATGTGGGTGGAGTAACAGGGCATTCTGATTAATGTCTGACTTCGGGAGTGGGAAATGAATTCTTTTCTGCGCTGGTATTATGTTGCGGCTATTTTTCTTCTTGTAGGATGTAGCAGCAATGGGTGGCGTAAAAATGAAGTTATTGCTATTCCATTACAGCCTGCATTGCAACAAGAGGTTATCCTGGCCCGCATAGAACAAATACTTGCGAGTCGGTCTCTTACAGAAGATGAGTATGCACAGCTTTTATATGAGCGCGGTGTGCTGTATGATAGCCTTGGGCTGAGAGCACTGGCACAGAATGATTTTTCAGTGGCTTTGTCTATCCGTCCTGATATTCCTGATATTTTTAATTATCTAGGAATTTATTTTACGCAGGCAGGCAATTTTGATTCTGCCTATGAAGCGTTTGATTCTGTTTTAGAGCTTGATCCAACTTACAATTACGCGCGAATGAATCGCGGCATTTCACTGTATTACGGTGGCCGTTATCGATTGGCGCAGGATGATCTGCAGGCGTTTTATCAAGACAATCCGAATGATCCCATCCGTTCGTTGTGGTTGTACCTTGTGGAAGAAAAAATTGATTCTAAGGTTGCAATGACGAATTTGTCGTACCATTTTGACAAAGCGAACCGAGGGCTATGGGGCTGGAATATCGTTGAATTCTATTTGGGCAAAATCAGTGAAAAAACACTGATGGAGCGTTTACAACAGAACTCAACGGATAACACTTCGCTCGCTGAGCATCTCAGTGAAACTGACTTCTATTTAGGTAAACATTACCTAAGTCTGGGGGATGAGGATAGCGCAGTTGCGTTATTCAAGCTGACGGTAGCTAACAATGTCCATCACTTTGTTGAGCACCGCTACGCATTGTTGGAATTGGCGTTACTAGGCCAAAAACAAGATGACTTATCGGAATCGAACCAACAATAGCTGACGAACATATTCACGACAGATTTTAAAGTCCACATCTCTAGAGGTGGGGGCTTGTTTGTTCGTTTAATAACATAATTTGAGCCAGTTCACATTTTAAATGAAAATGACAGAAATTCTTTTCACTGTGTTATGTAGACTGGCCGCCACGATTAATGAGGCACCATTACATGACCACTGAGACTGAAATCTCTTTTGCTGATTTAGGTTTATCAGCCCCTATTCTTTCTGCACTGGAAGGCTTGGGCTATGAAAAGCCTTCTCCTATTCAACAACAATGTATTCCTCACCTGCTGAACGGCTGTGACGTGCTGGGCATGGCACAGACGGGTAGTGGTAAAACTGCGGCATTCAGCTTGCCTTTATTGCATAACATTGATGCTGAACTTAAAGCTCCACAAATCCTTGTGTTAGCACCAACCCGTGAACTGGCGGTACAGGTTGCTGAAGCGTGTTCAGAGTTCTCCAAGCATATGCGTAATGTGAATGTTGTTGCACTTTACGGTGGGCAGCGTTACGACGTTCAATTACGCGCATTGCGTCAAGGGCCACAAGTTGTGGTGGGAACGCCAGGCCGTCTGTTAGATCACTTGAAACGTGGAACATTGGATCTGTCCAATCTGAAAGGTCTGGTACTGGATGAAGCCGACGAAATGTTGCGTATGGGCTTTATCGAAGATGTTGAAAACATCATGAGCCAGATCCCTGCTGAACACCAGACAGCTCTGTTCTCAGCAACTATGCCTGAAGCGATTCGCCGCATTACCCGTCGTTTCATGAATAACCCACAGGAAGTTCGTATTCAGAGCAATGTCACCAACCGTCCTGACATCAGCCAGAGCTATTGGTCTGTTTACGGCGTGCGCAAAAACGAAGCGCTGGTACGTTTCCTTGAAGCAGAAGATTTTGATGCTGCGATTATTTTCGTACGTACCAAAAATGCAACGTTGGAAGTGGCAGAAACTCTGGAGCGTAACGGTTACAACTCAGCAGCACTGAATGGTGACATGAACCAGGCTTTGCGCGAACAAACACTTGAGCGCTTGAAAAATGGCCGTTTGGACATTCTGATTGCGACTGATGTAGCCGCTCGTGGTTTGGATGTTGAACGCATTAGTTTGGTTGTTAACTACGACATCCCAATGGATGCAGAATCTTATGTACACCGTATCGGTCGTACTGGTCGTGCAGGCCGTGCAGGTCGTGCCCTGTTGTTTGTTGAAAACCGCGAGCGTCGTTTGCTGCGTAACATTGAACGCACCATGAAACTGACAATCCCAGAAGTTGAACTGCCGAACGCAGAACTTCTGGGTCAGCGTCGTCTGGAGAAATTTGCCGCTAATGTTCAGCAACAATTAGAAAGCAGCGATCTGGATCAGTACCGTGCATTGCTGTCTAAGCTGGGCACCGGTGATGAACTGGATATGGAAACACTGGCAGCAGCCTTGCTGAAAATGGCACAGGGTGAGCGCCCACTTATTCTGCCACCAGACCCAGTGCGCCGTCCTCGTCGTGAATTCAACGATCGTGATGACCGTCGTCGTAATGGCAGCAGTTTTGGTGAGCGTGATCGCGGTGACCGAAGTGACAGAGGTGACAAAGCTGACAGAGGTGATCGTCCTCGTCGTGAACGTCGTGACGTAGGTGACATGGAACTGTATCGCATTGATGTGGGTCGTGATGATGGTGTTGAAGTTCGCCATATCGTGGGCGCAATTGCAAACGAAGGTGATATCAGCAGCCGTTACATCGGCAATATCAAACTGTTTGCGACTCATTCCACGATTGAGCTGCCAAAAGGGATGCCAGGTGAATTATTGTCTCACTTCACCCGTACCCGTATTTTGAACAAACCACTGAACATGCAGCTGTTGGGCGATGCACAACCATTTGAACGCCGTGAGCGTCGTGGTGGTGGTCGCAATGGTAACGGCAGTAATGGTGGTAACGGCGGTAATGGCGGCAATGGCCCACGTCGTGACCGTGAGGGTTTCGGCAATAACGGTGGTCGTCGTTTTAACAGCGAACGTCGTGGTGGTGGTGAGCGTAGTTCTTTCCGCGGTCGCAGCAACGATGATTCCAATGGTGGCGCATCTCGTCGTCGTCAAAGCAGTGGCAACGTATAAGATAACGTATAAGTACATACGAATGTCTGATTGACTTGCTTGATTCATTCATTGCGTTGAAAATATCGCAATAATGGATTGAATAAAGCCCTTTCTCCGTAAGAAGAAAGGGCTTTTTCTATTTATAAAATATGATCTTATAGCATATGATTATTTATGGCATATGTTTATGTCTGATGAAATTCGAATTGAATTCAGGCCGCTTTCTTGATGATACGTTTGTTTAATTCGGCTTTGGCCTCGGTATCTGAAAGTAAGTGCTCACCTTGATGAATGACCACTTTCTTTAACCTGCCTTTGAAACTAACATGCGTTACTTCCTGCAAAATCCGTTCTTCCACAGAGCACAGCCCTCCTTCGCTTTGCTCCAATGGATGAACCAGTACACGGTGTTTACACTCAAAAATCTGCTTAATGCCTTTCAGAAAGCCATGCTGATGAAGCAGGGTATGTAACTGAAATTTTGCATCATAAAAATCACCGATAAGTAAACGTGACGTACTGAAATTTCCCTCAATCTCCATCTCTTTCTGATTATTGAGGTTTTTTAGGATCATTCTATTGGTCTTAATTTTGAGATAAAAATCAGCCAAGGGCATCTCCTTTATTTATTTTCCTGTAGGATCAGGAGATTATGCCCTAAGCGATGATTAATTTAACCCCAATTCTTCTTTTAGGGGTTTCAGATAACGACGACTCACGGGAATACGTTTATCATTGCTTAGAACCAGTTCTGCTTGTCCGCTTTCGACAAAAACAATTTCCCGCAAATGGGTCATATTGACGAGATATTGGCGATGGCAACGAGTCAGTGAAGTACGGGTTTCCAGAGTGCGCAGAGTCAACTCGGTAAAGCCTTCCTGTCCGTTGGCGCTCATGACATAGACACCACTTATCCGGGAAGTGACATACAGTACATCACCCAATGGCATCAACCAGATCCGGCTATGCCCAGTACAGGGAATGTATTTCAGTTGCTCATCTTCGCGTTGCAGATCTGCCAAATTCTGTTTTTGATAACCGGAACGCAGCCGTTGCAACGTCTTACACAAACGCTCTTTTTCCAGCGGTTTTAACAAATAATCGAAAGCGTGCTCTTCAAAGGCTTGCACCGCATACTCATCAAAAGCGGTCAAAAAGACAATATAAGGGCGATGCTCAGGATCGAGCATACTGACCATTTCAAGCCCAGTAATGCGGGGCATTTGAATATCAAGGAAAACGACATCGGGTTTCAGACGATGGATAGCACCGATTGCTTCCACTGCATTGGCACATTCACCGATGATTTGAATATCCTTTTTCTCTTCCAGCAGACAACGTAGGTTCTCACGTGCCAGAGGTTCATCATCAACAATCAATACATTCATACTTATGTCGCTTTGTCAGCCCCTTTTTCCAACGGTAAACATAAAATGATACGGGTAAATGCTTCTGGCTGGCATTCAACATGCACGCCGTAGTGCTCACCATAGCGAAGACGCAGACGTTTATCTACCAGACTCATCCCAAGTCCATCTCCCATTTGTTCAGAGCGATAGAGTCCTGCATTGTCTTCAATTTCTACTCGCAACAGATTGATATCCTGATAGGCACGGATAGTAATTTGTCCTGTATCTAATAACTGTGACGTACCATGCTTGATGGCATTTTCTACCATGGGTTGCAGAGAAAATGCGGGTAATTTTGCGTAGCGCAGCGCTTCGGGTATCTCTATAGCAATCTGAAGACGTTCACGGAAGCGTGCTTTCTCAATTTGTAAGTAAGCATTCACATGCTCTATTTCATTCTCCAGTGTGGCGATGTATTCAGACCGTTTCAAATTCTTACGGAAAAATGTTGAAAGATACTGTACAAGCTGGCCTGCTTGCTGACTATCCCGGCGAATGACCGCTTGTAACGTATTTAAGGCATTAAATAAAAAGTGAGGATTCACCTGCGCGTGAAGGAGCTTTATTTCTGATTGCAGTAACGATTGCTTATTCCGTTCATACTGTCCGGCAAGAATTTGAGCTGAGAGCAGACTGGCAATACCCTCGCCTAATGTGCGATTAATAGAACTGAATAAACGATTCTTGGCTTCGTAAAGTTTGATAGTACCAATGACCTGCTGATTTTCTCCACGCAAAGGAATAACCAATGCGGAGCCGAGTTTGCAGGTTGGGCTGAGAGAACAACAATAAGGTGTTTTATTGCCATCGGCATACACGACTTCATTATTCTTAATCGCACGATGAGACTGTTCGGCAGCAATGGGAGTACCGGGTAAATGGTGATCTGAACCGGTGCCGATAAACGCCAATAACTTTTCTCTGTCTGTAATCGCGACAGCACTGATTTCCAATTCCTGATAGATAACTTTTGCTACACGCATACTATTATCTTCATTGAATCCTTTATGCAAAATTCCCTCTGTACAGACAGCAATTTTTAATGCTTGGGCAGAAAAAGCGTTGTTGTATTTTTCGAAAATGGCACGTCTGTCCAATAAAATACGGATAAACATGGCTGCTCCTACACTATTGGCGATGATCATAGGAGCCGCGATATCTTTCACCAAATTCAGTGCGTCCCCAAAAGGATTGGTAAGAAGCAAGATGATCCCCATCTGGGTGCATTCAGCAAAGAAAGTGACAATAGCTGCCGTCCACGGGTTCAGCAACTTATTAATCTGGCCTTGCTTCATCAGGTAAATATGGACAAGGCCACCAAGAACGCCTTCCACAATGGTGGATACCATACAACTGAACGCAGTCATCCCTCCGAGAGAATAGCGATGCAGCCCTCCAGTGAAGCCTACCATTGCCCCTACTGAGGGGCCACCGAACAGCCCTCCCAATACAGCACCGATAGCACGAGTATTGGCAATGGAATCATTAACATTCAGCCCAAAGTACGTCCCCATAATGCAAAAAATAGAAAAAATAACGTAACACATCAATTTATGTGGTAAGCGAGCGGTGACTTGCAGTAGAGGAACAAACAGAGGTGTTTTACTTAGCAGCCAGGCGGTCACCAAATAGACACACATTTGCTGAAGTAATAACAACACGAGGTTAAATTCGTACATATATTTTCATTGTGAGATTAATAACGATGAATAAATTTAAAGTAACATTATCAAAGGATGAATTTCATGTCGTCAATAGACTTTTATATCGTCAATAAACTTCGGCAGAAGCACATATTTATTCTCACGAAATTTCAAGTTGTATTGAGGTGGCATTAAGATGGTAATCCATAGCTTCCATATGGTGATTGAATGAACGTAATCAACAAAAAGTCATTCGAAAGATGAAGGGGATATAAATACAGGCAGGATAATCCGCCCCTTATCGGGACGGATTTTTTGCTAAGAAATGAATGGCATTAGTTTTTGCAGCTAACGTAATCGAAGGTATTATCTGAGATGACATGTGGATTGTAGTGATCGATGGTCATCGAATAATATCCAGTTACTGGTCTTTTATCTTTTTGCCCCTGTTCCCCATTTGGATCTGTTCCCGGCGTCGAAGAACGATAGGCGCGACCGTCTGGCCAGCCAAACATATCTTGTATTTTACCCGCATAGACTTGACTCAGGTTGACCAACTCATCTTTTGTCGGTAGTGCTGCATGCATTATGTTCTTGCAATATGAGAACGCGCCTTTATTGCTACGGCGATGCCATAATTCACCATGCTCAAAATGCGTGGCCTTTGTTACCCTATGGCCTTTTTCTGCCTCTACTTGTAATAGTGGTCGTCTAAAAGTGACTCCATTTAACGTTATAGTTTCAGCCATGTGTCCCCAAAAATTTGCATCTGGAACGTCTGGGCTGGTAATCACAGTGAAAATAGCATCTTCCGATTCAGGCGCCGCGCTGCCATCTGCTTTGGCAGACAGCGTTGTTTTCACTCCAAGTCCGTTCGGATCGGTCACGGTGACGGTTAAAATACCTTGGTTATCGCTGAAATCCTGATATATACCTAATTTACCATTGAGTAATATCGAGATCTTCTGAGACTCATTCTTGCGGTTTAGCGCTTTGATGGCGTTAAGATTTACAGCTACATTTCGGACGAATTTCCCATGATTCAGCGTCTTGATTTTCAGGGTGATTGGCTCATCTTTTTTAACTTTATTGGCACTCATCGTAATCGTGATTTTGTCGGCGAGTCCTCTGACTGTGCCACCTCTACCGCCATCACGTGTATCATTGCCTTGCCCGCTTTCCATGCTACTATCAACGAATTGGGTATTTCCAATGAGGCCAAGCCCGTTTTGTGCTTGCACAGCAAGTGCTTTCACTGTACCTGCATCTGATTGTGTCAATGTATAGTCAGGGATCTTGCCGGACTCGGTAATCGTATTACCCTTGCTAATATCAATACTGCCTTTGTTACCCCACACATAACGGGATTTATCAACGGTATCGCCGTGATTAGCGTAAAAAGTATAGGTTGCACTCAGCTTTTGCCCCATAACTAACTTACCGGATATGGTCAAATTTTTGACAATTGGTGCATCAGGATGCACGAATGTGATCTCCACGGGATTGATAGTTATTCCATACACTTTCGGCGTAACTTTCAGGATACCCGTCTTTTTACCAGCAGTAAGCAGAGATTGATAAACACCCGGTTGCGTTTCTTTCATCGTTGCGATCTTTGGATCGCTGCCTTCCCCACTTAGTACATTGGTGAGCAATTTGATATCTGAAGCAACACCGCTGACTGGATGATTATCTTTGTTCTTTAAAGTTAGCGTCAGAATCGTGGTGGAATGGTCATCAGCCAGCAGTTCTGTATCTTTTGTGGTAAAGGTTGATTTACCATTATTGATTCTCTCTGGGAGGACTTGTACCTGAGTTTCCACTCGTTTGGAGGCATTACCACGCTTATCATAAGCAATGGCTCCCACCGTATAGATATTATTGCCTTGAGATTGGTATTTTGGCAGGGTCAGTAGATAGCTAAGGTCACCCTTGTGTTTGATTTGCCCGCCATTGGCACGCAGCCTTGTGGCATCCCATTGGATATAGTTAAACCCATACTTGCTGTTGACACTGAGATGGAGAGGCTTAATCTCACCCGCATGACCGATAATCTGATTATCCATCGCCAGAGAGATCACTTCACGTTTACGGTATTCAAGAACGATCTGATTATTGCGCTCAACCAAATCATAACGACTGCCTTGCAGGGTACGTTTGGCTGCTACGGCATCCGGATCAGTTTGTTTTGACCACGGTGTGCCTATTTCATAATTCAGCGCCATGTTGAACTGAGTATCTCCGCTACCGGACATATTTTGTTTACGGTCAATACCGAAAGTCAGTAATGGGATAGGGGTATAATTAATCCCGATAGTAAAGGCAGAAGGATCTTTTTTGCGGTGGTCTTTATTTATTAGCCCAACTTCATCTCCGAAGTATTGTTCATACATCAATTTACCACCGAGCTGTGGTAAAGAAGGGCAATAGCCTTGTACTTTCAGGTCGAATCCATTAGCGGGGCGCTCATCATAATCGGTCAGAAGGTGCGATTCTTTCCAATTACTTAAACGAAAATAGCCGTTCGTAGACAATTTAAGGTAATTGCGGGCATATTCTGCGCCAAGGCCGAGTCGGCTATTATCACCAGTGATATCGTGGTCGAAGAAAGCATTGTAACCCAGCATCCAACCGTCAAAAAACTGACGTTGTCCAAATCCGATATTGATGGTGTTACGTTTATCAATATGGCGCAGGCCGAATTGTGTAAAAGCTAGCTGATAAGGGTTATCATACAATGGCAACAACATATCAAACTGGCTGTTATTCAAATGACCATGGCTATCCATATTAGTCTGCACACGAGCTGTACCGTAGCGTCCCAACCAATTTTGGATTTGCTGACTGGCTTCTCCCATTGCCAGATTGTTTAATTGACTTACTGCATTATTTTTAATGTCGTCGCTGCTTAGCAACCGGCCAATCCGAGAGGAAAATTCAGCCAGGCGCTTAGCGTTTTTGTCTGTCGTATCTGTAGTAGAGGCCTTTTCCGCTGTAATCGGAGCTTTGTCTAATGAAAACCGATCTAATGGTGACCGTTGTAATGAATAATAATTAAAGGGAAGAAGTTTATTATTTCGAGGTTTTGGGACATCAATCTCACTACCCACACCGAGAGCGGTAAAAGGCTTATCAAAAGTACGTAACTGGTTGATTTTTTTTAAGTCAGAGACGGTTAAACCATAACGTTTGGCGACAGAATTGACCGTTTCCCCTGATTTCAGGACATAATGCGCTGTTGGTAAAGCCCATTTTTCATTTTGAAAAGTTGAGTGTGTTTTGGCAGTAGCGATAGCGGGAGTGAATGCACCAGCAATGGGAAACACAAGTTGGGTGATAATGTTCACCCAAGCTACACGTTTCAACAACTCTTGCTGATTCTGTAGCCACGGCTTATCGAATTTTTTGTTCATAGCTATAAACCTGTAACAATAAAAAAACATCAGGTGATAGCCAGCAGTAAATCTATCCATTTCAGGATATTACTTTCTATTTACTACTTGCCATGAGTCGTGTAACCAGGGAGAAAAACGCCAGATAGTGACGAAATAAAAGAATGACAACACGGCATTACCTGATTTGAGACATTACAAAATAGTTAACAAATTCTGATTGATAGTTAACTTCCAGATTATTGATCTGGTATTTTGTATTTAAAGGGTTTTTTATTCCAACATAAAATCAATTATTGATCAATATAACTTTCAATATCAATCATTATCAATAAAACAGAAAATAGGGGGAAATGGCTGATTTAGCTAATTCAGATATTATTCTAATATTCAAAACATATTTTATTTAATTACTTAAGTAAAAACAAATGGTTATCATTTTTATTTATATTATCTGGATGCTGTTTTCCAGATTAAAATAAATCAGCATAAAATATAAGCGAATTTTATTGGTTAACTATTTGCTATTATCTATTGCCTATTTTCGTTTTCCTTTTATCGTTGCAAACGATCCAAAAATGTATACTCATTGTTTGTATAGCAATATATAAAATTAATTTGCAGCTATTAATAACCCGAATTCCGCTTAAGCCATCACTGGAAAATCGTCTTCTGAGTAGAAATTTTTAAGTGATGGCTTTTTCAATTTAAGGCAGTGAGCAATCACCCCCCCTAAAACAGTTAACAGAAATCCTTTTATACTTCGGTGGCGCGAGTGTTCTATTTGAGAAATGATTTTTAATTGTCCATTAATTGTCTCAATGATAAAACGCCTTGATAACATTATCTTATCCCACTCAGCCAGCACACGCGCTTTCATATTTCGGCGCTTTTGGGTGATGAAAGTGATCCCCGTTTTAGCTAAATCGTCAGCCAGTTCCTGGCTGAGATAACCTTTATCACCATAAAGAGAACCCGTTAATTCTTTTGTTAATTCGCGAACAGGTTCTCGATCATCCACATTACCCGCCGTCACTTTAAGTGCCAGAAGTGCCAGAATTTCCCCCTGATGGTTTATAACTAGGTGCAATTTGAACCCGTAAAACCAACCCATTGAGGTTTTTCCTCGTTGCGCTCTCCCTTCAAAGACTTTATGGCGGGGAATACGGAGGTTATGACAAACGCGCAAACGCGTGGAATCAATAAAAGCAATGCCTGTGGGTGTTCCTTTTAATTGAGTCAGATAACTGCATAGTGGCATCAAAACCAAAGGGGCAACACGGATAAAACGGGGATAACTGAGCAAAGCGGGAAAATCGTTGTGATGATATTTCCAAATCTGCGCCAGATAAAAATGTTTAAAATCACGGTAATGTGACAGATGAAAGAGGATCACAATGGTCATGATTTCACTGGGATACATGCGACCTTGTCGGCGACGTAGACGGTATCCGTTATCAAGGCAAAACTGCGTCCACTGAGGGATGAAAAAACGGCAAAAATCGGCGACATCGCAGAAAATTTCAACTAAGTTATTCATAGCCTGTTCCTCCCCGGAGCTGTTTTCGGCTTTCACCAAAACTTTGCTCCCGGAACAGGCTTCTCGTCAATTTCTTATCCAGAATTCGGGTTAATTATACTTTTTCTTCCCACCACAAAAAATAGTAGAACTATTTACCGATAGTTCTATTTAATTTCATCAAACACAACTTTCATCAAAATAGCACCAATCAATTGCGCATCTAACCAACTCTTCCGTAGCATCAATATACCTATCCGTATTACCTTCCCTTTTAAGAATAACCGGTATCTCACTACATCCCATAATGAATTTTTCAACCCCAACATTTTTAAGCTGAGAAATAACCGACTCTATTAACCAATAAGCCTTTTCCTCATCCCCGCTTTTATAAACCAAAATGCTTTCCATAATAGCTCTCTGCTGAATATCATCAGGAACTACAAAATTCACCTTTTCTTTTTCCAACCGTGATTGATAAAGCCGTGTCTTTATCGTCCCTGTTGTAGCAAGAATCGCAACGTTATTAATCCCTTCCCTTACGATTTTATTACAAGTAATTTCAATCATATTCAGAAAATGCATTTTAGTTGATGCTTTTAACTCATCATACCAATAATGTGCTGTATTACACGGCATAATAATACACCGCGCTCCCGATGACTCTAATATTCTCAATGCAGTCAACATATTATTTAATGGCGATACTCCATCAGAAAGTATACTTTCCGTTCTGTCTGGAATATCAGGAAAAGAAACGGCAATAACAGGAATATGTTCCTGATCTCTGTTTGCTGGTGTATATTGAATTATCTTTTCCATTGTATCTACAGTTGCGGCCGGCCCCATACCGCCAAGAATGCCAATTATTTTTTTCATATGCCATCTCCATCAGTAATCGTTATGATGGCATAAAAATTACGGTTCGGGATTGCAATATTTCTATGGCCCATGTTGAATTTGCATAAACTGTTTTATTTATTGATATCAGCAAGCGTTATTTTGTATGGTGGATTTATGTTTAATAATATTGAGCTAAAATGGTTATATGATGCAGTAATGTTGGAGGAGCTACGAAGTTTTACGCTTGCCGCAGAACGGAGGAATATATCTCAGTCTTCTTTTAGCCGCAGGATTCAGGCTCTTGAGAATGCTGTCGGTTTTGAAATATTTAATCGTAACTCGAATCCATTACAACTTTCGTTACAAGGAAGAGGTTTTATTGTTTATGTCAGGAATCTTCTTGGTGATATAGAGTATCAAATCGGCAAGTTAAAAGGCGGAGAAATATCTAAATACCGAATTAATATCACCGCCGCTCATTCGCTGTCTATTTCTTTATTACCCGAATTGATTTCTGGTTTTGCTGAAAAATCAGATAAGGTTTTTAATATTGAATCCATTAATGTTGATGAGGCTGTCAATAATCTCAAAAACGGTAAAAGTGATTTTATTCTGGCTTTCTTTAATGAAGAATTAATGACATTACCGTTCCTTCATCATAAGGTATTGGATGCTCGATTATACCTTGTTTCTGGCTGTACAGCGGATGGAAAACCATTATATCGGCTGGAAGACACACCTTTGCCATTAATGAAATACACCGATGAAAGTTATATGGGACGTCAGGTAAATCAGTTGCTGGAAAAAAATTTTAAGGAACGGTTTACTTATTTTTGTCTTTCATCCATGAGCGAACTACTGAAACGTATGGTGCTGGATGGTCACGGTGTCGGTTGGCTGCCGGATTATTCAATCCGTGAGGAACTCAGGGAGCAGAAATTGTGTTTGCTGGAACCAGAGCAGGCTTCGATAAAAATGGGGGTTTTTATTTATCGGACTTATTCCCGCCTTAACCCTTCCTCAGAGCGTTTTTGGCAATATATGCGCAAACGGTGGACAGTAATCTGACCACCAGCCTGCTATCAGATTAACTTGCTGTAATCGCTACGGAATACAGCAAATATGTTTATGCTTCTTGGCGAGCAATTTCACTTTGCTGATCTGCCCGTTCGTCACTACCCTGCTTTTCTTCCAATTTAGCAATCACGGCGGTGGAAATGCTGTTACCCACGACGTTGGTCGCTGTGCGACCCATATCAAGGAATTGATCAATGGCGAGAATGAGCAAGATCCCCGCTTCTGGCAAACTGAACATCGGCAATGTCGCCGCGACGACTACCACCGAAGCTCGCGCAACGCCAGCCATGCCTTTGCTGGTGATCATCAATGTCAACATAATCAAAATTTGTTCGGTGATACTCAGATCGATGTTATAAGCCTGTGCGATAAAAAGGACAGCAAAGGATTGATACATCATCGAGCCATCAAGGTTAAAGGAGTAACCCAACGGTAATACGAAGCTGGAGATTTTTTTCGGGACACCAAAGCGATCCAGTGCGTTCATGGTTTTGGGGTAAGCGGATTCGCTGCTTGCTGTGGCAAAAGCTAATGTTACGGGTTCCCGAATAAGTTTCATCAGTGAAAACATGCCATTGCCGAGAAAAAAGAATCCAACGGCTGACAGAATCGCCCAGAGCAAAAGTAGTCCGAGGTAAAAGAGACCAATCAGTTTGCCGTAGTCATAAAGCAAGCCCAAACCTTGTACAGTAACGGCGGATGCAATGGCAGCAAACACGGCAATCGGCGCAAATGACATTACGTAGTCTGTGATACGAAACATGATGCGACCCAGATCTTCAATCAAAGTCACGATGAGGCTTTTTTTCTGGTTGTTGTGGCAAATATAGGAAAGTGCTGCGCCAAAAAAGATCGAAAAAATCAGGATCTGTAAGATCTCATTATTCGCCATCGCAGAAGCGAAGCTGCTTGGGAAAATATGGCTGATAAAGTTTTTCAACGAGAACCCGCTGGTATTGAGGCCAGTATTTACCTCTTCCTGCTGTGGGATAGTGACATTAAGCCCAACGCCGGGCTGAAATACGTTAGCCATCAGCATACCAATACCCAGTGAAACTAATCCCGCGACAATAAACCATACCATCGCTTTGAGGGTAATGCGTCCTACGGAAGATGAACCGCCAATTGACATTAATCCCGTCACAATCGTGGCAAATACAAGTGGTGCGATGATCATTTTTATCAGGCGCAGGAATACATCAGTGATGATGTTGATATAGGCGGCGACTTCTTTTGCCTGACTGGCATCAAGATAATGATGAAAACCCCAACCGGTAATAATCCCAAGCAGTATGGCGATGATAATTTGTCGCATGAGCTTTTGCCTGTTCATGATGACCTCTTATTTTTTGTTTTCTGATTTTTACTTGATTGGATGTTTACATTTTTTTAACTTTTGATGAAATGCAAATGAAAGATGCAGTATGCAGAAAACGCATGACTCTATTGGGATAGAAATTAATTCCAGAAATTATGAGGTAACAAAGGATATGGGAAATTAATTTTTCGATTTTATGGTCTTTATTAATTTTTATAGTAAAGGAATAAGGTATTATCTGTGTTTAAAAATAAATCACTTCATCTGTAAATATATTTCATTACGGAGCCACCGTAAATGGATAATAACCTTTAGAAAAATGTTTTACTAAACCCTGCCAAAATAACTGATTTATTAATTCTGCTCCCTGTTCAATAGCGCGCTGTTCTTGTGCCTGTAATGCCTGCTCTGATGGTAAGCCCATTCGGGCATCTGCCTTGATAACCTCTTTTCCCATTTTCAGGCTATAGCCTAAACGATGTAGTTCATCTGCCACGAGAGTTGCTGTTCTGAATTCAAACCAACCCGATTCAACAAAATGATGGAAATCGCGGCGCCAGTTTTGTAATTTACCGGCGATTTTCTGAATAGATTCGCTTAATAAAATATCCATAATAATATTCTCTTTTAGTTATTTTAAAAGATGGTATTTCTTTTATTTATTTCGTTAACCTTGATTAAGGCTAATAGATCAAATCAGCTTTATTTCAATTAAATTATTTTTTCTTTAAAAATTGGAAATATTTAAAATCTTTGATCAGGAGCTGATTTTTATTACTAACTTATAATGTAGACAATAAATTTCATTTAAATAAGATACAATTAACTTTGCCTATATAATTAAAAGTTATCGTGAGAGAGAACAATGGCAACACCGATAAAACTCAATCAACTACGTGCTTTTGTTGAAATCAATCGTCATGGCAGTATCAGAGCTACCAGTCGTTTTTTGTCACTCTCCCAACCAGCTTTGACTAAATCAATACGCGAGCTGGAAGACTCCCTCGGTGCCAAATTATTTATCCGCAGTAACCAAGGTATTCATTTAACGGAATGTGGGAAAGGTTTTCTACAACACGCGAGTTTAATACTTGAGGAACTTCGAATAGAGGGGCAATTATTGGCTATGCTACCTCAACTCAGACAAGGTGAATTGGATTTTACCGTGAATACCTATTATCCCGGCAGTTTAGGTGCAGAATTGAGCTTCGAAAAGTTGATGGGAAAAGAGTATAAAGTGATTGTACGAAAAGGGCATCCAAAAACACATGTAACCTGTCTAGAGGAATTAACTGATTGTGACTGGACAATGCCAACACCGAAAGGTACTTATTATCGCAGGTTATTTGAGAACATTTGGCGAGACTTTTTCGGATGTATTGTCGGGATTGAGTTTTGTGCTCAGGGTAGGAATTTTGATCATCGCTACCTTTATAAATCTGGAGATATATTTTTATCGAACAAGCAGTGCATTCGGCACATCATACAGATGTTCGGGATAGTGTGATTGTAAACGGTGATCTAACAGAGCCTGAAAAATATCAGCACAACTATCATCCTTTGCTATTATTTTCCCCTCTTTATCAAACTGTATGTTAAGTTTGAATTTTTCAGCGTGTAGCCTTAAGCTTTTCATGAATGAGGTATTTTTATAATATCCTTTCTCTCTTATTGCTAAGGCTCTTCTTAGTTGCATAGCATTATTTCCCACATATGTCACAAGTGGCAATGTATCAGTAAATATACGATTAAACTCTGCTTCATTAGTAAGTTCAGTAAGGTTTCTTAAATACGCCTGTTTGTAGCTAAGAATGGATTCAAATATCCTTTTATCTTTGATAAGAAGATCCCCTTCAAGGATAAAAAAATCAAAATCCATTGCTATATTAAATTTTGGTTCGTTATCAATTGTTAACGTATAATCTTTATAAATAAGTGATTTTATACCTTTTTTCTTTTTCGTCTTCCAGGATGCATCCGTTTTTTTCACACAATAAAGAACCACATCATTATGAACTAATTTAACAGAGTAAAAATTACAATTTGCAATATCCTTTATATCCTTAGCTTTCTTATCCTGAATCTGGTTAGATGAACAATCAATCAATTTTTGTGCTTCAGTTTCATTCGCTCCAATGTGAAGCAGACTACTTTCATTATTCTGAGACAATAGTCCGTAATTTATCACTTCACTATATTTGCATCTTTCTTCACTGATGAAGCTATTGAATTCTTTTCTTAATTCATCAGAAACACTGACCCACCATCCTGTATAATGGACAGCAGAATTTCGTATACTTTTCCGATAAACCCATAGAGTTAAAGATGCATCATCAATATTAAAATTTTGCAACCTATTAAGCATAATCAAGGCCTTTGATTTATAACAATAACTGACTGTACATTTTGCGACTCATACTCAATATTAGGCTGGATATCCTTATTTGCAAGCACGATCCCAGTGAATTCATCTTTCCCACCGGGAAATCTGTATGTTATTTCATACATTCTCCAGTTAAAAACAATTAGCATTGGATTCAAAATCACCTGCCCTGATTTATAAGACAACCAGAATAACCATATTAAGAAAATGATAAAGCCGAAGAATTTTGTATCTTGCAAATAATCAATACTCATGAATGATACAATATAAGGTAAGACATAATTCATTAAGTCTGCGGGGGTATACTTTGCTGAAATAACTTTAATTGTTTGCCCTTCAGAACCTGTCAACATAAGAGTCAGCCACGAAAACACAAAACATATCAAACATATAATAAGAAATCCCAATGACAAATAAGATTTATGTAAAGGTAACTGACAGGAATCACTGAAAAAAATATTCAAGCAAAAATTTCCTGTCGCTTTTTTCTTATCATAATCCTGTACAAGGAGGATCGTACTTAATGGCAAATATGAGCCAAGAAATATGGCAAATGCTATAAGTAACCTTGGTTTCATACCCTCCTCCTTCTAGATATTATGCATGGTTAAGTAAGCCGTTCTTGTACCTCTTTCGTTCCAGTGCTTTCTTGACCCATAAGCTTTAAATATTAACTATAGTGACAATATAGAAAAATACATCCAAATAGCCCTGAATTCGGCGATTCTATGCCCGATAGATGAGTAAAACTCCTGATATAAAATCGAATCGATATGATATTTTTTTAAAAATCATCGAATAAGCCCCCATCCATCAAACTGTTTCTTAATTTCTTTAATAGAAGTCAGTTTAATCTTAGGTATAGTTAATTGCTTAAACAATGCAGCATAACGTTTTCTGCTTTTTGGTGTGACAACAGTAATATGATGGATCATTTCCCATTTGATGCTGTCTTTATTGCCTTCCAAACCACCATGGCGGCTATGTTGGAAAAGAGTTCTGTTTGCATAACGCAGCAGGCTTGATGGTGTCGAGATATCTAATAAAATAACGCCTGTTGCTCTGGATAGGCGCTGCGGCAGACATTTTCTATAGTTCCCGTCTATGACCCAACTTTCCTCTTTTATTGCCATGTCATGCAATGAGATGAATTCATCTACGGGGCGTGCCTGCCAATTTGTATTTGGTAGATGAAAAAGCTGATCCAGATGAATTACTTTTAAATTACATTTTATGGAGATGGCATTAGCAAGCGTGGACTTACCGCTATTCGAAGGCCCCACAATGCAAATTCTATTACCCAAATCCGAAAGTTTCATAACAGCCTCCAGTAGTTATAGATTCACCTCTGTAATCAGTAACACTGACATTAATGAGGCGCCCAATTTTTCATATGTAAAACACGTAAAAATAGTGAGTTCAATTTAATTGTGAATCACAGCATCTATGCACAGGTACATACATAACGCGTTGATATTATTAAATTCATAACGATGTAGATAGCTGATTTTTATGAAAAACTTAGCAAAACCTGAATTTCAGACATAAAAAAAGACGCTTTCTTTTAGCGTCTTAATTTATATGGTGCCGAAGGCCGGACTCGAACCGGCACACCCGAAGGCGGTTGATTTTGAATCAACTGCGTCTACCGATTTCGCCACTTCGGCACTGAAGGGTTCGGAGAACGGGGGTGATTATACCTGTAAGAAGAACGTTCGCAACACTTATCCTTTCAATTTTGTTCAAATGCCGAAAAAAGAATCATTCATGGCTTTTTTTGACCAATGCAGTTCAAAACATAACCTTCTTTACCACTGCATCGCAAAATTCCTCTCTCACAATTCTGTCCTGCCAATAGACAACCTACAAACTCCTTATATAATTCCAAACAATACACTGCTATGAGGTAAATTATCATGACTATTATCAGTTGGATTTTCACAGGTATCTTAGTCGGTATCGTTATCGGTGCCATTATCACGATATTTAAGAAAAAAAAATAACGGCTTTACTTTCCCCACTTGAATGCTCCCTGATTGGTTAATCCAAAAATGAAAAAACGGCTATATAAACTGTGTACAGTTTCCGCCCTGATATGGGTGATGTCAGCTTGTGCGGATTCTAATAATTCATACCAGAGCAAATTTCAGCAATTCAATGTGCAACCGGCAAAGTGGGAAGTTTTCGAGGATAATGACAAGATCAAGAAAATGGTTACCGCGTTGGTCGATCAATATTCGCAATCCATCTTTGATGAAGGCAATCCTTTGGGAATGGTAATAGTGGTGATCGACAATAATCAGGTTGTGCATCGCAGTTTTGGGGAAACTTATCCAGGGAGCGGCGTTCGGCCACGGCAGGACTCTTTAATTCGTATTGCTTCTATTACTAAATTGATGACCAGTGAGGTCATGATTAAGTTGGCACAGAAGAAACGTCTTAAGACTACTGATCCGCTTCAAAAGTACACTTACTCCGGTGTTCATGTGCCGGATTATGGTGCAGGTCAGCCAATCCGGCTGTATCATCTGGCAAGCCATACCAGCGGATTACCACGAGAACAACCGGGTGGGAAATGGGGACGCCCTGTGTTTATTTGGCCGACTCAATCAAATCGCTGGGCTTGGCTGCAAACCGCAGGGTTAGATGCCACGCCCGGCACGACGGCTTCTTATTCCAATCTGGCCTATGATTTATTGGCTGATGCCCTTTCCAAAGCAACGAGAAAACCCTATACCCGCCTGTTGCAAGAGGAGGTCACCCGCCCTTATCACATGAAGGATACAACACTGACACCCTCGCAATCCCAATGTGCCCGTTTGATGGCAGGGTTTAAACCTAGCCCTTGCGTAAATACCATTGCCGCTGCGGGCAGTGGCGGAATTTATTCCACCCCCGCAGATATGCAGCGCTGGATGCAGCAGTTTTTATCTTCCCATAATCAATTGAGAAAACAGACTGCCAGCCGTGAACAAGGTATCTACTTTAAACGCACCGATCTGACATCAATCAAAGGGATGGATGTAGCAGGTCTGGCGGATGGTATCGGGCTTGGCTGGGTATATATGGAGGCCAAAGGCGATGTTCCCGGCATTTACCAGAAAACTGGTGGCGGTGGCGGATTTAATTCCTATATGGCGATGATACCTGAACGAAATATCGGTGTATTTGTGGTGATGACACGTAAGGAGCAAAGTAAATTTAGCCGTGTGACGAGTGGGGTTAATGAGTTAGTTGCAGCTTTGGCGCGCAATCATAATCAAATTTAGTTTCGTTATTAATAAAATAATGCCAGATACCAATCAGAGTATTACACAGCTAATACTCTGATTGGTCATGATAGAAAAACAAGTGTAATGAAATTCAGTCTGTTACGTTTTCTTATGCAAGAGTAAGTAAACACTCACTCCAAAGAACAACAAACTTGGCAACAGTGCCCCCAATATCGGCGGCATGCTATAAACCAGACTGAGCGGGCCGAATATCTCATTCAAAACATAGAAAACAAAGCCCATGCTGATCCCCACAACAACCCTGAATCCCATTGGCACGCTGCGTAGTGGCCCGAAAATAAAAGAAAGTGCCATCAGCATCATCACAGCAACCGATAACGGTGCAAAAACCTTTTTCCACATATTGAGCTGGTAACGTCCGGCATCTTGCTGCCCCTGCTTCAGATATGTGATGTATTGATGCAAATCACGAATAGAGAGCGCCTCAGGATCAAGGGAAACCACTCCCAGCTTTTCAGGTGTCAGCCGGCTTTTCCATTCTGCCGATAAACGCTGTGATCCCGTGATTCGCCCATCCTGCATTAAATCAGACTCTTCAACCTGAGATAATTTCCATTGATGGTTATCCTTGTCATATACCGCCGAAGCAGCATATCTAACGGACAGCAATTTTTTATTTTCATCAATATGATAGATGCTGATGCCATTCAGAGAATTATCCTTGCCCACGCTCTTTATGTAGACAAAGTCCTGCCCATCCTTCGCCCACAAACCTTTGGTCGTGGACATCAGTGAGCCGCCGAACATTTTTTGGGAGCGATAATTACGGGCGAGCTGCTCTCCTTGTGGAGCAACCCACTCACCGATGACCATCGTCAGCAAAACCAGTGGGATTGCTGTTTTCATGACAGAACCCGCCACTTGCAGGCGGGTAAAGCCGGAAGCCTGCATCACCACCAGCTCACTGCGCGTTGCCAGTGCTCCCAAGCCCAATAGCGCCCCGAGCAAGGCGGCCATGGGAAAGAAAATCTGAATATCTTTGGGAATACTCAACAATGTGTAAATACCGGCAGAAAATGCGGTATATTCCCCTTGCCCGACCTTGCGCAGCTGATCGACAAATTTGATGATGCCGGAAAGGGATACCAGCATAAACAAAGTCATCAGGATGGTTTGCAGGATTGTCCGTCCGATATATCTATCCAATACCCCAAACATCATGACGCTCCTTGACTCTTAAAGCGTGAACGCAGTTTGCGCATGGGTACGGTATCCCACAGATTAAGCACCACAGCCAAGGCAAAATACGCGCCGTTGACCAGCCACATCCAGAACATAGGATCAAGTTTGCCTTTCCCCCCATTGGAACGCAGGGAACTTTGCAGCAGGAAGAAAATCAGGTAAAGCAACATGGCTGGCAGCATACTGAGTATCCGCCCCTGACGCGGATTCACGGCACTCAAAGGAACGACCATCAGTGCCATGATCAGCACCGAGACAATCAACGTCAGGCGCCAGTGAAATTCTGAACGGGAATCATTGTCAGTGTCATGCCAAAGCTGCTCAATCGATTTTTGTTCAACTTTATTGCCATCGATATCTGCGCGTTGATGCCCAATCACTGCCTGATAATCCTTAAACTCAGTAATGCGGAAATCACGCAACTGCGCCGTACCTTCATAACGCGTCCCCTTATGGAGTACCGCTACTTGGTTACCATTCGGGCGCTCTTCCATATGTCCGCCATCCGCAAGCACTATAGAAGGACGTTGGTCATTCGCTGGGCGGAGCTGAGCCAGAAAAACATTTTCGAACGTATTGCCCTTCACATTGCCGATATAAAGCACCATGTTGCCATCACGAGAAGGCTTGAACTGCCCTTCCATGATTGCTGCCAGGCTTGGATTGGCTTTTACATCCGCCACGACTTGTTCTTTATATTTGGAAGACCACGGAGTGAACCAGATAACGTTGGCAGCCGCCAACGCTGATGTAAGTAGAGCCAGAATAAGAGCTGATTTCACCAATGCACTTTTGCCCAACCCACAGGCATGCATAACGGTGATTTCACTTTCGGTATAGAGTTTACTGAACGTCATTAATACCCCGAGAAATAAACTCAGGGGCAAAATAAGCTGCACCATATCTGGCACACCTAAACCTAACAACGATAGAACCAAATTTGCAGGAATATTTCCTTCTACCGCCGCACTCAATACCTCAACTAATTTCTGACTGAAAAAGATCAGCAATAAGATGAAAAGTATTGCGATTTGGCTTTTCAGGGTTTCCCGTACTAGATATCTAATGATGATCACGCTTATTACGCCTGTGAAAACTTGTCTTTTTGCAGGAAAGTCGCTAACTTCGTCGTATATCTACCATTTATATGAATCAATTTGGCTTCCCCATAGCTAAAATGATACCAAAGCATCCCATATATTGGTTCCCGATTAGAACATACTTATCGTTAGCTAAGTACCAAAAAATAATATGCTTAGCTTAACATAACAGTTACTTTTCTTTGGGATGAATTAATGCGCAACGCGATATTTTAGCGATTGTATCCGTCTTTGTCTTTAAGATTCAGGAGAACGCATGGAGTTTAGTGTAAAGAGCGGTAGCCCGGAGAAACAGCGTAGTGCCTGTATTATTGTCGGCGTGTTTGAACCCCGCCGCCTTTCCCCTATCGCAGAGCAACTTGACAAAATAAGTAACGGCTATATCAGTGCTTTATTGCGCCGTGGTGAACTTGAAGGCAAGGTAGGTCAAACCTTATTGCTGCATCATGTTCCTAATGTATTGTCTGAACGTATTTTGCTGGTTGGTTGTGGAAAAGAGCGTGAACTGGACGAACGCCAGTATAAGCAAATTATCCAGAAAACGATCAGTACCCTCAATGAAACCGGTTCAATGGAAGCAGTTTGTTTCTTGACAGAATTGCATGTGAAGGGACGCAACAATTATTGGAAAGTACGTCAGGCAGTCGAGACAGCCAAAGAGTCACTGTATGTTTTCGATCAACTCAAGAGCAACAAAAATGAACTGCGCCGTCCACTGCGCAAAATGGTGTTCAATGTACCGACCCGCCGTGAACTGACCAGCGGTGAACGTGCCATTAAGCACGGTCTTGCCATTGCATCAGGCATCAAGGCAACGAAAGATCTGGCCAATATGCCACCCAATATCTGTAATGCCGCCTATTTGGCATCACAGGCACGCCAGCTTGCTGACAATACTATCAATCTGACAACCAAAGTGATTGGTGAAGAGCAGATGAAAGAGTTGGGCATGAATTCTTATCTGGCGGTTGGTCAAGGTTCGCAGAATGAATCTTTGATGGCAGTCATGGAATATAAAGGCAGCAAAGATGCCAATGCGAAACCTATCGTACTGGTGGGAAAAGGGCTGACTTTTGATTCCGGCGGTATCTCCATCAAGCCATCCGAAAGCATGGATGAGATGAAATATGACATGTGCGGCGCAGCTTCTGTTTATGGCGTCATGCGTGTTGTTGCCGAGCTGGAATTGCCAATCAATATCGTCGGCGTTCTGGCAGGCTGTGAAAACATGCCCGGCGGGCGAGCTTATCGTCCCGGAGATGTTTTGACCACCATGTCCGGTCAGACTGTTGAAGTGACAAACACCGATGCGGAAGGCCGTTTGGTACTGTGTGATGCGCTGACTTATGTTGAGCGTTTTGAACCGGAATTGGTCGTTGATGTGGCAACCCTGACAGGCGCTTGTGTCGTCGCACTGGGCGGTCACTACACGGGCCTGATGTCCAACCATAATCCACTGGCGCATGAGCTGCTGAATGCTTCAGAGCAAGCAGGAGATCGCGCATGGCGTCTGCCGTTGGGTGATGAATATACCGAACAGCTAGAATCCAATTTTGCGGATATGGTAAACGCGTGCGGACGTTCTGGTGGCGCAATTACCGCAGGGGCATTCTTGTCCCGCTTCGCCACCAAATACAACTGGGCACATTTGGATGTTGCTGGTACAGCATGGCGTTCAGGTAAAGCGAAAGGAGCAACAGGTCGTCCGGTTGCGCTCCTGTCACAATTCCTGTTAAATCGTTCAGGATTGAATTCTGATGATTAATGTCCCGGCCTCATATTTTATTCGATAAGCTCGATAAAAATATGGCACAAAGGTATTGAGGGAATAAATGGAATTAAGGGTATTGCAGTTGCAATACCCTTTTCCGTCACTATTTCCCGTAATCTTGCAACCAAGAAACTATGAAAAACGCCACTTTCTATTTGTTGGAAAACCAGTTACTGGAACAATCATCGTCAGATGATCTACAGCCACATGAATGGCTGGCATGTCAGCTTGCTGCTGACCAATGGCGTGCAGGGAAGCGGGTTCTGATTGCTTGTGAAAGTCAGCAACAGGCCGAAAAATTGGACGAAGCATTATGGCAACGGGAGCCGAGTCAATTTGTACCGCACAATCTTGCCGGAGAAGGCCCTCGTTATGGCGCACCTGTAGAATTGTGCTGGCCACAAAAAAGAGGCAATGCTCCCCGCGATGTGCTGGTGACACTGCTTCCTCATTTTGCAGACTTTGCCACAGCTTTCCATGAAGTGATAGACTTCGTTCCTATTGATGAAAATCTGAAACAGTTAGCGCGCGAACGATATAAATCTTATCGTGGCGTCGGCTTTAATTTGACCATGGCAACCCCGCCAACCTATTAAATATCAAGACACAATGGAAAAGACACCCGCTAATCAAACGCAATCTGAGCCATCTCTCGATAAAACGTACAACCCGACAGAGATAGAGCAACCTCTTTATAGCCACTGGGAACAGAGTGGTTACTTCAAGCCGAATGGCGATACCAGCCGTGAAAGTTTCTGCATCGTCATTCCGCCACCAAACGTTACCGGCAGCCTGCATATGGGGCACGCATTCCAGCAGACGATTATGGATACCATGGTGCGTTACCAACGCATGCAGGGGAAAAATACCCTGTGGCAAGCGGGAACTGACCACGCAGGCATCGCAACTCAAATGGTTGTTGAGCGCAAGATCGCGTCGGAAGAAGGTAAAACCCGCCATGATTACGGTCGTGAAGCCTTTATCGACAAAATTTGGCAATGGAAAGCAGAATCGGGTGGCAATATCTCCAACCAGATGCGTCGTCTGGGTAACTCCGTGGATTGGGAGCGTGAGCGCTTCACCATGGATGAGGGCCTGTCCAAAGCGGTTAAAGAAGCCTTCGTCCGCCTGTATCAAGAAGATCTGATTTACCGTGGCAAGCGTCTGGTTAACTGGGATCCGAAACTGCGCACGGCGATTTCTGATCTGGAAGTCGAAAACCGTGAAGTAAAAGGTTCCATGTGGCACCTGCGCTATCCGTTGGCTGACGGTGCTAAGACCGCAGAAGGCAAAGAATACCTGATTGTTGCCACAACCCGGCCAGAAACCATGCTGGGGGATACCGGCGTTGCGGTTAACCCGGAAGATCCGCGTTACAAGGATCTGATCGGCAAAGAAATCCTTCTACCATTGGTGAACCGCCGCATTCCTATCGTTGGCGATGAACACGCAGATATGGAAAAAGGCACGGGCTGCGTGAAAATCACCCCAGCCCACGATTTCAATGACTGCGAAGTCGGTAAACGCCACAACCTGCCGATGATCAACATCCTGACCTTTGACGGCGATATCCGTGAAACCGCAGAAGTATTCGACACCAATGGTGAAGCTTCTGATGTGTATTCATCTGATATCCCTGCTGAATATCGCGGTATGGAGCGTTTTGCTGCCCGTAAAGCGATTGTGGCAGAGTTCGAAAAACAGGGCCTGCTGGTTGAAATCAAACCTCATGACCTGACCGTTCCTTACGGCGACCGTGGCGGTGTAGTTATCGAGCCGATGCTGACTGACCAATGGTACGTCCGCACCGCACCACTGGCAAAAGTAGCGATTGAAGCAGTTGAGAACGGTGATATCCAGTTCGTACCAAAACAGTACGAAAACATGTACTACTCTTGGATGCGTGATATTCAGGATTGGTGTATCTCCCGTCAATTATGGTGGGGCCATCGCATTCCGGCATGGTATGACGCACAAGGCAACGTCTATGTTGGCCGCGATGAAGAAGAAGTTCGCCGTGAAAACAATCTGGGCACAGATATCACCCTGACCCAGGACGAAGACGTACTGGATACTTGGTTCTCCTCTGGCCTGTGGACATTCTCCACACTCGGCTGGCCTGAGCAGACTGAGGCGCTGAAAACCTTCCATCCAACCAATGTGCTGGTCAGTGGCTTCGACATCATCTTCTTCTGGATTGCCCGCATGATCATGATGACCATGCATTTCATCAAAGATGAAAATGGCAAGCCGCAAGTGCCATTCAAGACAGTCTACATGACAGGTCTGATCCGCGATGATGAAGGCCAGAAGATGTCGAAATCCAAAGGGAACGTTATCGATCCTCTGGATATGATCGATGGTATCTCACTGGAAACACTGCTGGAAAAACGTACCGGCAATATGATGCAGCCACAACTGGCTGAGAAAATCCGCAAGCGTACTGAAAAACAGTTCCCGGAAGGCATCGAAGCCCACGGCACTGATGCCCTGCGTTTCACACTGGCAGCTCTGGCTTCTACCGGTCGTGATATCAACTGGGATATGAAGCGTCTGCAAGGTTATCGCAACTTCTGTAACAAGCTGTGGAACGCCAGCCGCTTCGTGCTGATGAACACTGAAGGGCAGGATTGCGGCCAGAACGGTGGTGAAATGTCGCTGTCACTGGCAGATCGCTGGATTCTGGCAGAATTCAACCAGACAGTTAAAGCCTACCGCGAAGCGCTGGATACCTACCGTTTCGACATCGCTGCGAACATTCTTTACGAATTCACGTGGAACCAATTTTGTGACTGGTATCTGGAACTGTCAAAACCAGCTATTAACAAAGGATCAGAAGCGGAAGTCCGTGCGGCTCGCCACACGCTGATTGAAGTGTTGGAAGGTTTGCTGCGTCTGGCACATCCAATCATTCCATTCATTACAGAAACCATCTGGCAACGTGTGAAAGTGGTCAAAGGCATTGATGCCGATACCATCATGCTGCAATCTTTCCCTGAATTTGATCAGACGAAAGTTGATGAACTGGCACTGGACGATCTGGAGTGGATCAAGGAAGCAATCATTGCGGTACGTAATATTCGCGCAGAAATGAATATTGCACCAAGCAAGCCGCTGGAAGTTCTGCTGCGTGATGCGAATGACAATGCACAACGCCGCGTGGCTGAAAACCTCAACTTCATTCAGGCGATGGGCCGTCTTGCTTCCGTTACCGTAGTGGCAGCAGGAGAAGAAGCGCCTGTTTCTGTCACCAAACTGATCAATGGGGCAGAAGTGCTGATCCCAATGGCAGGTCTGATCGATAAAGATGCAGAATTGGTACGTCTGGATAAAGAAATCGAGAAACTGGATAAAGAGATCAACAGCATTGAAGTCAAGCTGGCTAACGAAGGATTTGTCAGCCGTGCACCGGAAGCCGTTGTTGCTAAAGAGCGCGAGCGTCTGGCGACTAACAATGCAGCGAAAGAAAAATTACTGACGCAGAAAGAGACTATCGCTGCTCTGTAATTTTTCTTAGTTGAAATTTATTCATGTAAAGCCACTGCAATTTTATTTGCAGTGGCTTTTTAATTTTACAAGCCACACCAATCTATATTACATCAACAGAAATTGCATCAATATAAAGAACGCCAATGACAGAACCAAGCTTTTCAATATCGAATGAGTATATTTGCTAATAAAATAAGCCAAAATAACCGTCAATAATGCAAGCGTATATTTAATATTAAACTGTTCGATTAATTCACTAATGGATAAATTATTTAATGATATATTGACAATAATCGTACCCAGAATAAAACAGATGGCATAATCCAGTGAAGTAATCAGCAAGCTCTTACCTTTGAATAACCGATTGTTATTCATCAAGAAAGGCGCTGTTCTTAATATAAGACTTATCATTCCCATTAATACTATCAGCAGCATCATGATGTCTTATCCTGTCTAATTTTCCGCTCCCATAATGCAATTCCTATTCCGCATAAAATAGGGATGACCAGATCCATGACTTTCATATCCACTTCATTCAATAACGGTGCGCACAACCCACCCATGACCGTCGCCAATACGGACATATCTTTACCGGAACGCTTGGCTGTCAGAGACGCGAAATGAATAGGAACCAACATCACTAAAAACAGTGAAACGGATTCATAATTCAGGTGTTCTGCCGAGACATACCCCAACAAAGTGGCACAAAATGTAATTACAAAGCAGGGGACTGCAACCCCTAAATAAAAATGAAATTGGGATTTTCCATCCGTAATATTTTCCGCAGAGAGATGTGAATGCGTCACCGTATAAGTACTGGCACTGAACCCTAGCATTGACAGCAGGATTTTTCGCTTTGGGATACCATGAAAATACTGTGACATTACCATTGCCATCAGGAAAAAGCGGAAATTAATTAACAATGCCAAGATGATAACAGAGAATACCGCCCCATCCGTCAGATAACCTACCGCAGCCACCTGTAACGGTGCGGCATATATCAACAATGATCCGACCAGTGTTTCCATTAATGGAACACCATGACTCTGATAAAGAGCACCAATCGAAGCAAACATAAGAAAAAAGGAGACACAAACAGGCAAAGAATCGACCATGCCTTTTCTAAAGAACGGATTCAACACTTGGCACCTATATTTAAAATTGTAGAGTAATCGACTAATATCATCATAATGATATATCCAACAAGTTATCCGATTGAAAAATAAGATATAATAAACCTAATAGTATAATAGTCTGTTTATTAATATCTGTGACATCCTTCAATATAAGAACAATTTATCAATTATTAATGAGTAAAAATCGATCCAACAGTAGTAAATATTGAAACATTCAGACATTTAAATACTCAAACCAATAACCTAATAAAAACTAGGATCTCATTACATGCCACGATAAAATAATAATGAAAATACAAAACAAATCTTAATCACTGAAAACAAACCAACCACAACAATTATCTTTTTTAATGAATTCCATTTAATTAAAACATAGCAAATTTTATAGTGGAACATTTATAAAAAGCATGATAAAAACCTCACTATACCTTACACAATAAAAAACATGAAAATTAAAAACATTTCTTATTCACCTGAATATATTACATCTCAATAAATAATTAATTTAAATAAATTTAATATTTATTTTTATCATCAGGAAGAAATAAATCATGAAAAAATATAAAATTACCATATGCATCATACCGTTAACTTTAGCATATATCACAACTGCAACTGCCGCATCTCTGAACTTCAACCCAGATAGTGTATCAGTCACCACTTCACTAGGAGGGCTTTGGGGCCAAGCAGACGAATACATCTATAACTCCGATACTGGACATAAAAATAGTGAGCTAAATTGGAAAATTAATAATGCACCTATTATCAAAGGTGATATTTCGTGGGATGCCCTGCCAAATTTAACACTGAACGCGCGTGGCTGGATAACATTGAAATCAAGCCATAGCGGTATGGACGATTATGATTGGATGCGTCCTAAAAAAGCAATGTGGACTAACTGGAGCCATTCCAACACAAACCTAAATTATGCCAATGAATTCGATATTAATTTAAAAGGCTGGTTACTAAAGAAACCTAATTACAATTTCGGGGGCGTATTAGGTTACCAGCAAACCCGATTTAGTTGGACTGCAATTGGAATGTATGGCTTATATGAAAGCAGTCTTTCAAAAGACAAGTATTATCTAGTTCATGATAATGGTCCAGTAATTGGTTATAAACAAAAATTCAGTGCTCCCTATATAGGATTAATCGGGCAATACCGTTATCACGATCTTGAATTTAATGGATTGCTAAAATTCAGCCCGTGGGTTCAAGCAAAAGATAATGATGAGCATTATTTGCGCAGATTTACTTTCCGAGATAAAACCAATAAATCACGCTACTATTCTGCCACTCTTAATGTAGGATATTATATTCATCCTAATACTAAAATATTTACAGAACTTAGCTGGAATAAATTTACACAAGGTAAAGGAGATACGGAATCATTTGATCGGAAAACAGAAGAGTATTTTTACGACGGCGGAAATTCAGCAGGTATTGCAAATGCTAACTATAATATTACAGCGGGTATTCAATATCGCTTTTAATTTAATAAAACAGGTGCCAAAGGCACCTGTTAAATGTTTACTTCTATTAATAGAAGTAAACAAATGAATAGAATATAACTTTATTTTATATACGAAGGCTTTGTCACCACCGTTATGATAGCAAACATCATTTTTAATATTAGCCTTCGGAGATATAATGAAAATCATCATAAGTATACTACTGGTAAGCATCTTCCAACTAAATATCTCTCATCTTGCTTATGCACAATCCACCCTTGATAACATTCAATCCACGGGAATATTCAGAATTGGGACAGAAGGTGCCTATGCGCCATTCAGCTATCATGATGCCTCTGGGAAATTGTCTGGATTTGATGTAGAAATCGGTCGTGAAATTGCATTACGCATGAAAGTAAAACCGGAATTTATTGAAGGTAAATGGGATGGTTTGATTAGTGGCCTTGATGCCGGGCGTTCCGATGCAGTAATGAACCAAATCGCCATTACACCAGAGCGCGAGAAAAAATACAGCTTCTCCCTGCCTTATGTGGTTTCAGAAGCCGTGCTGATTACTCGAAAAGATAATAATGACATTAAGACGTTCAGCGACTTAAAAGGAAAAAAATCAGCACATACCCTGACCAATAACTTTGCCCAGATTGCTCGCAACTACGGTGCAATAATCATCGGCACTAATGGCTTCAGTCAGGAAATAGAACTGGTAAACACTGGCCGGGCAGATGCAACAATCAACGATAAACTTTCTTATCTCGATTACAAAAAACATCGCCCGGATGCGCCGGTAAAAATTGTTGTTGCGGATACTCAGGCGGCAAAAACCGCTGTATTGCTGCGTAAAAGTGATACTGAATTAAAAGCCGCAGTAGATAAAGCCATTACTGAGATAAAAGCGGATGGTACTTATCAACGAATTTGGGATAAATATTTTTCTGAGGGAAATTCTGAATAATCAACAACCACCTACTAAAGTAGGTGGGTTAGTGATTAACGGACTGAAAGTCCGGATACGCATCGGCTGAACGATGCGTCAATTGGTCAGCCTAAAGTTATCATCTGGGTTTGGTTTAAAATGACGAACTAATTCATACCCTATATAATTACTCCAGCTATCAGTTTTTTTTATTACCCATACCAATCTGAAAAACCGTGTGACTGCCATTTCTGTTCCATATTTCACTCTCGTGTAACACAATATCGCAGCTAAAGCTGACCGACTAAAGTCGGTGGTTTAAACCTTTCATATGGAAAAATTAATAAGGTTATTTATTTCAACCAAACCTTTATGTTAAATAAAAACTATTATTTATTATTCTATCTTTTGCCAAATGTACCGATATAACTAACCAATTCTAACGTTCTAAGCTATAACTTTATTGTATATAACGTTCACCTTTTCTTGCCATATCATCATTAAAACAACCCTATAAAAAATAAACGTATTTTTAATATCTATCTATCAGGATGAATTTATGACCCCAGATTGGCTCAGTTTAGCGTTGGATTCCCTTTGGCCGATGCTTTACGCAGGTCTCACATTTACTATTCCTCTCACTCTGATTACTTTCGTACTTGGAATTTCATTGGGGTTTGTTGTTGCTTTAATCAGGCTGTATGGGCCTAAGCCACTGGTTGCAGTGGTTCGGTTTTATGTTTGGCTGATTCGCGGTACACCACTGTTGGTGCAACTCTTTCTGATCTTCTACGCCCTGCCCAGCGCAGGTATTACATTGGAAGCCTTCACTGCTGCTATTATCGGCTTTACCCTGAATGTTGGTGCCTATACCTCAGAAGTCATCCGCGCCGCACTAACTTCGGTTCCCAAGGGGCAATGGGAAGCCTCTCACTCTATCGGCATGAGTTGGTGGCAGTCAATGCACAGGATCGTGCTGCCTCAGGCGGCAAGGGTTTCAATCCCTCCCCTGTCCAATACTTTTATTTCACTGGTAAAAGATACCTCCCTGGCTTCCGTCATTACTGTGCCAGAAATGTTTTTAGCCGCACAGCGCATCGCTGCCGTTACCTATCAACCACTCATCTTGTATACCGAAGCCGCCATTCTCTATCTCCTCTTGAGCTCGGTGTTGTCAGCACTGCAAGTCCGGTTGGAAAAGAAATTCTCCCAACAAAACGGCAGTAACCAACAAAACAGCAATAAGGAAGGCAAAAATGATTCAGCTCACCAACATTGAAAAAAGTTTCGACGGGCAAAAGGTGCTGAAAAATATTAGCCTGACTATTAAAGAAGGCAGCCTGACGGCACTTATTGGCCCTTCCGGTAGCGGGAAAAGTACCTTGTTGCGTTGTATTAATCTGTTGGAGATACCACAGGCTGGCAAACTGGAAATTGGCAAGGAGCAGATTACGTTTAACGGTAAAGAACGGCTACCCCATCGGGAAATTCAGCGCTTTAGCCTGCAAACCGGTATGGTATTCCAGAACTTCCAGCTTTTCCCGCATCTGACGGTGATTGAAAATATTATGGAAGGACTGATTTGGGTACAGAAATGGTCACGCGAACGCGCCAGAGAACGAGCGCTGGCGTTGCTGGAAAAAGTCGGTATGTCCCACAAGGCGGATGTTTGGCCAAGCACTCTATCGGGAGGCCAACAACAGCGTGTAGCAATCGCCAGAGCAATGGCTCCTTCGCCCAAAGTACTGCTGTGTGATGAACCAACGTCAGCACTCGATCCTGAGTTATCCAAAGAAGTTGTTTCCGTTTTGAAGCAACTGGCAGGAGAAGGCACCACCATGTTAATGGCAACGCACGATTTACGTTTGGCGGCCAATCTTGCCCATAATGTCGTGTTTCTGGAATCCGGCAATATTATTGAATCAGGCCCGGCAAAAACCATCTTCACCCGCCCCAGTAAGGTGCGTACTGTCGAGTTTATCTCAACCCTGACAGAAACCTTACCTGATTGGGAAATTTAGCAAGCAGTCACGTTTAATATCAGCAACATCATTTATTCGGAGAAGCATAATGAAAAAATTTTTGAATTTGTTACTGGCGGGCGCGGCTGCCATTGCTATTTCTGCCCCCAGTTATGCTGGCAAAGATTTCGATGCGATAAAAGCCTCTGGTGTTTTTAAGGTTGGTACAGAAGGCACTTATCCACCTTTCACCTATCATGATTCCAGCAATAAATTAACCGGCTTTGATGTGGATATCGCACGGGAAATCGCCCGTCGTTTGAATGTCAAATCTGAATTTATGGAAGTTAAATGGGATGGTTTGATTGCCGGGCTGGATGCCAAGCGTTTTGATGCCGTTATCAATCAAGTGGGCATCACCCCAGAGCGCGAAGCAAAATTCAGTTTCTCCATTCCCTACACAACCTCTCAAGTTGTGTTAATCACCCGCAACAATAACAATGATATTAAGACCTTCGCGGATATTAAAGGAAAGCGTTCAGCGCAATCTCTGACCAGTAATTACGGCCAACTGGCTACATCTTATGGAGCCACGTTAGTCAGTACGGATGGTTTTAACCAGGCCATTGATCTGGTCGCCACCGGACGCGCGGATGCCACATTGAATGATCGCCTGTCATTCCTTGATTTCAAAAAACAACGCCCTAATGCTCCGGTGAGAATTGTCGCCGAGAAAACCGATGCAAGTAAATCAGCCGTTTTACTGCGCAAAGGCGATCCGGAACTGGTCGAAGCAATTAATAAAGCACTGCAAGAGATAAAAGATGACGGCACTTATGCCCGTATCTCCGAGAAGTATTTTGGAGTGGATATTTCTAAGTAAATCAGGGAACTTACCTATACCCTTCGTCTTTCAAGTTGCCTCTTTGTTGGCTGCGCTCACTCACCCCGGTCACCGTTGTTATGAACATAGAGTTATCTATGCTTCCGGGGATTCGCTCCCTTGCCGCCGCGACGCACCTTGAAATTCATTGGGTATATTGAAAGTATAAATCAAGCACCTTATAGGAAAAAGTTTCACACAACGTATCGAGAGTGAAAATTTAACTGTACGTAACCGAATTAATCGATTGGGCACCTCAGTTATCCAGAGGTTTTTCATATTCATTAAGTTTAATGAAATAATTATAATCAAGGCTCCCTGATATATTAGCTAATATAACATCACTTCTAGAGGTTGATTTATAATCCTCAAGAAGTGAGCTGTCATCTATATCGTATTTAATCCTATTAAATATTTCTCCTAGATAAACTATATGTAATCTCAGTTTATTACCATCAAGCAATAAAATACCGGCAGCACCAATATACTGGCAGGATTGTGTCCAATACGCTGTTCCTCTTTTCATCAACAGAGGCTTATAACCTCATGAATGTGTGTGGTCTAATCTCCAGCATTCTGTCTTCTTGATATCGCCATGTATTTCCCACTGCATATCCTCATTAGCCTCTACACGTACTTGATCCGATTTATAAGGTGCAAGTTTAGGTGTGTTGCTATAATTCCAGGTCTCAACTGAATATACTTTCTGTCCTGCTAAGTGTTTCGCATATACATTAGCAATCTCATGAATATCTCTCATTTTTATCACCTCATAATAAAGTAATGCCTAGCTATCATCATTGACAGAAATACTTTTGCGCTGAAATATAAAAACAACCACTTTGATTTTTCAAAAGAACATTATTTGTTACATTTCTCTTAAATTTTATATAAATAAAAATGATGGAATATAGCTTTTATTTCGTCAACATGAAGGTTGCACCCCTGTTACCTATCGAGCCAATTATCTCAGTAAGGAAATGTATCATGTCGATTAAATTACCGACTCATTATTTTTCATTATTTCCTCTGATGATAATGCTTCTTGGAAACGCTATAGCACACAGCCTATTTATGATTGGTTTCCCAATTATAGGGCGCACTATGGGAATCAGTGAGTTGTTGACAGGAATATTACTTTCTGTCTCTGCTCTTAGTATGATGATTTTTGCTCCCTTTTGGGGTCGTTATACAAATAAACATGGGCAAAAAGCACCTGTAATCATCGGAATTGTTAGTACTGCATTATTTCTGATATTAGCTTCTGGATTGATTAAATTTCAAACATCCCTTGAAATCACTATTCCAACGCTTTTTTGCTTGTTTTTTCTGTTAAGGCTCACTCAGTCTGTTGGTGTCGCTGGTCTTATGCCCAGTGCACAAGCGTATGTTGCAAACCAAACTTCACACCACGAGCGTCTTTCGGGAATGGGGTTTATTGGCGCAACATTCGGCTTTGGCAGCATTATCGGTGGCTATCTTGCAATGAGTTCCGGCATAACACAATTTCCATCAGCGCTGTTTATTTTGGGGATAATTATGCTCATCATTAGCTTGGGACACCGTTATCTGAAAACAAATCCATTATCCAATGTATCACAGAATACAACTCTTCCTTTTTCTTCATTTCCCCAGCCACTCAACCCAATTTTGCCCTTTGCTTCGATAATATTCTGCGTCTTACTGGTTTATGGCATTCTCCAGCAGACCACCGGACTCAGATTACAGGATCAACTAGGGTTTTCTACTCAAGAGGCTTTAAAAGGGAGTGGAGAACTGTTGACTTCATCCATGATCAGTATGGCAGCAGGACAAGTTATATTCACTAATTTCACCACTAAGCACGCAGGCCGACTCATGATTATTGGATTTTTCTTCGGTTTGTTGAGTCTGATATACCTTGCGATAAGCAACACCTATAAAATCACTGTAGGTATAAAATTTTCCTGAAGAGTGAATTAATTGACGGACAGTTAATCGGGCATGTGCTTGTGGCATTTCCTGCCAATTATGATGTACACCTAACGCAACTAATGCGGCACAAGGATCTGTTGATAGGCGATTGTTTCCATGTTTTCCTCCTCCCATTTCAGCCCCAACAGGAAATCCCTGCCAAGGGGCAAAAGTCTGACTCAATTTTTCTTGAAATTGGAAGATAAGTTCGCCAGCCTGAGCATCATTCACTAAACGCAAAGCTGGACCGAATCCGTACCAAGCATTCATCGCCCGAAATACAGACTGAACATGTTTCCCTGCCTGTATTTGATCCCAACGGAATTGGGTACGGGATATCAAGGTAGAGTGATTTGAGAAATAACCCGCTAGCCAACAACTCCCCGCCCAGAATCCAGCAATCCAAGAACCACGAGATGATGTTACCCATGACGGGCTATCGATAAGTCGATATAAAGGAAAACGGGGCGCAATCTGTTTTTCAATCTTAGCCACAGATACCGCCAGTTTATGAATCAATTTCTGGTAATCGAAGCTCATCATGAGTGTTTTCTACTTACATGATCTGTGACAAAGACCAGCGTAAACGGAGTACTGCAAGAAAACTGAAGCTTAACAGTATCAACATGAACACCATTCCTGCCCATATCGATCCGAAATAAGCTACCATCCACTGGAAAAGCAGTGCTCCCAATGCCAGCCCACCAAAAAATGCAAAGGAAACTCGTCCAGATGCAGTGGGTATATCTCCAAAACAATCATGCTGAAGAATCATAGACATCGCCAGAGCATTGCTTGCTACAAGAGTACAGCCAATCCCAATCACCCCTACATAAATCAGCCAGAGGTTCTGTGCAGTGGCATTAAATGTCGCAATTAATGCAAGAAATGCGAATACAAACAATAAAGCCAATAAGTCGGATTCCTGCTTAAAACGACTTGCTAGAGGTGTCAGCACTAAACGAGAGATCCAACCCATCAGCCCGAATAACGTGATAAGAAATGCAGCCTGACTAAGAGGCATTCCCAATTGAGAAGCAAACATCGGTACTTGAGTAATAAAGGCTGCCAACACAATACCAACACAACCTTGCATTAACATCAGCATACTTATTGTGTTCAATTGCGCTGTCTTGCGGGATTTCATCTGTGGAACAATCAATTTTGGCTGCCAGTTACGGGTCGCAGCTAAAATCGCCATAAGTAGACACACTGGCACAATAGCACCTAACGCTACCCGCCATCCCCATTGCGCTGCAATCCATGGCAAAATCGTCCCTGCCACCAATGCGGAGAGTTGAACCCCTGATTGCTTTAATCCCACCATGAACGATTTATGTGTAGGAGTCACCTGCGTCGCAATGGCCTGGTTGGTCATTGGATTCGCCAAAGCCTGCGCAATACCGCAGACTGCTATTGCCAGTATCATCAGCCAAGGATGATTTGCCAGAACCAATGCTGCAAATGCTCCACCAGTGAGCAAAAACAACATAATACTTGCCCAACGGATACCTAACTTTTTCACCCACTTCCCAGCGGGTAAGGATAAAATAGCAGATACACCAAATGCGGCTAGTGTAAATCCCCCCAGAAGTTCGCGGTCAATCTCACCCTCCTTTAACATAAAGGGCGCTAATGCCCCACTGGCATAAAGAATCAGCATAGGCAGTGCCATCGCCAGTATTAAAAGAAATCCCAGCGATAACTCTGTCTTTTTATTATGGGTTTCATTTTGAATCGCCATATACGTTTACCCCCTCCGATGCACCGATGTATTTTCAATATTAGAGGCTTGAGTCAATTCTGATAACATATCTAAATCCCTATCAGGAATGGCAATACATGCAGCATTGACAATACCCGGATGATTAGTCATCAGTTTCTCAATCTGAGTAGGACTAATATTGACTCCTCCACGGATAATGACATCCTTCTTCCTTCCCATCAGATTGAGATAGCCACTTTTTCCTCTTTATCTAAGTGAGGTGCAGGCTCGACAAGCGGTGGTAATTTCATTGTGGTCCCTCCACTTTCTCTTTATCTGTCCCGTGAGCAAATAATAAGGCCTTCAATATACGGTTAGATATTTAAAAGGAGGGCAGGTAGTAAAAATATCAAACGACGAGCTAATTTTTATCATTCTGTGAACGCAAATCTGGCTTGTTCGTCATTTGATATCGGATTGTTCCGTGTTTTATATCGGGCAATACCACTATCCCTATAGTGATATTGGATAGGCAAGACAATTTTGAAACGGGGCGGTTATCAATTTGATTGGCTTCAACACATGCTATTAATGGGGTTTATTCTCGTTCATGCTTGCAATGAACTTAATTGGCAAGATGGACGGCATTTCCTTGATGTTGGTGCAGGCTCAGCGAAGCTAGCCCTAGATATTTTAGCTATTCACCCACAAAGCAAGATCACATTGTTTGATTTGCCTCACTGTTGTACAGCGATACAAATGCAATTGATAGATGCGGCTGGATTTGATGAATCTAATCACTCTCAGTCCATAAAATTTCTTCCTGGTGATATGAACACCACCCTTTTTGGTGGTCCTTATCAAATAATATTAGCTTCTATGTCTCTCTATTTTGCTACCAATCTTCAATATTGTTTAAATAGGCTTTGGACATCATTGTCCCCCGGCGGAACATTGATTAGTTTTCACGAATCACTGAATCAAGAACGCACTCAACCTGAGTTTCATGTCTTGGGCCGCCTCCCGGCTGAACTGGCAAATGGACAACTTTCTATCGAATCAAATCAGATTGAAGAGGCGTTAAAAGCCAATCACCCCGCTCGTCTGGATACCCGACAAATCCCAACTCCATTTGGAGAAATGACGCTAATTATTGCCCATAAACTCATTTGACGATCAGGACAAGGAAACACGAACAATGCCATTAAGTATGGAGCTTATCCGCCAGTCGATCATCGGAGAGTGCTGGCCCATTAAAACCCCGTTTGGTATCAAGCCATTGATCTATGCAGATTATACGGCTTCCGGACGAAGCCTCAGTTTTATCGAGCAGTTTATTCAGCAACAAGTAATGCCCTTCTACGGAAACACACATACCGAGACCTCAATCACCGGGCTCCAAACAACATATCTGCGTGAGCAAAGCCGTCACATTATCCGCCAAGCTCTAAACGCCACTCAGGCATATCACATTATTTTCACTGGCTCAGGAGCAACCAGTGCCATTAACCGCTTTATTCATATGCTGGATATTCCTAGCTATCAGGAACAAAAACCTGTTGTTTTCATAGGTGGTTATGAGCACCACTCCAACGACCTGCCTTGGCGAGAAGCGGATGTAGAATTGGTTCGTATTCCACTCACTCAAGAAGGTGTACTGGATCAAAAGGAACTAAAAACGCAACTGGTCAAATATCAACATGTTCCTCTCAAAGTCGGATCTTTCTCTGCTGCTTCTAATGTCACAGGGATTAAAACAGATATTGCTGGAATCTTTACTCTACTCAAAAGCTTTGGTGCACTATCATGTTGGGATTTTGCAGCCGCTGCACCCTATATGTCCATTGACTTACAGGCAATTCCAATGGATGCCATATTTATTTCACCTCATAAGTTTCTAGGTGGTCCTGGTACACCGGGCTTGTTGGTGATTAAGAATAATTGTTTTAGCCAGACTACCCCCGGTCTTAACGGCGGTGGCACCGTATCTTATGTAAATGCATCAACCCATCAGTATGTCGACAATATCGAACGTCGTGAAGAAGGTGGCACTCCTGCCATCATTGAATCAATTCGTGCGGGGCTGGTATTTAAAATCCAACAACAAATTGGTCTAGACTATATTGAAAAACAGGAAAAAGATCTGGTTGAACAAGCACTTTTATATTGGAGGAATCTTCCCAATTTCGAGTTAATGGGTAACCCTTCCCTTCCCAGACTAGCCATCTTCTCATTTAATATTAAAGGACTACACTATGGTGTGGTTGTTGCCATGCTAAATGACTTATTCGGAATTCAGGCCAGAGGCGGTTGTTCTTGTGCGGGACCTTATGCCCACCAGTTACTGGATATCAACCGAGACGATAGTCGGAATATCCAAGAAAAATTAGCACAGGGAAACAACCTTGCCCGTCCTGGCTGGGTACGGCTAAATCTGCATTATCTGCTGGAACAATCCACAATTAATTACATTCTGGAGGCTGTTTCACTCATCGCTCGCGATGGGCACTGGTTAGCAAAGCAGTATCATTACCACAATGACAAAGGTGTTTGGTTATACCAACAATACCAACCTCAACTGACCGTTTCTCTTGATCATCTGGGGATCTTTCACCAACAACGGAATATCCGACCAGAATCTCTTGAAGAATCCATGAAATCAGCTAAGAATATCCTGTTAAAAAGCAAGTCACATGTCAGTAATGAGAAAATTGCCAATATATTAAATGGTTAGTTGTTATGGTAAATAACATTATCTTATCCTACTTGGTGAATGCCTACGCTTTCATATTACAGTGCTTTTGGTGATGAAAATCACTTCTGTCGGTAACCTGCTGTGGGATCACTCTCATAGTTATCTGATTAATTATGAGTTAACCCAATATATTCCATATTGTATTATTTACACCTCCATCAATAAAAATATAAAGAGGAAATAATGACAGCAAAAACAACACACAACTACGTTATTCGCCCCATCACCCAACAAGACAACTCTGGCATTGCTGCTATTATCCGTGAGGTATCCGCCGAGCATGGTTTAACCGCAGACAAAGGTTTTGCCGTTGCTGATCCGATTCTGGATACGCTGTACGAAGTTTACAACCAGCCACGCAGCGCTTATTGGGTTGTTGAGATGGATGGCGAAGTTGTTGGTGGCGGCGGTGTTGCTCCGCTGGCTGGTGGGGATGGTAATACCTGCGAACTACAAAAAATGTACCTTTCATCGGTACTGCGGGGAAAAGGTGTAGCCAAGCAAATCGTGAAGCAATCTCTCGAATTCGGTACAGAGCAAGGTTTTAAACGCTGTTATCTGGAAACGACGGAGAACTTGAAAGCGGCCATTACCCTGTATGAAAAGCTGGGGTTCAGCTATCTTGATGAACCACTTGGCAATACAGGCCACAGCGACTGTGAAGTCAGGATGATCAAAGCGCTATAACGCCAATGATCATCAATAAACCAGCCCCACGAGTTAAGTGGGGCATTTGGTTTTGACGCTATTTTCAAAATAGCTGTCATTATCTTCAAAGACTTTCATTATCTTCAAAAAACGTTAATGAAGTTTGGGTTCATCTTCTTCCGGGGGAAAGAGATCGCCTTCGTCGTCTTCATCTGACGCATTCGGATCTTCAAAGTATGTTCCCCAGCCGTCGTAATTTATACCGATCTTTTCAGCCAGATTCATCAGCTGTTCAACCTGTACATTGATCAATTCAGCCTCCAAACGGCTTTCGCTGATCACATCACAACACATCAAAACAACACGATCTTCTGTTTCCAGCTCTTCGGCATCCGTGACTTCATAACCTAACTTAAACGCTTCAAGAGCAGCTTTTTCCAGTTGGTCAAAGTCTTCTGCCGAAAAGTGGTGTTCAATAATATAAAGCGCTTCAGGATCGCTGCCATCTTCCAATAATTCTTCGATGATCAAGCGGGTTTCTTCACGTTGTTCTTCTAAAGCATGTGGGTCTGCCATGCCAATCCCCTCCGTCAGTTGGCTGTCTTGTTTTGCATTCTCCCATCTTTTCTTTGCAAAGGATATATCTATCCAATTTTGTTTAAGAGGAATGCAAACCGTAAGCGACTGATTCATAACCAGTCTTAATACCTTTACTCTTACAAACACCGAGCGCGGGGCTTGTAATTGAATTTTTTATCGATATATAGTGAATATAAATTCAATATTGCACTGATGGAGACAATGCATAATGAACCCTTTTTTTAAGCGATCGTTCCTAAGATTACTGGATATCACTCCAATAGAAATTCATACTCTTTTAGCTCTGGCTCATGAATTAAAAGCGAATAAAAAATCAGGTTCCGAGTCTCCCTTACTCACGGGGAAAAATATTGCCCTGATCTTTGAAAAAGACTCCACCCGAACACGCTGTGCATTTGAAGTCGCAGCCTATGATCAAGGTGCCAACGTTACCTATTTAGGCTCAAATGGCAGTCAGATCGGGCATAAAGAATCCATCAAGGACACCGCACGGGTACTTGGGCGTTTGTATGATGGCATCCAATACCGTGGATATGGTCAGCAAATTGTCGAAACGCTGGCGCAACACGCTGGTGTTCCGGTGTGGAATGGCCTAACTGATGAATTCCACCCAACCCAACTTTTGGCTGATTTACTGACGATGCAGGAACACAGTCCAAAACCACTGTCTGAGATCACATTTGCTTATTTGGGCGATGCACGCAATAACATGGGCAATACAATGCTGGAAGCTGCTGCATTGACGGGTATGGATCTCCGTTTGATCGCGCCAAAAGCGTGCTGGCCTGATGAAAGCTTAGTTGCAGAATGCCAAAAACAGGCAGAGAAAACTGGCGGCCAGATCACTCTGACAGAAGATATTGCACAAGGTGTAAAAGAGGCTGATTTTTTATATACCGATGTTTGGGTATCAATGGGAGAACCGAAGTCGGTCTGGCAAGAGCGGATTGCCTTGCTGAAACCCTATCAGGTCAATATGGATGTTGTGAAACTGACGGGAAATCCAGAAGTAAAATTCTTGCATTGTCTGCCTGCTTTTCACGATGAAGAAACGACGCTCGGTAAGCAACTGGCAGAAGAATTTGATTTATATGGTGGGCTGGAAGTCACTAACGAAGTGTTTGAATCAAAACACAGTATTGTGTTTGATCAGGCCGAAAACCGAATGCATACCATTAAGGCGGTGATGGTGGCTACGCTGGTGGAAGATCTGGATTTGTAATTCTGCCACATATAACAGCAACAATGATTACGCATCATCGTTTCATTAAAGGCTAACCATAACTTCTCGAATGGGGAATAAGTCAGTTATTGACCGCTCCCCATCCTTTCGTGAATGAATGATGTAGTTATCGGCTATTAGCAGGCAAAAGCCTAACAAGGATTATTGTGGCGGTTGAACATTATATATTCCATATGCGATCAGAAGCATTGCAAGGGCAACAAAAAAATCAAAGATTCGTACGGTTATTTCCTTCTGGAAGAGTCGCGAAGATAATTTTGAGGCGAACCCTGTCAGATAGAACCAAAAATAAGAGGCTGAACCTGCCCCAATAATAAAACTGAGTTGTGCAGCCGGAGAAAGCCGGGAGCCTAAATTTCCCAAGATCAGAAAAGTATCTAAGTAAACATGTGGGTTCAATAAAGAAAATGCCAAAGTGGGGATCAGTACTCCCTTACTCAGTTTTGATACAGAGTCAGCATGACCTTCATGAACACTCCAGCCTTTCGGATGCGTTCTTAATGCATTGAATAAGGAGCTAAAGCTGTAAAACAACAGGAACGCAATGCCTGCCCATTTCGCGATCGATAAGGCCATCGGCACTAGCTGTACCAAGCTACTCATAAAAACAGTACCAAGTGCTATCAATAACGTATCACACGTGGCTGCGGTGGTTGCAGCAAGAAACACATTCTTCTTTTGCAACCCAATCTTTATTATAAAAATGTTTTGTGCGCCAATAGCAATGATCAGGCCGAGGCCTATTAAAAAGGAACTGATTAGAACATCAGGAAAGAGAGTCATTTTATTAAATATCTTATGAAATATGTTATTAAATATAATAGATCGCACCGGAAGGGATTTCTGAACAGCCGATGATAAAGCTGCCATCACAAACCTGCTGTAAATTAAAACAGAGGCCTGTGATGACCTTCAGGTGATAATCGTTCAGATACTCAGTTCCCTTGTATGAACCAATAAAACACTCCTTGTCATCAAGCCTATGTCCAATCAAGCACATTAGCCGAATCGGGACAGATATTCGAATTACGAGAGTTTTTGAAGCCTTGACCTTACTGTACTCAAAGCGAGTTTGAGTTTTTGCCTTGATTCATCAATCCAGAGTTTGTGCTGTGATAAGCTGTTACGCATATCGGTAATCATGTCGCTGACAGCCTTGGGTGAGGTGCCACCACTGCTTGACTGACGGCTAATTACTTTGTCTGGCGATACACATTCACGTATTTCAGAAAGACTCAGAGTTATCGAGTTTTCAGCCAAGTATTTTTGAATATAGTCGAAGTTCCTTAGATCAGACTGGATTTCTGTTAACTTACGAACTAACGTACCACTTATCTTGTGAGCGTCTCTGAAGGGAATATTCTTATTAGTAACAAGCATGTTCGCCAGTTCCGTAACTGTAGAGAAATTTTTCCAACACAGCTCGGTTGCCCGCTCAGATTGATAGATCGATGTAGTCATCTGCCGATGACTAATACTGACTGACGACTTGACGGTATCAATGGCGTCCCATAGCATGGGCTTGTCTTCCTGCAAGTCACAGTTGTAGCCAAGCGTAATGCCTTTGTTGATAGTCAAGATCTGCATTAGTGCACCATAAACGCGACCGACTTTTCCTTTAACCAATTCACCGACCACTGGATTCTTTTTCTGCGGCATGATTGAGCTACCGGTAGCGAATGCATCATCCACAGTCAGCAGCCCGAACTCATGGCTACTCCAAACGACGACTTCCTCTGCAAGACGTGAGAGGTTACTCATGATAATCGCGAAAGATGAAATGGTATGACTCACGAAATCTCGTGAACTGGTTGCATCCAGACTGTGGTAAAGAATGCTGTCGAAACCCAGCAACTGCGTTGTTAACGCCCTGTTTATATTGAAAGAAGTCCCCGCCAAAGCACAAGCGCCCAAGACATTGACATTCGTATAACGGAACGAGTCTCTCAGCCTTTCAACGTCACGCAAAAACATGCTCGCATAAGCGCTGTACCAGAAGGCTAAGTTGATCGGTTGAGCTGGCTGGAGGTGAGTGTAACCCACAGCTAACTTACCATTTGTTTCATCGGCAAGTTGCAGAAGGTCGTCAATAAATAAAACGAGTGTTTCTGCAATATTGAGGATCTCTTCACGGCAATACATACGTGTATCAGTAACAACCTGATCGTTCCTTGAGCGTGCAGTATGCAACCGACCACCAAATTCGGGGCCAATTTTCTGAGTGATCAATGTTTCGATATTCAGATGAACATCTTCGTATTGCGGATTCAGTTCGAGCGGATTTTGTTCATTTTCATAATGCAGTTCAAGAAGAGAACTGGCAATAGCCGATGCCGCATCATGAGCGACAATTCCTTGTTCATGCAGCATGATCAGGTGCGCCATACTCCCCCATATATCATAATGGACAAGTCTGGCATCTATTTTTGTGGTTTCTGTATAGTCGAGCACTTCGGCGTCGACATCTTTGTTGAATACACCCGCCCAAAGTTTAGTTGGCATAACAGTTTCCTATACTGTTGATTGTTTTTTACGGCATGACAGATAAGTGGAAAGCTGTGCTCTTGTATAAAGTTTACTGAGCCATTGGGTATTTACATGAGGTATCTCTTGAGCATTCCTTATCCGTGCTGAAATTTCATGAAACAAGCTAAGTGCGTAAACTGCTGTTCGGCTCATCAGCGATTCTGGAGTCTCACCTGATATGATTCCGAACTCGATAACCTTTATGATCTTTCCGTGATCTATCTGGCTATCAATGTAGTGGCAGGTAACACCGAAATGGGTATCTTTATTGTCTATCGCGTATTGGTAACCACCAATGCCTCTGTACCGAACCGGAGCGGGATGGAAGTTTATAGATCCCTTTTTAGCTTTAGTGATTACATCAGAATCCAATATGAAATCGGATTTGAATGACAATATCCAGTCCCCCTCCCACTGCTGAACAATGGCTCTGGCTTGCGAGTCGTCTGTACCATAATCCCAAAAAACAGAAGTGACATTGAAATTACAATCTTTCAAGTAACTAACCGCAAGCCGCGACCACACAGAATTATCACCAATGAACAAGACTTCATCGCTGCTCACTTATGTATCCTCCATATGTAGTTATTTAATATGTGTAGTTATTTAATATGTGTAGTTATTTAATATATATAGTTATTTAATATATATAGTTATTTAATATGCATAGTTTTTTAATATGCATAGCTATTTAATATATACAGCTACTCAATTTGCCCTGATAGAGAAGCAGTGCGGGCAGATATCGTCAGAATGTTGAGAAGTCCTTCAGAATCCTTGTGATCAAATTGCCCTTCCGCCTCCATTGAGCCTTCATTGGTATAAAGCCCATGCTTAACATTCTTACTGGAGATGTAACTGAGATTTCCTCGGTATGCTTCAAAGATCACATCCCCACTGACTAAGCTGGTGAGTTCTTCCACCGCTTTCCGCGCCATTCGAGAGCCGAGGTCGAGCCAATACCCTTGGTACAACTGACCGCCCAAGTAAGTGCCAGTGTTTTGATAAAACTGAACAGCTCTTCTGTCCAGAATCTGCTGGAGCAACTGCTGATAGGTATAGGAAAGGATCACCATGGCAGGTGACTCATAGACACCTCGTGATTTCACACCCACGAATCGGTTCTCGACAAGGTTTTCAGCAATACCAATCCCGTGTCTTCCTCCGTTGAGGTTGAAGTATTCAAAAATATCGACCAGACTCATTTTCTGTCCATTGACATGAGTGGGCCTGCCATTATTGAAAGTGATGGAAAACTGTTCGGGGATAGATTCTGCGTGTTCCGGCCACTGACCAATTCCTGGCTCAACAAATTTCATCCGCGTTTCAAGATGTTCGAGCAAACCACCTTCATGTGTGAGGCCCAGCAAGTTCGCATCAGTGGAATAAGGTTTATCTGCTGAAGCTTTGATCGGAATGTTATGGCTATCGCAATACGCCAACATTTCCTTGCGTCCCTTAAATTCATTCAGGAATTCCTGATCACGCCAAGCGGCATAAAATTCAAGGGTCGGGTCAAGCATGGCACCAATGATCTGGAATCTAACTTGGTCATTACCGCGGCCTGTAGCACCATGACTGAAGATGGTGATACCGTGTTCTTTGATTTTAGGCAATAACCCTTTCATGATGACCTGACGAGCAGCACCAGTCAGATTCCAATAGTTCCCCTCATATTTTGCATTGGCCTGAACGACTGCCAGCCCCATTTCAGCCATTTCATTTTTGAGATCTACTGCGACAAATTCCGACGCACCGGACTTCAGCATTCGTTCTTTTATTTCGTCAAAGTTTGCCTCGTCAGGCTGACCAAGATCCGCGGTAAAACAGACAACTTCAACGCCCTTCCTCGATAACCAATGTGTGATGGTGCAACTATCTAGTCCTCCAGAAGCAGCAAATGCAATTTTTTTCCCCTGAATATGATTAATATCCATTTCATCACCCTTTCTTTCTGAATCGGTGACGATAAAAATATGTCTGTAAAATCTAGAAGTACACTTTATTAAGGAAAATTAAACTCCGATGAAAATTTTTACATTAGCGTTTCTGAGGATCGATTCTTGCTTCTTTTCACAAACAGCACCAATGTAAAGCGGAAGTTCACTGCTTTTGGTCTCGATCAAACTCATACTAGGATAGATCAAAGATTCACCCCGTTTATCAATCACTTCAACGGCAATCTTTAGAATAAAAGTCTGAGCAATAGGGGGGGATCGGGGCAATTTGATGTTAATTTAAGGAAGAGATCAATATATTATATTACATATCCAAAAGAACTCATGATTGACTCACCTGTAAGGCATAGGGTATACAGTACTAGTGTTAAAATCTTTTTTTAAATCATAATGTTCGATAAAAAAAAACAGATGCACTACTGGCTATCATCGAGACAGGTAGTTTCGAGCAGGCAGCCAAAAAACTCAATATTACTCCATCTGCAATATCACAGCGGATCAAATCCTTGGAGGCAGAAGTAGGTGTCCCTATTGTAAGGCGTGAGCATCCTTGCACATATACATCCGAAGGCTTTAAGCTTGTCCAATATTTGACAAAACTTCATGCTTTGAATGAGGATTTCAAAACCCATTTCTATGGTAACAAGTGGGCTAGTTTTACTATATCAGTCAACAACGATTCTCTTGCTGGTTGGTTGCTGCCTGCTATTTCCTGTTACCTTTCGAGTGAAAGAGTAAAAATCGAAATAATTGTCGACGATCAAGATTTCACCCATATGCCGTTGGAATCCGGCAATGCTTTAGGTGCCTTGTCATCCAGAAGTAACACCATAAAAGGTTGCTCTTCCGTAAGGCTCGGTTCAATAAGGTATCGATTGCTCGCATCCAGAGCATTTGTGAAGAAATGGTTTAAAGATGGTGTCAATAGAAGCGCTTTGACCAAAGCACCTCTATTGGTCTTCAATAAAAAAGATCTACTGCAACAGAATTTCCTTGCTGAACATTTTCTCATACAACAGGAGTCCTGCATTTGCCACTACATACCAGGTACAGATGCTTTCTATAAAGCTGTTCAATTGGGAGTCGGTTATGGAATGATTCCAGATTTTCAGACCAAAGACCTGATTGAACGTAATGAACTGGTTGACTTACTGCCAGGGCGCTTTACCGATATTGCACTATATTGGCATTATTGGTCCGCACAATCAGGCCTGTTGAGCAAGCTTACCAATACGTTAATTTCAGAAGCCAAGAAATCGCTTCATCAGGAGTAGACTCCACCTGAACTCAAACCTATGCAGTCAATGTTAAATGTCTTTATCTATGACGCGACACCATGCACTTCTGGAAATATTGGCATAATTATATAAAAAATAACAAAAACAAGGTGATTAAAAAATGAATGATTACGGTATTTGGACCATCATTACCCCTGTTGTCACAATTATTTTAGCTATATTTACACGTCAGGTTATTTTATCTCTACTACTCGGTATATTAGTCGGCTTTACTGTCATTAATGACCATCATGTTATTTTAGGTATACAAGGAACTATTGAAGGTATTATTGATACCTTTTCCTCCTCAGGCAATACAAAAACCATCATCTTTATATTGATGATTGGTGGAATAATGCGGCTTGTGGTTGTTACAGGTGGTGTACGATCCTTAGTTCGTTTACTAACAGATAAGACGCAACTTATTGAAAATAAAAAATCTGTTCAATTTTTGGCAATGATCATTACATCCTTAATTTTTATTGAAAGCTCAATTAACCAATTAATTGCTGGGGCATCAACAAAGAAATTAGCCAAAAATTACGGTATCCCACCAGAAAAAATGTCTTACATTATTCAAACATCCTGTGTTTCTGTTTGTTCTTCTGCCATGATTAATGGTTGGGGTGCCGCAATGATGGGCGTCATCGGTGTACAGATTTCCAGGGGGTTAATCAGCGGTGAGCCATTTGATATCTTGGCGGGTTCTATGGTTTATAATATTATGGCTTGGTTATCGCTGGCTTCTGTCTTGTTTTATATTTTTTCTAATGTTTCTTGGGGACCAATGAAAACCGCAGAAATGCGAGCCTTACATGAACTTTTAAATAGTGATATTGAAGAAAAGCCCAGTGAAGAGAGTGATGATGTTATTGAACACCCTAACTGCCATACTTCATTAAACTTTTTTATTCCTATTTTATCGACGGTATTCATGCTCCCTATTGCCCTCTATATCACAGGTAATGGTGATTTTAGTAAGGGCAGCGGCTCAACCTCTATCTATTGGAGTGTTATATTTGGAACCACTGTCTCTTTTTTCTGGTTCTTATTACGCCGCGTTTTAACCATCGAAACCTTTTTTAAAGAGCTTTATATTGGTTATGCCAGCATGATAAAAATAAGCTCTGTCATGGTATTGGCATTCTTAATGGGTAGCGTTTCCGCTGATTTAAATACCGGTGCTTATATTGCACAAATTACTTCTGGTATCATTCCAGCAGGTTTTTCCATCGGTTTTATTTTCCTGATTAGTTCCATCATGTCATTAGCAACGGGCACTTCATGGGGGACATTCGCAATTATGATCCCCATTGGGGTACAGCTGGGTATTTCAGTTGGTATGCCTCCTGAGTATATGATTGGAGCTGCAATTGCTGGTTCTATTTTTGGTGATATGACGTCGCCAATTTCCAGCGATGCTATCGTTGCATCAATGGCAACAGATTGTGACCATATTGAACATATCCGGACTCAAATGCCATATGCATTGGTTACTGCAAGCTTCGCCCTCGTTATCTATTTCTATTTAGGCTTTACTTATTAATTTACAATCCGCTGAGGATAATATGTCTTTAAAAGAAAATTTAGCAAAATTTGCCCGCATTGATTTACTAAAAACTATAACTATGATGGATAAATTGGAGAATTTATCCCACTATTTAGGGCGCGATGTTTATATCAAGAGAGATGATTTAACTCCTCTGGCGATGGGTGGGAATAAATTACGTAAATTGGAATATCTTATTGCTGATGCATTACAAAAAAAAGCTAAAGTTATTGTCACCGCTGGGGCAATTCAATCAAATCATGTACGGCAAACAGCGGCTATTGCGGCGAAATATGGTCTAAAATGCGTCTCTTTATTAGAAAATCCAATTCAAAACCACGATAGTAATTTTCTGAATAATGGCAATAAATTACTGACAGAATTATTTAACACTCAATGCGTTATGTGTGATGGATTAACCGATCCAAATATGCAAATGAAGGAATTGGTTGATCAACTCAATCTCGAAGATGCTTATATTGTTCCCGTCGGCGGCTCTAATGCCCTTGGTTCATTGGGTTATGTGCGTTGTGCATTAGAAATTGCCGAGCAGCGTCCAAAAGATGTGGAGTTTGCCGCCGTTATTGTTGCTTCTGGAAGCGCAGGCACACATGCAGGGTTGGCTATCGGGTTACACGCCACCCTACCACAAACACCTGTTATTGGCGTTACCGTCTCGCGTGTTACAGCCGAGCAAGAGCCAAAAGTCAGCCAATTGCAGCAAGAAATCAGTTCACTCTTAGGCCAAACAACAACCTGCCCGGATATCCTTTTATGGGACAATTATTTCGCTCCTATGTATGGTATGCCGAATAAAAAAGGGTCAGACGCCATTACGCTATTGGCACAAAAAGAGGGGATTTTATTAGATCCTGTCTATACCGGAAAAGCGATGGCCGGATTAATTGATAGTGTATTGAATAATACCATTGAAAGTCGGAAACCATTGCTCTTTGTGCATACAGGTGGGGCTCCTGCATTATTTTCCTATTCTGGAATTGACGCCGTAAGCAATTAATTTATAAATAACTATTCATGCTAGTTGACAACCGATACGTAGCGCAAAAATGATGACATTTATGGCGATTCGGTTGTCCATTCTGATATTACAACTGTAATTGGTTTTCTTTATAAGAAATATACTTATAGAAAGGCTTGAAATGATATAGTTTCCCAGTTTATTGATTGGCTTTTAACCTGAGATTAACAAAATCATCGTCGATTACTCATCACCAATTTAAACGCAAAAAGCAAAAACAACCCGCCTGTCGCGCGATTCATCCACTTAATGACATTTTCACGGCGTAATATATGAGAAAGGGGGCGGGTGGCATAAATCAGTAACAATGACCACAATGTGCCAAGCAAGACATGGATTGCCACTAAGCTGAATGTCCATAAAATAGGAGAATGCCCTTGGGGAATAAACTGAGGCAGGAATGAAACATAAAACACGCCCATTTTCGGATTAAGAACATTCCCCAACATACCTCTGATAAACCAATTATGGCTTTTTACAGAGGAGGAGGTCTCTCCTCCAAGATCCTTTTTAGGGTGCCAGATCATTTGAATTCCCAGCCAGCATAAATACACGGCGCCACACCATTTTAAGATGTTGAATGCCAGCTCTGATACCGCAATCAATGTGCCAAGGCCAAATGCCACCATTGCTCCCCAGATAAAACATCCCGCATTAATACCAAGGGCGGCTTGAAAGGCTTTTTTACCGCCTTCTGCCGTTGCCGTTCTCAGAATCAACGCTGTATCAAGGCCAGGGGTCAAAGTGAGCAACGTCGCTGCCATAGTGAACGCGAGCAGGGAATCCATCACTGTCATGTTTATCTCCGAAAATAAAACCAAGGTTAAAAAAGATTAACAAAAATCTAAATGACACTCATATATTCAAATGGCACAGATTTTATTAACCAAACACCGTTATCTGCCTGATGAAATTCAAAGCCCTGTTCATACATCAACTGAGCTTCAATTTTCAGGATAATCGCCTTACCGTGACGCTGCCCCACTTTAGTCGCTGTGGATTCATCCGCCGATAAATGCACGTAGTGCCGTGTTCCGGCCACCAATCCCTGTTTAAAAATAGAATCCAAAAAACGGGTGGCTGTACCGTGGTACAAAATTGCAGGAGGAATTTTCTCTTGATAATGAATATCCACCTGCTGAGCTGAATGCCCCTGTACTGCCCTGATGCGTTTCTGATCCGCTGAAATAGCAAACCGTTTTTTGTCATTGGTATCGACAATTTTCTCTATCAGCGCATAATTCAATCGCTTACCATACTTGGCAGCACATTTTATCAATGCGCCGATATCTGCCCAGCCTTCATTATCCAAGACCAAGCCAATGGATTCCGGCTGGTGACGCAATACATAACTTAAAAACTTACTGATTTTAGTATCTATTTGATCCATGTTTTTACCTGTTGATTTGAATTCCTTATATTTGTTAACTCAGTGTTTCATCACCCAACACTTTAAATAATTATCCAATAATTCATGATTGCGTTCGCATTTATCCTTAAGTTCACATTGTGCCATAGCTTCATCTAATTCCGACTCAATAAAAGCATGAATCCTCGGTTTACGCGGGCCATATTCTGCTTCATTTGCTGCCCGTTTAATTCGCAGCAGATCATCAATTTCTATTTCCCTTTTCACTTCTTCCATTTTCCTATTTTTTGATTCTTATCCTTTTACGCACACCACCTGACGCAAGGTATGCACAATTTCCACCAGCGATGACTGCGCTTCCATCACAGCATCAATATCTTTGTACGCCATCGGAATTTCATCGATCACATCGCTGTCTTTACGGCATTCCACATGGGCAGTTGCACGTTTTTGATCGCTCACGGTGAAGCGTTTTTTCGCCTCGGTACGGCTCATCACTCGACCGGCACCGTGACTGCACGAACAAAAACTCTCTTCGTTGCCAAGACCGCGAATAATGTAGCTTTTCGCTCCCATTGAACCGGGAATGATCCCCATCTGACCTTTACGGGCAGATACCGCACCTTTACGTGTTACCAAAACTTCTTCACCGTAATGCTGCTCACGCTGTACATAGTTATGATGGCAGTTCACGGCTTCCTGCTGTGTCGTAAAGGGTTTGGGGATCTCACGTGACAACGCCTCAAGCACTCGATGCATCATCACTTCTCGATTCTGGCGAGCGTAATCCTGTGCCCAACCTACCGCCTCCATATAATCGTCAAAATAACAGCTTCCTTCCTCGAAATACGCTAAATCGCGATCTGGCAGGTTAGTGATATGCTGTTGCATATCTTTCTGCGCCAGTGTGATAAATAAATTACCGATGGCATTACCCACACCACGGGAACCACTATGCAGCATCACCCAAACGCGATCTGCTTCATCAAGGCACAACTCGATAAAATGGTTCCCCGTTCCCAGTGTTCCTAAATGCTGATGGTTATTGGTGTTCAATAGTTTCGGGTATTTATCGGTAATACGCTTAAACCCATCCGCCAATGTCGCCCAATGTTGATCCACAATCTCTGGCGCTTTATACCAAGAACCTTTATCGCGGCCTCCGCGGTTTACGGTACGTCCATGCGGCACAGCCGCTTCGATGGCATGACGGATATTCAACAGGCTATCCGGTAAATCAGATGCCATCAGCGAAGTACGCACTGCAATCATTCCACAACCTATATCCACTCCAACCGCAGCCGGGATAATGGCGCCGTGTGTCGGGATCACGCTACCAATGGTGGAACCTTTACCGACATGGACATCCGGCATTACCGCCAGATGTTTGAAAATAAAAGGCATCTTGGCCGTGTTCTGCAATTGGGTAATGGCTTTGGGATCAACCGGTACTCCGTTCGTCCACATTTTTATCGGCGCACTATTCTCTTGCGTCAATAAGTTATAAGCGTTGGTTGTCATTTCAGTTGTTGTCATTGTTGTTGTCATAATTGCTCCCCTTTAATTTTTACCAGCCCGTTTAGCACCCATGCTATTTCAGTGTGTTGACACTCTAGTTATTGCCAATTGCGTGCCAACTTTGGAAAAAACAGAAATATTTTTTATGTATCTGAAAAATAACTGTTTTTATTTTAGACTGTTTTTGGTGATTGTTTTTGCAGTTCAAATTCCTTATCTTTTTATATCGCTGTTTATAAGTTCAGATAAAAAAATGTAGAGAAGATAATGAAACGCAGAGTTGTCATTGGTATTTTGGGTACAAAATTAGATAGACGGGGTAAGACGGCTAATCGCTGGACAAAATGGCGCCCCACCATTGGCATGTGCCAACAGCCTGAGTTGCCGATTGATAAGCTGGAATTGCTCTATCAAACCAATGACTACGTTTTGGCGGAGAGAGTTAAAGAGGATATTGCTCAAGTTTCACCGCAGACCAAAGTGGTGTTGAACGAGATCCAGATTGAAGATCCGTGGGATTTTGAAGAGGTTTATACCACTCTGTTGGATTTTGCTGTTCGTTATCCTTTCGACATTGAAAACGAAGAGTACCTGATACATATCACAACTGGTACTCACGTTGCGCAAATCTGCTGGTTCTTACTGACCGAAGCCCGTTACCTGCCTGCCCAACTGCTCCAGACATCGCCCAAAAAAAATGAGGAAACTGAGAGTCATCCCGCCGGCGTTTATACGATTATCGATTTAGATCTCAGCCGCTATACTACCCTGACCAGCCGCTTCCAGCGGGAACAACAGGAACAGGTGGCATTCTTGAAATCGGGTATCGCCACACGCAATACCAATTTCAACCGCTTGATCGATCAAGTGGAACGTGTCGCTTTGCGCTCCACTGCACCAATTTTGCTGACAGGGCCGACTGGTGCGGGTAAGTCCTTTCTCGCCCGCCGGATCTATCAGTTACGGCAATCACGTCATTTAATTGAAGGACGGTTTGTAGAGGTGAACTGTGCCACCCTGCGCGGTGATAACGCGATGTCTACCCTGTTTGGACACGTCAAAGGGGCATTTACAGGAGCCATTCAGCCACGAAGCGGACTACTTCGTGAAGCCGATGGAGGTATTCTGTTTCTTGACGAAGTGGCAGAATTGGGATTGGACGAGCAAGCGATGCTACTGAAAGCCATTGAAGAAAAGAATTTCCTGCCTTATGGATCGGATAAGGAAATACGCAGTGATTTTCAATTAATTGCCGGTACACACCGTGATCTGCGAGATTGGGTCGCTCAGGGGAAATTCCGCGAAGATCTGTATGCCCGCATCAATATGTGGACTTATCAATTGCCCGGTCTGGCACAACGTCACGAAGATATCGAGCCGAACATAGATTATGAACTTGCTCGCTATGCACAAATGCAGCAAACGCAAGTTCGCTTTGATAAAGAAGCGCGGCAAATTTACCTGCATTTTGCCTGTTCAGAACAAGCTCAGTGGCGAGGAAATTTTCGCGAACTCAGTGCTTCCGTCGCACGAATGGCGACATTCGCCGAAAATGGGCGCATCAACCAACAGTTAGTTGAAGAAGAAATCTCGCGGCTCAAGCAAAATTGGCACGGAGAAGAATACGTATCCCTACTGCCAAAGCATCTATCCAAAATCGATCTGTTTGACCGCCAACAACTAGAAACAGTGGTTAAAATATGCCGTGGCTCCAGCAGCTTATCGGAAGCTGGCCGCAAGTTATTTGCTGTTTCCCGCCAACAGAAAAAACAGCCCAATGATGCCGACAGATTACGCAAGTACCTTGCCCGATTCGGTCTGGATTGGGAGAGTATTCAACATTATTAGAGCTATATTAGAACCTCATTAGAACCTCATTAGAACCTCATTAGAGCCTCATTAGAATAACAACAGTTAAGAGAACAACAAGATGGAACTGAAATTTTTAGGCACCAGTGCAGGCATTCCTACAAAAGAGCGCAATGTCACCAGTCTGATCCTCGACTTACAGAGTATCCGCAACGCACTGTGGATGTTTGATTGCGGAGAGGGAACCCAACACCAAATCCTCCATTCTCCCATCAAGATACCCAAACTGGAGAAAATCTTTATTACTCACCTGCATGGTGATCATATCTTCGGTTTGCCCGGATTATTGTGTAGCCGTTCAATGGGCGGTTCCACCGATCCCCTCACTTTATACGGGCCAACCGGCATACGTCAGTTTGTGGAAACCACATTGCAACTAAGCTGCTCTTTCCTGACCTATCCGCTGGAAATCATTGAAGTCCAGCCCGGACAACTGTTTGATGACGGTGAATTCAAAGTCACGGCTTATGCCCTGAATCATCGAGTGGAATGCTATGGTTATCGCATTGAAGAACACGATAAACCCGGCCCACTTGATGCGCAAAAACTGAATCAGGATGGTATTCCCCGTGGGCCTTGGATGCAGACTTTAAAACAAGGCGGAACGGTGACACTGGAAGACGGTCGTACAATTTGTGGTCAAGATTATTTAGGTACACCAATTCGTGGTAAGTCACTGGCCATTTTCGGGGATACCGAACCGACTCAGGAAGCACTGAAACTGGCTGCCAATGTTGATGTGATGGTACATGAAACTACGCTGGAAGATGCATTTGCAGCAAAAGCCAATGAGCGCGGACACTCCACCACCAAGCAAGCCGCAACACTCGCACGTGATGCCAAGGTAAAACACTTTATCGCCACACATATCAGCGGACGCTATAGCCTCGAAGATTGCCCGCGATTATTGGCGGAATGCCGGGAAATATTCCCAAATACCGATCTGGCCGAAGATTTTGCGGTATTTAAAGTTAAATAACTTCTCACAAGAAAATAAAGAAGAAGGGGATGGCCCAGTAGGCTTCAAGTAACAGATTTCAAGTTGCCGCATAGCTAACAAAGCGGTAACTTGAAAAATGAAGGAGATAAACGTGATATCTGTATAAATATCAGTATAAATTCTGATATATAATATTTTCTGTTATTTTCCGAGAAATACCTCTCAAAAGCATTCTGGCAGAACTATTTTTACATTACCTATTTATAGTTGGCATCCTTCAACAAAAATAAAAATTCCAGAGAGATAATAATGAATTACGCAAAAGTTTCACCTAGCATTATTAACCCGTTATATAAAAGCTACGAAGAAATCCATGCTTCTGAACTGGATCAAGAACTTATTTTATTGGTGGAAACACGGGTATCCCAAATAAATGGCTGTGCTTATTGTTGCCATCTTCATGCTGAAGCAATCCGCAAAGATCATGACATAGAACAAGTAAAACTGGATAAATTGCCTGCGTGGTTCAATTCCAATATCTACAACCCAAAAGAGAAACTGGCATTAGAATGGTGCGAAGCCTTAACAACCAATCTTAAGCAGAGCACACTGGATAAAATAAAAGAACGTCTTGATGCTGTTTTTACAGAAAAAGAGATTGTTGATCTAACCGCAGCTATTTCCCTCATGAATGCTTTCAATAGAATGGCTGTTAGTTTGGGTGATCGAGACGAATAATCACATCATTATTCCGGCCGCTAAGTCTGGCATTTAATTAAAACAGAAATTTCTTCCCGTAAGCCTTGCGGTGAATGCTATCGTGAGTATAATGCGCGACGATTTGCTGGGAGAAAACATGAAAGATTGCGCCGTAAAGGCTGTTAAAAAACATCAAGCTAACAAAACACTGTCTGCTGGCAGCGTAAGCGCATTGTTTTTCCCATTGCTTAACCGAACATTTAAAAGCCCCTCAATTGAGGGGCTTTTTTTTGCCTGCCGAGTCCAAGGCTAGAAGTCATAAAAGAGGAACGTAAACATGGCTAACCCGTTATATCGCAAACATATCATTTCAATTAATGATCTGAACCGCGCAGATCTGGAACTGGTATTGCAGACGGCCGCTGCATTGAAAGCCAATCCACAGACTGAGTTACTGAAACACAAGGTGATTGCGAGTTGCTTTTTTGAAGCTTCAACGCGCACCCGTCTCTCTTTTGAAACCGCTATTCAGCGACTCGGCGCTTCCGTTGTTGGCTTTGCTGACAGTAGCAATACCTCATTGGGTAAAAAGGGAGAAACTCTGGCTGACACTATTTCTATCATCAGCCAATATGCCGATGCTATCGTCATGCGTCATCCACAGGAAGGGGCGGCACGACTGGCTTCTGAGTTCTCCGGTCATATCCCAATTATTAACGCCGGCGATGGTGCAAACCAACATCCGACCCAGACTTTGCTGGATCTGTTCACCATTCAGGAAACTCAGGGCAGACTGGAAAACCTGAAAATCGCCATGGTCGGTGATTTGAAATATGGCCGTACCGTCCATTCGCTGACACAAGCACTGGCAAAATTTAATGGCAACCATTTCTGTTTTATCGCTCCAGATGCATTGGCGATGCCAAGCTATATCCTGCATATGCTGGAAGAAAAACAGGTAAGTTACAGCCTTCACCATAATTTTGAAGATATCCTGCCTGAACTGGATATTCTGTATATGACCCGTGTCCAGAAAGAGCGTCTTGATCCTTCAGAATATGCCAATATCAAGGCTCAGTTTGTTCTGCGTGCGGCGGATCTGGTGAATGTCAAAGAGAACCTGAAAGTGCTGCATCCGCTGCCACGTATTGATGAAATCACGGTAGATGTTGATAAAACACCATATGCTTATTATTTCCAGCAAGCAGGGAATGGCATTTTTGCCCGTCAGGCATTGTTGTCGCTGGTATTGAATGAAGATGTTGTCATAGCTCACTAAAAGAATAAACAGCCATTAATATTATGATTGAGGAAGTTACGCCTTAGTCATAATATTATTTTCCTCAAGAAAAAATTTATTTATTTCACCTAATCATTACTTATCTAAGTTTCCTGTCACATTAATAAATATAACAAACAGAAAAAATTAAGATTCCAATAATTAATTTCAAATATATATGTATTGGAAGTGCTTTTCTTATTTTAACTCGAAGTGAATTTTTTACAGGAATTTAGGGTTTGAGAAGGAACCGCGAGGGTGAAACCTGTAAGTTTCTGTTCAAATGTCCCGTGCGCTGTGAAAAGCTGCATTTGTCTTGCAGGTGAAAGTCCTGCTCCGGAAGGCATAGCCAGTGCCACCGGATAGCGAGTCTTGCGCCGTCCTGGGTAACTTGGAGGGTGAAGCGTAGACAGCGAAGCATTCGAGCCGAAACCAAAGGGTGAACGCGATACCCCCGAAATTGAACTAATTGTGGGAGCCGACAGGTTGGAGCATCTGGCAGGCAACAGGTTACCGGAGGCCATACTGGCAAATTTGCCAAAGGAAACCAACCACCGGGGGCGCAGGCGTCAGCGAGTTTGCAGAGATGAATGACGGAACACAGGAGATCCGGAGGGTTCCCTGAGGAACTGGGTATCTGTGGCACAAGTGCCAAACACAAGGCCACAGAAATGGCTTTCCGGAAGTCGGAGTCAGCCATAGTAGTAATGAAGCGAGTAATGACCGTGGAGCGAAGGGCTGGCAGACAGATCGAACGTAAGAGGGCAACAATGACCGTACACAGCAACGACGGACTATCATGGTTAACAAAACTTGAGCGTATAGGTGAGAAATCAGCAGGTAACAAACAACGGGTGTTCAATAACTTGGGGCACCTGTTAAAC
>NZ_JAQRFN010000090.1 GCF_028598555.1 Xenorhabdus anantnagensis
TGAGGCAATCCGGGATATCACCTGCTATTTGGGCGGGTATTATAATTACACCCGTCCCCATAGTTTTAATGGAGGAATTTCCCCGGCTGAATATGAAAGACAGTGGGAAGAGGCCAGAAATGTGTCCGGTAGTTCTTGACCACTACACCATCCGTTGCTTAAAGCGCTATATATCCAGAGAGATATTTACCTTATTGCGTAACCAAAATCGGCAGATCAACAGCAGGCAAATAACAACTTGACACTTAGAAGGGCATCAATGTCAAACAAGGTTCGATACAGGATTGTCTGTTTGCCTTTTACCCGTCGATTTCGTTGACAATGAGGACAAGCGCGACGTTCACTCAGGTATTCAGCCGCCTGTTTCTGGATCACCGATTGCTGGATAGCGTTCAAAAACAATTTGGATTCAGGCAGGGAAAGCCCAGTATCATTGGGGGTATTATTCTGTTTTTCTATCGTGAATAGTGTCTCAGTATGGCTGTGACCTGATTTATCAGCCACCGCTATTTGGGCATGATACTCAGGGCGCGAGCATACTTTTCAAATACCTATTGAATAACAAGTAATGACATGATCTAA